>DATJBL010000001.1:0-24613 GCA_035515355.1 Methylocella sp.
CACGCAAACATCAAAACCATTCTTCGCTAAATAGGCGCCGATTTCGCCGGTGAACCGGCCAACGCCAATCATCTCCGGAGCGTAATTGATTCCGTAGACGAGTATCTTGCGCTTTTGTTCGGAACTGCCGAAAAACCGCATCGGTGTGATTACGCCGGCGACGGCGCGATTAAGGGGCTGTGGTTGTTGTCGTAACAGTCGCGCCAGGCAACGTGTGGTAATGAACGGCTGCGGTCGTGATTGGCACACCCTGTATAGCGGCTTGGGTGGCGGTGGCCGTCGCCATCACCTGGTCGACGAAGGCTAGCACCTTGCTGGCCTCGTAGGAGTGAGCATTGGCCGCGAAGATGATGTCGTCATTGCGCACCTGCAGCCGGGTGGCTAGGAAATAACCGCCCGGATCGGCAAAGTCGATCCAAAACACGACAGGAACGAGAGGCCCATCGAATCGCTTCATGTCAGCGCCGAGCAGTTGCGCGACTTCGCGTGGCTCCAGACGGTAAAGGAAGACCGCGCCTGGATCGGCCTGAATGTCGCCCAAGCCGCCGGCCTTCGCTACGGCTTCGGCGAGGTTAATTCGCCACGCGTCAAAGTTGATCTCGGTTTGACTGAAGCCCGCAGTGTTGATGCCGGTGGCACCAAAAGCGATGAATTTCTGCTGCTCCTGATACACATAGATCCGATCACCCGGCAAAATATAGATATTATTGCTCGCGTTCATCACGAGATTTTCGAAGGGAACGGTGGCGCGTCGGCCGCCCCGCTCAAGCATGACCCAGGTCGCATAGCCAGGTCCGGAAATTCCGCCCGCGCGGGTGATGGCGTCGAGGACGCGGTCTTGAGCGCCCGTCATGGGGACCGCGAAGCGTAGCGGGGTATTCACCGAGCCGACAACGCTGATCAGCGAAGTCCGCTGTTGCGACAGGGACACGACGACTTGGGGTTCGATCGCCCGGTTTTTGATTCTCTCGACGATATCGTTTTGAACTTGGACGTTGTCGCGACCGGCGGCTTTAACCAGCCCGGCGTAAGGAACCGTGATATTCCCGTTGTTGTCGACGATCTGATCAGGAAGCGTCACGTAATTGCCGGGACGCACGCCAGCTTCGAGGGGAATGAACAATCCGCCCGCCGCTGCTTCGAAGACGGTGATCGACACGACGTCGCCGATTCCGAACAGAATTTTCGATGGAGGGCGATGGTCAGTAAAGGCACCGGCCAGGCCCTTTGGCTCATGCGCGGCGAGAATATCGATGGTTTCGGGCGCTAGCTTGATCAGCTGATAGGGAACGGTCGGGGATTGTCCACTCGCGATCGCCTCGGACGAGGGGCCGGAGCGGGGAAAGCCGGAAAAGAAGCTGCAGCCGCCAACCTCCAGCGCTGCGAGGGCGGCCAAAGAGATCAACCCAATCCGCGAGCCCAACATAGATTTCCCCTGCAAGATCGCTCCCGACTGCTAACCGAAAACAATGATCGAAGCTAGGAAAGCGGAGCAATTTCTGGCGTCCAGATACACTATTCTGGTTAGTGTTACAAATTTAACACGCTACTTTTCTCTGGCGAAATTCAAGTAAATCCAACGCATTGAGAGACGATGCGGGAGGTAAGTGCTTTTTCAATAATCGTCGTCGATTCCCGTCGAATGGCGCGCGGCCGCGCTCAATTCAGGGATTGGCGCCTTCGGAACTTTAACTCACGGAAACACATTATCCGGCCAAGACTTAGAGGACATGAAATCAGGAGGCCGCATCGTATGAACGCGCCGAAATTTAAAGGGGACTTCCCCATGCGCATAGCGCTTGTCGCACCTCTCGCGGAAGCGGTGCCACCCAAGCTCTATGGAGGAACGGAGCGCGTCGTATCGTGGCTGACGGAAGAGCTTGTGAGGCAAGGGCACCGGGTGACTTTGTTCGCCGCCGCCGAGTCAGTGACGGAGGCGGAACATGTCGTAAGCGCCCCGCAAAGCCTAAGACTTGCCGGGGTGCGAGATCATCTGGGCAGCACCCTTGCCATGCTGCGGCAAGTCAGACGGCGCGCCGATGATTTCGACATCATCCATTTTCACGTGGACCTTCTGCCGCAAGCCTTGTTCGAAGATCTTGCCCATAAATGCGTTGTGACCCTGCACGGGCGCCTCGACGGGCCCGATTTTCGGCCGCTCTATGAGGCTTATCCGGAGATGCCGCTCGTTTCTATTTCTGACGCCCAACGCCGCCCGATGCCGGTTTGTGCCAATTGGCTCGCCACGATCCCTCACGGGTTGCCACAGAGGATCTATTCCTTCAGCCCGGATGGCGGCGAATATTTGGCATTTCTCGGGCGCATCTCCCCCGAGAAGCGTCCAGACCGCGCGATAGAAATCGCCAAGCGCGCTGGCCTGCCCTTGAAGATCGCGGCAAAGGTGGACGCCGTCGACCTGACGTATTTCGAGACGGAAATCGAACCGCTTCTCGACCATCCGCTCATTGAGTTCATTGGGGAAATTGATGACAATAAGAAATGCGCGTTTCTTGGCAATGCGCGGGCGCTTCTGTTTCCAATCGACTGGCCAGAGCCATTCGGCCTCGTCATGATCGAGGCAATGTCGGCGGGAACCCCCATAATCGCTTGGTCGAATGGCTCCGTGCCGGAAGTCATTACCGACGGCGTCAACGGCCGGATCATCGAATCCATCGATGCCGCGGCGCAAGCCGCGCGGGAGGCCGCCACTATGGACCGGCGCAAGGTTCGCGCCGAGTTTGAACGGCGCTTTACGGTGGAGAGGATGGCGGTGGCCTATATCGCGGCCTATCGCGCGCTTTTGGCGCGTGCCTCCATCTCGGCGAAGCTTAGGGAACTTCCCGCAGCAACGCTCGCAGTGACCGAGGTCTTGCCGGCCTGGGAAGAGGTGGCGGGGCAAGGCGCCGGCCTGCCGGCCTTGAATCCAACGGATTAACGCGATACTCACAGCGCCTTGGATCGACTGCCACACGCGGTGTGACCGCGGGCACGTGAGCAGGTCGCTGCCTTTGACACTTACGGTCCGGCTCTCGCAACGAACGAAACGTTATGAACGTAAAGATCGAGCTGCCGCAGCATTACATCGAAATCGAAGGATCCCTTGTTCAGCGGCGGTTGCGCAATCTGAAACACGGCGACGCCTTCGCGGTCCTGGATGAATATGGCGACATCGGTGTCATCGGGAGGGGGCCCGAGGGACTTTATTTCAACGACACGCGCTTTTTGTCCTGGTACGATTTCCGTTTCGAGGGCAAGCGGCCATTGTTGTTGAGCGCGGTCGTTCAGGACGATAATGCCGCACTCTCGGTCACTCTTACCAATCCCGATGTGCACGAAGAGGGGATTATTTCGCTGCCGCGCGACACGATTGCGATCGAACGAACCAAATTCCTTTGGCAGGCTGTGTGTTACGAGAGGATCGGTTTTCGCAATTATGCCGACAGCACGAGGCGTTTCCGCGTCGAGATTGGATTTGGCGCCGATTTTCACGATCTTTTCGAGGTTCGTGGAACCTCGCGCGAACGGCGCGGCACCTGCACGGCGTTGCTGACTGAAGACAGCGTTGAATATCATTATAAGGGCCTCGACAATTTAAAGCGCAAGACAGAATTGCGGTTTTCGCCGCGGCCATCCCGTCTTGAGATAAGTCGCGCGACATTCGAATTCGAGCTTCCGCCGCATGGCTGCCAATCCCTCTTTGTGTCGGTCCTTTGTGAGGATCAAAACGCGCCGAAGCAGCAGCCTTTTGGACATGCATTCAGGGCGCGCCGGCGGGTAATCCGGAACAAGGCTGCCGGCATCGCGACGGTCGAAAGTTCGAATGAGCTCTTCAACGAAGTTTGCCGGCGGGCGACCGCCGATCTTTATATGTTGATGACCAAGACCCGCCACGGGATTTACCCCTATGCGGGAATCCCTTGGTACAGCACGGCGTTCGGCCGGGACGGGATCATCACTGCCATGCTGCTTTTATGGCTCGATCCGTCCGTCGCTAAGGGGGTTCTGGGGTTTCTCGCGGAGACTCAGGCAACAAGCTTCGATCCTTCTTCCGATGCGCAGCCTGGCAAGATTCTGCATGAGACCCGCAATGGTGAAATGGCACGTCTCGGCGAAGTGCCGTTCAGACTTTATTACGGCACCGTCGATGCGACGCCGCTCTTTGTCATGCTGGCGGGCATGTATTTCGAGCGAACCGGCGACATCGGAACCATCGCGGCGATTTGGCCGAACATCAAGGCGGCGCTGGAATGGATCGACACATTTGGCGATATGGATGGCGATGGTTTTGTCGAATATGCCCGTCAGACCGAAGCCGGCCTAGCCAACCAGGGCTGGAAAGACTCCTACGACTCGATCTTTCACGCTGATGGCGCGCTGGCAACTGGACCTATCGCGCTTTGCGAAGTGCAGGGCTATGTGTTTGCCGCGAAGATGCATGCCGCAAAGCTCGCCGAGCGCATGGGGGAACCTGATTTCGAGATGAAGCTGCGCAGCGAGGCGCTCAATCTGCGAAAGAATTTCGAGTCGGTTTTTTGGTGCGAAGATCTCGGCACCTTCGCGTTGGCGCTCGACGGTGATAAGAATCCATGCCGCGTCCGGACGTCGAACGCGGGCCATGCGCTCTTTACCGGGATCGCCTCGTCGGGGCGTGCGGCGCGTGTCGCCGAGACATTGCTTAGCCCGGATTCCTTCAACGGTTGGGGGATTCGGACGGTCGCGAGCGGCGAGGCACGATTCAATCCGATTTCCTATCACAATGGCTCGATCTGGCCGCACGACAATGCGATGATCGCGCTTGGTTTTGCGAGATACGGACTTGTCACGCGGGCAGCTCAGGTGTTTTCCGCGATGTTCGAAGCCGCGGCCTATCAGGAGCTGCGGCGCTTGCCGGAATTGTTTTGCGGTTTCACCCGCAAGCCGCACCGCGGTCCGACCGCCTATCCCGTTGCTTGTGCGCCGCAAGCCTGGGCCTCAGCCGCGCCTTTCGCCTTCCTTGAGGCTTGCCTCGGCATGGAGCTGCGGTATGAGGCCAATGCCATGTCTTTTCGGGATCCTGTCATGCCTTCCTTTCTGGATCGTGTGACCTTACACAACTTGAGTCTTGGCGGTTCGCGGATCGACCTTAAGTTTGACCGGCACGGCAGCGACGTCACGCTCAATTTGTTGCAGCGGCGGGGCGACACGAAAATCATGCTCATAAAATAAGCCGCCCGGCTCCGTCACCGATGTGTTTCAAGCGTTGCTTCCGGAAAACGGCATCCTTATAAGTTCCAAATGATCCTTTGAACGCAATGTGCTGCGATTTCCCTGTCTTTCCAAGGTTTACCGCGGTCCAACCGAGGCCGAGGCGATTCGTGGGCGCCGGAGGCGCAAGCCGTAATGTCCCGTTTAAATCTTGCCGCCTGGCGTGCTAGACTTAAAAAATGAGTAGTGTCATCACGTCCGGGGTGGAGGAAGAGAGGGAGGGCGAGCCGGACCGGCGCGCCGCTCAGCTCGTGCAAGCGCTTGGGGAGCGCTCGATTGTTCTGATTGGCCTCATGGGTTCGGGCAAGACCTCCAGCGGCCGCCGGCTCGCACAGCAGCTCGGCCTCGAATTCGTCGATGCTGATGCCGAGATCGAGGCCGCGGCCGGCATGTCCATCACGGAAATTTTTGCGCAGCACGGCGAGGCCTATTTCCGTGATGGGGAACGCCGGGTCATGGCCCGTCTCTTGGGCACGGGGCCGCGCGTGCTTGCAACCGGCGGTGGCGCCTTCATGAACGAAGAGACAAGGGCAAGGATTGCCGCATCCGGCATATCGATTTGGCTTAAGGCCGATCTCGAAGTTCTCTGGCGCCGCGTGCGCAAACGCTCCCATCGTCCGCTGCTGCTGGGCGGCGATCCCGAGAGGACCCTTCGGACGCTTCTTGAACAGCGCTATCCGGTCTATGCGAGGGCCGACATCACCGTCATCTCACGCGACGGGCCTCAGGAGCTCGCGGTGGAGGAGATGATCGACAGACTTGAGTTTTTCTTGCGGTTTTCGCCCGACCCGCCGCTACCCACTCGCCCCAGAGAGACTGCGGCCGAGGTTTCGCATAGGCATGGCCAAGCGGGCCGTCCTCTTCGAGGCGACTCACATCAGGCGCGCGTCGAGGTGGAGCTTGGCGCGCGGCGCTATCAGATTTTGATCGGGCGGGGGTTGATTGCGCAAGCGGCAAACCATATTCGCCAGCTTGTCCCGAAGGCGGCCTGCGCAATCGTCACCGATGAAAATGTCGCGAAACTGCATTTGGCGGCACTCGAACATGCTCTCGATGAAGGTTCTATCCGGCATTCGACCGTGGTGGTGGCTCCGGGGGAAGGGTCGAAATCCTTCGCGGAATATGCGCGCGTCTGCGATGCGTTGCTCGGCGCGAAACTCGAGCGCGGCGACCTCATCATCGCGCTTGGCGGTGGCGTCGTCGGGGATCTCGCCGGTTTCGCGGCGGCGACGCTCCGGCGGGGCATGCGCTTCATTCAGCTGCCGACGACGCTGCTGGCGCAAGTCGATTCGTCGGTTGGCGGCAAGACCGGCATTAACTCCCTGCACGGGAAGAATTTAGTCGGCGCCTTCCATCAGCCTTCGCTCGTCCTTGCGGATACGGATACACTTGACACTTTGCCGCCGCGGGAGTTCCGCGCCGGTTATGCCGAAGTTGTCAAATATGGGCTACTCGGCGATGCGGCATTTTTTGCTTGGCTCGAAAAATGCTGGTGTGGAGTTTTCGCGGGCGGCGGCGAGCGCGTTGATGCGATTGCGAAAAGCTGCCGCGCAAAAGCGGCGATTGTTGCACGCGATGAGTTTGAGGAGGGAGAACGCGCGCTTCTCAATCTTGGCCATACCTTTGGTCACGCCCTCGAACGTATCACTTCTTACGATGGAACGAGGTTGGTTCATGGGGAGGCAGTCGCGATCGGAATGGCTTGCGCTTTCCGTTTTTCCGTCCGCCGCGGGCTTTGCGATGGCAAGGATCAGGCGCGGGTCGAAGCTCATTTGCGCGAGGTGGGCCTGCCGGTGCGGCTGACCGATGTCCCGGGGCTCAACGTCGCCGCCGAAGAGATTCTCGAGGCCATGTATCAAGATAAAAAGGTCAAGCATGGCGCCCTCACCTTTATCCTCGCGCGAGCGATTGGCGATTGCTTCATAGAAAACAAGATCGAAGCCAGCGAGATCCTGAGCTTCCTTCGAGACGAACTGAGTATAGGGCTCTAATATCATGCACGGCGCGGGTGCCGAGCTTTCATCGGCCGATGTTTGGCTCGCGGTCGCAACCATCCTCTTATGTGTCGCCTTGTCGGCGTTTTTTGCCGCTTCGGAGACGGCACTCACCGCCGCTTCGCGGGCCCGGATGTATGGACTCGAGAAAAATGGTGACCAGCGCGCAGCGCGCGTCAACCGGCTTTTGGCGAGCCGCGAACGGCTGATCGGCTCGACTCTTCTCGGCAACACGCTCGTCAACATTGGCGCATCGGCCTTTGCGACGAGCGTTCTTGTTGCTCTTGCGGGCGATCGCGGGGCGATCTATGCGACAGGTCTCATGACCGTTGTTCTGTTCGTTTTCGCAGAAGTGCTCCCGAAAACAGTGGCGATCAATTATCCGGATCGCACGTCGCTTCTGGTCGCCCGAGTCATTTCCTTTTTCGTCGCTGTGTTCGGGCCTGTCCTCTTCGGAGTCGAAGCTCTTGTGCGGGGCTTTTTGAGATTCGCTGGCATTGATATCCGGCGCCGGCATTCGATTTTGTCTGGGCATGAGGAGCTGAAAAGTGCGGTCGACCTTCTGCATCGGGAAGGAGGTGTGGCGCGCTCCGTCCGTGACATGTTCGGCGGCTTGCTTGAACTTCGCGATCTCGAAGTATCGGACGTCATGGTCCATCGCACCAAGATGCTTGCCCTCAATGCCGACTTACCACCGCAAGAATTGGTCCGCGAGGCGATCGCCGCGCCTTATTCGCGGCTGCCGCTGTGGCACGGCGAGCCGGAAAATATCATCGGCGTCCTGCATGTGAGGGATCTCTTGGGCGCGCTCGATGCGGCGGGCGGCGATGCCGGCAAGCTCAACGTTCAATCCATTGCGCTCGAACCTTGGTTCGTGCCAGAAACGACACCGGTCCAGGCTCAACTCCAGGCGTTTTTGAAGCGGAAGACCCATTTCGCGCTGGTGGTCGATGAGTATGGCGTTGTCATGGGTCTTGTCACGCTCGAGGATATCATCGAAGAAATCGTCGGTGACATTGCCGACGAGCACGATGTTATCGTGCAAGGTGTGCGGATGCTGGCGGATGGTTCCGCGATCGTCGACGGCTCGGTGCCGATCCGCGATCTCAACCGCGCCATGGGCTGGGATCTGCCGGATGAGGAAGCCACCACGATCGCGGGCCTCGTCATCAACGAGGCGCGGGCCATCCCCGAATCGGGCCAAGTATTCACATTTCACAACTTCCGCTTCGAAGTGCTGCGCAAGACGCGCAATCGCATCACCTCGCTAAAGGTCATGCCGGGTGAATCCGATGCGAGCGTGACGAGCGGCTAGACTAAACGGGCGAGGCCTTGCCGGAGCGCGCGGCTTCCACTGCTTGATGAATCTTGTTTTGGAAGTCCTCATCCGCACCTTTCACCAATAGCCCGGCATTGGCCGCGATCGCCTGGCATAAAGCCTCGACCCAAAGCGTGTCCGTCTTGGCGAAATCGCTGAGAACGTAATGATGCACGAGCGCCTTATTGCCCGGATGGCCGATGCCGATCCGCACGCGGCGATAGTCATTTCCAAGATGTTCGGTCAAGGATCTAAGGCCGTTATGGCCTGCGTTGCCGCCCCCGGTTTTGACCCTCACCTTTCCAGGTAGCAGATCGAGTTCGTCGTGAAACACAACGATGTGGGAGGGATCGATCTTGAAGTAGCGCGCCGCCTCGCCGGTAGAGCGGCCGGATTCATTCATGTAGGTTTGCGGCTTGAGAAGGATGACACGCTCGCCTTCGAGCGAGATCTCGCTGACGAGGCCCTGGAAGCGCGAACGGAAGGCCGGTGCATTATGCGTCCGCGCGATGGCATCAAGGGCCATGAAGCCGGCATTGTGGCGATGACCGGCGAAAGCCTTGCCCATATTGCCGAGGCCGACGAAGAGAAGCATCACGGCCGCCCGGAAGCTCTGCCGGTTTGCGCGCGGAGGGCCGCGCGCAAACGCATCGGCTATTTCTTGGCCTTCGGCGCAGCCTTGGCTGGGGCCGCTGCGGGGGCTGCAGCAGGCGCGGCACCAGCCTTCCCGCCTTTCGCTTCCGGCGCTGCAGCAGTGGCCGCTGCTGAAGCCGCGGCGGCTGGCTCTTCCGCAGCAACAAGCGGCGGCGAAATCGTCGCGATTGTGAAATCACGTTCGCGCTGGGTTGGCTTGCACCGGTCTGGCAAAGGAATGTCGGTGATATGCACTGAATCATTGATCTGCAGGGACGCGAGATCGGCGACGACCGACTCGGGAATGGCATCTGCCGGAACCCGCATTTCAATCGCGTGACGCACAATGTTCAGGCTGCCTCCCCGCTTTATGCCGGGACAGATTTCCTGATTGATGAAATGCACGGGCACCTGGACACGCAGGCTCGCTCCTGCCTTGAGGCGCAGAAAATCGACGTGAAGCGGCTGGTCCTTGACGGGATCGAGCTGGTAATCGCGTGGGATGACGCGCTGCTTGATGCCCTCGATGTCGAGTTCGAAGATCGTTGTCAGGAAATGTCCTGCGTAGATCAACTTATTCAATTCGCGGAATTCAAGCGCGATCGGCTCGGCGGCGTCGCCGCCGCCATAGATCACGCCCGGAATACGGCCTTCACGGCGAACGCTGCGGGCGGCCCCCTTGCCTGTCCCCTTGCGCGCCGTGGCCGTGAGAGTTCTCGTCGCGGCCATTTGGATGTCCTTAAGATCTGGTTCAAAGATAGACGCCCGAGCCTCCAGGGGTGCCGGAAGGGACGCCACGCGGCTTATAGCGGCAGGGTGCCGCCTACGCAACACCACTCTGGGAGCGCTATTTTTCGCGTTAGGCCACTCGCCGAGAAGGCGCAGGTCAGCTTGGTCGGGCTTAAATGTTGCGTGCAAATGTTCGGAGGCAGGACAGATTTCATAGTAAAATGAAAAATAAAGGTGTCTCCAGTTGCGCCTTTGAAAACGCCGAGCGGGTGGGATCGTCACTTTGGCGGTCTCACGGCAAATGTTCCGCGGCGGCGGTAGCGTCCTCGGATGTTGCACCATGGTCGCCAGAATCCTCAACGGCATTCATGCCTGCGGACGAGGCCTTGCCCTCGCGGCGTTCATTGTTTTTCTCAGCACGGGTTTAGCTGCCTTCGCGGCCGAAGACGGCGCTCAGGCCCCTCCATCGGAAGTGCTGTTCCTCGCTCAGATCCTCCTGCTGCTCCTGGCGGGGCGTCTTCTCGGTGAGGCCATGCAGCGGATCGGGCAGTCGGCGGTTATCGGGCAGCTGCTCACCGGCATCCTCCTTGGGCCCTCGGTGCTCGGCGCGATTTGGCCGGCGGCGCAACACGTGATCTTTGCTGGCGGACGCGAACAGAAGAGCATGATCGATGCCGTGTCGCAGCTCGGCATCCTGATGCTTCTCCTGCTGACTGGAATGGAGACCGATCTCAAGCTGGTGAAAAAAGCGGGCCGCGCCGCCGTGAGTGCGTCGGCCGCAGGGATTATCCTTCCGTTCGCAAGCGGCTTCGCTCTCGGTGAATTCCTGCCCGTGCAGATGTTGCCGAGGCCGGAGGAGCGTCTTGTTACCGCTCTGTTTCTCGGAACGGCGCTGTCGATTGCGTCCGTGAAGGTCGTCGCGATGGTCGTGCGAGAGATGAATTTTTTGCGCCGTAATGTCGGAATTGCCCTTCTTGCCTCGGCTATCATCGACGATACGGTCGGCTGGATCATTGTCGCGCTCACCCTCAGCCTCGCGGCGCACGGCCGCGTCGACTCGGTCGCTGTGGGGCAAAGTGTCCTTGGAACCGGACTGTTCCTCCTCCTGAGCTTCACCCTCGGCCGCCGTATCGTGTTCAGCTTCATCCGCTGGACGAATGACAACTTCATCAGCGAAGCGCCCGTCTTGACCGCCATTCTCGTCATAATGGCGGCAATGGCGCTCATCACTTACTTTATCGGCGTCCACACAGTTCTCGGAGCCTTCGTGGCCGGGATCCTGATCGGCGAGTCACCGATTCTGACGCGGCGCATCAATGAGCAGCTGCGCGGACTGGTCGTTGCTCTTTTCATGCCCGTCTTTTTCTCGCTGGCCGGCTTGAATGCGGATCTGACAATCCTGAAAGACCCGGATCTGATGTTTTTGACCCTCGGCCTGATCTTGATTGCAAGCATCGGAAAGTTCTCTGGAGCCTTTGTTGGCGGCGCTCTGGGCGGCCTGACGAGGCGGGAATCGCTGGCGCTTGGTTGCGGGATGAACGCTCGCGGCTCGACCGAGGTGATCGTTGCCTCGATTGGTCTCTCGATGGGCGCGCTTAGCCAGGATCTTTTTACGATGATCGTTGCTATGGCCATCGTTACCACCATGGCAATGCCCCCTACGCTGCGATGGGCACTTTCACGGCTTCCTCTTCGAGAAGAGGAGCGGGTTCGTCTTGACCGCGAAGCGTTTGACGCGAAGGGATTCGTGACCAGACTGGAACGCCTGCTCATTGCCGTGGATGATAGCGCGAATGCTACGCTGGCCTTGCATCTTGCTCGCTTGCTCGCACGATCGCGCGGGATCCCGACCACTGTGCTACGCTTGGAAGGCAGTGAGACGTCTAAGGAGAGCAAGCCATCGGAGAGAGGCGCCAGGGCGCCGGTTCTCGAAACTGACCCAGAAGAAGCGGGGCCAATGAATTTGAACAGGTCTTTGCGAGCCAAGGTTCTTCCGTCCGACGTCGCCGTGGCGAAGGAGGCACGGAAGGGCTATAGCCTGCTTGTCGTCGGCATTGCACAAACCATGGCGCCCCACGGCGAATTCGATGAGGAGATCTCGCGCATCGCCGCCAACTTCGAGGGCCCGCTCGCTGTCGTTGTGGCCCGGGGCGCGCACACCGAGCACCCTCCGCAGAACGGCTTGAAGATCTTGGCTCCAGTCAGGGGCAACGACGTTTCACGACGGGCAGCCGAGGTCGCGCTCGCTTTGGCACGAGGAAGCAACGGAAAGATGACGGCCCTTTATGTTCTTGGCACGGCTGGGCTTGGCGCCGCACATCGTGGTCTCAAACGTGCGACGGCAAGCCGGCGTCACGAAGAGGCTGTCTTAAAGGACATCGTGGAATTGGCGGACCGTGACGCCACGCCGATCCGAACGACCTTGCGTCTCGACATCGCGCCCGAGGATGCGATCTTGCGGCAAGCGCGCCTTGGAAGTTACGACCTTATTGTGATGGGCGTGAGCCGTCCTGCTGGTGAGACGCTGTTTTTTGGTAAGGCTGCTCTTGCCGTGCTAGAGAACTCACAACATTCGATCCTGTTCGTATCGAGCTAATTCATTCGTTCATTCGAGATGGGGCGCCGGCAAATGCCTCGAAGATGAAGGACGAAAGCATTAATCGACTGCGGCCGGTTAAAGTGACAATGGCCTACGCTGAGCACACGAAGTCCAGATATCGTCTCCTGCTTTTGATTCCTTCCCGTTTGCGCGTACTGGTCCGGCGCAACGAGGCGGGATTCATTGGCCTTGCGGCTGCTATCGGCGGCCTTGCGGGACTTTCCGTTGCCGTGCTCCTTGGTTCGGCGGACTTACTGCACTGCTTGCTTTTCGGGCATGCGCATTTGAGCAAGCTCCTTGCACTTGACGTGCCCGCCGAGGCGCTAGCTCCATTGGCGGGTGGGGTCATACTCGGCGTGTCCGGAATTTATGTTCGAAAGTGGGTCCCCCGCCGCCCAGTCGATCCCATTGAGGCCAATGCGCTGCAAGGCGGCCGGATGTCCCTTAGGGACAGCCTGCTCATCGCGGCACAAACGGTAATCTCGAATGGCTTTGGTGCGTCGGTTGGACTGGAGGCCGCCTATACGCAGATGGGTTCGGGGGTTGCCTCTTGGCTCGGGACGTCCTTTCGGCTGCGGAGGGTCGATATGCGCACACTTGTCGCCTGCGGGTCGGCGGGTGCTATCGGCGCCGCATTTGGCGCGCCCCTGACCGGCGCCTTCTATGCGTTCGAACTGATATTGGGGAGCTATACGCCATTCGTCCTCGCTCCCATCGGCGCGGCAGCAGTTTGCGGCGTTCTCGTCGCGAAGGGGTTTGGCGCAAGCGGCGACTTCATGAGCCAAATGGTGCTGAACGCGACGCTTTCTCCAACTGACATGGGTTTCCTGCTGCTGCTCGGGATCATTTGCGCTCTCTTCGGAGTCCGCATTATGCGGGCCGTAAACCTGGTCGAGAGAATCTGCACACGCTTCATGCTGCCACGCGCCGTTCAACCCGCACTCGGAGGTCTCATCGTTGGGCTTCTTGCACTGGTGACGCCGCAAGTGATGGCTTCTGGCCACGGCGGCCTCTTTGAACTTTTCGGGCCACAGGCCCGTCCTTCGGACGTCATATTGATTACCCTGCTATTGAAAGCCACCGCATCGGTGGTATCGCTTGGAACCGGCTTTCGTGGCGGTCTCTTCTTTGCCTCTTTGTTCATGGGGGGCATGCTTGGCCGCGCCTATTTTTTTGGGCTCGAATATCTCGATCCGTCCCTCCCGCCCGACGTTTACGTCTGCACCCTTGTTGGAATGGCGGCGCTTGCCGTCGCGGTCATCGGTGCGCCGATGGCGATGAGCTTTCTTGCTTTGGAAACGACCGGCAGTTTTCCCCTAGGCCTCGTGATGCTGGCCGTCGCGAGCATCGTGTCGATCATCGTGCGGCGGACCTTCGGCTACTCCTTTGCGACTTGGCGCCTGCATTTGCGGGGCGAATCCATTCGCAGCGCCCAAGACGTCGGCTGGATGCGCGATCTGATAGTCGGCCGCCTCATGCGGTCTGATTTTCCAACGGCGCCGCTCGATATGACGATCAAAGACTTCATAAGGGAGTTCCCGGCGCGGTCCACCAACCAGTGGGTTGCCCTGACCCGCCCGGCGGGTGAGTATGCGGGCGTCGTCTTCGTTCCCGACGTGCATCTTGCCGTGGCGGGCGATATGAGCGCGACCGATCTTGGCCAGCTTGCGCGCTCGCCCAACATTTATCTCTTGCCGGAGATGAACATCAAACTTGCCATGCAAATCTTTGAGCAAACAGAAACCGAGGCGCTCGCCGTCGTTAACAATGAAAAGGAGCGCCACGTCGTGGGTCTATTGACCGAGGCGCATGTTTTGCGCCGCTACACCGATGAACTCGACAAGGCGCATCGCGATCTCGCAGGGGAAAGCTGGATTACAAGCATGTAGACTACGCCGAACCGCGTCTATCTCGCTCGATCCCATATTCCCGGTTGGATCATGCTCTGAAGATGCCCGCGGTTCTTTTGCGGCAAGTTTGCGGCGTTTAACGCCTCCGCGAGGCCTCCTAGATGTCTTGCCCTTCGAGTTCGAGCGTCAGTTTGTCGGCGAGTTTTCTTATGTCTGGCTCAAACGGATAAAGCTGGAGGACCTTGTTGAAGATCTCCAAGGCGGCCTTGTCGAAGCCGGTCTGCTGCAAGATCATTCCCATGCCGGAAAGCGCGCCGAAGTGGCGCGGTTCCAATTTCATGACGCGGTCGATGTCGGCCATCGCTCCATCCGAGTCCCCAGTCAGAAACCGTGTGGTTGCCCGCTGATTCCAGGCTTCGGCCCAATCGGGTTGCAGCACGACAAGCTTATCCAAAAGGGAGAGCGCCAGCGGATATTGGCCAGCCTCCATTGAAGCCATGGCCCGCTGCATCAGGAGACTTGCAGTGTCGGAATAAGATTGCAGCCAAAGGCGTTCTATGGCTTCGGCAATGTGTTGGGCATCCTCGGAATCGCTGGCCTTTTGCAAACGCTCGAAGAGCGCATCGACCATTTCCTTGCGCGCGGCTTCCGGCGTTGGCTTCGGTGCCAAGGCTTTCTTGAGCTGCTCGGCCTGGACGCTGCGCGATCTTTGTGTTGTTCCGCCAGAAGGCGGATGGGGCGTCGCATCGGGTGGGGTAGCCGGGTTTGCGGCATCGCGCCCGTTCTTACCCGAATCGTCTTCGGCGTTGTTGCTTCCAGGAACTGCCCAGAGCTTATCGAGATCGAACCGGGAAAAAGGCTGCGGCTGCGAAGGGAAAGGGAGATCATTGCCGGGGTATTCATCCGGCCGGCTGTCTTGAGCCGGCGCTTGGGCGAGGGCCATGCCGCCAAGGAAAACCCCGCCGGCCAAGCTCAGCACCCAGAGGAAATAGCCCCGCATCGCCCTTACCAGACCCGCTCGGCTCACGCCTTTGAAGCGAGCCTCAGCCTTGCCTTGCCTTGTAGCGCTTTTGTGTCTTGTTAATGATATATACTCGTCCCTTGCGGCGCACCAGCTGGTTGTCGCGGTGCCGCGTGCGCAGGGATTTCAAGGAGTTGCGGACTTTCATCGGACCATCCAAAAAAACAACCGGCCATCCAGCCGGTCAGGAAAATGAGACCTATGCCCTATCCGCGGCCTCCGATCAACCTCAAAACAATTTGGAGGCGACGAGCGGCGGAAATTTCGAGGTCGCGCGGCCCTGGCGGGAACGGGGGCGGTTCGCCGCCTTTCTTCAGCCAGACTTGCGCGCTCAAAAAGAGCGCCGGTTCGTGCCGAAGGGCTCTTAATGGGTAGGTGTTTCTGTTCGAGGGGTTTGCTAGCCGCTTTCATGGTCCTTTTGGCACAAGCCGCGGCGGCTCATCCGCATGTATGGGTGACAGCGCGGGCACAGGTCGTCTTCGACGCGAAAGGCGAGATCGAGGCGATACGCCACGCCTGGACCTTCGATGAAATGTATTCGGCTTTCGTGACGGAAGGGCAGGGGAAGGAAGGCCAGCTTCTTACGAAGGAGGAGCTTGCACCGCTCGCCAAGACAAATATCGAGTCCCTCGCCGAATTCGACTTTTTCACTTACGCCAAGGCGGCAAATCAGAAGCTCGAATTTGGTGCTCCGACCGACTATTCGCTCGAACAGCGGCAGGACAAGCTGGTGGTTCTGCGTTTCACGCTTCCGCTAAAAACCCCGGCGAACGCAGCCAAGGCTTTTTCTTTCCAAGTGTATGATCCAACCTATTTCGTGGCTTTCGAGATGGAAAAGGATAATCCGGTCAGCATGGAGGGCGCTCCAAAAGGATGTTCGATCAATGTGCTCGGATCTCATCCCTTGGCGGCAGAGGACACCAAAAAACTCTCGGAGTCCTTCTTCAGCGGTTTGTCGCCAGGCTATGATTTTGGGGTCAAACTCGCGAGCCGGATTATTGTCGCATGTCCGTGAGGCCTCGTTGAACCTTTGCATCGTATCCTTCGCGGGGTCGCGGGCGCGGCTCCTCCCAGCTGGGATCGGGCTCTTGGCGCCCCTGGCCTTGCTCAGCCTTGTCATTCTGCTGCCTGGCGACTGCCTGGGGCAGAGCGCCCATCATCCCTTTGCGGTGGGCGTCAATGAGGGCGCGGCCAGTGCGCAGGGGCTAAGCGGCTGGCTTCTTGCCCAGGAATCGAGTTTCTATCGCCTCCTTAGCGGAGCCATCCGCGCCGCCAAGCAGAATGCTGCCGTGCCGTGGGGGCTCGTGGCCTTAAGTCTTGGCTATGGAGTCTTCCACGCCGCGGGCCCTGGTCACGGCAAAGCGGTGATTGCGTCTTACATGCTGGCCAATGAGCGTGCTTTGCGGCGCGGTCTTCTGATCGCCCTTGGCGCGGCGCTGCTACAAGGGTTGAGTGCGGTTGCCATCGTCGGGATTAGCGCCATCATCTTCCGGGCGGCAGCCATGCGGATGACCATGGCCGCGAACACGGTTGAGATCGTGAGCTATGCTGGAATAGCGGTTCTCGGCGCGGCTCTGGTCTATACGAAGGGTACCGCCCTTCTAAATAGCTGGCGCGCCGCGCCTGTCGCGGCCTTCGCGGCAGCCGGGAATGCGTTTGTTGCGGACGACTGCACGCAGAATCATGTCCACACCCCTGGCTGCGGCCATTTCCATGCGCCCGATCCGAGCATGCTCGGCGCTGCTTCTTCGTGGAAAAGCGCCCTTCTGACAATCTTTGCAGCAGGCGCGCGTCCCTGCTCTGGCGCAATTCTAGTTCTCGTCTTCGCCTTGTCGCAGGGGATATTTTTGGCTGGAGTTCTGGCTGTCGCGGCGATGTCGCTTGGAACCGCCGTCACCACGGCGGCGCTTGCGAGCACCGCTGTCTTCCTCAAAAATATTGCAGCGAAATATGCCAAGGCCGGATCGAGGCAGGCCTTACTCGCGGGACGCCTGTTTGAGTTCGGCGCCGCCGTCGCGGTTTTGGTTCTAGGTGTCACTTTGTTTCTGGCGGTGCTCGCGGGATTCGGCACCGCCAACTGACGCTTAAGCGGCCTCGAGCACTCGCTTCGAGACGAGTTCTCGCAACGTGTGCAAATCCCTCGCAAAAACCCTGATTCCTTCGGCGAGCTTCTCGGTCGCCATGGCATCCTCGTTCACCATGAACCGGAACGTCTTTTCGTCGAGGGAGAGTTTTGCTTGCGCGTGAGCTGCAGCCGTCTTGGGATCAAGCTTGCGCGCCAGATCGCCCTTGTCGTTTGCGAGTTCTTCGAGCAACTGCGGTGAAATCGTGAGCCGGTCACAACCTGCGAGCGCTTCGATCTCGCCTTGGTTGCGGAAGGATGCGCCCATGACGATGGTCTCGATCTCATGCGCCTTGTAGTAATTGTAAATCTGCCGCACGGAGAGGACGCCGGGGTCGGTTTCCGCCGTATAGCTCTTGCCCTCGTTCTTGGTGTGCCAATCAAGAATGCGTCCGACGAAAGGCGAGACAAGAAACGCCCCTGCGTCAGCGCAAGCAGCAGCTTGAGCGAGAGAGAACACCAGAGTCATGTTGCAGTCGATACCCTCGCGTTGAAGAATCTCGGCGGCCCGGATTCCCTCCCATGTTGCGGCGATTTTGATGAGGATACGCTTGTGGTTCAAGCCCAGCTTTTCATATTCGGTGATGATCTGGCCGGCCTTGTTAACCGTCCCCACGGTGTCGAAAGAGAGATCTGCATCGACTTCCGTTGAAATGCGGCCGGGCACGATTTTGGAGAGTTCCATACCGAAGTTCAGCGCCAGCCGGTCGGTGATCTCGCTCGTCAGATGGTTGCGGTTGCGGCCCCATAGAATGGCTTCATCGAGAATATAGGCGTAATTCGGCATACGCGCCGCTTTGAGGATCAAGCTGGGATTGGTTGTCGCATCGACAGCCCCGAAGCGGCGGATGGCGTCGAGGTCGCCTGTATCGGCGACTACGGTTGTCATGGTTTTCAACTGGTCGAGTTTTGAGGGCATGGACCTTACCGTTGGGTGAGTGGGGAAACCCTAAGCGTTATCAACGCGCGAGCGCACCGATCGTTGCTTTCCCGAGACATTAAGAGGCGAGATCATCGGCTCAGCGGCTGCTGCAAAGCCAAGGGTCGCGTTGCCATTGCTTAACGGATCAAACGCAAAAGAGCGCGGCCGGCCTTTGTGTGAAGTTCCTTGGCGTCAAGGGTTCCATCCTTGTCGGTATCGGCGGCGCTAAAGAGCTTTTCGGTGAAAGCGAGATATTCATCCTTGCTCAACGTCGCATCATTGTCCGGATCCGCCTCCTTGAACTCCGTCTTGCTGAGGCGTCCGCCGATTTCCTTGCGGTCGAGTGTCGTGTCATTGTCCTTGTCAAGCCTGTCGAAGACTGCTGCGGCGCCACCTTTCACCTCTGCAAGATCAAGGGTCCCGTCGCTGTCCTTGTCCAGCGCAGCGATCGGCGAGGGCGCCGCGAAGGATCTCGTCACGCCGAATGCGATGGGGAGGGTCACGACGGAAAGGCTGGAAAGAAAGAGTGTACCGATGAGAAAGCGGCGATCGGTCATGGAATTTCTCCATTGAGTGATGAGACGCGGCTAAACCCTAATCCGGATACGCTAGTCAAATATCCTTCCAATTCGCTAAAAAGTAAATTCGGGGCGCCTGCCGCCCGTGAAAGGATTGACACGGAATCCCTGGTTTGGCTCCAGGTGTGAGGCGGCAAGTCATCTGCTTTTTCAGGAGAACCATCGCAAAACCGCGGCTGACGTCAGGGCCGTGACCCCTAGCACCACCAAGCCGCGCCACGCCGCAACACCAGGTCCCAAGGCGCCCCGCCGCAGAAAATGGATCGCAAGCAGGGTCACAGCAACCGCCGCGCAAAAAATCTTTAGAGAGAGCGCGGCCAGCGCCAGATGATGGATCTGCGGAAGTTCGCCTTCTTCAAAAAAGCTGACCGTCCCGAAGCCGGCACCGCTCGCCGCCTGCACAAGCCAAGCCAGGAGAGTGAGCCACGCCATTCTGCGCAGTGTCGACTCCGCCGGTCTAAACCGCAACGCCGCGATGGGAAGCCCAACCACCGCGGCCGCGCCAAAATTATGGGCGATCTGCACGCCGGCATAAAGGAAGTTTTCGAGTTCCATGCAGCGTCTACTGGACCGTCACGTTGATGCAAGCTTGCGCCCCAACCGGGGTATGGTTCTTGTTAACGGGGCTGACGCAAACCTTCCGGTCGCCGGCTTTCAACGGTCCAAGCTTAAAACTGCCCTTGAGCTTGTGGGCCATCCCGACTTCGTCACCATCGACGAACAAGTGAACGTGATCCACTTTTTCGGCCGCTTTGACTTCATATTCGAGTTTGTAGGTGTGTTTTGCCTCCAACTTGGCGCCGTCGGCGGGGGAGAGAATGGTTGCGAGGCTGTCTTCCGCCGCGGCTGGTGGTACGGCGAAAAGGGCGAGGCCGATAAAATTGGCCGCGACGAGGAATGCGTGAACGCGGGCCTTGGAAGCCTTGTAGGACATGATGAATCCTTAGATCTGATGAGGGAAAAGAAGGTGCCATGCGTGATGGCGGGACCCGAAAGATCGCTCGTTCGTCAGATCAGGATTGGAGGCGCGCGCGGCTGTCCAGAAAAGCCCACAAAGCGCTTAAGTGAGCCGAGACGTGCGGGTGGCGCGACCGTTGTGGACCCAAGCTGTAAATAGGCTAGCTGCGCCAATTCCTGGGGCAGAACGCCAATTGCGCTATGCACGAGAGGGCAGCACGGGCAATTATCGTTTTGGCAGGGGGAGGGAACACCCCCATCATAGGGCTTGGAACCGCCACCGGATAGCGAACAGTGAACGACTGGTTTTCCCGCGCCGATGCTGGACAAAGCGACGCCCGAACGCATGGCGCCCGAATTCGATTCTCTCGCATGCGCGATAACGCCCGGAGCGTGCTGGTGTGGCGGGGGCATCCATAATTGGGCAATGCAAGCAACGAGAACCAGCCAATAGCTCCCGGCCCGCGCCCAGCCTTTTGAAGGGCTTCGCGTCCAGCCTCGCTGTAGATGGGACCTCAGACCGGCCGCTCGCAAATGCTGCCCTCTGGGTATGAGAGTTCTCAACTATAGTTCGAAACTGCCGATCTTCCCGGTGAAGAGTCAAGCAATATTCGGCCACGGTGCCGCGTGATCCGCCTATGCTGCGGAACGCGCGAAGGCTGCCGAGTTGTATGGGCTGATCAGGTGGACCCTTCGGCGACCGGCTAATAACCCCGCGATGCTTCGGCATCGCGGGGCTTGGGCACGAGAGGGTTTGGGCGTCGGCGTGCTACGCCCCGCTGCGCGACCAACGCTTCGCCAGCAGATGATCGAGTGAGAAAATGCCGGGGCCGCGGGCGATGACGACGAGAAAACAGGTGGCCCAGACGCCATGCTCGGGCCATGCATCGGGGTAAACGAAAATCTCGATCACAGCGGTCATGCAAAGGAGGGCGAGCGCGGCAAACCGGCTGGCAAGGCCGATCACAAGCAGGACGGGGAAAAAATGCTCGCTGAAAGCCGCGATTTTCGCGGCGAGTTCGGGATCGAGCAGCGGCAGCGCATATTCATCCCGGAATAATGCGATCGCATTGTCCGTCACATGCCAGCCCTCAACCTTGGTCTGCCCTGATCGCCAGAACACGGCGGCCGGAAAAATCCGTCCCCCAAGCGAGATCAAAGACTGTGGAATCCCATCCAATAGGGCGTAGAAGGCAAGCAGCACGCCCGCTAGGCCCGATGGTTTGCCGGCTCTCGATATTGGAATGCGGGTCATGGCGGCGCCTCCGAGGGTCCAAGTCTCATTTCAATCGCAAGTCCCGCGAAAAGGGCTGCGAGATTGACCGCCAGGCCAAAGCCCTCGTTCGCAGCGAGTGCCGAGGCGGCTGCCGAGCCAAGGGGTTTGCCGGAGGCAAGACATTGCAGGAAAACCCTCGCGCCCGGTGGCAGGCGGCGCACCTCGACATCGGTTTCCGGACGCGAGACAAGCACATCCTCGCCGCGCCAATCGCTGACCGGCGCAGGCTCCCTGATGCCGGAGTTCATTGCCCAGATCGTGAGGATGGGATAGTCCGAGGCGACGATTTCCAATGAGGGATGCAGAGCAAAGCGTAGGTCCGCGAGCGTCTCTTGGGCGATGCTGGAGAGCACGGCGGGCTCGAGGGGTCGTGCGTCCGCAGCATGGTAGGCTCGTGTCCGCGCCGCTTCGAGCCGGGCCACATCGGCGAGATAAGGAACGTCCCGCGCCGGCGGGAACTCGGCCAGGAAGGCGGGAAATTCATCGCCATAAAGCATCATCATGGGCGATCGCGGCGGCTGTTCGGAGGCGAATACTTTCGCCGCGGCCTTGAAGAATTCGTCGCCGACAATCTTGCAGCTTGCCGGAAAGCGCGCCTCCAGCGCATCGATGAGGCTGACCATGACATTGTTGCGATAAACGGCGAAACGCTTTTTCGGCTCTTCCGAATTGTGCGAGATCACGCCGCGGGGAAGGGCTGCGCCGGGATCGCGCAGTGCCTCGGCGAAAGCAGCTTGGAAGCTATCGCTCATCGCGGTGCCCTTCTTATGCTGCGGCAGGCGCGTGGGAACGGGACCTCGCCCGGTCGAGGCAGGCTTGCGCGGCAAGCACTTCGGCGCGGAGCACCGGCCATTCAGGCACGTCATTGTCCCATTCGATCAAGGTCGGCACAGGGCCGGTGCTGGCGATGACGCTTTCGTACAGGGCGAGGACATCCGGGATGATTGATGATCCATGCGCGTCGATGCATAGGCGCGCGCCCTCGTCATCCGTTGTCCTGAAATGACCAGCAAGATGAATTTCGCCAACGAGATCGAGAGGAAACGCAACAAGATAGGCGCTGGCGTCGAAATCGTGATTGCACGCCGAGACGAACACGTTGTTGACGTCGAGCAAAAGGCCGCAGCCGGTTGCCCGGGCGATCTCGTGCAAAAACTCGATCTCAGGAATGGAGGATTGCGCGAAACGCACGTAGGTTGCCGGATTTTCGAGAAGAAGCTGACGGGAAAGGACATTCTGCGCTTCGTCGACATGGGCAATGACTAACGCCAAAGTCTCCTCTGTATAGGGGAGCGGCAGCAGATCATTGAAAAAGAGGCCGCTGTCTGAGGACCAGGCCAGATGCTCGGAAAAGCTCTCCGGCTGATAGTTCTCGCAGAGCTGTTTCAGGCGGCCAAGATGGGCGCGGTCGAGTGGCTCCTGTCCGCCGATATTCAATCCGACGCCGTGTAGGGAAAGCGGGTAATTCTCTCTTAAAAAGCGCAGCTGCGCATGGGGAACGCCGCCCGCGCCCATGTAATTTTCAGCATGGACCTCGAAAAAACCGGCCGGCTGGGGTGCTGTTGAAATGGCAGCGAAATGTTGCGGCTTAAATCCGGCGCCAGCGCTCGGCGGAAGCTCGGGAAGGGGCACGACGGTTCTCCCTAATCCTGCATTCAAGGCGTGGCAAAAGGGGGCCCGCATATGCGCGTGCCCCGGCTGCAGTCAGGATTTTGTGGGTGTCAATGAACCTGTACCGTTCGGGGTCTTGATCGTCTCGCAAGTTCCTTTTGGAACGTATTTCCAGGCGGTACCCTCGTAATCGGCTTTCGACTGGCCTGCACAGCTGTTGACGCCTTTGGACGCGCAATCATTTTGCCCTTTGAGCGCGACGCCATAGCATTTTTCCTTTCCAGCCTTCGGCCCGCCCATCTCCTCGGCGAAGGCGGGTACCGCCAGCAACGAGAGGGCGGCGGCAAGCGTGGCAGCGGAGATCTCGATTTTCCTGATCATGATTGCTTTCCTTCACATAAGCGAGTTGCGGGTACGGAAAATATCTTTAGTTTCCTCCCGCCCTTAGGGACGGCGCACCGTTTCTACACTTTCCTCTACGGTTGCGCGAGTACGGCCGTTACCCTCACGGACGTGTGTCCCCGGTGACAAAAACGTGATAGCGAGGCCGAACACGACAGGTAACGTGCGGACGGCTTGGACCGAAGAAGTGATGGGGCCCCTGTGCGCGGCGACGAGCAAGAAAAACAATGGGCGCTTCTGATGCGCGCAAGCAATGCGGGCGATGTGGAGTCTTACCGGCGCCTGCTGCGGCAGGTGACGCCTCTGCTGCGCGCCGCCGCGCGCCGGAGCCTTGCTCCAGCCGGAATGGCCGATACCGACGCCGAGGATGTCGTCCAGGAGACACTGCTTGCCATCCATCTCAAGCGGCAGAGCTGGGACGAGAACGCTCCCTTCGGCCCTTGGCTTCGTGCCATCGCGCGCCATAAGATGATCGATGCCCTGCGCCGTCGCGGCCGCCGCGTCAATCTTCCGATCGATGATTTTTCCGAAGTCTTGGAGGATGGCGGAGCCAAGCCGGACATGTTGGTCGGCGATATCGATCGTTACCTCGAAGCTCTCCCCACCGGGCAACGCAATGTCGTGCGGGCGATTGGGGTCGAGGGCGAGTCAATTGCCGATGTGGCGGCGCGCTTATCAATGACCAATGGAGCGGTCCGGGTCGCCTTGCATCGCGGGCTCGCAGCGCTCGCGCGAAAGTTTAGGACGGAGGAACCGTGAAGACGGAGGATCTTATCCGCGCCCTCGCCGCGGACGGTGCGACTCGCCCCATGCCTTTGCCGCGGGTTCTTGCGGCTGCCTTGGTCCCGGGCGTTGCGATCGCCTTGATGTTCCATTTTACGATTCTCGGGCTCCGGCCGCATCTTTTGGCCTTGCTCGACGAGCCGCGGCTGCTGTTCAAGCTTTGTATCACCATCCTGCTCGCCGCGCTTTCCGCCGTGCTCGTCTCGCGTATGGCGAGGCCTGGCGCGGGTGTCCACCGCATAGCGCTCCTGCTGACGATCGTGCCGGTCCTTCTCTTTGCCGCCAACATCGCGGAGCTCTACGCTCTTCCCGCCGCGCTTTGGGGCCAAAGACTGATCGGCTCCAATGCCATCCACTGCCTGGAAAGCATACCGTTTCTTGCCGCGGCACCGCTTTTCGCCATTTTGCTCGCCTTGCGGAAAGGCGCGCCGGAACGTCCGGCGCTCGCTGGGGCGGCGGCGGGTCTTCTCGCGGGGGCGATTGGCGCGGCCTTTTATGCGACGCATTGCCCTGACGACTCACCGCTTTTCGTGGCGACCTGGTATACGCTCGCGATTGCCTTCGTCACGGCCAT
>DATJBL010000002.1:0-8050 GCA_035515355.1 Methylocella sp.
TTCATCGATCAGATCTACAACACTCGCAGACTGCACTCCGCGCTCGGCTATCTCAGCCCAGCACAGTTCGAGGATCACCACACCCGGCAGACTGTCAAAACCGCCGCCTGAACCTGTCCACCTCCGGGGGCGCACTCCATAGGGAGGTCGCCGCCAGCCTGAGCGACACTGCTACGAGAATTTTCTACCGTGAGAGCCCTTGCGAATGAGAGGGCTCGACATGAGGGGCGACGCTGTCGGCGTGCTTTTTTTCTTGTTCTTGTCGGCTTTCGGCTTCTTCTTCTCGCGATTGCTTCTCAATTGTCCCTTTGCCATTTCATCCTCGGTCTGATGGATGTTCGCATATTCCTGTCTTTCAAGGCTTGCTGACGTCCGCAGCAAGTCGCTCGAAGTCGGCAATGACGGCAGCAATGAGCTTCTGTCTGCGCGGATCCTGCGCAGCCAGCGTCGCCGCAAAGAGCTTGAGGAGATAGCGAGCTTTGTCGGCAGCTTCGTGCCAATTCGCCGCCGGCGCAGCCAGCAAGTGAGACTCCAGTTCGTCTTGCCGAAGCCGCAGTGCCTTCTCGTTCTCTTCCACACCCGCCAGCAGCCGACGCAGCTCGGTTGCCTTCTGGGCGGTCATACCGCGGTGCTGATCCAGGTCGATCGGCTTCTCGGTCATGGTCGCACGCCGCCACGGGTCAGGGGATATTCGGCTTGTTCGTACAAACGGCGGATATCATCGCTGCCGTATCTTCGCTCGTCGACTTCGAGAAACGCCCCGACCAGATATTCGGGCGGCAGTTCCTCCATGGCGAAACGGATGGCCTGTGCGGCTTGAGTAAATCGCTTGTAGCCGAACGGTTGACGCCGCGGCAGCCGCCGTCGCACCGCAAACAGCTCGGCCGCACAGTTGTAATCGAATTCGGCCATTGGCTCGCGCTTATGAAAAACCGATTAAAGCATCATCCGGCGGAAGGCCATCAAACCACACTGCGCACATAAGGTCCAACCACGCCATTACCAGCCCAGCAGCGACACTTTCCGGTCGGAATCGAACGAGCGAGCGATATTGGCCGTTGGTCCCAATAATGGCGAGATAGGTCGGTACGACGGCTGAGATGCCCCCTAAAGCATGGATGTCTCTTTGCGTGTAAAGGCGACATTTGGCAAGGTTCGATTCATATCCGCGATCCAGCTGAAGAGCGGACATTCTGATTTATAGCGCGCACCCGTCGCTAGTGTAAAAAGTACCACGTCAAGCCGACGGCAGCGAGCACGGAAGCTGTCGAATAAAAGACAATTTCGAAGGCATGAAGCGGAGCGCGATTCGACATCGCGAAATCATGCGCGCTTCCGGCGCCGATTGATAGCTGCAAATCGCCTTTAACCAGAACGAGACGCAGGCGCGCGACAGGACACGAGGGCCGCCACGCCTTGAAATGAGCACGCGTTCGGCCCATATTGCAGCCTGTTAGGCGTCGCGAGCCGCGTGTACGGATTCCCGTCAAACGGTCTCTGGCTCGCCCTTTCCCTAGTTCACTGACAGCCCAGACCGCGCGGGGTGTCGATCATCGCCCGCAATGAAGGCCCTGCGCAAATGCAGCGGCCACGAGCGCGCACCAAAAGAAAGTCTTCTCTTTGACCTCATTTCAGGACTTAGACCTAAGGACGCAATCAAACGAGCGCTTGCGGAGGAAAAATACGTCGTTCCGACCCCGATCCAAATACAGACCATACGGCCGGCCGAATAAAGAGGCGGGATCAAGACCCAGGCGGGCGATTGGATGACGGTCGAAGTATCGCCCGGTGACCTGGAAAAAGGACGGCCGATCTTCCGTCACAAGGACGAACGGGCCGGGTCGGCCAATCGCTCACCACGCAAGCAATTTCGCCGGAGATTAAGTAACCATGCTCGCTGGACCAGCTAACAACAATGATGCGACGGTAGTGCAAGGCGCCCCCATGCGAATATTCATCTTTAAGTCCGAGGCAAGACCGGAGCTGCGTGCGTTCAGCGCCGAGTTGGACGGGAGTCGGCTGCCGAAGCAATTCAGACCCTGGCGCGCGATCGGCGCCGTTTCCCCCGATCGCGACCCTCCACATGAACTGTCCCGCGGGGTGATCGAGCGAGCCATCAGAGCGGAGGGTTTTCAGCTTTGGCGGAGTAGCAAGAAGGACTAGCGGCCGAGGCTTCTGCTGCGCAATCATGCTCGATATGAGCCGCAGGCTGCAGGGTATCGCGATGACGAGCCCCACTCACAAGTTCAAGGTCGGGCAAACCGTGGATCTGATCCCATCGATCTCCCGGTTCGCCGCAAAAGGCCACTATCAAATCGTCAGCCTTCGACCGGCTGACGGGGAAATTCTGCAGTATAGAATAAAGAGCAGGCATGAGTCCCACGAACGCGTCGTTGCGGAGAACGATCTCGTCCCGGCGGCTGACCTGAAATTCGATCCCGCCTGAGAGAACGGTGCGCACCGGCAGGCGAGGCACGCACGGTCACTCTAGAGGAGCCTGACAATGTTCAAAGTACTTGAGCTTACGAACGAGGCTTCAGCCGAGGCGAGAGAGGTCGGCCAGCGATACTCTACGCGCGAAGAGGCCTTGATTGCCGTCAAGAGGCACCTGAAGACTTTCAACGTGTCCGGACACAATCCGGAGGGAGATTATTGGTGGGTACGGAATACCGATGGTTTAAGAAAATGCTGGATAGCCTGCACCGAGTGACGAACGCCGAGAATGGGCCGTGCTTCATTTCCCGAACCAAAGCCGAGTCTTCGATCGTACGCGACGTGCCGTTCATTTCTGGGGACATGACAGCGCAATGGAATGGTCGTTCTTCGTCGGCGAGCATGCGCTCAAACGCCTGCAGCGCGATATGCTTCCTGATGAAGCCGGGTTCCTGAGGGCTTTTGATTTTAATCGAGCTTTGATCCAAGCGGCAGCACTGAAAGCATACAAGCGGGAGCGCAAGGCATGGTACGAACTGGCTGCGAATGATTTTGTCACTACAAGCCCGCTTTCCGGCGGAAAATGAAGCCGTTCAGCTCCCTTGCGATGAAAGAGTTCTCAATGCCCGGCGCTGATGATCATGTGGTCAAATTCCAATGCCCCAACTGCGGCCATGACCTTGAACGAAGCATAGGCCAATTGAAATCGGGCGAACACACGCGATGTGCGGGATGCGGCATCGGTATTAACATCGACACGAACCGGCTGGCCGATGCTGCGGAGCAAATTCTCAAGGCTATCGAGAAAGTGCCTCCGGAGATCACGATCAAGTTCTTTCGCTAGTGGTGCTCGAACCTTAAGGCGGACGTCGCCGCGGGCTAACGAGCATGGAGGAGTTTTGAGCGATCGATTAGAGCACGTTACGCGCGCAGCAGCGGCCGATGTACGCGCCTTGGCTCGCGGCCTCGCAAGGCATCGCGATCCGAGCCATGGACGCAGCGCGGTCGAGGTTTTTATTACGGTTATGCCATTCGTGGGCTTTTGGTCCTTGATGTGGTTATCGCTCCACGTCGGATACGGGCTTTATCTTTTGCTCGCTGTTCCCACGGCGGGCTTTCTTGTCCGTTTATTCATGATCCAGCACGACTGCGGCCACGGGTCCCTCTTTCGTCACCGATTGATGAACGACTGGCTTGGCCGCATCATCGGCGTCATCACGCTTACGCCCTACGACTTCTGGCGGCGCACACATGCCGCTCATCATGCCTGCTCGGGCAATCTCGATCGTCGTGGCCTGGGCGATGTCGACACCCTGACGGTCGACGAATACCTGTCGCGGTCGAAGTGGGGCCGGCTCCGATATCGCGTGTATCGCCATCCGTTGGTGATGTTCGGTATCGGGCCCGCTTACCTCTTTTTCCTGCGGCAGCGCCTGCCAATTGGATTGCTGCGCAGCGGGTGGAGCCCCTGGCTAAGCACGATGGCGACAAATGTCGCCATCGCGCTGGTAGCTGCCATCATGATCCGGATCGTAGGCCTGGGCCCATTCCTGCTCATTCATCTGCCCGTTACGTTGATCGGCGCGTCGCTCGGGGTCTGGTTGTTCTACGTTCAGCACCAGTTCGAGCACACGTTTTGGTCTCGCGGGAAGGCTTGGGACGTGCACGAGGCCGCCCTGTACGGCAGCTCACACTACGACCTTCCGAGCGTTCTGCGCTGGTTCACGGCCAACATTGGCCTCCATCACATCCACCATCTCTGCAGCCGAATTCCGTTCTACCAATTGCCGCTCGCGCTTCGCCAGCATCCCGATCTCGCTGAGATCGGGCGTCTTACGATCGGTCAGAGTTTCGCGTGTGTGCGCCACGTGCTGTGGGATGAAACGTCAGGCCGGCTCATTTCGTTTCGTGAACTGCAAAATCGGCTCACTATTGGCCCAGCGGAATGCGCGGAGCCGCAGACCGATGCTCTTTGATCAGTCGACCCTGCGTGACCCATCGTGCGTTTATGGTCAGCGTTGCAAACGTCATTCGAATGCGGTAATGACAATCATCGACATTTGGCCGGACAATCGGGCCGTTTCGCCTTCGCTGAATGCCGGGCGCACGTTCAGACCCTTCCAAACATCGAAAAATCGACGCTCAGGCACGCGGTCGCGTGGCTTGGGCTCAAGTGCACCCAGATCAGCGAAGGATCACCCAATGACCACGGGCACCGTTAAGTTCTACAACGACCAAAAAGGCTTCGGCTTCATTCAGCCGGATGATGGCGGCAAAGACGTCTTCGTTCATGCCACCGCACTGGAACGCGCCGGAATGCGCGGGCTGCTGCAAGGCCAGAAGGTTACGTTCGATACCCAGGAGGACCCTCGCACCGGCAAGATCGCCGTGGGCAACATCCAAGCGGCATAACGCTTACGAACAACAAAACGAGACCGCCCTTTAGGCGGTTTCGTCGTCTGCGATGGCGCGGCACCAAAATCTCGCATCACTTGCGATATTGTTGCGACAATATTTTCACATGATCGAGCATGAGGACTTCTCGGTTGTTGTAAGGAACAGGGCCCCCTCGCCAAAGCCCTGGCAATGGGAGATCTATCGTGCTGGCAGAAACAGCGCGATCGAGCGCTCGAAAGCCTTTTTCGCGACAGCGAGAGAGGCCAATCGCGCAGGCCAGCTAGCGTTACGATTGCTATTGGGTGAGTATCCCGAGTAGAGGGGAACGCAAGGTACGCCTCCTGATAAGTGCGCAAGGGTAGCTTGGGGGACATCTGAGAGAACCGATACGGATTTCCTCGCAAATCAATTGTCGAGGAAACTCCTGAGTACCCTCGATCGGCTAGGATGCTTGAGCTTTCGGATTGCCTTGGCCTCAATCTGTCGAATCCGCTCGCGCGTTAGTGAAAATTGTTGACCCACTTCCTCTAGCGTATGGTCGCTGTTCATGCCGAGACCAAAGCGCATGCGTACGATGCGCTCCTCGCGCGGCGTTAGTGACGCCAGAATGCGCGTCGTAGTCTCGCGCAGATTCGACTGGATCATAGCCTCAATCGGCTGGATGGCGTTCTTGTCCTCGATCAAATCGCCGAGGTGAGAGTCTTCTTCATCACCAATCGGCGTTTCGAGCGAAAGTGGTTCCTTGACGATTTGCAAAACCTTGCGCACCTTCTCGACGGGTAGGCCGAGCTTCTTCCCGAGCTCCTCCGGCGTTGGCTCATGACCGATCTCGTTGAACAACTGCCGCCTCTTGCGCAAGACCTTATTGATGGCCTCGGTCATGTGAACGGGCACTCGGATAGTGCGTGATTGCTCGTAGAGCGATCGGCCGACCGCCTGCCGAATCCACCACGTCGCGTAGGTCGAGAATTTGTAGCCGCGGCGGTATTCGAACTTATCGACCGCCTTCATCAGCCCGATATTGCCTTCCTGGATCAGGTCGAGGAACTGCAGGCCGCGGTTGGTGTATTTCTTGGCGATCGAGATGACCAGACGCAGATTGGCCTCGACCATTTCCTTCTTCGCCTGGCGCGCCTCGCGCTCGCCCTTCTGCACCATGTGCACGATCTTGCGGAACTCGCCGATCTCGAGGCCGGTCTCGGTGGCGAGCCCGTGGATATGGGCGCGCAGCTCCTTGATACGGTCCTTGTCGCGGGCGACGAAGTTCTTCCAGCCCTTGGCGGAGAGCTTGGAAATGCGGTTGAGCCAGCGCGGGTCGAGTTCGGAGCCCAGATAGTTCGTAAGGAAATCATCGCGGGCGACCCCGTGAGTCTCGGCAAGCCGCATCAGGCGTCCTTCGTAACCGACGAGCCGCTTGTTGATATCATAGAGCTGGTCGACCAGGACATCGATGCGCGCTCTGTTTAGCCGTAGCGATTTCACCTCGCCGACGATTTCATTTCTTAGTGTCTTATACTTGCGCTCCCGAGCGGAAGAGAGTGATAGCCTTCTAAGCTGGAGCTGGATGTCGTGGTCCTGCAGGCGGCGCAGCCGCTTGTAGGTGCCAGCAATGATGTCGAAGGACTCGATGACCTTGGGCTTGAGTTCCACCTCGACGGCGGCAATCGAGAGCCAGCTCTCCCTGTCGTCATCGTCATTGCCTTCGTCGACGTTGCCCTCGCGGATCATCCCGGAGGGTGTCGTTTCGTTTTCGCCGGTGCTTTCGCCGGCCGGCTTAAACGGGACAGTGGTCACGGACGCGGCGTCCGGCGCCGATATTTGCAGCGGCTGGCTGGGTTCTCCCGGAACGCCCGTGCTCGCGATCATTTGGGCGCTGGGGTCGATCTCGGGCGTTGGCAGGGCTTTAGCGTCAGGGCCAGCATAGGTTGCGTCGAGATCGATGATGTCGCGCAGCAAAATCTTCCCGTCGTGAAGCTCGTCCCGCCAGATGATAATGGCCTGGAAGGTAAGCGGACTCTCGCAGAGCCCCGCGATCATGGCCTCGCGGCCCGCCTCGATGCGCTTGGCGACCGCGGCCTCGCCCTCGCGCGATAGGAGTTCCACCGAGGCCATTTCGCGGAGGTACAGGCGCACAGGGTCGTCAGTGCGCTCGGCCGGTTCCTCGGCCCCGGTTTTGGCCGGAACCACGTGTTGCTGGAGTTCGACTATCTCGTTCTCGCTCCCCGTTTCTTCCTTCTCATCCGGCTCTTCACGGGCCGCCACCTCTTCCTCAAGTCGAGCCTCTTTGGTCTCGACCACGTTAATGCCCATCTCGCCGAGCTTAGCCAAAATGTTCTCGATCTGCTCGGAACTGATTTCATCGGAGGCTAGCAACGCGTTAATCTGGTCATGGGCGATATAGCCGCGCTTCTTGGCGCCGCGGATCAGCGCCTTGACGGCCGGATCGGAAAGATCGAGCACCGGGGTCTGGCGCCCCTCCTCCTCCAGCACATCGGTCTTTTGCGGCGTCAACCTGGTCTTGCTTGCCATAAGTCTCCACCGTCGACACCGAACCCAGCCGAGTCTTAGTGCGAGCGTTTTGTCGCGGGGTCGCGTGCTCAGTATTCCAGGTCAGAAACGGGGCGTGCGCGTGCGAGCCGGGTTACCTCTTCCAACAGTTCCGGGGACCGCGCGAGGCTTCATCGGCAGCAGACCCTCCCGTTGCATCTGTTTGCGGGCTAGCTTGCGGGCGCGACGGATGGCTTCGGCCTTCTGTCGCACTCTTCTCTCGGAGGGTTTCTCGTAGTGCTTGCGAAGTTTCATCTCGCGGAAGACGCCTTCGCGCTGCATCTTTTTCTTCAGCACTTTGAGAGCCTGGTCGACATTGTTATCGCGGACGAGAACTTGCATGGGGTAGTTCCTCTTCACGCGAGCGGCTGAACGATCCGGTGGCAAGGCGTCGACACCGCCGGCGTACGGTTAAGCAAGAATTCGGAGTGCCCATGCACCCGGATAGCGCCAGCGTCGATATTTTGAGATCGCGCCCTGCCGATGGGCGCCGTTGCTGCCAATGGGAACAGGCGGAGGCTTCAGGTAAGTCGCTGTTTTGCGGGCAGCTCGTCAAGCAACTCAGTGCGTGCCCTTGCCTATATAGAGATCGACAGATTTGTCAAAGACTTCCTGTCTGTAAGGAAGCGCAGACCATCATTCGGTAAACTCACTCAGCAGCAAGTCTTAGCAA
>DATJBL010000003.1:0-5231 GCA_035515355.1 Methylocella sp.
CAAGGAACCAAAAGACGGCCCCGCCAATCATGCCGCCGGTCATCGCAACGCCAAGAATAAGAAAGAAGTTTGGGATCGACATGGACTATAGGTCGTGCCTCGAAACTCGAGTGTCAAGCTCCCGACCGCTCGAAGGCATCGTTCGGCTTCGAATGCGAACGTGACATGAGGCGCCGTTGCACGGCGGATTAAGGCGAATTAACGTGTGTTATTTCGTCGCCTAGCGCCACTTTCTGACCGTGTCGCCGGAGGTCGAAATTGACGGTGACGGAATTGTCGAACAGAGGTCAGACGACGATGTCATGGCAATGCTTCTTCTTGAATCGGACTGGCAACATCGAGTCCGTCGACGAAATCGATGCGTCGCTTAACGAGGTGGAGGCCATAGAGCTTTGCCGCTTAATCCTCGTAAGCATGGGCTCGTATGATCAATTCGAATTGTGGCAAGATGGGCGTTGTGTTCACGCGGAATCAAAGCGCGCCCTCGCCAGTTAGTACGGTGGGGTTACCGCCGATTGCACTGGGCGTCTCCCCACCCTGCCGCGCCGGCCCGCGAGTGCTGCCATTTCAGATTTCCAATTTTGCGCGACATGAGCCACGCCCAGCGCCGGGAGATTTTGCCTCAGGACCGAGATACTCTCGGCGCAGGAAGCCCACCCGCGCGCGTCTCGAGAAGGATGTTGGCTATTGTCTTTCTCGCATTTGACGCGCGCTGGCGGCCGATGAGTCCGCTCGAAGTCCTGATGGCGCCGTTGCTGACCTTGAGCGCTTCTTACGCCTGCGGAGCTTCTGGCGCAACGCCGACATAGATTTGGTTTGCGTCGTAGTCATCCTCGGGCTTGCTCTGGTCGCGCTTGTACTCGTAGACGCTGACGACCTTGTTGACGATGTCGCCGTTCTTGTCGAACGCGACTTCGCCCTGCAGAGTCATCAGCTTCGTGCTCTGGATCGCATCACGGACGGTGTCGCGGGTAACGGGTTGCTTCGCCTCGACCACGCGCTTGACGGCGTCGATGACCACAAGCGTCGCGTCATATGCGGTAAAGGAATAGTCGGACGGCCCCCTGCCGTACGCCTCGGTAAAGCGCTTCACCCACGCCTGCGTCTTAGGATCGCGCACCAGCTCGGGGCCAGCATTGGTCGAGTACCAGCCCTGCACCGCCGGGAAGCCAACGCCCTTGAAGAAACTTGCGCCCTGAACGCCGTCGCCGCCGGCCTTGATCACGTTCGGGATGATGTCATAGGCCTGCTTCGCGAGCTTGACGCCAGCTTGCGCCACGCCGCCGTAATAGAGCATGTCGGGATTGAGCGCCTTTATCTTCGTCAGAATTGTAGTGTAGTCGGGATCTCTCGGGTTGAGCTGATCGCGTCCGAGCACCTTGATGCCGATTTTGGCGGCCTGCTTCTGGAACGCGTCGGCGATGCCGACTCCATAGGCGCCGCCGTCATCGAGCACGTAGACCGACTTCACGTGGAGCTTTTCCTTCACCCAATTCGCCATGTTCGGACCTTGATAGGCGTCAGTTGTGACGGTACGGAAGTAAACGGCCCTGCCCTTCGGCCGAAACTGCATGGCCATGCGGGGATCAGTGATGTCGGGATTGGTCGAACTCGGTGTAATCGTCGCGAGATCGGCCTCGCTCAGGATGGGCGACATGGCCTTGCCGTCTCCGCTCATCTGCGGGCCGATGTTGGCCACCACCACGGGATCCGCGATGAGCTTTTTGGTATTCGTCGCTGCCTGAGCGGGGTCGTATTGACCGGCCGTCGCCGTGCCATTGTCGTAGATGACGGGCTCTATCGTGTATCCGGGGATGCTGCCCGCTGCATTCGCCTCGTCAATCGCCATCATTGCGCCGTCCTTGATCAACGTCGCGTCATCGGCGTCCGCGCCGGTAAGCGGCAAAGTGATGCCGATTTTGACGGTGGATTTGCCTGTCTCGGCCTTGGCCGTTGGAAACGATAGGGCCGCGGAGAATGCGAGTGCCACCGGAACGGCCAGCATCTTCAGAAATCTTGGGCTCATTTTGTGCTCTCCTCGAAGTGTTGGTCGGGATCTGCCCTAGCTTCACGATCCGCTGTGACGAGCAGGAAAATCCGCTGGTAGCGAGCTGCTGCCACATGGGAACCAACATGAGTCGCCCGACGTACATGCGTCGAGATTCGCGAATAGAGCTAGTCGGTAAGATTGCGCGAAGATTGCGCGGATATTAAGAGTTGTTCAGCTCCGGCCGGCCACCGCGAATGACCGGTCGTCACTCAATCGCCGGCAGCTGGGTTAGCTCGGGTAGATTTTGACGCTGCTAGCTACCGAATCCGCGACGTGCTCTTTCGTGATGACACCCACGACGAGGCTAGGGCGCGGCACACCCGAGCCACGCGCCACAACCGCCATGATGGCGTGCTTGCGCCAGATTCGCTGGATCACGTCGAAGACGATGTCGTCTTCGCGTACGATGGTGAAATTGCGGCTCGCAATCTCTCGCAACGCGATACCGGGTCCAGGCGCTTCCGGGATGCGTCGCAGCGCTGTGTTCACACGCAACACGCCCAGAATGCGGCTTCGATCGGTAACGACAACGTGCCGCATTCGTCCGTGATGGTCGGGCTGCGAGAGGAACTCATCGAAGCCCATATCGGCCGGCGCCTGTACGACATCGGTGTCCATCACCTCCTTGGCACGGCGCACCAAGAACATGTTGGCGTGCAGCGCCTTCGGAATGACGTGACCGCGGCGGAAGAGCTTCAATGTGTAAATATTCTCGCGCGAGAGGAGGCGCCGTATACCGACACTCAACGCTACCGCCAAGATCATCGGCAAGACGATCTCATAATTGCGGGTCATCTCGAAGACCATCGTGACTGCAGTCATCATGGCCCCCGTGCAACCCCCCACCATTGCGCCCATTCCAACCATCGCGAAGGACGGGATATCGATCGCGAGAGGCGGATGGAGCGCGGCGACGGCAGCAGCGAAGGCACCACCGATGGTGGCGCCGATGAAGAGCGATGGTGAGAAGATGCCCCCCGATGCCCCGGAGCCGAGGCTGAGGCACGTCGCGAGCAGCTTGCACAGGAACAGCAGCAGGAGCAGGTCGATTCCGGACAACTGGCCTAGGAGGATCGCCTGAACCGTAGCGTAGCCCACACCCTCCACGTAATAATGTCCAAATTGCTGCTGCAGAGCATAGATCATCACGCCAACGAGCAGCATGCCGAGGGCATGGCGAGTATAGCGCTCCTTGACTTTGTCGAAGAGGTCATCCGCGAGCGCGAGGCCGCGAACGAAGCCCGCGGCCGCAAATCCCGTCAGAACCCCGAGCGCCGCGTAGAGGCAGAGAGTGATCGCCGATGCCGCGTCGACGCTAAGTGGAGCGAGCTCGGGAACCGCAAAGGCGGGCTGCGGCCCGAAGAAGAAGCGACCAATGAAGGTCGCAGTGCCCGTAGACAATGCCACGGGGAGGAAAGTACGCGAGCTCACCTCGGGCATCATCAGTTCGATGGCGAACATGACGCCGCCGATCGGAGTGTTGAAGGTCGCGGCGATACCGGCGCCGGCACCGGCGGCGACGAGAATGATCCGCTGCCCCGGCGGCATTCGCACGATCTGGCCCAAGGTCGACCCGAGGGCCGAGCCGATTTGGATAATCGGGCCCTCCCGCCCCACGGCGGCGCCACTGCCGATCGATATGGCCGAGGCCAGCGATTTGACCACCCCGACGACGGGCCGGATCACGCCTCCCTTGTAGTAGATCGCGTCCATGACCTCGGGTACGCCGTGACCCCGTGCCTCAGGCGCGAACTTGGTCACGAGGAAAGTCACGACAAGTCCTCCGAACACCGGCACCAAGATTACCAACGGACCCCAAGGACTCGGAGGGGTGAACAAGTTCGCATCGAATTGGACGGCCCAACGACCCAGAAACATGAGGTTGTGGATCAGGCCGATGAGATCACGGAATGCGACCGCACCAAATCCCGTCACGACGCCGACCACCAATGCCAAAATCGAGAGACGAACGAGCCCGATCCTGCGGATGTCGTCATCTGCGGCTTCCGGGCTGGAAGTAGCCGATCTCACGGCTGGAGTGGGGGCGGCGGCTGACCGATCTCTTGATGGAATTGAATCTGGTCGGCTTGCCATCGATCGAGGTTCTCTGTTAGGGCCGCGGGGATCGATGTGGAACAATCGCGATCAAGCATCAAGTTGGGCTGGTTCCGCGCTAGGCCAATTCGTGGCGTAATTCAATGCTACCTGTACACGCTGAGCTCGGACCGCATTTGGAGCCATCGCAACGACGAATCTCTTTATCCGAAAGGGACGCATACCGGTGATCTCGATCGCGTGACTTTTCGCGAGCGCCGTGGCTTCAACGGGGACCTCCTGCGAACACACCGCCTCCGTATCTCGGTCAACAAAGTGTTCTTATGCAGGCGCGCATGTTCCGATGCCGATAGCAGGGCTATTTTGATTGTCGTCCCGGCCATCGATGTACCCAGCCCGATACGACCATAGAAAGCGAAGGGTTCGTGTATCGAACAATACCTCAGTCGGGAATGGGCACGAGACGTATTCATCGTCCACGTCGCACGCCAACCAATTTTCTGACTTTCCGGAGTTGATAGATAGTCCCGCGACTTCGCTTCGTCTCGATGCCCCTGATGATGAACTTACTATTCGCTGCGAAGTTCGTGGACACCCAGTTTCCGTCCTTGAAAATGAACCCCGTCACCTTATCCAAGCTGCAAACCCAGGTGTGAGACTCCTGAGCAACTGCCGAGTGAAGCGGAAGGAATCCGATCAGGATAAGCACGCATCCGACTTGCCGAAGCATCGCCGCCTCCGGCCTTTTGGCCCTGTAGCTCTAACTTTCGGTCATGCTCGGGCCATATTAATGGATGTCGTCGCTGTAGCCACTTCGTTCCCAGACTGGGGACCGCTTAGGAGCAGGCGAGAGAGAAAGACAGTGGTGCTGGCCATCGCGCATGTCGCATTTTTTCGCTCGGTCGGATGCCGGTCTTTCCTGTGATCGCCAATGCCTGAGTTCGATAGGGAAAGCTCCGTCGACCTTATCGGCACAAGGAGGCAACATGATCGAGATCCTCGAGGGTTTTCCAGATAATGTAATAGCGTTCCGAGCGAAGGGACGAGTGACCAGAAGCGACTACGACGACGTGCTAGTGCCGAGGGTCACGGAAGCCTTCCGTCGCCGCCCGAAGATCCGCTGCTA
>DATJBL010000004.1:0-29425 GCA_035515355.1 Methylocella sp.
GATTGGCCGCTGCCACGTGGTTGCAACGATCGAATGGGGATTACCGTTTTCCTGCCGACTCCCCGGCTTCGCCCGCTGATGGATGTCCTTCGTGTCTGACACCCCTCTTCTCGATGTCCGTGACCTCAAGGTCTGCTTCCAGCAAGGCGATGCCGAAACTCTTGCTGTCGATGGCGTCTCCTTCACGGTGAAACGCGGAACCACGCTGGCGCTCGTTGGCGAGTCGGGTTCCGGCAAATCGGTCACGGCGCTCTCGATTGTGCGTCTCCTGAGCCGCGCCGCCGCGGTAGAAGGGCAGGTGCTGTTCAAGGGCGAGGATCTTTTGGAGGCGGGCGAGGCACGGCTGCGCGAGATCAGGGGCGGCCAGATCACTATGGTCTTCCAAGAGCCGATGACTTCGCTCAATCCCCTCCACACGATCGAGCGGCAGATCGGCGAAATTTTGGAGCTGCATGGCGCCCACGGAAGCGAAAAGATCAGAGCCCGAATCATCGAGCTTTTGCAGGAAGTCGGGATTCCGGACCCGGCCGGCCGGCTCGGCGCTTACCCCCATCAGCTCTCGGGCGGCCAGCGCCAGCGTGTCATGATCGCCATGGCGCTCGCCAACAGGCCCGATCTTTTCATCGCCGACGAGCCGACAACCGCCCTCGATGTTACGGTTCAAGCGCAGATTCTCGAACTCCTGAAGGAGCTTCAGGCGCGCCATAACATGACCATGCTTTTCATAACGCATGATCTCGGCATTGTCCGCAAAATCGCCGACGCCGTGGCAGTGATGCAGAAGGGCAAGATCGTCGAGACCGGCAAGGTGGCGGAGATTTTCGCCTCGCCCCGCCATCCCTACACACGAGCGCTGATCGCCGCCGAGCCGAAAGGGGCGCCACCTGCGGCCGACCAGGCTGGCAAAACCGTCCTTGAAGCCAAGGACATCCGCGTCTGGTTTCCAGTCAAGCGCGGTTTCTTCCGCAGGACTGTGGGTTTCGTCAAAGCCGTCGACGGTGTCTCGATAAGCCTGCGCGAGGGCGAGACGGTCGGCATCGTCGGCGAATCCGGTTCGGGTAAAACGACACTCGGTCTCGCCCTGCTGCGTCTCATCCGCAGCGAAGGCACGATCGTTTTTCTCGGACGCCCGATCGAGGGGCTTAAATTTGCGGCGATGCGGCCGCTGCGGCGAGACATGCAGATCGTGTTTCAGGATCCTTATGGGTCCTTGTCGCCCCGGCTTCCCATCGCCGATATCGTCGCCGAAGGCCTCGGTGTGCAATATAAATCCATGTCCTCGGCCCGCAAGCGCGAGATCGTGGCGCAGGCGCTCGCCGACACCGGCCTCGACCCGGCGGCGATGGATCGCTATCCGCATGAATTTTCCGGCGGCCAAAGGCAACGCATCGCGATCGCCCGGGCGATTGTCCTTGAGCCAAAATTCATCGTCCTCGACGAGCCGACCTCGGCGCTCGACATGTCAGTGCAAGCACAGATCGTCGATCTTTTGCGCGATCTGCAAAAGCGGCGCAGCCTTGCCTACCTCTTCATCAGCCACGATCTCAAAGTGGTGCGCGCGCTTGCCAGCGAGATCATCGTCATGCGCGATGGCAAAGTCGTCGAATCGGGACCCGCGGTGGAACTTTTGGCCAAGCCCCGGGATGCCTACACAAGGGCGCTTTTCGCGGCAGCGTTCGACGTGAAGGTGGTGGCCGGCGTCGATTTAAACCAATAACGGAATCGGCATCATGCCTCGTGCAGTCCTCCTCGTTCTTGATTCGGTGGGGTGCGGCGGCGCCGAGGACGCCGGCCGCTTTGGCGATGCGGGCGCGGATACGATCGGTCATATCGCGGCTGCCTGTGCCAAAGGCGAGGGAGACGGCAAGGGTCTGCGCGCTGGCCCTTTGCGCGTCCCCAATCTCGAAGCCCTCGGTCTCGGCGTCGCTGCCGAAGCCTCGAGCGGACTCTTCCCTCCAGGCCTCAAGCGTCCAAAGCGGCCCGGCGCCTTGTGGGGCTACGGGGTCGAGCGCGCGCCTGGCAAGGATACGCCATCCGGTCATTGGGAAATCGCCGGGGCGCCGCCGCCCGCGCCGTGGGGGCATTTCCCAAAAACCATCCCCTGCTTCCCGCCCGAACTGACAAGGGCTTTGATCGCCGAGGGGGGGCTTCCTGGAATCCTCGGCGATTGCCATGCGTCCGGGATCGAGATCATCGAGCGGCTCGGCGCCGAGCACATCGGGAAAGGCGCGCCGATCTGCTACACCTCCGCCGATTCGGTTCTTCAAATCGCGGCGCATGAAACGGCTTTTGGGCTTGCGCGACTCTATGATCTTTGCCGCACCGCGCGGCGCCTCTGCGATCCGCTCAACATCGGCCGGGTGATCGCCCGCCCCTTCGCCGGCAATCCGCGCGACGGCTTTATCCGCACCCCAAACCGCAAGGATTTCGGCTTTCTGCCGCCGCCCGGCCATCTCCTCGAACGGCTCGCCGACGTTTCACACGCGATCTATTCGATCGGCAAGACGGGCGATATTTTTGGGCACCGCTTCACCGGCGAGGAGATCAAACGGGCGGACAATATGGCGCATTTCGACGCCACGCGCGACGCCTTGCGAAAACTTCCCGACGGTGGCCTGATCTTCACCAATTTCCTCGATTTCGATACCGAATTCGGCCACCGGCGCGATGTGCCGGGCTATGCCCATTGCCTCGAGAGTTTCGACGCAAGGCTCCCTGAGCTTTTCGCCGAGATGCGGCCGGGCGATCTTGCGATCATCACCGCCGATCATGGCAACGATCCAACCTGGCACGGCACCGACCATACCCGCGAGCATGTGCCGATTCTCGCCTTCGGCCCTGGCATCGAAGGCCGCGCCATCGGCCGGCGCGAAACGCTCGCCGATATAGGAGCGAGCCTCGCGGTTCATCTGGGCTCATCAGCGACAGCAGCCGGGCGGTCGTTTTTGTGAGGCGTAAAAAATCCATCTTGAGATACCGCCCTCATGGTGAGCAGCAGAAGAAAGCCGGAGGTATCCGTCCGATCGGCCGGGAGCGCCGTCTACGTCGAACGCGAAGCGCCCGGAGGAACCGAGCGGCAATGTAACTTGCGGGTGGGGAACCCTTTGGGAAGCACACCAAGACTAATTTATTCTGCATGGCCGACTGTCCCCATCCAACGGCATGCGTTGCAAATCTTGGATCACAACCCGCCAGGTAGTTGTTCAGCGTCTAAGGCCAGCCCTTCTTAGCTTCACGCTTGACTGCTGGGCCTGCCTTGGTCTGGCAGGCCCAGCAGTCAACGTACAACGTACCGAAAGTGTTAGGACATGACTGAACTCACTTGGATGGTTTCGTGACCAGAGCCGTGAGCTGCATCGTAGGTGATAAGCACTTCCTTGGCATTCTGGATCGTTGCCAATACATTTGTACACCCGAATTGGACGGCGCCTCCGGATAGGCCCGTCAAATCCACATTCATTGGTTTTGCCGTCATCAAGTGGATTGCGTCAGCGGTATGCTTAGCGGCTTGAACTAAAGTAACCGTGGTCATCGACTTCTCCTTTTCGTGTTGTAATAGTGCGTTGTCTTATGGCTCAATTACTCGCCTCTGACTTGATCGCTGCGTGAACGGCGCTCCTCTATCCTTCCGATCTAGTCTTGACTTCCCTGTTAGCCGTGATGACAGCAGGTAACGGTGCTGTGACCTGGTTATTGGGATTCTGTTGGTTGTATTTCGTGTAGGCCGCGTCCACGTTATCGATGAGGGATTGTGATAAAGAATTAACTTGGGTTTGCGATGGCATGACGCCGTGGCTATGCCCGTCGTAATACATCAACTCATCGGATTTCACGGCCTTGCTTACAGGTGATGCTACGTAATACGCCAGCCATACATAGTATTTCATCTGTTTGTTCCTTCGTTAGCAAGGTTGATGGTTCAAAGTTAGTTTAGATCCAAGTTACATTCACGTTCACGTTTGACTTGTTTGTTACCGTGTATGGCCCGTTCCCCTGCACAGCACAATGTATCGTTTGGCCACTGTCAACGGTCTTTTGAATATGAGTACTTCCATCTTCTGTAGTGATCTCTACGTAAGCGACTTTAGTACCCTGATTTGCCAGAGTAATCTGTGTAGCATTCTTGGGTGTTTCGCAGGACTGCGTATTTTGGCTATTAATAATCGGCATCGTATCCTCCCTTTTCCCGGCTTTTCGAACCGGTCTTCTGGACTCCGTCGGTATTCAAAAAGCTCAGCTGCTTCCACCGGTGCCATGCGGCAGCAATCATCCGCCGCCATGCTCTTGACCGATCGATATCGTTGCATCTTGTTAGCAGTTCGATCTGCAGCGGCACATTCACGGCACGCTATGCGATCATTTAATATATATAAATATGTAACTATAAATATGTATGCTATACATATATCCTGGTTTATATGCTATATAGCTTGGTAAGATCATCTCCGGCACTTATTTCTGTTATCCAATTTTGATTTTTTGGCCCCCATTGCTGGTCTCTACTCCAAGTCACTTCGCGACTTGTTTCTATGCTTGACAGGGAAATTAGGATACCTGGAGCAAATGCTGCATCTACGACTGTACTTGTCTGCTTTGGAGGCATTATTGGGGAGAACATGAGCAGAACGTTTTCCGTGAGGGGAGTCATTGTCTTAATCTCGCCTGAAAGAATTTGAGCGATGAATAAAGGGGTGGCCGGCAAAGAAACGACTGATTGGTTGAGGCCACATGCATAGTTTGTTGTTGTTTTGCTTTGGATTATGATCTCATCCGCCTGCCCATTTTGAATGCTTAGCGCCCCCATACCTTCAACAATCATTTCCTGCCCTAAATTTATATCTTTTGAAGAGGCACTTGGGATTATTACATGCGCACTTATTTTTTGGGAAGAATAGGCTGTAATTACAGTACCAGGTTTATAATCTAACTGTGTTGAAATGAATGCCTCATAAGCTTTATTCCACTGGATAGGCGTCCTTTCTAGAAACTCATCATCAGTAAACCAGATCAAAGGGGATGCTGGAAAATCTGTCGTCATGAATTTCATACCGTATAATTGATACTGCTTTTGATTTATATAAGTAATTGTATCCTGATCCATCGTAAGACCGATGGTGAAATCTGCCATAACCGACGCTCCAAAGTTTTACTTGGCAGATGTCCAACTTCTTACTTGTTCACAGAAAATCGAACATCCGCCTTATCGATAAAGCGCTCATATACTCATACAAATGTTAGCCGGGAGTGGCGTTTATGAGAGCATCGTACATACTATCAACTGCCCCGATGTTCTTCGTCTGATTGCCAGGTCCACTCCATCCCGTGTTCACATTATACGCGACCTGCACGTTTGGGGCTTGGCCGCTTAACATCGCGATTATGCCTGGCGTATAGGTCTGAATAATTAACGTACCGGTATCATAGCTTTGTGTTGCTAGAAGTATTGCAATGCTTTCGAGCGGTTGAAATGTTCCAAGTCCTCCATTTCCAACAAGATTTTGAACGACAATATACTGACCCGAATCATTTTGCGACACATAGAAATTGTTTGTTTGTTTTGGAAGATTGGTTATCGCAAATGATTGAGGCTGAGGACCCGGCTTAGGCTGTGGTTGCCAGCCTGTAGTGTCATAGGTGTAAAGCTTCCCCAGTGCGACAGGAGCAGGATTTCCATCGGCTCCGTTATAGGGCGCCGTACCGGTTATCGTGGCACCATTTGTCATTTGGACCTGCGTTTCTCCTATGTAGAAATTCTCAGTCCAATTGATGACATTCGTCGCTTGACCATAGAGTTGCTGGCCAGTTATGGTTTGCCATACCGTACTGACGGCCCCACCCCCAGCCTGGACTCCTTTAAACACATACATACTATAGGAATGGCCCATAAGATAATCTCTTGTGGCCCCGTCGATACTAACTGTTACGTTGTAACCTGCCATGATTCTTCTCCCTGACTCAAATATACTTAGCTAAGCGTAAGTACTATGCCAGACTGTCAAACACATAATTTAGTAGACTGTTGACTATTGCCTGATAACTTTCTTTCTTCCATCGAAAAAATGTTGAAAAAGTCAGTTTTTCGCGCGACGCTCGGGATGGGATCCTTTGGGCCGCGCCTTCGATGCGCGCACCTTTCGGTCACTGGGCGCGAAGATGCGGCCCGCCACGCAGGGCGCCGAGAAAAATGTCGACCATCATGAGCTGGGCGCCGGGCTGACGTAGGAGAGCGATATCCCGCAAAAACAATGACTTTGCGACTGCAGCCACAGCCGTGAAGCCGGCCGCGAGGCGTATCACGTCGGTCCCGGCGCAGGGGTCCCCCCGCTGGGCCATCGCGCCATGGATTCCCTCGGATATTCTCCACAGCACGTCGTAACAGATGTCGTAGTAATCTCGTGCGATGCGGTCTCTCATCGCAGCCGGAATCCTTGCCATGTCCTGGTAGGCTTGTATGACGAACGCCACGGCCGCGTTCGCAAGATCGGCATCGGTCTCGAAGGACTGCGCCGTCATGAAAGTAAGCAGCCGCTCATGTTCGACTACCTGCACCCGGCGCATGGCCAGCAGGATCAGAGCATGGACGTCGCCGAAATAGCGATAGGCCGCCTGCTGGGTGACGCCTGCCTCTTCTGCAACCGTTTCCATCGTCAGGCTGTCGAGCCGTCTCTTCCGCTTGATGATGGCTTCGCCCGCGGCCAGCAGCCGCTCGACGGTCTCCATCGATCTGGGCTGGCGCGGCACCACGCGAAAGGCGGTAGAAATCAACTCGCCTATGGGACCGGCCGCGAGATCGCGTAGGCTCCGGCTGGTAGCTAGTGTCCAGACGTCGACCTGTTCGAGCCGGTCCAGTGCGTCGCGCAGGCCCGAAGGGTCTGAATCGGTCAGGTTCCCTCCGCCGACGAGCTGCGCCCGCTGCTCGATGGAGCGATACCGCGGTTCGTCGACGGCCTCCCGGGAGCGAGGAGCATCAACAATCGCCAAGTAAAGCCGACGAAGGAGGACACACAGCCCTCCGTGGCCTCAATCAAGGACGCGACCAGAGAAAAAAGCCGCCACGCCATCTCGCGAGCCGCCTTCTTTACTTGCGCCCGGCGAACGAAACTCTGGATTTTGGCAACGGACCCGGGGGCAGCAGCCGAGTTGCAGTAGATAATGCGCCGGTTCAAGACGGACCGCGCCGCCGTGACAGGCTGGCGACAAGCTGATAAGAGCCGAATTCAGCAATCGCCTGACTATTGCAAATTCTTTTAGGACAGAACACTTTTGGTTGTGAAAATTCCATTTTCACCCATCAATTTATATCAAGATTTATTGGGCAAAAAATAGGCAAGCGATAACGGCGGCATGAATATGGCCAAACACCCCAAATGCCGGAAAAATCCGCGCTACGCTCGCGCGACCGCCTTATAACTTAGCGTGCTGCGAGTCGTGCCATCTTGGCGATTTTTCGCCTATAAGACAGTTAATCTCTTCAAGCTTACCCAATAGAGGGGAGCCGATGTCTCCATCCCTGTAAGATTTTTGGCCAGGATCGGACAAAAATGTTTCACGTGAAACGTTTTGGTAAGGTTCCCGGCCCCGACCGGACAATATTAATGTTTCATCTATTTGGGCCGAAGGCTTCGATCTGAACCCGTGCCGCTTCCGCCAAGGCGCGAAGCTCCGGGCCAGGGAGAGCACCCGCGAGCGCGTAATGAGCCCCTTGCTGGCGCCAGGAGATTCTTGCCACTGGGAAGTTCCCTGAAAGTCGCGCGGCCATCTCGCTTGGGCCGGGGGTTTTTTCCGCGCAAAACGCAAGATGGCCGGCGTTTTGCTTTTCATAGAACATGCAAAGCATTTGGCCCTGCTCGCCCGGCGCTGCACGGACCGCGGTGAGCTTGAGGCCCGCCGCCGGCAGGCTCGGCAAGATCGGTGCCGCCACATCTTGCGCTTGTCCTTGCTCCTTCGAGGATTGAACCGGCGCGGCGGCGGACGGCTGATCGAAGGCCAGAAGCGCGGACATCGCCTCGCCGGCGAAAGCCTCGTCCGTCGTGGCCGCCGCCAAATTCGGATCGCCGGCGGAAGGCGGCATGGCTCCCTGTATCTCTCCGCGCCCTGCAAGGTGGCTGGCTCCCGCCGACAACAGCACGCCGCTCGCGAAGGCAAGCCCAACGAAATAGACAAACCAGCGCTCCCGCCACGAGGGCGAAAAGGCAGGAACGTCGGCGGCTGGCCTGCTTCCGAGCGCCGCGCGGCCCCTTGTCACGCCCTTGGCCGAAGAAGCATATGGCAAGGACCAAGGGAGCGAGGCCGCGTCCCCGGAGGCGAAGGCGGCTCTAATCGTCTCGTTTTGCCGCCGCCAGGATTCCGCACGCGCCGCATCCGCTGGAGAAGCAGCAAGAAAGGCCTCGACTGCCTCCCGCCGGGCGCGATCCAAACCGCCGTCGACAAATCCGTGAAGGTCCGCCTCGCTCACGGGAGGCTCTGAGCCGCGCGCACCCATGAGGTTCTCATTTGACCACATGCAGATAGGAGGGGAACGGTTTTGCGGGAAGCGGCCTCCTTTCCGCCGGCGGGATTTCACCGAGTGCTTGCCGCGCGCGCGCCAAGCGCGAGACGAGAATCTCCCGCGAGACTTTCAAGATCCGCGCTGCTTGCGCATGACTGAAGCCTTCGAGCACGACGAGCAGCAAGGCCTCCCTTTCCTCAAGCGGCAGAGCAAGAAGCGCCGCCGCGAGTTGGCCGCGCGGAGCGGCCGCGAGGGGCAGTTTTCCGCCAGCGCGCGGGCCGCCTGCATAAAAGTTTTCCTTTTCAAGGTGAGCCGTTTGAGGGGGGGCAAGCTTGCCTGTTGCAAGCCTCTTGCGGTGCCACTCGGTCAGCAGAGAATAGAGTTCAAGACAAAGCTCGGATCCAACCGGTGAAGAGGCGGAGCCTCTTTCCGTTGCCCGCAGCAAGACGGCCTGAACGAGATCGTCGGCGCCTTCATTGGGCGCTGGATGACCGGCGACGAGCGCGCGCGCGTAGCGGCGAAGCCGAGGCGCGCATAGGTTCAAATCGTCCCGCAAGGCCACGTTTGCGCTCCCTTGCCGACACTCTTTTTATCGCGGGCGCGGACGCTATGCCGCTCTTCATGTGACAACATAGTCATATATCCGAAACATGATAGATCGAAACTGAATCCTTATGAGAAATGCCGACTCCCCAGGCTTCGCGGCTATGCGCGAGCCGAAAATCCGTCTAGAGTTTTCACCCTAAGCCAACTTGCGCTAAGGCTCCGCAGCCTTTAAACGCGGCGGGCACCGTTGCTGTTCCAAAGGCGACTTTTCGAATTTTCATCTCTAGTCCGGATCGAGCATGACCCAACTGGAAATTTCCGCACATGGATTGCAAGCCCCGGGAATTCTCGCTGGAAAACGTGGCCTCATTCTAGGAATTGCCAACAATCGCTCAATTGCTTGGGGAATTGCCAAGGCCGCCCATGGAGCGGGCGCCGAACTCGCCTTCACTTATCAAGGCGAGTCGCTTGAAAAGCGGGTGCGGCCGCTGGCGCAGGAGCTCGGGGCCAAGGTCTTGGGGGATTGCGACGTCACTAACATTTCCACGTTGAATGCCGTGTTTCAAGAGATTGACCGGCTTTGGGGAAATCTTGATTTCGTCGTCCATTGCATCGCTTTTTCCGACAAGGACCAGCTGACAGGGCGTTACATCGACACGACCGCGGAAAACTTCACCAATTCGCTGTTCGTCTCGTGCTATTCTTTTACCGCTGTCGCCCAGCGGGCCGAAAAACTGATGTCAAATGGCGGCGCTATGTTGACCCTGACCTACTATGGGGCGGAAAAATGGATGCCGCATTACAACGTCATGGGCGTCGCCAAGGCTGCCCTTGAATCGAGCGTGCGTTACCTTGCCGCCGATCTCGGTGAGCGCAATATTAGGGTCAATGCGATCTCCGCGGGCCCGATCAAGACCCTGGCAGCCTCTGGCATCGGCGATTTCCGCTATATCCTCAAGTGGAACGAATATAACGCGCCCTTGCGCCGCACGGTGACGATCGAGGAGGTCGGGGAAAGCGCCGCCTTTCTTCTGTCCCCTATGGCACGCGGCATCACAGGTGAAATCCTCCACGTCGACTCGGGTTATCACGTCGTCGGCATGAAAAATCCCGCCGCGCCCGATATTGCCGTCCTCGGAAAGGATTAGTCCGGGCGAGAGTGAAGGCGTTCACAGCGCATTCAGTTTGCCGAGACAAAATAACTGCCACCCTCAGGAAGCAGCCTGGAATACGGGTTTCTCAGCCTGGAGACGCCACGTAGTAGGCTTGCTGCCGGAGAAAGGCGAAAGAATGCGCCACCTGACCGAAAAAAAGCCGATTTATCGGGGATGATCCACGCACTGCCGCGTGCCTTTCCTCGCAAACCGCGCCGGCGAAGCTTAAAGGGCCACTCAAGCGTTGTTCTCACTCAAGCGTTGTTAAGGATCAATATAGCGCCTTCATGGTTATATCACGGATGCGGTTGCGGATTGTTTCCCGAGCAGGACCACTAGCCTTAGCCGGTGCTCGGGGCGACCTTCAAGGTTATTCAATGCATGCGTCGGGCCAAGCTTCCGCGGAATGCGTCGATTTCCAGCAATAGCGCCAAGGGTCTAAGGGGCGTTGGCTCGAACGGGATAAATGATGCTGCATAGTTTCACGACGGCACAAGCTTTCCCTAAAGACCGGGTGCGGGAGGCGCCTATTGCCAACGCGGTCTTGCGCGGTCCGGTGCGCCCCGATTTGATCCGCGATGAGTTGCTTTGCGAAATCTTTGCCGCAACAGCCGCAAGATGTCCCTCCGCGACCGCGATGATCACGGCGGAAGGAAAGCTCACCTACGCCGATGTCGACGCCAAAGCGGCGAGGCTTGCCCGCGGCCTTTTCCAAAAAGGGGTCCGTCCAGGCCGGATCGTCGGGCTGTGGATGACGCGCGGCCCCGAACTTCTGATCGCCCAAATCGCCATCGCAAAGACCGGCGCCGCCTGGCTTCCCTTCGACGCTGATGCCCCCAGGGAACGCATCGCAATTTGCCTCTCCGACGCCGACGCTTGGGGCATTCTCACGAGTTCCGCTTTCGCCGCTAAGTTCGCCGCGCCCTGTCCGGTTTGGACATTCGAGGATCTTGGCTCCGGGGGGGCGGAAGATCTCGAAGGCACAAGGATCGACGCCCGTGCGCTTGGTGCCCGGCCGGATGACCCAGCCTACCTCATCTATACCTCGGGCTCGACCGGCACTCCCAAGGCCATCGTGATTTCGGGGCGTAATATTTGCCACTATTTGCGCGCCGCCAACGAGATTTATGGTGTCCTGCCGAGCGATGTCGTCTTCCAGGGTGCCTCTGTCGCCTTCGATCTCTCGATGGAGGAAATCTGGATTCCCTATCTCGTTGGCGCCACACTTTTCGTGGCAACGGCCGAGATGGTGGGCGAAGCCGACAAGCTTCCCATCTTGCTCGCGGACCATCACGTGACGGTTCTCGATACCGTGCCGACCTTGGTTTCGCTTCTGCCGTACGACGTTGCAAGCTTGCGGCTTATTATTCTTGGCGGTGAAGCCTGCCCGCCTGCGGTCGCCAGCCGCTGGTGCAGGCCTGGTCGCAAGATCTTCAATTCCTACGGTCCGACCGAGACGACGGTCGTCGCAACCGTCGCGGAAGTGCGGCCCGGTCTGCCAGTCACGATCGGGCGGCCGATTCCGAACTACACCTGCTACGTGGCCAGCGAAAACCTCGATCTTCTCGCGCCCGGCGTCGAAGGCGAGCTTCTCATCGGCGGACCTGGCGTCGCCAAGGGCTATTTGCGCCGCGACCGGCTCACCCGCGAGAAATTCATCGCAAATCCTTTCTTCACCGATTCTCTTGCCGCCAGCTCCCTCGCGGACGAGACACTTGATCCCGTTTTGTACCGGTCCGGCGACGCCGTTAAGATCGATTCGAATGGCGAACTCGTGTTCCGCGGCCGAATCGACGATCAGGTCAAGGTGCGCGGCTTTCGCGTCGAACTCGGCGAGATCGAAAACAAGCTCACCGAGCTTTCCGGGGTCTCGCAAGCCGCCGTTGTCTTGCGCAACGACAATGAAATCGAGCAGCTCGTGGCCTTCATCGTCGCCGCTCTCGATGCTGAGATTGATACGAAAATTCTCCGCAACGAACTGCAGCAAAGCCTGCCCGCCTATATGGTGCCGGCGAGGTTCGAGGCCCTCAAAAGCCTGCCGAAACTCGCCTCCGGCAAGATCGACCGCAAGAGCCTAAGAGAAATCGAACTTACGCAGAGCGATGCAATCGAGGCCCAGGAAGAACCGCAAAACGAAACCGAGGCGAAGCTCCTCGAAGCGGCCAAACGGGTGCTGCCGCCGCAAGCCATTCCTTTCGATGCCGATTTCTTCACAGATCTCGGCGGCCATTCCTTGCTCGCGGCGCGCTTCATCTCGATCGTGCGCGAAACGCCCGCGCTCGCGCGAATCACCTTGCAGGATGTCTATGCCGCACGTTCGCTCCGCGCGCTGGCCGAGCTTCTCAACCGAAAATGGGCGCATGCGGCCGCCACCGAGGACCTCTCCTTCGCGCCGCCGCCTTTGTTGCGCCGATTCTTTTGCGGCTGCGCGCAGGCCCTCGCGCTTCCCGTCATCCTCTCGCTCGTGACCGCGCAATGGCTTGGCGTGTTTGTGAGCTATATGCTTCTCACCGGCGCCGACGCGACATTTCTCGAGGAAGTTAGCTCGCTCATCGCCGTCTATATGTGCATCAACATCGTGACCGTAGCGATCGTCATCGCCGCGAAATGGCTGGTGATCGGCAAGTTCAGACCTGGGCGCTATCCCTTATGGGGCGTTTATTACTTCCGCTGGTGGTTGGTGAAGCGTTTCCTTGGACTCGTTCAGATCAAATGGTTCCAGGGCTCTCCCGTCATGCGGTACTATTTACGAGCGCTTGGTGCGAAGATCGGCAAGGATGCTATGATCAGCGAGATCGAACCTGGCGCGGTCGATCTGATTTCGATCGGGGCGGGCGCAAGCATCGGGACGCTGGCCAATTTCGCCAATGCGCGGGTTGAGGGCAACGAACTCATCATCGGCACCATCGACATCGGAGCCGAAGCCTATCTTGGATCCTCCTGCGTTCTCGAGGAGAACGTGGTCATCGGGGAAGGGGCTGAACTCGGGGATCTGACCGCGGTCGGATCCGGCGGCTACGTCGGGGCATGGGAGGTTTGGGATGGTTCGCCAGGACGCAAGGTCGGCACGGTTGACCGCGCCGCGCTCGACCCGCCGTCCACGGCTTCTATTGGACGTAGGGGCCTTATGGCGGCCATGTATGGGGTCTTGCTCCTTGCGATCCCGCCACTCGGCCTTTTGCCGATTTTCCCTGCCTTTTGGGTTTTCGACCGGATTGACGATCTGATCGGCACCGCCGATTTCGACCGCACGCTTTACATGCTCTCAATCCCCGCCATGGCTTGGCCCACGGCCTTTGTCATGGTGCTTGTCACCGTCGGCTTCATCGCTACGTGTCGCTGGATCATCCTGCCCGTTGTGCGCCAAGGGACCTATTCGGTGCATTCCTGGTTTTATTTCCGCAAATGGGCGGTGGCGCTCGCAACGGAAGTGACGCTCGAGACTCTGTCATCCTTGTTCGCCACGATCTATATGCGCACCTGGTATCGGCTGATGGGCGCCAAGATTGGGAAGGACGCAGAAATTTCAACGAATTTGGCCGGCCGTTACGACCTCGTTGAGATCGGCGAGAAATGCTTCATTGCCGACGAGGTCATCCTTGGCGATGAAGAAATCCGCAATGGCTGGATGTATTTGAAACGTGTCAAAACAGGTCCGCGCGTTTTCGTCGGGAATAGCGCCGTGGTGCCTGCTGGAGCCGAAATTCCGGGAGGCGCGCTGATCGGCATCAAATCAAAGCCGCCAGCCAATGCTTTGATGCATCCGGGCGATACCTGGTTCGGATCGCCGCCGATCAAGCTGCCGGTCCGCCAGACCTTCGACGGCGGCGCGAACTGGACCTACGAAGCGCCCCGCTGGAAGAAATTCGCGCGCGGCTGCTTCGAAGCCTGCACGATTTCCCTGCCAACCATGCTTTTCATCACCTTTGGAACTTGGGCAGTCGAATGGTTCAGCGCCGACGTGCTGGAAGGAAAATATGTCGATGTGATGTGGGAGTTCATGTTTTCCTCCGTCACCATTTGCCTCGCTTTGACATTGGTCGTGGTCGCCTTGAAATGGATGACCATGGGACGCTATGAGCCAATGGTCAGACCCATGTGGTCCTGGTGGGCAATGCGGACCGAGGCGGTCGCCGTCATCTATTGGGGCCTAGCCGGTAAGGTCTTGCTCGATCACTTGCGCGGGACGCCCTTCTTGCCCTGGCTCATGCGCCTCTTCGGCACAAAGATCGGACGCGGGGTCTACGTGGACATGACCGACATCACCGAATTCGACTGCGTGAGCATTGGCCATTACGCCGCCTTGAATGCGCTCTCCGCTTTACAGACCCATCTTTACGAGGACCGCGTCATGAAGGTCGGCAAGGTCTTTGTCGGCAATGGCGTGACGGTCGGCGCGGGCTCTACCGTGCTCTACGACACTTTCGTTTGCGACCATGCACGCCTAGGGCCTCTTACCCTTGTCATGAAGGGCGAACAGATTCCAGGCAATATGGCGTGGGAAGGGGCGCCAGCGGAGCCAAAAATGCCCGCTGCGCATCTTGTTCAGAAGGCGGCGGCCTGAGGCCGGATCAAACGAGCGCGATGGCCGCGATCTGGCGGCCATAGTCGGGCTCGCCCCGGTGCACCGAACGGCGATAGGAATAGAAGCTTTCGGGCTCGGCATAGGTGTCGCGGCGCAAATCCTCGAATGACCCAACGCCCGCGAGCTGCAAGCGCATCGCGATAAAGCCCGGCAGATCGAACATGAAATGCCCCTCGCGAGCGGAGGCCGAGAAAAAGCGCGCGTAGCTCTGCGACACCGCGACGAACTCATCGGCAAATTCAGCGCCGACTTCATAGCTCTTTGCCGAGATGGCCGGACCGAGCGCGGCGCACGTCGAAGCCCTGCGGGCGCCAAGACCTTCCATCGCCGCAAGCGTCGCCTCGAGCACGCCGCCGAGCGCTCCTTTCCAGCCGGCATGGGCGGCCCCGATGACCCGCGCCGCTTTGTCGGCAAACAGGATCATGCCGCAATCGGCGCCGGTGACCCCAAGGCCAAGACCAGGAGTTGCCGTGACCAGGGCATCGCAGCGGGGGCGCTCCGCAAACGCCCGCGTCACAGCCAGCACGTCCGGTGAATGGATCTGATAGGGCACGAGAAGATGCGCTGGATCGATCCCAAGCTCGATGGCCATCCGCCGCCGGTTCTCAGCGACCGCCTGCGGATCGTCCCTTGAACCGACGCCCCCATTCAGCGAGGCGTAAAGCTGCGTCGAGACGCCACCATGCCGCGTGAAAAATCCATGGGCGAGGCCCGGTCCTTCAAGAACACTCGCACGCAGAGGGGTTGTTGGCCGCTGCATCATGACGCTGTCTCGAAGCCTGGCAGGACGGAAAGACCGAGGCCTGTCACCGCTAGCACTTTGAAGAGCCGCGCCATGGAGACACCCAGCGAATGTGGCCCATCGCCTGCGAGGCGCCGGAGCGCCGCATCGATGGCCGCGCTTTGCCGCGCATCAGCGTGTTGCCGCAGCCTCATGGCACGTTCATGGATTCCAAGACGGGAAAGCCATTCTCCTTGCGTCACAGGCCCATGAACATTGGCGCCGACGCGCTGCGCCGCCCGGGCAAGACTGCGAAAATCGACATGCGCGGTGATATCGGCTTCGCCTGGATCGCATAATGGGTCCGCGAACCGATGCCGCCGCACCGCCTGCAAAGTCTCGCCCAGGGCCGGTGCGTCATAGCCATAGTCGATGACAAGCAGCGCCCCACCCCGCGCGGCGATCCGCGCGGCAAGCCCCGCCATCATCCGAGCTGCCGCAAAGCCTACCTCCAGCACTTGCCCTGGCTCGCCAGGCACCGTGAGGCCGGGCTCCAAGTCAGGCGCAAGGCCGAAACACAAACGCGCTTCACCGTCGAGGCCGATGAGCCTCTCATGCCAGCCCTCCTCGCCGCGGACGAACTGGCGCACTGGCAGGCAATCGAAAAATTCATTGGCAATGATGATCGCGGGGCCGGGCGGCAGTTCTTCATATGTTTTGTGCCATTTTGGCACCAGTCCAGACGGCTTCAGTACGGCACGCTGCTGCTCGGCCAAGACCTCGCTCGACTCGACGAGATGGAGATCAAGCGCTTCGAGGAAGTCTGGCGCGACGCGCGACGCACGCAAGGCGTCCGCCATTAAGGTTCCGCGCCCCGGCCCCAGTTCAACCAGGAGAAACGGCCGTGGCGCGCCCATAGACTGCCAGACGGCAACGGACCAAAGACCGATCAATTCGCCGAACATCTGGCTGATTTCCGGTGCGGTGATGAAATCACCCTCCTTGCCGAGCGGCATTTTCGATCTGTAGTAGCCATGCTGCGGATGCCAGAGCGCGAGGTTCATATAGGTGTCGATGCGCATGGGCCCGGTCTCGAGGATCATCTCCCGGATGAGAGCTTCGAGCGGAATCATACCGGGCTTTTCAAATCGCTCGCCATCGGCTTCCGGTAAGCGAGGACGATCAAAACGATGCCGACCGCAATCAAAGGCAGCGACAAAAGCATCCCCATGGTCGCGCCGCCGAAAAGAAAACCGAGCTGCGGGTCGGGCTCGCGAAAGAATTCGCAAGTGATGCGCGCCACCCCATAACCAAACGCGAAAATGCCTGCGACGAGACCCGGCCTGCGCAGCGCGCCCATGCGAACAGCGGCATACAGCACGAGGAAAAGTACGAATCCTTCGAGGCTCGCCTCATAGAGCTGGCTCGGGTGGCGGGGAAGCGGGCCGGCACCGGGGAAAACCATCGCCCAAGGCACATCCGTCGGCCGCCCCCAAAGTTCAGGCTTGATGAAATTGGCGATCCTCCCAAGAAAAAGCCCGATGGGAACCGCCGCGGCGCAGACATCGGTGAGACTGAGCACCGGTATGTTTTTGCGCTTAGCGAGGAGATAAATCGCGACAATCGTCCCGGCGAGGCCGCCATGAAACGACATTCCGCCCTTCCACACCATCAGGACTTCGGCGGGATGGGCAAGATAAAATCCTGCATTGTAGAAGATCACATAGCCAAGCCGGCCGCCGAGAATGACGCCGAGCGCCGCATAGACAAGGAGATCGTCGATATTCAGGGGATCGAGCGGCGCGGCGCCGCCCCAAAGAGCTTTTCGCACAACTAAGGCCCGCGCATAGGCCCAGCCGAGCAAGAGCCCGGCAATATAGGCCAAGGCATACCAGCGAATCGGCAGAGGGCCGATGTTGACGAGCACCGGATCGATGGTTGGAAAGGCGAGGGTGAAGAACATGGCGTTCCGCTAGGTCGAGAGGGATGCGATGGCCTTTTTTGGCCGAGGAGATTTTGCATCGCGCTCGTTCGCAGTTTGATGAAGCCCAAAGGGCGGCCTAGTCAAGTCTCCAGGGGCGTTGGCGCCGTACAGCCGGGATGCGCGCCGATCCCGTGAAACACGTAGTTGATACCACAAGGCCAAGCGCTAGTATTTGGTCATTGGAGAGCATCCCATGGCCAAAAATCAGTTCGCCCAGCCTCACTTTCATGACGAAGACGCAGCCCCCGCGTTTGGTTCGAGGCCGCACGCTGGCCAAATGGCCCAGTTTGCCCCCACTGTAAAGGCGAGAAGCACTATGCGGCCACGAAGATTGGTCGCTATCGCTGCGCCAATCCCGCTTGCCGCAAAGACTATACGGTCATGACAGGCTCAGTAATGGAGCGCAGCCACGCACCTCTTGCGCATTGGGCCGTAGCGTTCCATCTTGCAGCTTCAAGCAAAAAGGGCTTCTCGGCCCACCAGCTTCATCGCGAACTAGGTTGCCAGTATAATACTGCGTGGTTTCTCCATCATCGTGTGATGGAGGCGATGCGGCGCGGCGGCCTCGATCTGCCTCCTATGGGCGGTGAAGGCAAGGTTGTTGAGGCCGACGAAACCTATTTCGGCAATGTCCCCGAATCAAAAAGCCCGAAGCTCGCCGCAACTGGAAAGCCTTTTTCCAAGAACCCTCACTATGTGACGGGCCGCAAGCGAGCAGTCATCGCTCTTGTTGAACGTGGCGGCGAAGTCCGCTCATTCAGCGTGCCGAGCGCTCATGCCCGAGACCGTCGTGAAAATCGTTCGCGAAAACATTGATCGCGAGACGCGCCTTCATACCGATAAAAGCAAGCTCTACACGAAGGTCGGCAGAGAGTTTGCCGCGCGTGAGACGGTGAAGCATGCCGCTAAGGAATATGCGCGTGGCGACGTGACGACAAACACAGTTGAATCCTATTTTTCATTCTTCAAACGCGCCGTGCGCGGCGTTTATCAGCATTGCTCAGAGAAGCATCTGCATAGGTATCTGGCGGAATTCGACTTCAGATACAATTATCGCCGGTCGCTTGGCTTCAACGACACCGACCGCACGATTGCAGCGGTGCGCGGTGGCGAAGGCAAGCGGCTGACCTATTATCAATCTCACAAAGGCTAATTTTAAATTTCAGGCCGCGCGGTTCTTGCGTTGGCGCCGCCGTTTGCGTGGGGGCTGAGAGCCCTTGTCTGCCCTGGGGGCGCGTGACTCGCCGCTCTTTTTGGGAATATCCTTCAATGGTGTCGGCGAACCGGCAAACGCGCCCTGTAAGATTTTTTGCAGGCGTTGCTCGGCTTCGTTTTCATCGGATTGATTATGATTATCCAATGGCATGGGGAAAAATATCTCCCATTTATGCGCTGCATTTACTGCGGCGAAGATGATCCAGCTAAACTGACACACGAACACATTATCCCATTTGGCTTGCTTCCAAAAGGCGGCGACTGGTTTTTGCCTAAATCAAGCTGTTATGACTGCGCAAACATTACTAAGAAATTCGAAGGGCAAGTATTGCGCGGAATGTTTGGACCGTTCCGAGAACAGCTCAAATTGAAATCGCGCCGTCAGGGCAAGAAGACGGGGCGCATGGTGCTACGGCGCGGCCATCCAAGCGGACAGATTTCTGAAGAAGAAATCCAAGTCGCATCGTTCCCTAAGCTATGCATAGGATTTCGCTGGCCTATACCTGGCATTTTACTTGGCGGAACACCAACAAACCAATTTCAAGGGGAAGTAATTGTTAAGGGAGACACTGAGGCAATGAAAAAACTTGCCCCAGAAGGCCTCGGATTTCGCATTGGAACTGTTGGGCCGTTGCATTTCGCCAGAATGCTCGCAAAAATTGCGCACTCATACGCCATCGCCAGATATGGGGCCTTTTCCTTCGATCCCTTATTGCCTCCGCTTATCAGAGGCGAGAGCGATCTTGCCCCGTATTTGATCGGCGGAGATGCCAGTGCTGAGCCGCCGGACCAGCCGAACATGTTGCATGATATTTTCAGGATGGACAGTCGCTGCGACGATGGGCCGACCTATCTAGGTGTTGCTTTGCGCCTGTTCGCAATGGTCGGAATGCCCCGTTATCACGTCATCGTCGGTCGCTGCCTTAAGGAGGGTCCTGCGAGCGAGAAGCGCGAAGACACAATAGCAGTACATCTCCCGATCATGGGACGGTAAATCATCCCACTCAACCGCCTCTTCAATGCCTGGGTCTAGGTGCTTAATCGTCTCATAGAGCACGCGCCCCAATTACTCTATTGGCGCTCTCCTTGTAGCCGACGCGCCCCCCATCAATTCGCCAGCCTGTCGGCCCGACATACTATCATTCGTGTTTGTGGTGTAAACTACGTATTACACCCAATCCCCAGCGCGGCTGCAGAAATTGATCCCCGCCTGCAATCTCCTGTGCTATAAGCGGCGCAAGCTGGAGGGCATCATGGCACCAAACCGGGTGTTGGACGATTTTGCGCGTCTCATGACCGACGCCACTGAAGTAGCACATGGCATGAGGCGCGAGGCTGAAACCGCGGTCAAAAGTCAGCTCGACCGGGTCCTTGCGACAATGGATGTCGTCTCGCGCGAGGAATTCGAGGCGGTCAAGCAGATGGCCGCAACGGCCCGCGAGGAGAACGAGAAGCTGAGCCAAAGAGTAGCGGCGCTCGAAGCCGCGATCTCGAGCCTTGGCAAGGGTTCCGGAAGATAGCCGGACCTGCCACGCTCCTTCCGCGCCTTCGTCAGAGTCGCACTGCGGCCAGACCCCGAGCTGCCGCCGCCGTCAGTCTCGCCGTCCTTGATCCCGCCCGGGCTGCACCGGGCAGCTTTCAGCGACGCGGAACGATGCGGAACTCGACACGGCGGTCGCTCGGCCACTCTGTTCCCGTGGTGCTGCGTCCTTCCGCCGTTTCACTCGTGCCCGCCAAGGATGCGGAGCTTCCATATCCCTTAGCTTTGAGCATGCCCGGCCGGACCCCATAACGAACAAGGATCCAGGACACGGAGTTGGCACGCTTTTGCGACAGCTTGAGATTGAAGGCTGGCCGCCCCTTGCTGTCGGCATAGCCATTCACCTGAACCGATGTGCCCGAAGGCAATTGCTTGATCTCATCCGCGACCTGCCGCAATAGCGGAAGACTGTTCTCCGGAACCCTTGCGCTCTTATAAGCGAAATTGATCGTTGGAAATTTAAGGGCCGCCTCGTTCGTTGCCGATTCCATTCCGCTGGAAGCAGGTTGTTGTGGCGGCCCCCACGCGATCCTCATGCCGGGCGCCTCGGCGCCTCTGATCTCGGCCACTGTGAATTGAGGCACCTGCGCAGAGTGCAAAGAGCCGACACTCCAAGTGCGGTCCTCAGAGGGTGCCTTTCCTCCAATGTTAAACTCATTGGCCGCATAGAACGCGGGCACGTTCCCGTTTCCTAAGCTTCCGTTCGCGGCGGCACCAAGATTCTTGATCCATCCTGCATTGATGCTGAGATCGCCAGTGACATCACGGGCGCCGAACTCCACCAGGCTAGTGTTCGCGGCCGGATTGGCGCCCTGAACCGGCGTAACCGGATTCGCAGCACCGCTAGTCATCTCGCCGAGCGGGCTAGTTTTCTCGCCGAGCGACGGCGTGGCTCGCGGCTCCACCGGGGCATTTTGCGCCACAACGCTTGTCGTCGGTTCGAAGAATGCTTGATCGCCGGCGGTCCCCGCGGCGAGGACAAATCCGAACAACCCAAGTGTAAGAACCACAGCCACGCCGGGGATCATCAAGCGCAGCCCCGTGGCACCTGTATCGCCTAGCGTTCCAAACATCGGATTCTGCCTCTCTCTTCCTGCCGTAGAGTCTCCGACACGCGCCGGCAAAGACCCCGAGGACTGCCATGAAGCGGGACGGCTCGCCCCGGGAATTGCACCGTCTTCCGTTAAAAGACCAATGGCGTTGGGTATGACATAACCCAAAATTCTACTCGCCGAGCCTTCACTTATTCCGACCTTTTTAGCAATTCGGCGAATTGCCTGGTCACCGAGAGCCTTTCTTACTTCCGCCACCGAAAGCGCCATAGGATAAGGTGCGCGGAGCCAAGACTCCTCCTTTTTCTCGAGACCCGCGGCCCTGACCTTGGCAAGGAAACCATGAACTCCGCCGAGCTGCGAGCCGATCGAGCGCAACAACTCCTGAACGAGCGTGTGAGCCTTGAAGCCGAGTCCAAATCGCTCCGCGATATCGTCCGTGAGCCTCTCCCAATTTGCCATCTCGAGAACTCCGTCAGGCAAAAGGCTGCACATGCAGTTAATTTCTGTGTTTCAGGTAACTGTTTACCCGAGACAAAGGTTCCCCGGTTTAAACCCAACCTTCTCCAATGTTCAGGTACCGGCACCGCTCAAGCACCCCTCAGCGGTGTCGCTGAAGTTTCAGCTTAGGACGGCGAAGGCGCTTTCGTATCTGTGGCCAAGCGGTTTTCATAAAAAACTGCAAATTTCCGTGGGCCGGTGAGCCCATGCGCAAACTTTTGTAGTCCTAAAGTGATTTTCTTCATCGGACGCCAAGACGTGTCCGTGCCTTTTGTCGGAGCTTGCATATGGGCGATTACTATGAATTTGGCGAGCCAGCCCCCCCGCAAGGATCGCGCTTCAACTTATGGGGCATCCTTATCCGGGACTGGCCCTATGTCGTGATGTTGCTGCTCGCGCTTTTCGGCGTCGCCTATACGAACTTTGCGCGGCAGTCGATGACGGGGTATTGGATCATCCTTGCCCCTATCTTCGGTTTCATCTGTGTCGTCACGCGGTGGCGCGCCATCGAAGGCAATCAAGGTGCTTTGCGGCTCATCGGGACACAGGTTTTTCACTGGACCGCGGTCGTTTTTGCCATGTATCTCGTCTTCGTGGCGGACGTAAGCGAAATTATGAGCGACTTTGCGAGTTCGCTCATGGTGCTGATCGTGCTGGCGCTCGGGACTTTCACGGCCGGCATTCACATCGCCGCTTGGCGTGTTTGCGTCGTTGGAATCGTCCTGGCCCTCGGCGTTCCCGCCATTGCCTGGTTCGAGGAAAGAACTCTGCTTGTCCTATTATTGACCCTTATGCTGCTCGCTGGCATCGCGGTGTTCTTTGTGCTCGCCCATCGCCGGGGAAGCACGAAGGCGGCGCCCTTCTAAGGCTTGATCGCTTCTCATCGGATTATTTCCAGAGCACCGTCTTCAACCAACTCTTGGAGGAAGGCGGCGGCTCGGCAGCCGAGGGCGCGGGGGCAGGCATCGCGGGCGCCCGCAGATGATATTCGCGGATCGCAAACCGTATGACAACGCCAATCGCGGCTGCGAGCGGCACGGCGATGAGGAGGCCAACGAAGCCAAACAGATAGCCAAATGCGGCGATGGCAAACATCACCCAGACAGGATTGAGGTGAACGCGCGAGGCGATGAGATAGGGCGCCAGGACATAGTCCGCGATCGCCTGCCCCACGAGGAAGATCCCCACGACGACCGGGATGAAGGTCCAGTCCGGCCAAAACTGCAGCACGACCACGCAGAGCGATAGGATAAGCCCCGTGAACGACCCAAGATAGGGAATGAAACTGACGAGACCCGCGGCAAGGCCGATCAGGATTCCATGGTTGAGTCCAATCGACCACAGCGCCAGCGCATAATAAACGGCAAGGACGAGGCAGATCGTCCCCTGCCCGCGAAGAAACCCGGCGATCGTGTCATCGAGTTCGCGAGCGAGCGCCAATGTGTGCTCGCGTTCCGCCGCGGGAATGGAGCGGTCGATCGCCGCGATCAGATCTTTCCAATCGATCAGCAAATAGATCGTGACGATCGGGGTCACCACCATCAGCGAGAGGATCGACATCACCGCTTGGCTATCCGACCACAGCGAGCGCAAAAAAGTGGGAATCCAGTCGGCTGCCAGCGCCGCAATCTGACCCGCCGACTGCTCGGCTTCACTCAGTCCCTCGCCAACGAGCTTGCGTAGCCATGGGCGGTTTGGATCATTGGCGAAAGCCTGCAATCGGCCAATGTAGTCGGGAACCTTTTCGATGAAAGCGGCCATTTCCGTGCCGAGAAGAGGAATGACCAACAGCAACACGCCGCCGACGCCGAAGATGAAGAGCCCGACAATCCCAAGCGCCGCCACGGAGCGGTTGATCCCAAGTCGCTCGATGTGATCGACCACGGGCGCGAGGAGATAAGCAAGCGCGATCCCGGCCACGAATGGCAGCAGGATCTCGTGCAACAGCACAATAAGCAAGGCGATGGTGGCAAGCACCCCAACCCAAATTGCCAACGACCGCGGCGCGTTCATGACTTGAAGTTCCGGCGGTGACGTTCGGCCTTGATGGCCTAACCGCGATGCTTGATCCTCGACTTAGCGCGAGTTTTGCCGATCGCACCGGGATGTCAACATGGAATTCGGTTCCGCGAACAATTTGCGGGCTCGGAAGCTACTCAAGAAGGCAGGAGACCAATGCCTTATTGCGGGACGGATTGTCCCCGCACGAGACGCAGCGGCGAGTGTGCGCCGAGATCGCGGTCGAACAGCTCACCATAATTGCCCACGGCTGCGATGACTCGGATGGCCCACATATCATCCAGCCCGAGATCGCGGCCGATGCCAGGCGCCCAGCTCGAGAATTGTACCCCCGCCGGATCGCCATTGCCCGCCATCCTTGTGGCATCGGCTTGCGTCACGCCGAGGCGATCCGCCTCATGCAAGGCCGCGGTCACGCCGTTCACGATTGCCGCCCATTGCGCGTCGCCCACCGGGTAGGCCGGTGAAAAGGGGTCTTCGCCGATGATTTCCGAGAGGATGACATAATCATTTGCGCGGGCATGAAATCCGGTGCGCTCCACGGCGAGCATGGAAACATCGCCCGTCATCGCGGCGCAATGGCCGGTGACCAAGGCGGCTTCCATTTCACCCATCTCCTCAAACGGGAATGGTAAAAAGCGGATGCCCCGCGCGCTGAGGGTTTGAAGGCCGATTTCCGCGCTCGTATTGGAGATGAAGCAAACCTGCTGGCGCGCGAGATCGGCCAGCGATGAAATCCCATCTTTGCGGTTGACCAGAAAGCCCTGGCCGTCGTCGAACACTGGCGAGCCAAACCCCACACCGAACGCCTTGCCGCTCGCCGCATCCGGCGTCGCGCCGATAAGCAGGGCGATCTCGCTTGCACCCGCGGCCTTCAGGCCGTGCGGTTCATCGGGAAAAGATTTGAGGCGAATCTTTTTGGCATCCCTAAGAGTTGCCGCCGCGACCGCGCGGCAAAAATCCAGACCGAAGCTCGCGAGATCGCCATGGGCCTCGGTCTTGGAATAATCGGCCTCGGACCGGGTGAGGCCACAGGTGAGAACGCCTTCGGTACGCACGCCCTCCAAGGTCGTGCCGGCCTTCGCGAAGGGCGCGAGGGCCAACAAGAGGGCGCCGAACAGCACGAGGCGTAAAGTGGCTTCGGGCACGAAGATCCTTATAAAAAGCGGGGACCGGCTTGCGCCGCTCCCCAGTCGCACATTGTCCCGAGATTTCACGGAGTCCAGGTTCCAGACGTTGGGATACCGGGAGTCGTACCCGGGCGTGGGTTGAAGTCGGCCGGTGCCGGGTCGAGAAGCTTGTTGTTCATGTAATCGGTCGGGACAATATTGAGGACATAGCAACCCTCGCCGCCGTAGTGAGGCAGGGTATGCGCGACGTTCGCTGGGATTTCTGCGAAGTCCGCCGGAAGGGGCGGTTCTTGCCCCAAGAGGCGTGCGTTGTCGAAAGCGGTGAAGAGGTCGCCGATACCTGGCACCTTGTCGTCCGCCGGCCCGAGATTGCTCTGCCCGAACTCCTTCTCGCCGAGTTCCTGGCCGCGCACTTCGTCCGGCAGATCGGCGAGCGGCGTCAGACCGTACAACTCCTCGATGAATTTAATGACGGAGCTGTGCTCGCTATAATCGCTCGAAATCGCATGCACGCGGCTATAGGGCGAAATGACGATCGTCGGGATGCGCGGACCGCCGGCAAGCGGAGCACCTTCGGGATCAAGCGAGCGGATCCGCGGCTGAACGTGGTCGTAAAGGCCGTCCGTCTCATCGTAGGTGATGATGATCGCGCTATCCTTCCAATAAGGGCTCGCCGCGATCGCGTTGATCTCATCGGCGAGGAGGGCCTCGCTGATCTGAGCGTCCGAATAGCCAGGATGATCATCGCTGCCGGGAAAATTCTTCTGGACCGCCGGGTTTGGATCGACCGGCGTCAGCCCGTCATTGTTGCTGTAGCCGCCGCGGATGTAGAACACACCGCCGCTCTTGGGCAGCGCCTGGTTGGAGATAGCGGTGAAGAAATCACCAAGACCGTGGAGGTTAGAGGCCACCTTCGGGTTGTCTCCAACATAACCGAAATATTGCGGGCCGTTGTGGTGCAGCACGTAGCTGCTGTGAGTCGCCGGGCCGCTACCATCGGTCGGCTCGTGATCATAGCCTTCCTGGTACCAAGCCCAATTCACCGGCGGCAAATTGTCGCTAGCGATCTTCTGGATATCATGCTGCACGTCGAGGAGGTCGAGCGCCGGGTTCTCGTCGGACTCGATCGTTTTCTGGATGCTCTTGCCCATGAACGAGAGGGGCAGCGAGGCGTAGGTCTGGTTTAAGGTCGGTGTATTGGGATTCTCGTCGGCCGGGTTATAGGGCGGCTTGATCGCCGAAGTATCGAGGTTGGACCCGGGGAACGGGCCAGGATCGCCGACAACTGGCTCCCCACCCGAGCTTGCCACCACCGGGCTCGCCTGGTCGTTGCTGCCCTCGCTTGGGTGCAAGGCCCATTGAGTCTCACCCGACTGACCTGAAATGAGCGCGATGGCATTTGGAGTCGAGGGGCCGATGACCGTCTGATGGAAATTGTCGAATAGCGTAAAGCGGTCCGCATACTGCCAGAGGAATGGCGCGGCGGTGCAGTCGAGGTGCGATATCACGAGTTCGGCGCGCTGCTTTTGGAGCAGCGTCGGCGGCGTTGTCGGCGGCAGGCCGGTTTTCAGGACGACGATCTGGCCGTTCTTGGCCGTGAGACCTTCCTCATTCAGCGCGTAAAGATCGTTGTGCGCGACCAGATTAGAGTCGACGTCGAGGCTGTTGTCGATGCCAGCGTGCGAGTGATCGACCGAGTCGGTGTCCGCCGAATAGATCGGCACCGTTTTGCCATTCACATCCTTGACCGTCTCGGGAATCAGGAACGGCGAGATGGTGGAAACAGTGCCATCCGTGTTGACGATCTTCTGCACGAACCCCGGGGTTTGGTGTGACGGTTGGGAAAAGAGGCCGTTCGCACCGGGATAGGTGCCGAAATAGAAGTCGAACGACCGGTTCTCCTGGAACAGGACGAACACATATTTCACCTTCTTGCGGAGCAGCGCGAGCTTCGCGTCATGGGACAATGATGGCTCCTGCACGATGGAATGCGTGAAACCCTGAACGAGGTCGCTCGATTTTGGGGCGAGTTTCACGACGTTGGCATCGTCCGCCGCAAAAGCCGCCATCGGCGGCTGCAGCATCGCGATCAGGGCGAGTGTGGCGGTAGACGCCTTCAACCGTTGATATTGCTCCATCAAGAAGCTCCTTCGGATTGGGCTGGTGCTCGACATGCGAGTACTCGTGGCAAGCGGACGGGTTCCGGTGCAACCCGGCCCAATGCTTAGATTACGCCTGTTGCATGCTGATGACGAAGCGATGACCCGACCATGAGAGGGGAGCCGCAGGCCTTTCCGGAGGGTGCTCTTATCGGCTGCGAAATCCGCTCAACGGGGGAAACCTGCCGAAAGGCAGTTGCAAAGGGCTGCCACCTTGTGATTCCTTATCAGAAGCGATCGAAAGTGATTTTGAGTCGCGCATCAGCAGCTAGCATCAACCGATGGAAATGCAGCGCATTTCCACGTTCCCCGAAGACCCATCCGAGGCCCAGGAATGCCGCACATGCAACTCGACCTCGATCGCACCGAACACCCCGTCGACATTATCGAGCGAATCGCCGCACACAATCAGTGGACGTTCGACCGCGACGAGCAGGACGAAATTTCGATCTCGGTCTCCGGCGGCTGGACGGACTATAACATTGCCTTCACCTGGCTCGCCGATGTGGAGGCCTTGCACGTCGCCTGTGCCTTCGACCTTAAAGTCCCGGCAACACGGCTCGCGGATCTTGTCTCGCTCGTCTCCCTCATAAACGAAGAGCTGTGGATCGGACACTTCGATATCTGGCCGCAAGATGGCGTGATCATGTTCCGGCACGCCATCTTGCTCGCTGGCGGCGCCGAGCTCAACGGCCATCAGTGTCAAACTGTTTTAATGACTGCTGTGCGCTCCTGTGAACGCTATTACCAGGCGTTTCAATTCGTCGTCTGGGCCGGCAAAACCGGGCCGGAAGCGCTCGCTGCGACCATGCTTGAAACCCAGGGCCGCGCCTGAAATGGCAGCACCGGCCGCCGACCCCTCCGGCTTCAAGGCGTCCCTCCTCCTCGCAGGGGCGGGCAAGATGGGCGGAGCGATGCTACGGGCATGGCTCGACCGGGGCTACGATCCTGGCAAAATCAACGTGATTGAGCCGAATCCGTCGCAAGACCTCATCCGCCTTGCAAGGGCGAAGGGCTTTGCGCTTGGGCCTCCCTTGCGGGCGCCCGAGATTCTCGTGCTTGGAATGAAGCCGCAGACCCTCGATGCGGCGGCAGCTTCGCTCGCGCCCTTCGCGAGCGCCGAGACGCTGGTCGTGTCGATCCTTGCCGGCAAGACCATGGCCAATATCGCGGCCCGTTTACCACAAGCAAGGGCCATCATTCGGGCCATGCCCAATCTTCCCGCCGCGGTGGGACGTGGCGCGACCGGGCTTGCCGCAAATGAGGCGGTGACCCAGCACCAACGCGGGCTCGCGGAAGGTCTGCTCGCCGCTGTCGGTCGGGTCGAATGGCTTGCCGACGAGCATCTGATCGACGCCGTCACCGCCATCTCGGGCAGCGGCCCCGCTTATGTCTTCTATCTTGCCGAATGTCTGGCGAAAGCTGGCGCCGCCCTGGGCCTGCCCGAGAACGTGGCCGCGCGGCTCGCCCGCGCCACGGTAGAGGGCGCTGGCGAATTATTGTTCCAAAGCGTGCAAAGCACACCCGCCCAACTGCGCGCAGCCGTGACCTCGCCTGGCGGCACGACAGCGGCGGCCCTTGATGTCCTCATGGCGCCAGATGGTCTGGCACCATTGATCGAACGCTCGGCCGCGGCGGCAAGACTGCGCGCCACGCAGCTATCGGGTTGACGACAATTTTTGCCCCTTGGAGCGTGTCATGCGCGCGACCAGCTTGGCTTTGGGCGTTGCCGCACTTATGGTTCTCCTTTTGGCGCCGCTCAGTGGCGCTGCGGGCGAGGAAGATGCCTACCTCGCAATTCAGATAAATCCGGCAGGCGGTCTGAGCTATGTCAGGCGCTCAGAAATCCAGGCCTTCGCAGATGTGAGCCCTTCGAATTGTCTTTTGCTTCTGACCGATGGGGAAGACATTCGCATCTTCCAAAAATGCACGCCGTTCGCGGCCGAACTGCAAGACAAAAGCCTGATCTCCTTTCCGAATGAGTTTGGAAAGGTCTTTGTCTCGCCTTCTTTGATTTTCGATCTGCTCTCAACGAATAGGTCTGGCTGTCGGCTAAACTTGAAGAGCCGCAAATATCTCACCGTCACGCAATCTTGCGAGATCGTGCATCAGTCCTTGCCGCGCGACTGATCAATGGCGAGCGACCCGTATGAAGCTTGCCCGCTTGGAAGCAGCCCCTGCGAGGACTAGATTAGACTTTGATCTAAACCCACCCCCTTTCATGGCGCAGGAGATGAAGATGGCTGACGAGCTTGAAACCGAGAAGCCCGAGACTGGGCCTCAACCTGCGGCCCGTGCCGTCGCAGCGCCGCCCAAGGACCCGCGCAACGC
>DATJBL010000005.1:0-2087 GCA_035515355.1 Methylocella sp.
CCCGACGTCGCCGAATGCGCCGTGCTCGGCATCAAGGACGAGCTCAAGGGCGAAGTGCCGTGCGGCTTCATCGTGCTCAAATCCGGCGTCAACCGGCCGCCGACCGAGATCGAGAAGGAATGCATCGCGCTCATCCGCGACAAGATCGGCCCGGTCGCCGCCTTCAAGCTCGCCATCACCGTGGCGCGGTTGCCCAAGACCCGCTCCGGCAAGATCTTGCGCGGCACCATCAAGAAGATCGCCGACGGCGACGCCTGGCAAATGCCGGCGACCATCGACGATCCGGTGATCTTGGAGGAGATTGGGACGGCGCTGAAGGGGAAGGGGGTGGGGGCGTAGGGGCCGTAACGCGGATGAGCGAAGCGAAATCCGGGAGCCGCTCTTCCGCATTTCGCATCGCCCATGCGGGCTATTTGCTGCATCAACCTCGATATTGCTCGCGGGGGCTTCGTTATTCCGGAAAGATATAATTATTCTTTACGGCGGAATTAATACTTTCTACCGTCACAAACTGGTCCAACAAAAAGTACACTCTTGTCCGGTGATAGCTGTCGGATTGCTTGATATCGGACGCATGCTCGCATTTCTTCAGTGCCTCAATTGCTTTCGGCACTTGCTCGAGGGATCGCGCCTCGGCAAAGCATTTAAATTGGGTTCCTAAGCTTCTGTGGATTTTCAGGTTTAGCGTGAAGACAGCGCGGTCGTTTTGATCGAAGCTTACAGAAATCGGAACGATCTTCAGCTGCTGTCGACCTTCGTAGCGTTCAGTATCGTTCGCCATTTTGCTGATGTATTCATCAGTGCCGTATCGCACGACCAGACAATGGAACCCCGAAATGTCCTGTGACAAGCTTTCGTAATCGACTCGTGTTTTCCCCTCACCGAGGACAAAATCGTGGGCCTTCGCACGAAGCCTCACTCGTCGAACAATCCCGTTTAGAATCGAAGAAATCAAAAACCACGTGATATTGATAACGGTCGTTACAACTGCCGACCCAATCAGGATTTGATAGAGCGGCGAGTGCCGATCAAGGTGGAAATCGAACAAATCCATTTTTCGGATCGAGCGCGTGCAAAATTGATAGTAGCCTCTTCGCGGCTTCCTTGTAAATATCTCGCCAACGTGTCCTGGACTTACAGAGAGAAGGGAAGGATTGAGTTACTTGCGCCGCGGATTCGGCAGCTCGGTGGTCAGCCACTCGATTTCCTCCATCGCATCGTCGGGATCGCGGCCTGAGGGTAGAGGCTTTTTGCCGGCAGCCCTCCAGTCGCTCTTGATCTCGCTGCGCTTTTCCATGTGCCGAAGTTGAGCGACGCTTCGTTTCACGATTCTTGTAGGTTTTTTGTTCATGGAACCAATATAGCGGCCTCACACGAGATTTCATACCTTAGGCGGCATGATGCACTTTGCCGGACGGGCGCTCGCGAGCGCATCGCTGATCTTGAGCCCTTTGGCGCACGCCCAGTCGCCCGCGGGTCAAAGCGCAACACCGCCGCAGCAGACTGAGCCTCTCGCCCCGAAGACTCCCCCAACCCCCGACGACATCTGCCGCGCCGTCGAGCAGGATGCGGCGGAGAATGGGTTGCTGGTGGAGTTTTTCGCCCGCGTCATCTGGCAGGAGAGCCGGTTCAATGCGCTGGCGGTGAGCAAAAAGGGCGCGCAGGGCATCGCGCAATTCATGCCGGCGACTGCGGACTATCGCGGATCCGTCGACCCGTTCGATCCGATCGAGGCGCTGAAGCATTCGGCGAGCTATCTGCACGCGCTGAAGGACAAATTCGGCAATCTCGGGCTCGCCGCCGCCGGCTATAACGCCGGGCCGACGCGGGTTTCCGCCTGGCTCGCCGGCCGCCGCGCGCTGCCGGCCGAGACGCGCAATTATGTTGCCATCATCACCGGCTGGACCGCCGACGAATGGGCCTCGCCGAAGCCGCCGGAGACTTCCGACACCACGATCCCGCAGGGCGTGCCGTGCACGCGGCTGGCGAATTTGATCCTGGCGCCGCCGGAGGAGGCGAAGCGGATTGCGTCCTATGTGCCGCGCTGGGGCATGCAGCTCGCCGCCAACTGGTCGGAGAGCAAGGCC
>DATJBL010000006.1:0-55363 GCA_035515355.1 Methylocella sp.
CGAACCCAGCACCGCCGAGACGTCGGCCAGCATATGGCCCTTGCACATGTAATCCATGGCCTGGAGATGTGGGAAGCCGGGCGCGCGGATCTTGCAACGGTAGGGCCTGTTGGTGCCATCCGCCACGAGATAGACGCCGAACTCGCCCTTCGGGGCTTCGACCGCGGCATAGACCTCGCCCGCTGGCACGTGAAACCCCTCGGTGTAAAGCTTGAAATGATGGATCAACGCCTCCATCGAGCGCTTCATCTCGCCTCGGCGCGGCGGCACGACCTTGTTGTTGACCGCCATCACCGGCCCGTCCGGCATGCGCTCGATGCATTGGCGCATGATTTTGACCGACTGGCGCATCTCTTCCATGCGGATAACTTGCCGATCGTAATTGTCGCCGTGTCTGCCCACCGGGATGTCGAAATCCATCTCCTCGTAGCATTCATAGGGCTGCGCCTTGCGTAGATCCCATGCTGCGCCCGAGCCACGCACCATCACGCCGGAAAAGCCCCAGCGCCAGCAATCCTCCAGGCTGACAACCCCTATATCGACATTCCGCTGCTTGAAGATGCGGTTTTCGATGAAGAGCGCTTGCAGATCATCGCAGACTTGCAAGAAAGGATCGCACCAGGCGGCGATATCGTCCAGCAATTGAGGCGGCACATCCATATGCACGCCGCCGGGCCGGAAATAATTGGCGTGCATGCGGGCGCCGGACGCGCGTTCATAGAAGACCATCAGCTTCTCGCGCTCCTCAAATCCCCATAGCGGCGGCGTCAACGCGCCGACATCCATAGCCTGGGTGGTGACGTTGAGAAGATGCGAGAGAATCCGGCCGATCTCGCAAAACAAGACGCGCAGCAATTGCCCTCGGCGCGGCACTTCGAGGCCAAGCAATTTCTCGATGGCAAGGCAGAAAGCGTGTTCCTGATTCATGGGCGCGACATAGTCGAGCCGGTCAAAATAAGGCACATTCTGGAGATAGGTGCGCGCCTCCATCAGTTTTTCGGTGCCGCGATGGAGAAGGCCAATGTGTGGATCGACGCGCTCGACGACTTCGCCGTCGAGTTCGAGAACCAAACGCAACACGCCATGCGCAGCCGGATGCTGGGGGCCAAAGTTGATCGCGAAGTTGCGGACTGGGTTTTCGTTCATTTTAAGCGTTCATCTCGATCAGTCGTGTGGCGCTCGGTTATTGCGGCTTGTCCGAAGCCTTTTCATCGCCCGGCAGGACATAGTCGATCGCCCCTTCCCAGGGTGATAGGAAATCGAAAGAGCGGAATTCTTGGGTGAGCTGAACCGGCTCATAGACGACACGTTTCTGCTCATCGTCGTAACGGACCTCGACATAGCCCGTCATCGGGAAATCCTTGCGCAGGGGATGGCCGTCAAAACCGTAATCGGTGAGCAAGCGCCGCAAGTCTGGGTGCCCGGCAAAAACCACGCCGAAAAGATCATAGGCCTCGCGCTCAAACCAATCAGCGGCGGGATAAAGACCGGTCAGCGTGGGAACCGGCGTTGCCTCGCCTGTTTCGACTTTGATTCGGATGCGGCGGTTGTGCTTTGGAGAGAGAAGATGGGTCACGACGTCGAAGCGCTTCTCGCGGGTGGGATAATCGACCGCGGTAAGATCTGTGAAGGAGACGAAGAGACAACTTGGATCATCACGCAGATAGGTCACGGTCTCGATGAGGCGCGCCGCCTCGACCGTCAAGGTCAATTCGTCGTAGGCGGTCGAAATCCCGCTGATGGCGCCAGGCAGAGCCGCCGCTATTGCTTCACCAATTTGTTTCAGGCCGCTGTCCATCTCGCCATTCCGGTCCGCGTCTTAAAGAATTCCGCAATGAGTATTTTGCCGCATTTTCCGGCATGAACCTCGATCGCCCGCCAAGTGATCTAACGCTCGATCGTGCCAGTGCGCCGAATTTTCTTCTGCAGCAGCAAGATGCCATAAAGAAGCGCTTCCGCCGAGGGCGGACAGCCGGGTACATAAATGTCTACAGGCACGATCCGGTCACAGCCGCGCACGACAGAATAGGAATAGTGGTAGTAGCCGCCACCATTGGCGCAAGAGCCCATGGAGATGACATAACGCGGCTCCGGCATTTGATCATAGACCTTGCGTAAGGCCGGAGCCATTTTGTTGGTGAGGGTGCCGGCGACAATCATCACGTCCGATTGACGCGGCGAGCCGCGCGGTGCGAAGCCAAACCGCTCGACGTCATAGCGCGGCATTGAGACCTGCATCATTTCGACCGCACAACAGGCAAGGCCGAAAGTCATCCACATCAGTGAGCCGGTGCGCGCCCAGTTGATAAGCTCATCCGCCGTGGTGACGAGAAATCCCTTATCGGCAAGGCGATCGTTGATTGAAAGAAAGTAGGGGTCGGCCGCCGCCGGCGCGACGGCATTGCGCGGCAGGTTCAATCCCATTCGAGGGCTCCCTTCTTCCATTCGTATACGAAGCCAATGGTCAAGACACCTAGGAAGACCATCATGGACCAAAAACCGAAGGCGCCCGCTTCCCTAAAAGCCACCGCCCAAGGAAACAAAAACGCGACTTCGAGATCGAAAATGATGAAAAGCAGCGACACCAGATAGAAACGCACGTCAAATTGCATCCGGGCATCGTCAAACGCATTGAAGCCGCATTCATAGGCGGAAAGCTTCTCCGGATCCGGCGCCTTGAAGGCGGCAAGGAAAGGCGCAAGCAACAGAGCTCCTGAAATTACGGCAGCAACAGCCATAAAGATCGCGAGCGGCAAATATTGTTCGAACAGGCTCGGCATAATTGGCTCGATCTTAGACGTGAGCGGGATCAGGGCGGCCAAAGAATTCAGGGCCCGAGGCTTTGATTCCGGAGCGATCCGTACCGCAGCGCAACCAACTGCGCAAGAGGCGTTTGAAATTCGCGGGAGCGATGCCCCGCCCGCTCCCTTGGATTTGTTACCTTATCTAAGACTTTTTACCTCGCAAAACGAGGGCAAAGAAGGCTCATTCCTCATGACAATCCGCACCGCGCCAGGAACCGGGCAGTGACGAAACGAGATCGCCACCGTGCCATTCGATTTGTCCCGCAAGTTTCAGGGCGAGCAACGCGGTCCGTACCTCGCGGGCAGGGGTTTCCGCCATTCGGGCGAGTTCGTCGACCTGAACCGGCACCGGGCCCAAAAGCGCGACGAGACGTCGCTCGACGTCTTCGGGCAGCAGGCGGGACTTCGCCGCGGGCGGTTCGCCCCCGGGGGCGCCCCTGCTCTGCGCTTCGCCGACCTTTGGGTGCGCGGACACCGGCGCCAGAGGAACTTCGTCCACCGCCTCCGCAAGGTCAAGCTCATCCCATAGGGGCTCGAAAGGTCCGTCTGCCAAACCAGGCTCAAAAAAACCAGCGTCCGTCACATGACGTAACAAGTTTTGTTCGGCGAGCACGCTCATGACATCTTCGGCCTTGGTGCAGAAGGTCGCGCCATCGCGCAGGAGATCATTCGCGCCCTCCGCGCGCGGATCGAGCGGCGATCCCGGTACCGCAAAGATCTCGCGCCCCGCTTCTGCGGCGAATCTTGCTGTGATAAGGGAGCCCGATCGGCGCGCCGCCTCAACGACCACAATCGCCCGGCAAAGGCCCGCGACGATCCGGTTGCGGCGGGGAAAGTCACGTCCCCTCGCCTCCCATCCAAAAGGCATTTCACTGATCGCCGCGCCCTGCTCGAGAATTTGTTCGAGCAAAGATTCATGTTCGGCCGGATAAATGTTTCCCAAGCCGCCCGCGAGCACGGCGATCGTTCCGGTCTCGATTGTTGCCTGATGGGCCTTCGCGTCGATCCCCCGCGCGAGACCCGAGACGATGACATGGCCCGCACGCGCAATGCCGCGGGCAAGCTGCGCCGTGAAGGCAAGCCCGGCCGCCGAGGCGTTGCGGGCGCCGACAATCCCTATCTTTGAGCGCCGGAGGCTCGAAACATTGCCGCGCACCGCAATCAAGGGCGGCGGCGAAGGGGCGCGCCGCAAAAGGGCCGGATAGTCCGGTTCTCCTACCCCGATGAAGCGGCCGCCCGCCCGCTGCGTTGCCTCAATCTCCCGCTCGATTTCCTCGACCGTCGCGATGCGAATTGGCCGGCCAGCCTTGCCGCTCGCGATCAAGCCCGGCAAGGCTGCGAGCGCCGCACCGGCGCTCCCGTGACGGCTTAAAAGGGCGGCAAAAGTCCGCGGTCCGACGTTTTCGCAACGCAGGAGCCGGAGCCAGTCGAAGCGTTCACCATCGTCAAAGAGGCGCGGCGCATCAGGGACAAGCGGGGCTTCCTCCATCACTTCGATCCAATTCTGGATTCCGTGCCGGCGAGGAGCCGCGAAATATTGTCCCGATGTTTACCCCAAAGAAGAACCGCCATGAGACCGAATGTGAGAGAGGCACCGGTCTCGCCCATGGTCGTAGTGGCAAGAAGAGCTGGCGTCAGCGCGCTAGCCGCGAGAGCGGCGGCCGACGAGTAACGGGTGAGGAAGGCGACTGCGAGCCAAACGATTCCGAAAGCAAGGCCCACCGGCCAGGCCACAGCGAGAAGGCATCCAAGAAATGTCGCCACGCCCTTGCCGCCTTTGAACCTGATCCAGACCGGGAATAAATGGCCAAGAAAAGCGCCAAGGGCGGCGAAAAGCTTGGGGCCGCCGGGCATGAAATAAGCCACGATTAGAACGGCGAGCGTTCCCTTCAGAAGGTCAAGGGCAAGCGTCAGCGCAGCCAAATCCTTACGGCCGGTGCGCAAAACATTGGTCGCGCCAATATTGCCGGAGCCGATCGCGCGGAGATCGGAGGTGCCGGCAGCACGCGTCAAAAGAAGGCCGAAGGGGATCGAGCCACAGAGGTAACCGAAGGAAAGCGCGAAAACAGTTTGAATCACAGGAAAAACCAGGCTCTTCAACGAGGGAGGCGGTAACCTAACGCTCCGCTAGCCGTGCGGCAACCGGCAGCAGCTTGCATTTCGCTTGGCGCTGAGTGGTTCGCTGCGTCCATTCGACCGGACCTTCACATTTGCACACTTGCAAAATTTAGCACTGAGCCCTGTGAACAACCGCCGCGCAGGGACGTTTGTGGAGTTAAGCATTCGCAATGGGCGCGATGCTTACTTCGTTGATGCGAACTCTGAGGACGAAACATGCCAACTATCATAGGCGCAGCTGAGGGTCGAGGCCGCCCGGGGATGTTTGCCGGGGTAGGACGCTTTGCCGTGATTGGCGCGCTAGCCTGTGCAGCGCTTCTTGGGAGAGTCTCGCCAGTCGAGGCTCTGGCGCCCCCTCAGGCTTATTGCCTGCCTGAGCTTACGCGACTCTCGGCAGAATGGGACGCGATCGGCTTCGGAACACCGCAAAAGCCGAGCCAACAGATCATGTATGGCCGCTTTGGGCTGAGGAGCTCTGGTCCGGAGGTGAGGTTCATAAGGCATGAGCTCCGGCAGGCTTTTTGGGACTGCCAGCATGGCTATGTGGAGTCGGCTCGCGAGCGGGCTCTTCTCGTAGCCCAGAAGCTGAGTGAGCTGTGGTGATTAAGTTCGGGGGCCGCCCTCTTCATTCGGCCTGTGGCGGCCTCCGAGGCGTGGCGCTTGCTACGCCTCTCAGCTGAGGCTGCTCTTTTCCCCCTTAAAAATCCGTAGCGATGCAAGACGGGCCTTCTTGCCGAAGGATCCGGCCCAGGTTTGGCCGTCTCCGGAGAGCCTCAGGACCAGCGGGCAGCTCCTTGACCAAGGAGGGGATGGCGCGTACCTAGACTACGGGACACCTTTCCCCAACGAAAGGCGCCCATCTGAAAGGATGGTCATTATGGCAGCGACGTTTCCAGCCGTGCGTCCAGCGCGGCCGAATTTCTCTTGCGGCCCTTGCGCCAAGCATCCCGGCTGGCAACTCCAGAATCTTCAAGGCGCCCCTTTTGGACGCTCGCACCGGGCCAAGGCTGGTAAGGCCAAATTGAAGCTCGCGATCGATTTGACCCGCGAGATTTTGCAGGTTCCCAAAGATTACCGGATCGGTATCATCCCCGGCTCTGATACCGGCGCGGTCGAGACGGCCCTTTGGTCCCTCCTCGGCCAGCGGGGGGTCGATGTCTTTGCCTGGGAATCCTTCAGCGAAGGCTGGGTCACCGATATTGTCGAGCAACTGAAGCCGGCGAACGCACGGGCGTTCATCGCGGATTACGGCGCTATTCCGGATCTTGCGAGCGCCGATTTCAACAATGACATCGTTTTCGCCTGGAATGGCACAACCTCAGGCGTACGCGTTCCCAATGCCGATTGGATCCCGTCCGACCGCGAGGGCCTGACGATTTGTGATGCGACCTCCGCCGCTTTCGCCCAGAAACTCGATTGGGCAAAGCTCGATGCGACCACGTTCTCCTGGCAGAAGGCGCTTGGGGGAGAGGCCGCGCATGGGATGCTCATTCTTTCTCCGCGCGCCGTAGAGAGGCTGGAAACCTATACGCCGCCATGGCCTTTGCCGAAGCTGTTCCGCCTGACGCAAGGCGGCAAGTTGATCGACGCAATTTTCGAGGGCGAAACCATCAACACGCCGTCTCTCCTCTGCGTGGAGGATTACATTGACGCTCTGAACTGGGGCAAGTCGCTGGGCGGGATCGGCGCTCTGATCGGCCGCGCCGATGCCAATTCGAAGGCGCTCAGCGACTGGGTCGAACGGACGCCTTGGGTGGACTTTCTCGCTCCCGACCCGAAAATCCGCTCAAATACGAGCGTCTGTCTCAAAGTTGTTGATCCGGCGGTCGCGACACTTCCGCGCGCGGGTCAGGCCGCTTTCGCCAAATCGCTCGAAAACTTGCTCGAAAAAGAAAACGTCGCCTATGACATCGGCGCCTATCGGGATGCGCCGCCGGGCCTTCGTATCTGGTGCGGCGCGACGATCGAGACGAGCGATCTCGAGGCGCTGACGCCCTGGCTTGATTTCGCCTTCGCCAAATCCAAGGCCGATCTCGCCAAGGCTGCTTGAGTCTGGGCCGGACCGACTTAAGGCGCGGCAGGAATCCCCGGCCAAGATGGCCGGCGAAGCGCAAGCAGAAAAGCCTGCGTGGCGGACCTTTCGCCAGCGGGCTGCGATATCGTCGGCGTATAGTGCGTTCAATCCGCGCCGGTGCGCGCCAATAGGCCAGCGCGAAAGGCAATGTCTTCAGCTGTTTTCAAGAGAGACCCCGTGGCCCCACGTGTGTTGATTTCGGACGCCTTATCGCCCGCTGCCGTCGCCATCTTCAATGAGCGCGGGATCGAGACCGAATTTCAGCCAGGCCTCGGCAAGGACAAGGAGAGGCTTGCCAGCGTCATCGGGGAGTTCGATGGCCTTGCTGTTCGTTCGGCGACAAAAGTCACCGCCAAATTGCTCGAGCGCGCGGCCAAGCTAAAGGTTATCGGCCGGGCGGGCATTGGTGTCGACAATGTCGATATTCCCGCCGCGACCGCCAAAGGAATTATCGTGATGAATACGCCATTTGGCAATTCCATCACAACTGCCGAACATGCGATCGCGATGATGTTCGCGCTGGCCCGGCAAATCCCCCAGGCCGATTCTTCGACCCAGGCGGGCAAATGGGAAAAGAACCGCTTCATGGGTGTCGAGATTACCGGCAAGGTGCTCGGCATCGTCGGCTGCGGTAATGTCGGATCGATTGTCGCCGACCGCGCCATCGGATTGCATATGCGTGTCATCGCCTTCGACCCCTATCTCTCGCCCGAACGGGCCCTCGTCCTTGGCGTCGAAAAAGTCGATCTTGAAACACTGCTTGGCCAGGCCGATTTCATTTCCCTGCACACCCCCTTGACGCCTCAAACGAAAAATATTCTGTCGGCAGAAAATCTCGCCAAGACCAAGAAGGGCGTGCGAATCGTGAATTGCGCGCGCGGCGGCCTTGTCGATGAAATGGCCTTGCGCACGCTTCTTGAGAGCGGCCATGTGATGGGCGCAGCTTTCGATGTCTTCGTGAATGAGCCGGCCACCATGAATCCGCTCTTTGGCCACCCAAATGTCGTCTGCACGCCACATCTTGGCGCCTCGACCAGCGAGGCGCAGGAGAACGTGGCTCTGCAAATCGCCGAACAAATGTCGGATTATCTGATCCGCGGGGCCATTTCGAACGCGGTCAACTTCCCCTCCATCACCGCGGAGGAAGCCCCCAGACTCAAGCCCTTCATTGCCCTCGCCGACCGAATTGGATCCTTCGCCGGACAGCTCGTTGCTAGCAGTATAAAACGAGCGGTGATCACATATGAGGGGGATGTCGCCCAATTGAAAACGAAGGCGCTGACCGCGTCAGCCATCGCGGGGCTTTTGCGTCCCCTCCTCGCCGATGTCAATCTTGTCTCGGCGCCGGGCGTTGCCAAAGAGCGGGGCATCGTGATCGACGAAGTGACGCGCGCCGCCGAAACCGATTACGAATCGCTGATCACTCTTTCGGTCGTCACCCAGGGCCACGAGCGCACGATCTCGGGTACCGTCTTCCACGACGGTAAGCCGCGCATCATTTCGATCAACGGCATCGAAGTCGACGCTGTCGTCGCCCCTCTCATGATTTTTGTGAGCAACGAAGACAAGCCGGGCTTCGTCGGCCGTTTCGCGAGCCTGCTTGGGAATGCGTCGATCAATATTGCGACATTCGCCCTCGGCCGCGACCGCGAGGGCGGTTCCGCGGTTGCCATCGTCGAGGTGGACGGACCGGTACCAGAAACGTTGCTCGCCGAAATAAAAAGGCTGCCGGGTGTAAAGGAAGCCAAGGCACTGTCGTTCTAATTCTTTTCTGCAGCCCCTCGGCACCAAATCCTCCCGAAAGAGACCGATTGCACACTTAAAGAGCAGCCAGGTTTACCTGCCGCGTTCTTGCGCAAACTGTGACAAAAGCGCATCGGGGCCGAAAGAATGCGCCGGAACAAATCCAACAAATATTGCAAAAAAAATTTTGCGGTGCAGGCTGTGTATTGACCAATGGCTCTGCTGAGCAATGGCTTTGCTGGGAGATACGTTAATGCCTCGTCCGTTGAAATCCATCCTGGTGCCGGCCCTCTGTGCTGGAACCATCCTCGGCGTCTCGGGCGGACTTGCCCAGGCGGCGGAGCCGGCCCCCACGCCGCCGCCCGCCAATTGGTGGGATACGATCACGGTGTCTGGCTCGGTGGACGCCGGCATCACCTTCAATCCGGATAGCCCCCCGGACGGCCTCAATTTTGGTCGTCTGTTCACCGACAAGGCCAACACGCCTTTGTTCAACCAGTTTCTCCTGACGGTCCAGCGCCCGCTTGATCCCAAAGCCACGGACTATGATTTCGGCTTCAAACTGCAAGGAATGTATGGCACGGACGCGCGCTATACGCATTATCTCGGCGAGCTGGATTATATCATCAACGATAGAGCACAATTAACTCCAGTCGAGGCCTGGGGCATTGTGCATACACCCTGGCTGTTTTCGGGCGGCATCGACATCAAGTTCGGTCAATTTGTCACCCTGGAAGGCGCCGAGACAATCGATCCGACCACCAATTACCTCTACTCCCATAGCTACATCTTCAATTTCGGCATCCCATTCGTGGATACCGGCATTATGACGATCTCGCATGTCGATCCCATGGTCGATATTTACGCTGGCATCGTCACTGGCGTGAATACAACCTTCGGCAACGGGCAAGGCGATAACAACGGCGCCCCGGCATTTGAAGGCGGCATCGGACTGAACCTCCTCGGCGGCAATCTCACGATTCTCGCAACCACCCATATCGGACCGGAACTTCCTGATACCAACGGGTTCAACAACACCATAAACGAGTTCGTGGCATGCAATTGCAATCCGAACGGCACGCTGCGCTATCTTAACGACATCACCGCGACCTGGAAGGTCAACGATAACCTTACTCTCATCACTGATCTAAACTACATCCACGACGATGGCACATTCGGGAGCATCGCTGGAATCGGCGGCTTTCATCCAAGCGGTTACGGCATCGCGCAATATGCGATCTACAAGGTCGCCGATTGGTTATCCCTTGTCGGACGCGCTGAGGTTTGGCGAGACACCAACAATTTCTTCGTTGCCGCCTACCCTGGCAATTTCGACTTCGTTAATGCCGAGCACGGCTTTCTCAACACGTCATTTGGCGGAGGCCCACTCGGCGCCGGAACGACCTATCTTGAGCTGACGGCAGGCCTCAACATCTCGGCGCCCATTCCCGACGGAACTCCGGTGCTTAAAGGTCTAACCTTCCGGCCAGAGGTTCGCTACGATACGTCCTTGAACGGCACAACACCCTTCGATGGCGGCAGCGGCTTTTTCGGCATCCCCGGCACTCCCGGATTCGGGGTCGGCACCAAGAGCTCGCAAGTCACCTTCGGTGGAGACGTCATCGCCAAGTTCTAGGCCTTCTTAGGCCGCGCAAGCCAAATGTCGTCCATGCCGCCCGGCCGAAACATTTCAGCCGGGCGGTTTTCTTTTGAGACATCCCAGCGGGCTTTGCATCTTCTCGAACAGTCTGGCGCGGCCGCGTCAGGCCTAACCGAACAACTTGTTGGCGATTGCCGCAACATGGCGGCCCTGAAACCGGGCACCGGCAAGCTCGTTCTCACTAGGCTGACGACTCCCGTCGCCAGCAGCGATCGTCGTGATCCCATAAGGTGTTCCACCTGTCACCTCATCGAGCTTGAGTTGGCCCTGGAAGCTATAGGGCAGACCGACGACCACCATGCCGAAGTGCAGGAGATTGGTGATCGCCGAGAAGAGTGTGGTCTCCTGGCCGCCATGCTGGGTGGCGGTCGAGGTGAAGGCGGAGCCAACCTTGCCGACCAAGGCCCCGCTCATCCACAGCCCGCCTGCCCGATCGAGAAAGGCCGCCATCTGTGACGGCATCCGACCGAATCGCGTCGGCATCCCGATAATGATCGCGTCATAAGCTGCTAGATCCGCCACCGCCGCAGGCGGCGCCCGCTGATCGAGCTTGAAATGTGCGGCCTTGGCGACATCCTCCGGCGCTGTCTCCGGGACCCGCTTGATATCGACGGCGGCACCCGCCTCGCGAGCGCCTTCAGCCACGGCTTCCGCCATCTTCTCAATATGGCCATACGTTGAATAATAGAGCACCAAAACCTTGCTCATGCACTGCCTCCGAGGCGGTTAGTAGATGGAAATTGCTGTGGCTTCGATGCCGTCAGGCGGCGTCGACGAGGATGACTTCGGCATCTTCGAGGGCGGTGACACGCAGCGTCTCGACATCACTGATCGCCGCCCCATCACGCGTCCCTATCCGCACACCGTCGATCTCAACCGCGCCAGTCGCGGGAACGAGATAGCCCCAGCGCTCAAGGCCCAACGGATATTCGGCGGTCTCGCCAGCCTTCAGCGTTGCACCGAGGACACGGGCGTTGGTGCGAATCGGTAGGGCGTCGCTGTCGCCGGCAAAACCGGACGCAAGGGCAACGAATTTGCCCGTGCGGTCAGCCTTCGGAAACGGCCGCGCGCCCCAGCCTGGGGCTTTTCCCCGGGTCGCCGGCTCAATCCAAATCTGGAAGAGCTGGGTGGGCTCGTCCTCGCGATTGTATTCGCTGTGCGCGATTCCGGTACCAGCCGACATCACCTGGACATCGCCCGCCTCGGTGCGACCCTTATTGCCAAGACTATCCTCGTGGGTGATCGCTCCTTTCCGGACATAAGTGATGATTTCCATGTCCCGGTGCGAATGCGGCGGGAAACCGCTGTGTGGCGCGATCGTGTCATCGTTCCAGACGCGAAGGGATCCCCAGTTCATCCGCGCTGGGTCATAATAGCCCCCGAATGAGAAGTGGTGCTTGGCGTTCAGCCAGCCGTGGTTGGCTCCGCCCAAACCGCTGAAAGGTCGAAGTTCAATCATCTGACATCTCCCTCGGCACTTGGCCTCGTGTAAGAAGTGAGATAGAGGCTGACCAGTCGTTAGAAAATAACAATGATCGAAATGCATCGATGCCAAAAACGATATGTCAAACCTGCCTGACCTCGAAGCCTGGGCGGTCTTCGCGAAAGTCGTAGAGACCGGTTCTTTCGCTGGCGCAGCCACCGCCTTGCACATGTCGAAACCGACCGTATCCAAGGTCGTGAGCCGTCTTGAACAGCGCCTTGGCTCGGAACTCCTGCACCGTACCTCACGCCGGCTCTCGCTCACGGAAACCGGCCGCGGCGCGCTTGATCGCGCCAAGCGGATTTTGGCCGAAGGCGAGGCAGCCGAGACAGAGGCATCGGCTCAAGCCGAAAAGCCGCGCGGCCTTGTCCGGATGGCCGCGCCCATGTCGTTTGGCATTTCCCATCTTGCGCCGGTTTTGCCGGAGTTCATGTCGCTTTACCCGGATGTCGGCATCGAGCTGCATTTAAGCGATGAGCAGGTGGATCTCGTCGGGGGCGGCTTCGATGTGGCGCTGCGGATCGCGGCCATGGCCGATTCCGCGCTTCGAACGCGGCGGCTCTGCTCGGTACGCCGGCCCCTGGTCGGCTCGCCTGTTTATTTTGCGCGCAATGGAAGGCCTCAGCATCCTCGCGACCTTGCGGCTCATACCGCGCTCATCTACACGAACACCGTTTCGCCCAGCGTATGGCGGTTCCACCACCCGCAGGAGGGCGAATATGTCTCGCCAATGCGCGGGCAATTGCGTGTGAACAATGGCGATGCCCTGGAACCGGCGCTGCTCGCGGGCCATGGCCTGGCGCTGCAGCCCGAGTTCATGGTGTGGCGCGAGCTCAGGAATGGACGGCTAGAGGAAGCGTTGGCGGATTGGCAGGTCACACCGATCGCACTTAATCTGGTCACGCCTCCAGGCACATTGCGGCCAGCTCGGGTGACCGTGCTTCTTGACCACCTTGTGCGCTGCTTTACAAACGCGCCTTGGGCGCAAGGGTTGGTGCCGCCCTGAAAGAGCTGCGGCCTGGCTTATTGGAACCCGGCGATGCCGTGCGGCACGTAAGGCGCCTCGAGCGCCGCCATTTCCTCAGGCCCGAGCCTTAGCGAGAGCGCCGCCACCGCGTCGGCCAGATGTCGCGGCTTCGAGGCGCCAATGATCGGCGCCGTGACCACGCTATGTTGTAGGAGCCAGGCCAAGGCGACCTGTGCGCGAGGCACGCCCCGCTCCCGTGCAATCTGGGAGACCGCCTCGATGATGCGGCAGTTGGACTCCTCCATCTGCGCGTAGAGGCTCTTTCCGAATTCATCGGTTTCCTGACGCTCGCTACTCTCGTTCCAATCCCGCGTCAGACGGCCTCGAGCGAGAGGACTCCAGGGAAGCACCGCGACGCCCTGGTCGGCGCAGAGCGGCAGCATCTCGCGCTCTTCCTCCCGATAGAGAAGATTAAGATGATTCTGCATGCTGACGAACTCTGTCCAGCCATTCAGACGCGAAGTGTAAAGCGCTTTGGCGAACTGCCATGCGTGCATCGACGAGGCGCCGATGTAACGTGCTTTTCCAGCCTTCACGATGTCGTGGAGCGCCTCCAGCGTTTCTTCAATTGGTGTGCTGTAATCCCAGCGGTGGATCTGGTAGAGATCGACGTAATCCGTCCCAAGTCGGCGCAAGCTATTGTCGATCTCGGCGAGGATGGCCTTGCGCGAGAGGCCGGCGCCATTGGGGCCTGGCCGCATGCGGTTAAAAACCTTCGTGGCGAGCACGATCTCGTCGCGGCAGGCCAAATCCCCGATCGCGCGGCCAATGATCTCTTCCGAACTGCCGTCGGAATAGGCATTCGCCGTATCCAAAAAATTGATCCCAAGATCAAGAGCGTGCCGTATAAGCGGACGACTCTTATCCTCGCTGAGAGTCCAGATGTGATTGCCCCGCTCTGGCGCGCCATAGGTCATGCAACCGAGACAAATGCGAGAGACCTCAAGACCCGTCGAACCAAGCTTCACATAATCCATCGCCGTTCCTCCTCCTGATGGTTCTGCCAACAGCGCAAAGATAAACCGTCCCGCTGGCCCCCGACCGGAGCATCGAAGAACTCGCGCACGGGAGAGAAGCTCTAAAGCGGAAGACGAGGCCTGCGGCGAGGCATCCGCTGGCGGCGCGCAGATGTTGGTGCCGCAGTCAGAGACCGAGATCGCTCAATCCCGAATAGTCCGCCGGGCGGGGCCCACTGCGGTCCCAATGAAACTTGCGATCCTCCTCGCGGATCGGCAGATCGTTTATGGAGGCAAAGCGGCGGCGCATCAGGCCGTGCTCGTCAAACTCCCAATTCTCATTGCCATAAGCGCGGAACCAGTTTCCCGAGTCATCACGATATTCATACGCAAAGCGCACTGCGATGCGATTTTCTGTAAAGGCCCATAACTCCTTCATCAGCCGGTATTCAAGCTCACGGTTCCATTTTCGTGTCAGCAAACTAATGATCTCGGGCCGGCCGCTGAGAAACTCGCTGCGATTCCGCCAATAGCAATCGATCGCATAGCCGAGTGCCACCTTCTGCGGGTTGCAAGTGTTCCAGTTATCCTCGGCGGCGCGGACCTTCTGGATGGCGGTTTCACGGTTGAACGGTGGAAGCGGCGGGCGGATATCTGACATGTCGATCTCCCTCAGTGCGCGACTGCCGGAATTTTGAGTATAGGACACTTCAAATTGCCGGAATGTCGCCAAGACTGCTATGCGATCGGAGGAACCGCGCAAAGGCAAGTGCTCCCAATTTCGCGGAGGAACCCACTTCCGAGCGCTTGCCAGACAGCTGACTGCAACGCTGGAGGTCGTCCGCAAGACGCGCTCGGTGGTGAATTCGTGGTTCACTTTTGATAAGCTTTGCGCTAGGGTAATTTTTTTAAGAATTGTCGGTTGCGTAGCATTGAGCGAGAGACTCGATGGCGATTTACCGAATTTTTCAAAAAGTCCCTATGGAACCCGAGCACCTCGCTGCTTTGGTAAGGGCGTATGAGGACACGTTGCGGTCCCTTCATATGAGTGACAGATCTGATCCGATCGCCGAGCGCATCGCGAAGAGCATCATTGAGCTCGCTCAATCTGGCGAAAAAAACCCATATCGCCTCCGTAAGCGAACACTCGCCGCTCTCGGATTCCCACCGCCGGCCGGTCGAAGGAGCCAACAAGGTGGAGCCGGGCACCGCGACGATGGCCGCCCGGCGAAGGAGACTGCTTGTCATCGATGATGATGAAGCTTTTGCCTACGCGCAGCCCGCCACTTTCAACAGCGCGGCCTCGAGACGGTCGTGGTTTCAGGCTCGATGGCAGTACTACGGTTTCTGCTGCTGGCTTCCGACTTTGGGCGGAGAGAATAGAAGCCGGATTCGCTGATAACATTGACTTTTCAATTCTGCTCAATTCTGCGTTACGCTGTTTGAGCTAATAACGACATCAGCTTTTTCGTCGTCATCAAGGGAAGCAATCGCATCCCGGCTGTTCGCTAGCTCCACCCCATTGCAAGCGCCCTTCGCGACAAACCAAAGCTCATCATCAGCGCAGCGGATCAAGCGAAAGTCCATTTTCTGGCTCTCAATTAGAGCCATCACAGTATCAACCCCACGCTCTAGGGGCTGCCGCCTCCGCGCCGGCCCATTTTCGGCTTTTGTTGCGCAGGAGGCGGTGCCTGGTTCATTTCGTCGGCCGTTACTCTGCAGTCATGCTTTTTGTCAAAGCGCGCGAAGAACTCCGAAGGTCTATCCACGAACTCGGATTTGGTGATGCGTCCATCGCCGTTATCGTCAAAATACCCAAACTCGGCATTCGCAAAGATCGGACTGGCATATTTAATGATCTTGAATTGTTTCTCGTCAATGTAGCCGCGATGGTATCGGTCCGCTCGGTCGAATAGATTCGTCACATATCGTTTCCACTGGTCGCAGGTATAGACGCCAAGATCGCCGCCCCAGAGTCGTGCCGTCGACACGACGAGATCGTCACCACTTGCAGTGGCGGCCGATGTCTCCTTGTGGTTCTGGGCGTAGGCGGCACCGATGCTCGCGCCGAGCAACAAGGCAAGCATACTTACCGAGAAGATACGAAACATTCTTGTTCACTCCGTCGAAACGGCCGTCGTGGGCGGACGAAGGTAGCCTCTTTGACGCGAGCCCGAGTGAGCCTGTCGATGATGGAGCGTAGCTATTCAGGTCGTCAGCGGAAGAACCATACCACGCTCGCCAGCACCGCAACGGCTATTGCGGTCCCGAGCGTAAGAACGGCGCCGCGCTGGATCCACCGCCGCCACTCTTCGGACCTGCCAAATCCAAAGACAGCCGGAATAAGGTAAAGCAGCAGCGCCACCAAAAACAGCGCGCTCAGGAGTTGGTCAAGATCGGGCATTAAATTTGGTGGCGTTGGCATCTGAATGGCGCGTGAGATCTGCTGTCGCTTCCCCAAATTCCGATTTATGCTTGTTGAGTGCTGACCGGATCGAACGGATGATGAAGCGTGCGTCACAACTGCTCCGCCAAGTGTGCGCCACTGACCGCACAAATCCCCACAAGCGCCGCCGAAAAGTACGGCCAATTGTAAAACCGCTGCACAATTCAGCGCAAAAAATCTAAAAATATCAATTCGCTAAGATATGGCTGGCGGAGACGGAGGGATTCGAACCCTCGATAGGGCTTTACAACCCTATAACGGTTTAGCAAACCGCCGCCTTCAGCCGCTCGGCCACGTCTCCGCACATGCGGAAAGGCGCATTGGAACGCATTCCGAATGTGGGGGCACATATGCCCGAGCCCAGGCGTGATGGCAAGACCTCAGCGCACATCATGCCAGTCAAAGCTTGGGGCGTCCGCCTAAGGGAGAGACGGGGATGACCTTGCTAAAGCGCGACGTCCGGGCTCTCTCGGCCCAGTACAGATGCGAGCCTCCGGTGCGCGTTGCTGCAAAGCCACACTCTGGCCAAAACCTGACAGCCGGCATAACTTCCCTTTTACTTTGCCCCCTTTACGGCTACGCTATGGTTAGCATGGGGAGGACTGGATTCAAATCCAAGACCTCTCGCCCATTGGCGGTTGCGGTGACCTAATATATATTCGTAACAATTCCGCGGTGAGATGAGAGGCGAGTGCTCGTACCATGCTCCCCGCCAAGGGCGTGCCGAATTCCCCTTATCTGGCGCGCAATTTTCCGCGGCCGAGGACGAAAATCGCCCTTTGGGAATGTGACATGAAACTGCTCCAGGGGTTTCTTCTGGGTTCGGCCGCAACCTTGGCAGGAAGTGGCTTGCCTGCGGCACCCGCCGCCGAGCTGTCTATGCGTCAGTCCACACCCATCGAATATGTTCGCGTCTGTAACGCCCATGGCGATGGATTTTTCGCGCTTCCCGGCATCGATAGCTGCTTGGGGATCAGCAGGCTCACAGGGGTGGGCACGCCGGGCGATCATCCGGCCATCGGCAGCCGCAGCTCGCTAAGCTACGGTTTCAACACGGCGGCCAGCTCGAACTCCCAGCCCCCAACGACGATCGGCAATAAGGCATTCATCCAATTCGCTCGCCTGACCGCGGGGTACGCACCCCGGATATTCGATTTCTCTGCCGATGCCTGGAGTTCCGAAGGCTCGCGCGGCACCGCTACAGCCGGCGCCCTCCTTGCCTATGTGGCAACCTTCGGCAAAGGCTTTTCGATGGTCCTCTCCGCCGAGGATCAAGTGTCGCGACCCACAACGATCGCGGGCGTGGTACCTAGTGTCGCCAACAGCAGCGCGGGAGCCTCCCCCGAGGGCGCGCCTAGCGATCAGCTCCCGGATGGCACCGCCAATCCGCGCCTCGACCAGCAGGCCTGGGACGCGGCTCAGCTGACGAGGACCACCCAACAGGGCAGGGGCGATCTTTTGGGGCTTGGCGCGCCTCCGGCGCCACAGGCGACCGTTACGAGCTTCGCGCCCGCCTACGCCTTTTTGGCCTTGACCGGCAATCCCTACGCCTTCGCGATCCAGGGCGGCATTCAACTGAATGCTGATTATCTTCCTCCCGGCGACAAACTCTGGCTGGAGGCTGCCTATGAAAAGGGTGCTATCGGCTCGATCGCGGGCAACAATTTCGTTTCCGATTATGGCGCGGATCAGCAGAGCCGCTCGGGCTTTGCGTCCTTGGATTATGGTGTTGGCGGAAACCAACAAGCCAGTTCAGATTGCGTTTTCAAGAGTAATGGTTCTTGCGAGCAGCCATGGGCTTGGGACATAGCCGGCGCCAACAAACACTATTGGCTCCCGACCCTGAGCTCGGGCATCTACGGCTCTTACATGGAAGTGCATTACCCGGGGGATGCACTGGCTGGAATCGGTGGCCCGGTCGGCATTTCAAATCCCAAGGACGGCCGAGTCGGAACGAATCTTGGCTGGATGCCGCTCAGAGGCTTCGATATTGGCGCTGAATTCATGTATGTGCATCTGAACCAAGCGCAGCCGGCGGGGCGTGCCCCCGACGCGCCGCTCAATGCCGGGGGCTCGCCGCCTTTGCCGTCGAACACCAATCAGTCTGAGGCCGAGGGCCGCCTGCGGCTCCCGCACGCGTTCTAAGCCGGGCCGCTTGCGCTTACACATCTTATTTTTATTTGCCGCCCGATAAACACATCACGCGAGAATGTTGTTTGGCGTGGTTGGCTGTAACCCGAACACATGTCCGTCCTTTCAGCTTAGCGCGGGGTGCGGCATTGCCGCATTTGCTCGTCGATCAGCATATTGGCGATTGACATGCGACGCGCCGCATTGGGCCGCCGGGCAGGCTCGAAACGATCAGGGTGGTTCTTTTTCGCGAAGTCGCGCCGAATGCGCTGAAGGTCAACGGGTGCGAGTGTGGGCCCCAAACCCAGTTCCTCAGCAATGATCTGATCCTCGGTCTTTGCCGGCTCAACTTTCACGGCCTCGGCGTTCTCCGCTTCCAGCTTCGGGACGTCCCGCGGCGGTTGCTCGACTCCGGGAGCACTTTGTACTTCGGCAGCCTCCTCGGCATAGGGCGCTTGAGAGCGTGGGCCAAAGCCGCCGATAAATCCGCCAATACCAGTTGGCCAGGGAAAGGTGATATTTCCTAACAGACGCCTCAGGCGGTTCTTAGGATGCGGTGCCTCAACGGCCTCGACTTCCGGCTCGGGCACCTTCGGCTCTAGCCGCCGGGCCGCACGCATCGGCGGCGGCATTTCCCCGCTCTCTCGCCGGTCGAGGGCTGCAAGAATATTGTCAAAATCCCCGGAGCTCGTTCGCTTCATTCGCGGCATGACCGAAATGGACCTCCATCCAAGTCAGGTTCGCTAGAGATGACCAACATTTTCTGCACGGCTCCATTTCAATCCTTTGAAACCGCCTCATCGCAAGCACGCTTCGGATCTCGCCTGCACTATGCGCGCGGGCCCTTGATCCTGCGTTAAAGGAAATACGCCATTTGTGCGTGATGTGTGCTCGCGAGAATGGCCGCAACCGGCTCCAGGCACGCCCTGCTCAAGCCGACTGAACATGACGAAAGCTTCATTTGAAGCGTGCGCATAGTTTCTCTATCCATCGGCAGAGCGGCGAGAGCATGATCAGCAAGGCCGAAGCCGGCTCGCTGATCGTATGACGCCAGCGGAAAATTGGAGAGCCCTATGAAACCGAGTTTGCCAATCGCACTTACGATGATTGCGCTTGTAGGTTCTGGCGTTGCATTCACCACTTTTGCGGGCAGTGCGGATCCGGTCACTCCCCCCGCCCCCACGCAACAGCATGAATTCTCACCAGCCGACCGTGCTGCTTTCCTCGATGCGCGGATCGCCGCCCTGCATGCAGGCCTGACCCTGACGCCCGAACAGGAAAAGCTTTGGCCCGTCCTCGAAACCGCACTGCGCACCGCCGGGAAGAGCGCATTGGAGCGGATGCAGAAATTCAAGAGCGAGCCCGAAACTACAAGTCTCGTTGACCGGCTTCGGGAGCGCGGCGAAAATGCGGTGGCGCGAGGCCAAAGCCTTGAAGCGATCGCCAATGCTGCTGCCCCCCTCTACGCCACTTTGAGCGATGAGCAGAAACATCGTCTGCCTGTGCTCATGCACGGGCTTAGGCCGCATTTCCACCGCTTCGCCTTCCTGGACGGCGGTCATCAAGGAGGATGGAGGCATGAGGGCTGGGGCGGGCACGAGGGTTTCGCTCCGCAGGACGGCACTCGCTCCGGCCCAAAAGACCACTAAACTGCGTCGCGACATCGCGGGCGATCTGCATTGCCTGCGACGAACAACGTCATGCCCAAACATGAGCGGCCGCTGTGTCCAATAGAAGCAGGCGCGCTTTGCGGGCCCCGCCGATGCGGGCGGGGCCTCCAGCCTTTCCGAAACGGCCCCTAGAGTGATGAAAGAGATCAGGCGAATCAATTTCCCCACACTCGGGATAAGTTATTGTTCGCGATGACTTGTGGGCGCTCTCGCGAACTCTTCGGAGCAAACCGGAAGGCGTTCCGGCACATGAAATCTTGTTTGCCGTCACTCCTTATGGGCCCGACCTAAACGTAGAACCCAAACCAACTCTTGGGCGGGATTGGGCTGCTCCTAATGGACCGGGGGAAAAAACGTGTACAATGGCCTTTCAAAAGTCAGCGCTTCGATTCGGCGGTTTAAACGGCCGGCGACCGAGGCACCCCTCCAAGGCTTCAGCCCAATCACTCGTCTTTCGAGCGAAGACATCTTCATCGTTGGCTACCCAAAATCCGGCAATACCTGGTTCCAGAATCTCGTCGCCGGCGTTTGCTATGGGGTGGATCCACGTTTGAGCCCCAGTGCGCTGACGCAGCATCTTGTGCCCGATCTTTCCATCCAAAAATGGTATCAACGCTACCGAACACCAACATTCTTCAAGTCGCATGCTCTCCCGTGCCCGGAATACCGCCGGGTCGTTTATCTTCTGCGCGACGGGCGCGATGTCATGGTTTCCTATCGCCACTTTCGCGAGGCGGTCGATCATGTCGCATATGACTTTCTAGAATTTGTGAGCCCAGGTTCCGAACTCTACCCTTGTCATTGGGCCCATCATGTCGATGCGTGGATGCAGAACCCTTACGACGCGCATATGCTCCTCATCAAATATGAGGACCTCCTGGCCGACCCGGTGAGACAACTTGAAAGCTTCTGCCAATTCGCCGGTATTGCCAGGGAGACGAAGCATTTGGAAGTGATCGCCAAGGCCGCGTCCTTCCGTAATCTGCGCGAGAAGGAGGTGCGGGAAGATGTTGGCCAGCCCGATCGGGTTTTCCTACCTGGCGCCCTTTTCTTTCGCCGGGGAATCGTCGGCAGCTACAAGGATGAAATGCCCCCCGAGGTGCTGTCGCGCTTCCTCGGTCATTCAGCGCAAACATTGCGGCGTCATGGCTATCTCCTCAATAGCCCGGAAGACGAAGACTCAGGGGTCAAAACCCGCGCGTGCGGGTTATCTCCCCCGGCAGCCCCGACGCAAGGGATCTGCCTTGCAGCCCAATCAAATCGCTGATCCCCCGTTCCCGTGACGTGAAAAGAGAATTATGATAGAGTTGTTGAGGCTCCATCACGCCGATGGTGGTGTCGAGGTTTTGCCTTATCCAAGGTTCTCATCGGCTTGCTGCCTATTGTTGCGAAAACCGAATGACGAAGCTTTCCCGCCGTCAAACCTTGGCATCGATGCTAGCGGCGGGCGCAAGCGCCGCCGTGGTATCCCCCCATGCCATCCGTGCCGAGGTTGGGTCCACGCGCCTCTCCTTTCTTCTCGTCAATGATATCTACCGGATCGAAGAAAAGGACGGACGCGGCGGCATGGTACGTTTCGCGGCGGCGGTTAAGGCGGAGCGGGCGAGAGCGCTGGCGGAGGACTGCCATCTGATTTGCGTCCACGCCGGCGATACGCTCTCGCCAAGCTTGCTGTCGAGCTTCGATCAGGGCGCCCACATGGTCGATCTGTTCAATGACGTCGGGCTTGATGTTTTTGTACCCGGCAATCATGAATTCGACTTCGGCAAAGAGGTTTACTTCGAGCGGGTAAGACAGGCACGCTTCCCGGTCCTTGCCTCCAATCTCAGAGACGCCGCGGGCTTGATGCTGCCAGGTCATCAGGATCAGATTTGGATCGAGGCCGGTGGCCTCAAGCTCGCCCTCATAGGCGCCGCCTACGAAGGGACAGCAAGCGCCTCCCGCCCGGATGACCTCGTCTTTACTCCGACGATACCTGCGGTCCTTGCCAGAGCCAAAACTGCGCGCGCGGCGGGCGCCGATTTCGTGATCGCGATCGTGCACGCCGACAAAGCGACGGGCGCCGCCCTGATGAATACGCACGCCGTTGATCTCGTTCTGTCCGGGCATAATCACGATCTGCATATCGATTTCGATGGGCGCACCGCGCTTGTCGAATCCGAGCAGGATGCAAATTATGTCACCGTTGTCGACATCGAGGCCACGCCAAAGCCGGGCGAAGCCAATCGCTCGCTGTTATGGTGGCCCAATTTTCGTGTCCTCGATTCCGCAGTGGCCGGTTCTGATCCCGCGATGGCTGCCAAGGTTCAAACTTACAGCGCCGGATTGAAGCGGCTGTTCGACATCGAAATTGCAACCCTTGCCTCACCGCTCGACAGCCGCACCGAAGTCGTGCGCACGGCCGAATGCGCGATCGGCAACCTCATTGCTGACGCCCTCCGTAAGGAGGCAACGTCCGACGTTGCGATTATCAATGGAGGTGGCATCCGTGGAAACAAGATTTATCCGGCAGGCACCAGACTGAGAAAGCGCGATATCCTCGACGAGCTTCCCTTCGGCAACAAGACGATGGTGACGGTTGTTCCGGGTAAAGCCATTTGGGATGCGCTTGAAAATGGGTTTTCTCAAATCGAGCGCCAATCGGGACGGTTTCCGCAAGTTTCGGGGTTAATCGTTGTCGCTGATCTCGCCCGCCCGCCGGGAGCCCGTGTCAAGACCGTAACGATCAACGGCACGACGCTCGATCCCGTCCAAGACTACAAGCTCGCCACAAATGATTTCATGGCACTCGGGGGCGATGGCTACGGGATGCTCGCGGGCAAGATGCATGTGAGTGCGGATTCAGGCACAAGACTCGTCGCCCTTGATGTCATCGATTATGTCGAGATGGCAAAGCCCCTCGACGCAAAGGTCGAGGGAAGGATTGTGTTTCGGTAGTATTACTCGATTCCGGAATTTGCCCTGGCCGGCATCTTGGCCAACTCGGATGGGCGCAGCTCTCTTGTTCGCACGAGGTCAAGACCAAAGCAATCGAACCAGAGGCCGCGCTCTTTGCCCTCCCGAATACAACTGTACTACTGTAGTACTAGGCACACTGATTAGACGCCATCGCGCTAGAGATTCCTTTCTCTCAGCCCGCCTTCGTTGGTGCGCCCGGTTTGATCTCTATCGTCTTCACGCTCTTCGCGACTTCCGTGGGCTTCTTGATGTTGACGTGAAGAACACCTTTGTCCATGTGAGCCTCAACCGCTCCCTCTTCCGGTTCGAAAGGGAGAGACATCGAACGGTAGAACGAGCCGTAACGGCGCTCCTCTACGTGCCAATCCTTCTCGTCCTTTTTGGTTTCTTCTTTTTTCTCACCTGAGATCACGAGTTGGTTGCCATCCAAACTGACGTTGATATCTTTCTCCTCTACTCCTGGGACTTCGGCGGTCACCTCGAAAGCGTCCTTGGTTTCAGCAACATTGATCACCGGTACGCCTGCTCCAACATTCAGGGAGGGCAAGTCCTGATCTAGCGCGCGGAACATATCTTCCATCTCACGCCTGAACGATCTGAACGGGTCAGACATGAGATTTTGGCTGCGGGGCCATAAACTCGGTAGCTTCATGGGTGGACTCCATCGCTTGGTCTAGTCACGATAGACGACATTGTTTTCGCGAAATCGCAATGTCAATGCTGGAAGGCCAAAAGCTAACGTCAGGCACGGGTCGTCCCGCAACAAAGGCGATTGAGTCGAGCCTCGTGTAAGGGCTGCGCCAGGTCGAAACTCGGTCATGTGACGTTGATATGACAGACAACTCGCCCGAACAGGCTTTGGCTCCAATATTTGGAGTTCACGGATGCTTAAATGTTGACGGAAACCGCAGCACGCTTCGGCGACCGATACCGCGGCCGCAAAAACTGCAGTATTGCCTTCGTCATCCGCGACTAGCTTTAACTCCCGGCATGTTGATCGAAATCGACCATTTGAGTGATGCACTCGGCACCGCATGCTGCAATGTGCGCGAGAATTCCTACTAAATTCGTGAGCTACTGGTCAGATTAACAATGATGGATCGCCTGATTGCTTCCAAAGGAATTATTGAAACCCTTCGCGATCGGATCGCGGAGCTCGAGCTGCTCGAAGCAACCGGGGCGGCAACACCTGACACTTGCGAGGAGCTCGACGCTCTCCGAGAGTTCCTGGATAAGCTTCATGCGATCTCGCTTGACGCATTGAAACGCCGGGCGAAAGGGCGAGCGTAACGAGAAAAACATAGAAAGGTTTGCCCGGTTAATGGCGGCACCGAGCAGCTCACCGACGGATCGATATCGGTGCACGACGAAAAACAGATGGAATAGCTGCCAGAGGGAAAACCTCGAATTGCTGCGCCCCCTCGGCTAACCTCTTTCCGCATTCGATCGCTGCCAAGGCCGCTTTCACTCTCAAAAGCGATGAATGGTTTCGGCGTAGTTGCTTGCATCTAGTCTTTCCTCCACCACGATCATTCTACCCTGCTCAGGCATAAGCTCTGCTCCTCGGCTGCAGTTGCCATCCAGCTCTAACAGCACCTTCATTTTAGAAGATTTCCCAGTCATTGCCGAAACCATCACTGCAAAAAGGGAGTTTAAGCCGCACGCTGAAGTTCGCTGGGAGTCCGTTATGCTGGAATTTTTGTCATCGCTTCATAGTTCCGGCGATTTATCACCGCATGGTATGTGTTTGCTCTGGCGTCCCGAATTGATCTGGACGCATGTCACCGCCGATGCTGTCATCGGAGTTGCCTATTACTCAATTCCATTCGTACTTGCTTACATAGCCTATAGGCGTCCGGATTTTGGTTTCGGATGGGTCTTGTGGTGTTTTGTAGCTTTTATTCTAGCCTGCGGAACTACTCATTTCATGTCTATTTGGACCCTTTGGGTCCCTGATTATGGATTGGAGGCGCTTGTGAAAGTCATCACCGTGGGCGCTTCCGTTGCCACTGCAATCCTGCTTTGGCCCTTGCTACCTCGCGTGCTCCAGCTCCCCTCAGCTGAGCAATTGAGACTGGCCAATGAGAGGATGGCGTCATATGTGAAAGAACGGGACGCTGCTTATGCGGCTCTTCAAAAGGAAGTTGAGGAGCGGCGATTGGCTCAAGACATGCTTAGGCAGGCCCAGAAGATGGAAGCCGTCGGACAATTGACCGGTGGCATCGCGCATGATTTCAACAATCTACTCACCGCAGTCCTGGCGAGTTTGGACCGCGCCGCTCGCGAAAGCGATGTTACTAATCCGAAATTGACGAAATCCATTCGAACCGCAACCGCCGCAGCCGAAAGAGCTGTCACCCTTACAAGCCAAATGCTCGCATTCGCACGCAAGCAACCGTCCAAGCCCGTTAGCGTCGCAGTCAATGAACTTATTTCCAATCTCGTTCCTATCCTCAAAAATGCTTGGGACGGACACGATTTAGTGCTCGATCTTGACCCCCGTGTGCAAAATGTTTGGGCCGATCGTAATCAATTTGAGCAGGTGCTCCTCAATCTCACGGTCAACGCGCGAGATGCAATGGTTAACAGAGGCAAGATGACAATTAGAACCTCTATGAGCGATTTTGCACGTGAGGGGAAAAAGGTCCAAGGTGTGGAAATCGAGGTTGCGGATTCGGGCTGCGGCATGAGTGAAGAAGTGCGAACGCGCGCTTTCGATCCTTTCTTTACGACGAAACCTCTCGGGAGGGGGTCTGGCCTCGGCCTCAGTCAGGTTTATGGTTTTGTGCAGCAGTCTGATGGGATTGTCCGGCTTGATAGCAGTTCGACCGACGGGACGCAGGTAACCATCCATCTTCCTGCCATTGCAAGCTCTGAAGAATATGGCCGGTAAAGAAGTCGCTTGCATTGTCGAAGGTGACTTGATGAGAGGGTCTATCATCGCCGAGCTCAAAAACGCGGGACCCGAAATCATCGTCATGGCTAGAATGCGGATGAAGCGCTGAGTTCGAGGCAATGCGATGGATGGCCCTATCGCTCAGGAATACCTGAATGCCGGCCTCAGCCAAAGGAAGACAAGAAACCGACATCCGACGCTGCCGGCAGATTGAAGCTGTGACCCGCCTCACTCTCTTCCGAAGTCGCGATCGAATTTCAATCAGATTTTCAGAGATGCGCCAGCGGCAGCAATCATTATGGTTGTGGATAAAAATCTAATATCCAGATTAACCCAAATGGGAGATGCGGAATAAGATCAGACATGATTTAAAAATTATATTCAAACAAGACTCACGATATAACAACTATTAAAAACAGTCAGTACTGTTTACGCCAGCGTCCGTGACGGGCCCGGCCGCGACGTATGAGGCTTACACAAAACTTTTATAGGCACGAATATCCCACCGGTTTTTCAGCCGTAATGAAGGCCTGCACATGGCAAATAATGCTGTCGTTCTCTTCGTCGAGGATGAGCCCTTGGTGAGAGAGGCCGTGATTCCCGAACTCGAGGAGGCCGGATTCGAAGTCGTCGTAGCTGACAATGGAGACGAGGCGTCATCCATTCTGCGGAAAATGCGCCGGATCGACCTTTTGCTCACGGACATCAGAATGCCGGGCCGGATCAACGGCTGGGATCTCGCGGAAATGGCAAGAGGCCGACATCCGCATCTACCGGTAATCTATGCGAGCGGGTTTGCGCCACAGCAGGGTTCCGAGATCGAAGGAAGTCTGTTCCTCCCGAAACCCTATCGGATCGGCGAAATCCTCAACGCGATCGAAGAACTCAAATCGCATGAACATGAACATTTGGTGCAGGATTTGCCGTCGGCAAAACGGCAACGGTGCACGGCGCGTGGAACGGCCGGCGTTGTCAAGAATGTCGATCCTTTGGTTTATGTTGTTACACCTGAAAACGAGTCTCTTTATCAAATCCAGTTGAACCAGGCATATCGGTTGCGCCACCAAATATTCCTCGAGCAACAGGGATGGCGCGCTCTTGCCGATCCGAAAGGGCGCGAACTCGACGAATTCGACAACAAGAACGCCGTTCACATGCTTTGTATCGATCAAGGCGAGGTGCTCGGCTACCAGCGGTTGTTACCCACAACCCGCCCGCATTTGTTGTCCGACATCGTTCCAGAATTGTGTGTAGGAGAGCGCCCAGTTGGAGCCCATATTTGGGAACTGTCGCACCACTGCATCGCCCCTGTCGATCGTGCGGGTAGGAACTCGGCAGGCAGCATTGCCAACACACTCGGATTGGCCTTGGTTGAATGGGGTCTAGAGTGCGGCGTCACACGTTTTGTCATCGAGATTGAACCGACGGGCATAATTCCCTTGGTGCAACTCGGTTTTCAGCCCATGCCTCTTGGTCCGCCGTGCAAGATCCGAGGGCGGGACCTTATCGGGGTGCTGGTCGCCTTCGACAAGCAGACGCTCGATCGTTTCCGCAAGATGCGAGGCAATGAGAAAAAGGTTTTGGCCGGAACTTCTCACCGCCCTCCTGCTCTGCTGCATGCTTAAAGCGAAAACGAAAAGTCGCTCATTTGTAACCAACCCAATAATTTTATCGGCGGTGCAATGACAACGGACACGAGTGAGGTTTGCCAATTAGGCGCAGAAGAAGAACCGACTCTTGCCTCCTTCACTCAGCGCCTCATCGAAATAGCTGCAGTTGCGGGCGCGCGTGGATCGGACACGTCGGCCGTTGACGCACTTAATATGATGCGCTTGCCAGCGATTGCACTCGACCGGCGAGGATTTGTCGCCGATGTCAACGCTGCAGCGAACGCCGTTTTCGACAATGATATTAACATCAGAGACAAGCGTCTTTTCGTTCGCGATATTGAGGCCCGCGCGCTTTTGAAGTCATCCCTGGATGACTTGACCAACTCCACGAAATTGATGTCATTGATCGACGAGCCGATCATCGTTCAACGACGTGACAAATTGCCAGTCATCGTGCGAATCTGGCCCTTTGAAGGAGCAGCGCACTCGCTCAACCAAGAAGTGCATGTTCTCGTCACGCTCAATGCGTTGGGGCAAAAACGTGGGCCGCCCGCAGCGATCCTCGCCAAGACTTTCCGCCTCACCCCCTCAGAGGCCAAGCTCGCCTGCATTATAGCGCGCGGAGCATCTCCACAAATTGCTGCTCGAGAACTGAAGATTTCACGGGAGACAGCTCGCAATCAGCTCAAATCCGTCTTTGCCAAGACTGACACCCATCGTCAAAGCGAACTTGTGGCGCTGCTACTCCAGGTGAAGTAACGGTCTAGCGGACCATTATACCGCACAGAAGGCGGCCGCCAAAAATGCCAAAATCCAATTCGCCGCAAGAGATGACCCATCGCCAGCAAAAAAGTGCTCTAGACTCGATCCCTTCCAGGATCAGCTTACTGAAGAAGTTCCCAAGTGACCTGCACTTCTGCGCGGAGCGTCTGGACGCCAGGCTCGACCGGAATGGCAGCGGCTGAGGCTTCGCGCGAGCCGCCAACCATTCTCGAGGACATGGCGTTGGGAACCGGCGCGGGAGGTTCCGTCGCGATCTCGAGGACGCGCCCAAGCTTAATGCCAAGACCATTGACGTAACTCGTGGCCTTGCGCAAGGCGTCGTGCATGGCATCTCCGCGCAAGGCATCATATTTCGCGTCCTTTTGCGAATAATCGAACTCAATGCCTTCGAGGCTATTGGCACCCTGGTCCATGACTTGGCGTGCGAGAGCACCGGCCTTGGCGAGGTCTCTGATGCGCACGCTCAAGGAATTCTGCGCAAGGTACCCACGCAAAGTGCGTTTGACATGTCCATTCGAATCGGAGTCCTCGTCGTAAACGGGCGAGAGCGTGATGGACAATGTCTTAATGTCCCTTCCGTCGATCCCCTGGGCCTTGATCTCACCGACGACCGCTTGGGCCGCGCGGGCATTGTCGCGGGTGGCATCGGCAGCATTTGGCCGCTCCGTGTCAACGCCGATCGAGATCGTCACAATGTCGGGGGTGACGTCGGCGCTTGCGATACCCGTCGTGGTGATGGATGGTACCGCGTCCTTCAGGGTCGGAAACAGTTGTGGCTGTTGGGCATACGCAATTGGCAGGCTAATTCCGAACAGGAATGCGGCGAGGAAAAAGAATCGGGCAAGCAAAAGAAAGCGGAAGCTGGCTGACATGAGCGTCTCTCTACGGCGAAGGCAACAGGGCCAGCGCCATATTGCCTTCTCCCATGGCGCTTTTCAGCGGCGACGCAATGTTATGAGAGCGGACTTTAACTGGATTGAAATCGTAGTGTTATGCTAGGAGAACCCGTAATCATGGCTAATTTCGCCGCAGGTTCCGCACAGCTCGACGATTTGCCCAGCCGAAGCCGCGTTTCTCTTGCCGGCGCGACCCGGCGTGAGCTTGGCATTGCGCTCGCCGGTTTGAGCGTACCTGAGCGGGAAATCCGCATGCGCGTGGCGCAGCTCTGGCATTGGATCTACCACGCCGGAACAACGTCCTTTGATGCGATGGGCAATGTCAGCAAGGTGCTGCGGGCAACCCTTGCCGAGCGCTTTACACTTGCCCGGCCCGAGATTGTTGCCGAACAAATTTCGAGCGACGGCACGCGGAAATGGCTGCTCCGGCTCGACCCGGTGGATTTGCACGACAAAGGGGCCGAGGTCGAATGCGTCTATATCCCAGAGAGCGACCGCGGCACTTTATGCGTTTCGAGCCAGGTTGGCTGCACGCTAAATTGCAGCTTTTGCCACACGGGAACGCAAAAGCTCGTCCGCAATCTGACGGGTGCCGAGATCATCTCGCAGGTGCTGATTGCACGCGAAAGGCTAGGAGACTTTCCTGGGCTAAAGCCGCCCGACGACGGACTCGTGCCGGGCGAAGGCTTGCGGGCGGTGTCGAACATCGTTTTCATGGGCATGGGCGAGCCGCTCTATAATTTCGACAATGTGCGTGATGCAGTGGCGGTCATTTCCGATGGCGACGGCCTTGCCCTTTCCAAACGCCGGATCACAGTCTCGACGGCCGGCGTCGTGCCGCGCATGGAAGAGCTTGGCCGGGAAACTGGCGCGATGCTCGCGATCTCTCTTCACGCCGTACGCGACGAATTGCGCGACAGACTCGTACCGCTCAACAAGAAATATCCGATCAAGGAGTTGCTCACCGCCTGCCGGACCTATCCCGGCGCCTCCAATGCGCGGCGCATCACCTTTGAATATGTGATGCTGAAAGACATCAATGATTCGCCCGCCGAAGCGCGTGAGCTGGTGCGGCTGTTGAAAGGCATTCCGGCCAAGATCAACCTCATCCCCTTCAATCCCTGGCCGGGCGCCCCTTATGAATGTTCAGACTGGGGACGGATCGAGAAATTTTCGGATATCGTTTTCAACGCAGGCTACGCGAGCCCGGTGCGCACGCCGCGCGGACGTGATATCCTGGCAGCATGCGGGCAACTAAAGAGTGAGACGGAAAAGCTGCGGGCTCGGGCAAGGCTCGCGGTGGGTGAAGAATAGGTTTATTTAGGGTTAGATTCTTAGTCCAAGCACGGCGAGCGCCGCCAATCCTGCCGAAATCACCGCGTTCCATCCCGCGAGCGAGAGGCCGAGAATGTGCAGCGCCGCGCTATCGCAGCGCACGACTTGCACGGTTTCCAACTGTTTTAAGAAATCTGAGACTGAGGCGGCGCGATCAAGCGCGCCGCTGCATTCGGTCGGTCCTGGCCAAAAGCCCCATTCGACCCCCGCATGATAAGCGCCGAGGACCGCGCTGGCGCAGAAAATCACGGCAAGGACACCGAATAACGCGCGCAAAAGGCGCGCCGGGCCCCGCGCGGCAAATAAAAGCGCAAGGCCCGCAAGCGGAAGAGCGGCATAGTAAGGAATGCGCTCCTTGAGACAAAGCTCGCAGGGTAGATAGCCAAAAGCCTCGAAGACAAAAGCCCCCGCGATCGACACGGCTGCAATCGCGAGAATTGCGAGCGAAATCACAAAGGGCATTCTGAAGCTCATCGCGGCCGTCAGATCACACGCGCGGCGATCCAGAAGCCGACAACAACCGCGAGCGCAAGAATTCCCAAAAACCAGCCGAAATATTTCTCGAGCAAGGCGTTGACCGGTTCGCCATAGCGCTTGAGAAGGACCGCGATGAAGAAAAACCGCGCACCGCGCGTGACAAAGGACAGGAGAACGAACAGCGGCAGGCTATAGGCCAAAAGCCCGCTGGTGATCGTCACAATTTTAAAGGGGATCGGCGTAAATCCCTTAAGAAGAATGACCGCCCATCCCCATTGCGCATAGAGCGCGCGGATTTGATCGACACGTGCGCCATAGCCATAGATATTGATCAGCCATTTGCCAACGGTCTCGTACAAGAGCGCGCCAATCGCATAGCCGAGCAGAGCACCCGTCACAGAGCCAGCCGTGCAGATCAGCGCGTAGAGCCAAGCTCGCTTGGGCCGCGCGAGCGACATGGGAATCAAAATTGTGTCCGGGGGCACCGGGAAAAAGGAGCTCTCCGCGAAAGCAATAACACCAAGCGCCCACGGGGCGTGCTGACTTTCCGCAAGGCTTAAAGTCCAACGATAAAGCTTTTGAAACATCGCTTCTTACTTAACTGAGGGCCTCGCCTTGCCAAAACGTGGCCACGAGGGAAGACGCATGTTTTGCCGATATTCCGCCGGAAGGCAATCGCGGCGCGAGAAGAGGTTCTTCAGCTTGAATTCCGCCGCTTGAGTTGCCGAACCGCCGACCCGGATTCAGCCATAATCAAAAGGATACACTGCTCGAAGCGGAGCCGTTCAAGGCCAACTCGGCGCGTGAGTTCAAACTGGGCTGGCAGGCCGAGAGCGGCCTAGCCGGATCTCCCTGCTGGCAGAAGAGAGGACATATCTTGGGGGAACTTGGAAGAAGAGATCTCGTAAGCTCCCTGTCCCTGCCCGCCACCATGGGGCAAAGTTCAGCCGCCCCTTCCGACGAGTTGGCTTCCGCGAGTGCCGGCGCACTGGTCACGCGCCTTTGCGCCGGCATTTGGTTCCTTTTTCTTGCCGCCGCATCCTTCAAGGGCGTCAATGGGCTGCTTGAGGACATCGCGGGCGGCCGCGCCGGCCCGGATGCCTGGCCCGCCTTGCTCTCGGAAGGATGCGTCGTCCTCTTCTACACGATTATCTGCTGCATCATGCTGCTGCGCCCGGAGCCGGTGGGACGCGCCAAGGGGCTTTGGCCGGCGCTATTAGCGCTCGCCGGCACTTATGGCTCATGGTTCATTCCTCTGCTGCCGTCCGGCTCGGAACTTCCGGCACTAGGTGCAGCATCAGCCGCGATCCTTCTTTCCAGCGAGGCCCTGATCATCTATACGCTCCTCTCCCTGGGCTGGTCGTTCAGTCTGGTCCCTCAGGCCCGCAAGCTCGTCACCCGTGGCCCTTACGCGGTCGTCCGGCACCCGCTCTACCTCGCCGAGGAGGTGGCGATTGCCGGCATCCTGCTGCAGTATGCCTGGTTCGCGGCGCTTCCGTTTCTGGTGCTGCATGTCGGCGTGCAGATCCGACGGATGCAGCTTGAGGAAAAGATCCTTATGACGGCCTTTCCAGAATACGCCACCTACGCACGGCGCACGCCACGCCTCATCCCTTGCGTGTGGTGAAACTCCGGCCTGCCGCCCACAGGGCACAGTCCATCAGCACTCAAGCAATCGTATCGACGATGCCGCCGTCGACGCGCAGCGCCGCGCCGGTTGTCGCGGAGGCCTGCGGCGAGCAGGCGTAGACGATCATATGGGCGACCTCCTCGACGCTTGCCGCCCGCCCCAAGATCGAGGAGGGGCGGTGTTCCTTGATAAACGCCGCAGCGGCATCTTCCAGGGATTCCCCGGCCGCCGCCCTGCTTTTGAGCATCTTGGCCACACCTTCCGAAAGCGTCGGCCCTGGCAGGACGGAATTGACCGTCACACCGGTTCCGGCGGCGCGTTTGGCGAGGCCCCGCGCGATCGAGAGTTGTGCCGTCTTGGTGAAACCGTAATGGATCATGTCTTCGGGAATGTTCAGGGCCGACTCAGAGGCGACAAAGACAACGCGCCCCCAGCCTCTTTCAATCATCGCCGGCAGATAGGCACGGGCGAGACGCACGCCGGACATGACATTCACCTCAAAAAACCGGCTCCATTCGCTGTCTGGGATTTCGAAAAAATCCTGATGTTTATAGATTCCAAGATTGTTGACGAGAACGTCGCAGCGCGGGTGCTCTTTGACGAGGTTGTCACAACCCTTTGAATCGCCGAGATCTGCCGCAAAGCCGGCCACCGTGGCCCCCGGAGCCGCAATCCGGACAGCCTGGATGGCGCGCTCGACACCTTCTCTGCCGCGGCCGTTGACGACCACGGTGGCGCCAGAGGCCGCCAGTTCCTTCGCCGTCGCAAGGCCGATTCCGGCAGTCGAGGCGCTGACGATGGCCGTTTTTCCGGAAAGGTCGATATACATGGAAAACTCCCTGAAGTCGTGCTTAGCCGCTCACTACATAGGTAGGAGGCGAGCCGCCAGTGAGATCGATCAACACGCTTGTGCTATGACAACTTCCATGTTCGTTTGCCAGCGCTCCTCGAAATGCCTTATTGGAACGCTGGCATGTGCAAATTCTGGATCGGGACCATCGTGACACTGAACCTCTGCGCGTCCGCGATTTCTGCTGAGCCCGCCGTTGGGACTGGCGCGCCTTGGCCGGATACCCTGCTCGCACGGGTCGAGGCGCTTGCCTTGATCGAGACCCTGAATGCGGAACTTCTCAGCGCGCACACTGCGACGGAGGTTCTCGACAAATGGTGTGCCGATCACAAAATGGCGAGCGCGCCTTCGGTGCATGCAAAGCTTGTCGCAGGGGTGAACAAACCGGTTTCGGACGAGCAAAGGCAAAGGCTGCAGATCAGCCCGACGGAAAAGGTCGCCTACCGGCGCGTCGAGCTGACCTGCGGCGACCATGTGCTTGTCGAAGCTGATAATTGGTATGTGCCAGGCCGGCTCAACGCAGAGATCAACGAGATTCTGGCAACCACCGATACGCCCTTTGGCCGGGCGGTGCGGGATCTGAAACCTATTCGCGAGAATTTCTCCGTCGAGATCCTTTGGAAACCACTTCCCGATGGCTGGGAACTCGGGCCGGCGCCCGCGGACAATCCTCAAACGGCCTTGGCCATGCCATGGCAGCTTTTCCAGCATCAGGCCTTGGTCTTTAATGCGGCGCGGGAGCCCTTCTCAGAAGTCAGGGAGATTTACACGAGGGAACTCCTGGCTTTTGGACCGCCGTAGGCTTTACCTCGATGGCCATTGCGCGGAGCACTTTGGAGTCGCTATCAGATTTCCTGCAAAACGCCGCCGCCCGCCGCGCCCTGCCGGTCTTGCGAAGGCTAGCGGATGCTGCGCTCGACACGGTTTTTCCACCCGCCTGCCTCAATTGCCGCCAATCCACTGCCGCCGCGAACTTGCTTTGCGCAGCCTGTTGGGCGCAAGTGCGTTTCATCGAGCGTCCCTTTTGCGAGCGCCTCGGCACGCCATTCGCGATGGACCTCGGCAATGACGGGCTTTTATCGCCCGAGGCGGTCGCCGATCCTCCAGTCTTTGCCCGCGCCCGCGCGGTTGCGCAGTTCGAGGATGGTCCGGTACGGCAGCTTGTGCATCGGCTGAAGTATAATGATAGAATGGAACTTATGAAACCGCTCGGAGCTTGGATGGCGCGCGCCGGCGCGGAAATTCTAGCCGAAGCTGACATTCTCGTGCCGGTTCCCTTGCACCGACGCCGCCTTGCAGCACGCAGGTTCAATCAGGCGCACGCCCTGGCGCAAGCCATTTCCGCGCAATGCGGCGTCCCGGCCGATCCTTTCGTTCTGGCACGCGTGAAGCCAACGCCGACTCAAGTCGGTCTCTCACGCTCGCAGCGGGCTCTCAATTTGCAAGGCGCGTTTCGCGTACCGGAGGGGATGACCCCACGGATCGAGGGCCGCGCCGCAGTGCTCATCGATGATGTCATGACCTCAGGGGCGACCGCCAACGCTGCTTCGCGCGCCCTTCTGCGGGCGGGCGCCAAAAGTGTCGATGTGCTTGTTTTTGCGCGGGCGTTATGAGCCTAGTTCCGCGGTCATCTCAGATGGAAGCAGGCAGGCGCCGCTGGCGGGCGGCTTTTGAAAAGAGCCAGATCGGCAATGGAAGCGACCAGATGTTGCACGAGATTATAAAAAATAATGGGCAACATGACTTGCGGGTGATCCGCCAGCGCCACGGATGCCAGAACAAGTCCGGTCCCGTTGTTATTCATGCCTAGGCCGAACACGAGCGAAGCTCTCTCACTGCTACCAGACCGAGAGACACTAGCTAGCATATACCCTGATGAGAACGCGATTACACAAAGAGCTAAGACGATTAGCAGCATGATCGCAAGAAAGTCCATGTCTGGGTGCGCTAGCACGCTCGGCAACGTCAATGACGCATTCGAGTAATTAAGAATTAGTAACAGGCAGTAATTTACCAATTTTAAATATGGTGTTGCCCTGGTCACTAGGATTTCACCGGCCAAAAAGCGGCCGAATACGCCAAGTAAGGTTGGCAGAATTACCCACAGCCCCAGAAAACTCGTAACCTCGCCGGAAGCAAGTTCGTGCAAGTCCTCCGAATAATCGCCGGTGGTCACCAAACCTACCGTGTGAAGAACGAAGGGAGTCAATAAAGGGCTGAGCGCGGTGGTGCCCAATACCAAACCGACGCTCAATGCGAGGTTTCCGTTGGAATTCTGCGCCCATGCCGTCGATGCGCCCGCGATAGGCATCGAGGCAACCAAGGCAAGACCCATCAGAATCTGCTGGACTTCTTCCTGATTGTGCCACCCCCAGGCCAAGAAGCTGATCGCAACGATGAAGGCCAACGGTGTTATGATATTGCACAACAAGGCTCCCAGCAATAGGAACGGCCTTCGAAGCAAGCGTGTCAGTTCTTCTGTTTTCACTCCCAATCCGGCATTAAATAAAAGCGCCGCAAGCATCAAAACAGGAATGGTAGCCACCAGTTGACTTGGCATGATCCCGTCACCGAAACGGACGCTCCGGATCCGAGAACCAAGGCCAGGCAGCGCCGCCGCAGCGGCATATGACAAGACAAGCATCCAAATGAAATAACGATGCGTGAAGTGTAAGATAAGCTTAGCTCGATCCTCTACCGCAGGCACGACATTCCTCTGATAGCGGTCGTCGCGTCAATGGCCGGTGCTCGTTGAGCCTCAAGCCGCCTTCGTCTTGAGATCCGCAGCCACCTCAAAATTGGCCTCGGTATTTGCCTTGACTTCGTCAAGCGCGACGCCATCGGCGAGTTCGATCAGGGTCATTCCAGCGCCCTTGTCGATCGAGAAAACCGCAAGATCCGTAATGACAAGGTCGACAACCTCCGTGCCCGTCAACGGCAATGTGCAATGATGCAGAAGCTTCGGCTGGCCCTTCGCCGTCTGTTCCATCACCACCACGACTCGCTTGACACCGGCGACAAGATCCATGGCGCCGCCCATGCCCTTCACCATCTTGCCGGGAATCATCCAATTGGCGAGATCGCCGCGCTCGCTCACTTCCATCGCACCGAGAATCGCAAGATCGATATGGCCCCCGCGTATCATCCCGAAACTGTCGGCCGAAGAGAAATAGCTCGTCGTCGGAAGCTCGGTAATCGTTTGCTTGCCGGCATTGATGAGATCGGCATCCTCCTCGCCCTCGAAAGGAAACGGGCCCATGCCGAGCATGCCGTTCTCGCTTTGCAATTGCACATGCATTCCGGCGGGGATGAAGTTGGCAACAAGGGTCGGAATGCCAATCCCGAGGTTGACGTAAAAGCCGTCGCGCAATTCCTTGGCGGCGCGCGCCGCCATCTGATCCCTGGTCCAGGCCATTTCAATTCTCCTCAGGCGGCGATGCGCGGGCGCGTGGTTCGCTTTTCGATGGGTTTGGCGATATTCGGAGTATGCACGATGCGATGGACGAAAATACCCGGCGTATGGACAGCGTCAGGGTCGATTTCGCCGGCTGGAACGAGGTGCTCGACCTGCACCACGGTGATCTTGCCAGCGGCCGCCATCATCGGATTGAAGTTGCGCGCCGTCTTGCGATAGACGAGATTGCCCTCGGTATCGCCCTTAAAAGCGTGAACAATCGAGATGTCAGCGACGAGGCCACGTTCCATCACATAAGTCTCGCCATCGAATTCCCGCAGCTCCTTGCCCTCTGCAATGAGAGTTCCGACGCCGGTCCTCGTGAAGAACGCCGGGATACCGGCGCCCCCTGCCCGGATCCGTTCTGCGAGGGTACCTTGCGGGTTGAATTCAAGTTCGAGCTCGCCGGAAAGATATTGCCGCTCAAAGAGCTTATTCTCTCCGACATAAGACGAAATCATCTTCTTGATTTGCCGCGTCTCGAGGAGAATACCGAGGCCCGCGCCATCTACGCCTGCATTGTTTGATATCACCGTTAAATCCTTGACCTTGAGGTCATGAATGGCCTCAATCAGGATTTGTGGGATGCCGCAAAGCCCAAACCCTCCCGACATGAGCGTCATGCCGTCCTTGAGAATGTCGGCCAGGGCGGAGCGTGCATCAGGAAAAACTTTGTTCATGCAAATCCTCGCTCGCGGGCATTCATGCCTCTGGCCGCCTCAGACGGCATATAGGGGGGATGGCTGCCCGCGTCTGCTTAAGCACGTGATCTGGAGCCAACGAAGTTTATATGCGATGCAATCGTTTTGCCAGAGCCCCGGACGGCATGGCTTCCCCCTGAGACCTTCCGGCGGGAATATCGCTAAAAATCAATAAAGAGCAGATCCCTTAAACTCTCGGCGCGCCACTTCGGCTGAGCTTGCTCACATCACCGGCTTGGTCGCGGTCAAGAGCGTATTGACGCCCTCCCGGAAATGCACCTCAACTGGCTCGAAGCCGATTTCGCGCAGCCTTTGCAGCGAAGGATCAAGCCGCATGATGTGATCGGCGGATTCATCGCTGAACAGATGGAGAACCCATTGTTCGAGGAGATCGAAACGGCCGATTGGCAAGAACGCCTTGAAGTAGCCGCGCACATCTTCCTGGGTGAGCCTCGTGTGCTCGGCGGCGTCATCGAGAGCGTAGCGGTCTCCGTTGACGAAGATGCCGGAGGGCCGCAGGACCCGGAAAATCTCCGCGAGCACCTCATCGCGATAAGTGTCGCGAAAATTATGCACCGCATAGGCCGATGCAACCACATCCTGGCTACCGGCAGGAAGCTGCCTGAGGGCAGTCAGCGCATCCGCCTGAAGGAGGCGCACGCGGGCTTGCGCGAGGAAGAGCGACAAATTTCCCCGCGCCTGGTTCAGCATGGAAGGTTCATTATCGACAGCAAGGACGACGAGATCTTCACGTGCCTCAAGCAAAGCGAGCGTGGTTGCACCGGTGCCGCAGCCGATCTCGAAAACGCTCAAGGGAGTCGCGCGTTTTGCCACGGCGCCGGGAAGGTCCCCAATAAAGCGCCCCACGCGCTTGCTCATCGCCGCTGCCGCGGGGCAGATCAGATCGAGCATCTTGTATTCCGCGCCCATCGTGCCGGAAAACAAGCGCTCCGGCTCACTGCCTAGCGATCCGCAGCTTTGAACGGCCGGTTGTCGCGTCAACGGGGCTTCCCCGGCGAACGTCAAAGGCCGTCCTCCTCACATTCCGTGCTGGACCGGCTCTTCCTTGGGAGCGGTATCATCCTGCTCGACCATGAAATGAACCGGCACGCTGTGCAGTTTCTCGAAGACGAGTGTGCCATCAACCATGGAGTCAGCAACCAACGCCTTAGTAACTTTGCCGAACCTGATCTGATATGTGTCCGGGGCGAGCTCGATGTGGCCATGCGCCTGAATGACGAGGCCGTGCTCGACGGGCTTTGAACTGAACTTACCGTCTTTTTCAATGATCTGATAAATAGTGCCTGGGCCGGCACCGTCGATGGTGGCACCGAGGAGGGTTTCCGGCTCGTCGCCCTCATTGTCGATCTCGATGATGCAGGAGTAAGTGCCGGGCGCGCCCGCCGCCGCTTCGCGCACCCAAGGATGGCCGATCTTCAATTGACCAGCCACTTCTTGATGCGCCGAGCCGGGAGTGGCAAGGGCAAAGGCAAGGGCCCCGGCCAAGGCAAGTGTGCGGTACGAAACCTTCATAGGCACTTTCCTCCATCTCGCTAGAAAACCAAGCTTTTCATTTGATTTGGCCAAGCACTAAGCACAAAAGCGCCCTGCCCGGCAAGTTGACAGCCGCCGCCCGGTCGGAATCAATTTAATTTGATCATGCAAGATACACGCGGCGCGCCCTGGCAGGGAGCGACAAGCGCTGGCTAGAGATCCATCAGAGATTGAGCCCGCCTGCTTTCTTACTGAAAATACCAGCGCGCCAAACCACGATGCCCATCGCGGCTGTGATGATGATCTCGGTTAGAAGAACAGAAATCGACGCCCCCGTCGCGCCCAGGAAATGGGCGAAGGGACCGATCGCGAAAAGATTAAACAGGCCGGAGGCGACGAGAATGTGCATGAAGGAACGCTGCATCCCAAAAGCAAGCATCACCTGAGTGCCGAGAACACCGTTGAGACCGCTCATGAATACGGTTGCCGATAAGATGCGCACGGCTGGCGTCGCGGCCGCGAAATCGGCACCAAAGAAGATCACGGTAAGGTAGGGTGCGGTAGCGAACAGGAAAATGAAAATCGCAAAGCTCATCGCGCCTTGGACAAAAAGAAGCCGCTTCATCAAGCGAATGGCATGATCGGGATTTTCCACGAGCAGGTTGTTGACCCGGGGATAGAGCGCGCTACCCAAGGGGCCGATGAGGCTCTTGCTCGTGCGTTGCAATTTCTGCGCCCCAAAGAGGAGCCCGGCTTGCGCGGGTCCGGCGACAGCCCCCAGCACCACAACATTGATCTGGCTATAGAGCAGCGACGCGGCGATGGACAGAAAGATGTGCCAGCCGCCCCGCAACTGGCGTATGGCGCCCGACCATGTCCATCCGATCGGGAATAAGGGGATGGCCCGGTTGGCATAGTAAAGGCTGATGACACCCGAGATGAGCCCGCCGACGCCGCCAATCGCCACAGCCCAAATCGTATCGCTAGGACCGCGCACGAACAAGAAGATCAACGGTATGAACGCCAGGCGGCCGATCAGCTCGGCAGCCGCCATAGGGCCCATGATCTCAAGCCCCCGCAGGAACCAGCCGACTCCGGAGGCCCCGCTGACGATTTGCACAAAGCCGCAGAGCACGAGCCAAGCCAAAGGAGAATTAAAACCAACGCAGGCCATGATAATGAAAATCAGACCGAGGCTTATAACGACAAGCAGGGACTTCGCCGCCATGGTGTCCCAAAAAATGCGGCGGAGTTCCTCGGGATTGCGGCTATTGCGTGCCACGTCGCGGATCGCGCTAAGACCAAAGCCCCAATCGGTAAAGACCATTAAATTGGTCAGAATTTCCGACGTGATCCCGAGAAGGCCGAATTGTTCGACGCCCAAGACTCGCGTGAGATAAGGCATTGTGACGAGAACGAGGACGTAGTGGCTGGCCTGCACTACGGCGAGCAACAAGGTGTTGCGCACCAGCACATTCCGCAGACTGATCGAGCCGACCAAGGCCGTGACGGATACCGGTTTTAAAAATTCCAGTTTCATCAAATACCTCTAACCGATACTCCGCTTAGGCCAAACTACACTAATAGACAATGCGCTAAACCGTTAATCTATAAATAACGCCTGGAGGTGCATTTTATCTATAGTTATAATATGTTATAATAGTCGCATCTTCGTGAAGATTTTAAGTCAAAATCAGGCAGTTTTACACGGCGAGCAGCCCCTGCAATGCGCGCATGACTTCCGTAAGTCCCAGATTGTAAAAGAAGCAGGCCGGCAATCGGCATCCCCCGCAAAGACCGGGGTGGTTGCGACAACCTGGCAAATCCCATCCTCGCCGCACGGAGCTAAGGTCATGGACACCGCATCGCATCGTTTGCATAAAGGGCTCGGCGCCGCAAGACGCAGCCCGTCTATGGCTCTTAGCCGATCAGGGGACAAACTCGGAGGCAAAGTGAGTTCGTTCGCCGGGGGCTATTCTTGCTCGGATCAAGCCATCCACCAAGAATTGGCCATAGCTCTGAGCGAGAGTCATGTTGGGCTTCTTCCACTAGAGGAATTCGCCGACGGAAAACTGGTCGCTCATTGTACGCAGCGATCTGAAATCGAAGGTCAGGGCAACTCAGCGTGGTAAAACAATGACCCGGTTCGCCACTTTCTGGTCTGGCACACTTTCCCCTTACGAAACCTCATGCTTGGCTTCTTTCATAAAAAAAGGTTGTGAGGTCGTCCTTTATAGCTACGAAGAAATCAAGGGTATACCTTCGGGTGTGCAAAGGGCCGACGCCAGAGAAATTGTTGATCGTTCATATCTTGAGCGTTTCATTACAAATAAAGCTGCAAACGTTGCAGCTTTTTCTGATTATTTTCGATATCTTATGTTTTTAAAAACAGATCTATGCTGGACGGATACAGATATCTTCATGCTTCAAAGTTTCGAAATAAATCCGAACGATGATTTTTTGGTTGTTGAGGATGGGCATAATATCTGCAATGCGATCCTTCGTATTAATGGCGCATCATCAGAATTAAAAGATATTATTATTCGAACAGAGTCTCTTCTTGATAGGGATGCTCCCTGGGCGGCTTCCCAAAATTTTATTGCAAAAACTTTCAGAGGAAAATGGAATCAAATAGCTGAATCATTAAAAAAGCCAGACGACTTTATGCCTATCCATTATGACGAATATTATAAGCTTATTCTTCCTGAGTTTGCTGATGAATGTGCTGCCAAATGCGCAGGCGCGAAAACGATCCATTTATATAATAACATTCTCGATAAAATAGGCGTGTGTAAAAGCCTGCTCCCTCCGGAAGGATCGTACCTCAACCATCTGTTCACGTCAGAAGGATATGCTTCAAATTTTTGCGGTGTCTACCCAGCTCGCGTTATGCGGACGCTTGTTGAGGGATGGCGCATGCGGAACAGTGGAGAATGCCTCGGCGCCAAAGCCATCCTTAAGCAAGCGATACCGAGTATTAACAGAACACTCCGCAACCATATATGGAAATATCTCTGATCTGTTTCCTAAGAGGCAAGATAGACTATGAGTCTATTTCATAGCCCGAGCGATGATCGCGCTATGCTCATTTATGGCTTGCTCAAGGCACCCCACGTCCTGCCACAGCGCCCGCACCAAGCGGCTGTCCTCGCTCGGGCTTACGGCAGCCACGAATCAGGCCCTCGCGCTCGGGTTATGATGGCGCTCCCTAGGGGACTCGAACCCCTGTTTTCGCCGTGAGAGGGCGACGTCCTAGACCGCTAGACGAAGGGAGCCAAAGCAGGCTGCCGAGAACTTTCTATCGAGAACCTCTATCGAGAACTTCTATAATGCGTCTGCCTTTGCCGCAAGCTCGCGCACTTTCGCCGATGCACCCACGCCCCTCGCATTATCTGCTAAAGTCGTCAACTATTCTTATCTTGATCGAGATGCCCGTTGCGTCTGAACGGCGCGACCCGCCATTAATAAGAAAGCTATGACAGATCTTTTCATCGAACCGCCACGTCCACCAGCACCTCGGCCCCTTGATAAGCCGCTCGGGCCGATTTCGACGATGCGTGTCTTGCGCAGGAACCCGATCGAAACCTGGACCAAGGCGCATTTCGAATTGCCGATTCTGGTTGGCCCGACCATCCTTGGCATGATCGCGGTGGTCAACGATCCTGCGGCGATCCGCCGCGTGTTTGTCGAAAACGCCGGCAATTACCGCAAGGATGCTTTGCAGAAACGGGTTCTCGGCCAGGGCCTCAGCGAAGGGCTCTTGGAGGTCGAAGGCGATGATTGGCGGGTCCAGCGGCGTACCCTCGCACCTTTGTTCACGCCCAGAACCGTGGCCTCCTTCGCGCCCGCCATAACTGCTGCGGCGGAAGACCTTGTCGTACGCTGGCAGCGTCTGCGCGAAGGACGCATCCTCGACATTCAGCCGGAGATGGCACGGGTGACCCTCGATGTTCTCGGGCGCACGATTTTTTCGGATGGTCTCGGACGAGACCTGGATCAATTCGCCGGCGCGATCTCTGGCTATTTTGCAACGATGGGCCAGCTCGATCCCTTCGACCTTCTCGATTTTCCCGAATGGATGCCGCGTTTGACCAAGTTTGGGAGGCGTTCGGCGGAGAGTTTTTTCGCGTCCGTGGTCGATTCGATCATCGCCAAGCGCAAGCGCCTCATCGCCGAGGACAAGACGGCCGCGCCGCGCGATCTCCTTACCCTCCTCCTCGAGGCGCAGGATCCGGAGACGGGCGCTGGATTAAGCGATCGCGAAGTCAAGGCCAACATACTGACCTTTATCGGAGCAGGCCATGAGACCACCGCCAACGCTTTGACCTGGTCCTTGTTTCTTCTATCCCTGTCCGAGGAATGGCGGGAGCGGCTCGCAAGAGAGGCGAGCACGGTTCTCGAAGATTCTGTCGAGGACCAGGCGGTGCGGCTTGTCGAGACGAAGGCGGTGATCGAGGAAGCAATGCGTCTCTATCCGCCGGTCGCCAGTATGAGCCGGCAGGCGATTGGCCCCGATGATCTCGCCGGCAAGCGCATCCGGAAAAATAGCCTCGTCATGGTATCGCAATGGGTCTTGCACAGGCATCGCTTATTGTGGGAGAAACCGGATTGCTTTGACCCGCGCCGTTTTCTTCCAGGTTCGCGCGAAAAAATCGATCGCTTTGCCTATTTACCTTTTGGTGCTGGTCCGCGCGTTTGCATCGGTGCCTCCTTCTCAATGCAGGAAGCAGCAATCATCCTCGCCCACATCATGCGGTCGTTTTCTCTCGACCATTCGAAAAACCACGCGGTGCTGCCCGTCCAGCGTATCACCTTGCGGCCAAAGGGCGGTCTGCCGATGGTCCTGCGGCATCGGGAAAAGCGCCTTTCCGCGAGGGTCTGATAGCCCGGCACTTATCCGAGTGGATAAGCCGCCTCGACAACGTAGGGACCCCCGCCCGTCGATGCGCGTGACGAAAACAGAACGAAGCGCTTCGCCTCGAAGCGGCGCGTGAGGAAGTATCCCCGCGCCGAAAGATATTCAGCGACACCAGCGCAAGAGGCGGTCCGCAGACGCGCAAGCGTGACATGCGGTGTGAATTTGCGCGGCTCGGGCGCAATGCCGATGCGCCGCATCAGTCTTTCTTGTTGCGCTTGAAGCTCGAGCAGTGGGGCAACGGCTTTCGCCTTCGCCACAAGGGCCCTCGGCTTGGTACCGCCAAAGGAACTCAGGCCTTCGATTGTCACAATGAACGACGGATGCCGGATTTGTTCGAGGATGCAATGGATGTCCCGCGCGGTCGAATCGTCAATGTCGCCAATGAACCGCAATGTCAGGTGGTAGTTTTCGGCGTCGATCCAGCGCGCGCCTGAGAGCCCGCCGCGCAACATGGAAAGATCCATTGCGAGATCGGAAGGGATTTCGAGACCCGTGAAAAGACGGGGCATAGATCCCTCCTGTCAATGCACCGAAGTGCCGACTCATTACGGCATCCGGTCGAGACATAAAGCTTTGAGCGCTTATAATGAAGATTCGCCGAAAAGGGAATTGTTGACGGTGGAAAATCATGCTTCATTCATTCGGCTTCACCGGAGCTTCGACGCCAAGCTGCTTCAAAAAGCCGCGCACGGTCGGAAGAATACCTTCTGCGATGTGTTCAACACCAGCAGGATTGGGATGCAAATGGTCGGGAAGTTCCATCGCCGGCGCGCCAGCGACGCCATCAAGAAAAAACGGATAGAGCAGCACATCATATTTCTTGGCTAGATCTGGATAGATCGCATCAAACCGCGTCTTGAATTCCGGGCCAAGACCTGGGTTGGCTTTCATGCCGACGATCAAAACCTTGATATTCCGGGCTTTGAGCTTTGCGAGGATGGCGTCGAGCGCGCCTTTTGTCACTGCGGGGTCGACCCCGCGCAACATGTCATTCGCACCAAGCTCCAGAATGACGCCATCGGCTCCTTCACCGCCAAGTGTCCAATCCAATCTTGCGAGCCCGCCGGACGTCGTGTCGCCGGAGACGCCGGCATTGACCAAGGTCAAATTATAGCCTTCCTGGCGTAATTTGGACTGGAGCACGCTAGGAAAGGCCGCATCGGCGGCGAGCCCGTATCCTGCGAAGAGACTGTCACCAAAAGCGACAAGCTTGAGAGGCCCTTCCTTCGCGAAGGTTACCGTGCAAGCAAGCACTCCCAACAAGAGCGTGGCCGACATTTGCAGGAAGGCGCGGCGATATCCATATCCGCGCGGCGCGACTTGTGGCATCGGATTTTGAAAGCTTGTGAGATGAATGTTGGAAGGCATGAATGAACAAACCCGCAGTTGAACTCGAAAATGTACATCTGAGCCTCGGCCGCGGCGCGGCGCGCGTTCATATCCTCAAAGGAATCTCGCTGGCAATAGGGCGAGGCGAAACCACCGGCCTCGTCGGCCCTTCAGGCTCGGGCAAATCCACCCTTCTCATGGTCATGGCAGGCCTTGAAAGGCCGGATGCAGGAACGGTCAAGGTGGACGGCACCGGCCTTGAACACCTCGAAGAGGACGCGCTGGCGCGGTTCCGGGGCGCGCGGATCGGCATTGTTTTCCAATCGTTTCATCTCATTCCAACGATGACCGCTCTCGAAAATGTCGCCATTCCGCTCGAACTCGCCGGCGCGCCGACGCCTTTTGAGCGCGCCCGCGCCGGTCTCGATGCGGTTGGACTGAGCCATAGGCTATCGCACTACCCGGCACAATTGTCCGGCGGCGAGCAACAACGTGTTGCGCTTGCCCGCGCGCTCGCGCCCAATCCATCAATCCTCGTCGCGGACGAGCCGACTGGCAATCTCGACGAGACAACTGGTCAATCCATCATTGACCTTATCTTTGCCTTGAAGCGCGATCGTGACGCGACCTTGATTCTGGTAACTCATGATCTCGCGCTTGCCAGCAAATGTGATCGAATCATCAGACTGCGGTCCGGCCGCATCGACGACGCGGCGGCTTTCAGGAAGACGACAGCGAGGCCATAAAAATGGCCGTCCGAAAGCTTCGAACAGAGCATTTGCAAAATTTACATATGTCTATAGAATTTATTTAATTTGGTTGGAAACCCTTTTTGGACGCGATGACCTATGCCACTTGACTATCTGCATTCCCTGATCGGCGGCTCCCTGATCGGTCTTGGCACCGGTCTCTTTTTTCTATTGGATGGCCGGATTGCTGAAGTGAGCGGGATCATCGGTGGCGCTGTGCGGCCCAGTGGCGAAAATCAGCTGCGAAATCTGTCCTTTCTACTTGGTCTTTTCCTTGGACCTTTGGTGTATTGCATGGCTTCCGGCGGTTGGCCGGTCGTCCACTTCGAAACGTCCCTTGAGGTCCTTGCGTTTGCCGGTATGCTCGTCGGCTTCGGCGCGCGGCTTTGCTCCGGTTGCACCAGCGGTCACGGCGTTTGTGGCCTCGGACGACTTTCGCGGAGATCGATCGTTGCAGTCTCGACATTTCTTGCTGTCGGGATGATCACGGTCGCCGTGGTGAACAGGATGGGTGTAACGACGCCATGATCAATGCTTTCGCGCGGTTTTTCGTGGCGCTTGCTGCTGGTGCGATTTTCGGATTCGGCGTGTCAGTTTCCGGCATGCTCGATCCTATGCGAGTACGCGACTTTCTCGACGTTACCGGCCATTTCGACCCTAGTCTTGCATTTGTGCTCGCCGGCGCGGTAGCGGTTTCGCGCGTCGGCTTTCTGGCCGCCCGCCGCCTGCGCCGTCCGCTCTTCGACACCATGTTTCATCTGCCGATGAGGCAAGATATCGATTTCGCCCTCATTGCTGGCGCCGCCATCTTCGGCATCGGGTGGGGTCTAAGTGGTCTTTGTCCCGCGCCAGCAATCGCTTCCCTTGCGCTCGGACTGGTGCCGTCCTACGTCTTTACTGCTATGATGCTCGCCGGAATCCTCATCCATGATCACTGGCCGCAAAGTCTCAATTTGGCCACGAAACGTAACAACAACGCAAACGCTCGCGCGTAAGCGGATGGCGTTTCGATGCTAGCCTCATTCGGCAATCTGTTGGACGCGGCCGCAGGCGATCGCCATCAAGAAATTGTCGACTGCGTTCTCGACACACCCAATCTAAAAATCGAGCGGATCGTCTCCATGGGCCAGCGGAGCCCGCCGGGATTTTGGTATGATCAGCCTTTGGCCGAATGGATCGTCGTCTTGGCCGGATCGGCGGGACTTTCATTCGAAGGCGAAGCCGAAACCAGGGCTTTATCGCCGGGCGATTACCTTCTCATTCCGGCGCACGTAAAACACCGTGTTGAATGGACGAGCGAAGAACGTGCAACGATCTGGCTCGCCATCCATTTTCCGGAAAACAAGCCAGAGCCAGAGGACTGATTCTTTCTCAAACATCGCGCAAAATTGAAGAGTCGAGCTAGCCGGTCACGGCATGCTTCCAAGAAATCGCATGGAAAAACTCGATCAGTCCCTACCCCTCGCAGAACCCTGGCGTTACCGGCTGAAACTCTTGCGATCGCCGCTTGCCCTGCGCTTTGCGTTGCGCGATTTTCGCGGCGGTCTCCGCGGTTTTTGGATTTTTCTTGGCTGCATCGCGCTCGGCGTCGCCGCAATCATCGGCGTCGGATCGGTGTCTTTTTCTCTCAAGGACGGCCTTGCCGCGCAAAGCCGCACGATCCTCGGCGGCGATGCATCCTTCAATCTGGTTCAGCGGGAATTGACCCAGTCCGAGCGCACATTCCTCGTTGGTCAGGGACGCCTTTCAGAAGTGGCGCTCTTGCGTGCAATGGCGCGGCGCGATGACGGCAACGCGGCTTTGATCGAGGTTAAGGCGGTCGATCACGCCTATCCCTTGGCGGGACAAGCCATGCTGGATCCGGCGCTGCCGCTTGCCGATGCCTTGGCCGAGCGTAATGGCGTCTATGGGATCGTCGCCGATCAGACCCTTTTCGGGCGGCTGGATCTCACGACTGGAAGCCGTCTGACGATCGGCCACGCGCGCTTCGAATTGCGCGCAAGGCTCGCGGCCGAGCCTGATCGCCTCGCTGGCGGCATTGGTTTCGGCCCCCCTGTTTTAATTTCGCAGGAGGCCTTGCGGGCGACCGGCTTGCTTCAGCCGGGCTCGCTCGTCAGATGGCACTATCGTGTCGCGATCGAGGGCTCGCCACCAGACGATCGCAAAGTCACTGCATTGACCGAAGCAGCGAAAGAGAAATTTCCTGAGGCTGGCTGGGAGATCCGCACGCGCGATAATATCTCCCCACAATTTTCCCGCAATCTCGACAGGTTCACCGAGTTTCTGACCCTCGTAGGATTGACGTCCCTCATTGTTGGGGGGGTCGGTGTTGCCAATGCGGTGCACGGCTTTGTCGAGCGCAAGCAGCAAACCATCGCCATCTTGAAATCATTGGGAGCGACCGGCTCCACGGTATTCACTTTGATGCTGACGCAAACGATGCTTGTCGCCTGCGCTGGCATAATCCTTGGGGCGGCGGCAGGCATCGCGTTGCCATTCGCGCTCACCTTTGCATTCGGTTCAATGATCCCTTTTCCGCTTGCACCCGCCGTTTATCCGGCTGCGATCGGCAAGGGATCTCTCTACGGATTTCTTACGGCACTGGCATTTTCAGCAGGGCCTCTCGGCCGCGCCCATGACGTGCCGGTCCAAGCGCTATTTCGTGGCGGAGAAGAGTCCCGGCAGATCCGATTAAGGGGAGGCTACGTCATCTTGACGGCAGCCTCCGCACTTTGTCTTGCATTGGCGGTTCTCGGCTTCGCCGCGGACCCGCAACTCGCGGCGATCTATATGGGTGTCACGCTTGCCGCCTTTTTATTGCTGCGCGCGGCTGCCTTTCTGATCATGGTTTGCGCGAAAAAAGCACCGCATGCACGCAGCGTGGCATTGCGGCTCGCGGTCGGCAATATCCATCGGCCCGGCGCGCTCACCCCTTCGGTGGTCTTGTCGCTCGGTCTCGGACTCACGCTTCTCATCGCACTAACTCTCATCGACGGCAACATAAGAGCCGAACTCAACCAATCCTCCGCGCGACAGACGCCCAGCTTTTTCTTCCTCGATGTTCAAAATGCGAATGCCGGTTCCTTTGCCGATTTCTTGAAGAGCCGCGCGCCTGGCGGCAAGGTAGAACTTGTTCCGATGTTGCGCGGGCGGATCGTCAAACTGAAAGGCATGGCAGCGGGGACAATGCCCCGAAAACAAAGTGTCGCATGGGTGCTTGAAGGAGATCGCGGGATCACCTTCGCCGATGACCTGCCGGAGGGCTCCAGCCTGATCGCGGGAAACTGGTGGCCGAAAGATTACGCAGGACCACCCTTGGTTTCGATAGAGCGCGAAATCGCCGACGGCCTCGGGCTTCAAATTGGCGATGAGGTGACGGTCAATGTTCTTGGCAATGAGATTACTGCGAAAATCACCAATTTGCGCGGGGTCAATTGGCGCAGCTATGGGATCAATTTCGTTCTGGTCTTTTCGCCAAATAGCCTCTCTGGGGCCCCCTTCAGCAATCTCGCCACGCTCACCTATGCTGGCGGATCCGACCCGGCCGGGGAAGCCGCCTTGCTGCGCGAAACTGCGCGCAGGTTCCCTTCGGTGACGACAATCCGTGTCAAAGACGCCCTCGACGCCGTGAGCGCCTTGGCGGAGCAGCTCGCCCTTGCCATCCGCGGCGCATCAAGCGTTGCATTCCTGGCCTCCCTTCTTGTCCTTGGCGGCGCGCTGGCGGCGGGCCAGCACGCCCGCATCCACGACGCCGCCGTGCTCAAGACGCTCGGGGCAACACGCGCCTGCCTGCTCAAGGCCTATATTTATGAATATGGGATTATCGGGCTTTGCACGGCCCTCTTTGGCGTCGCCGCCGGCGGCGGCGCGGCCTTCGAGATCGTGCGTCGTGAGATGGAGCTTGATTTTGTCTGGCTCTGGCCGCAAGCGCTGGCCGCGGCAGCGGCGGCCACCATCGTCACGATCTTTCTTGGACTTCTTGGCACCTTCCGGATTCTCGGGCGGAAGCCGGCATCCTATCTGCGCGATTTGTAATTGAAACACCTTACCCATTGTTCATGTTGGCCCGCCCTTGTATGGGGCTCTGGCTTGCGCCATATTATGGGCCGACGCTGATCCTGCAAAGGCAGCGGCCGGAGGCGGTCAAGCCTCCATAACTTTAGAGGAAAACATGTCCGACTTCGACCGCAACGCCAGTACCCGCTGGGGGCAGGGCGCAACCCGGGCCGGTCGCGCCGAAATCGATCAAGGCCTGCGCTCTTATATGCTGGGCGTCTACAACAACATGACGGTCGGCCTTGCGCTGACGGGCTTGGTTGCACTTGGCGTCCATATGCTCGCCGTCACAACAGATCCTGCCCAAGCCGTCGGCCAGGCGCGGCATCTGATGCTGACCTCGTTCGGTGTGACGCTTTACGCGACCCCGCTGAAATATGTGGTGATGCTCGCGCCGCTCGCCTTCGTGTTCTTTTTCTCGTTCCGGATCAACCAGATCTCGGCTTCGACCGCGCGCAGCCTGTTTTTTGCCTTTTCGGCGGTGATGGGTTTGTCCTTGTCGACGATCCTGCTCGTCTATACCGGAACGTCAGTCGCACGCGCCTTCTTTGTGACGGCAGCGGCTTTCGGCGGCCTCAGCCTTTATGGCTATACGACGCAGCGTGACCTCGCGCCGATGGGAGCCTTCATGGTAATGGGCCTCTTTGGGCTCGTGATCGCGATGCTGGTCAATCTTTTCCTTCAGAGCACCGGGTTCCAATTCGCCCTGTCGATTCTGTCGGTCCTGATTTTCTCGGGTCTTACCGCTTGGGACACACAGGCGATCAAGGAGATGTATTACGCGAGCGATGATTATGAGATCGCCACGAAGAAATCTGTGAATGGCGCCTTGATGCTCTATCTGGATTTCATCAACATCTTCCAGTCGCTCCTATACCTGACCGGCAGCCAAAACGACTGATAAATTTCGTCGAATTATAACACAAGGCCCCGCTCTCGCGGGGCCTTCCCTTTTTCTCGGCCCCATCCGGTCAAAAATCGCTGGCGATGCCTTTGACCTCCCAATCGCCGTAGCGCACTGGATCTGGACCGTTGCGACCCTTCACCTCTGGCACTCCCGCATGGGGCGTTGACGTGGCGACGCGGCGGCGCTCTTCGGCCTCAGCAAGCGCGCGCTTTGCCGCGGGACTCAGGGCGCGATCCCCTTTCTTCGCCCCGACGTTAGCGGTGTCATCCTTTGGCTCGTGCATCCTCGTATCTCCTCATTTGAGTGAGAACGGCCGCCAACATTCTGTCCACGAGATCCTGGCCCAATTTCTGGGCAAAGTCCAAAACTTCGTGGTAGTAGGATGGCATGATTTGTTTTGCCGAAATCTTCGCAGCGGAGTCTTGCGTTTGATTGAATCTCCGCGTCCGCCCGCAGAACGGCGGCGTCGCCAAAAGGTTTCGGTTGGGCGGCCCGGCCAAATCGCCTGCGGCCAGAACCGCGAGCGCCAGGCAGAGGATGACTGCCCGGGCCTCGCGGCACGGATTGCCGCCGCTGCGATCCTCAACGACATTGTCGCAAGATCGCATCCGCTCGACGAGTGTTTCTCGAGCGGAGCGATCGTCTCCCGGCTCGGTGGTCTGGACCCACGCGACATCGCATTGACGCGTTCGATCGTGACCGCCGCGCTGCGCCGGCTCGGCACCATTCGCGCAGCCCTGGCCGAACTCATGGAAAAAGGTCTGCCGCGCCAAGCCACTTACCTGGAATGGACCTTGATTGCGGCGGCAGCCCAAATTCTCTTCCTCGACGTTCCCGACCATGCCGCCGTCGATCTTGCCGTCCGCGCGACACGTCTCGAAGCGAAAAATGCGCCCTATACTTCTTTCGTCAACGGTGTCTTGCGCAATCTTATCCGCGCCCGCGAAAAGATCCTTCTCGAAAGTGACCCCCTCAACCACGACACACCCGTGTGGCTTGCGGCGCGCTGGAGAAAAACCTATGGCGAAGCGGGCGCACGTGCGATCGCAAGCGCCCATCGCGACGAGCCGACGCTCGATCTCACGGTTTTGTCGGATCCTTTGCTCTGGGCGGAGCGGCTCGGGGCAACCATCTTGCCAACCGGTTCGCTGCGGCTTTCGAGTCATCGGCCGGTGACGGAGCTTGCCGGCTTCTCCGACGGCGGCTGGTTCGTTCAGGACGCTGCGGCCGCTCTGCCTGCGAGGCTTTTGCATGTCGGACCCGGTACGAGAGTCGCGGATTTTTGCGCCGCTCCCGGCGGCAAGGCAGCGCAACTCGCGGCGGCCGGTGCCGAGGTCACCGCTATTGACCGCTCTGCCGAGCGTTTGAAAAGGCTCGCCGCCAATTTCGCACGGCTCAATTTGCATGCCGATGTCATTGTGGCAGACATCGCGGCCTTGAAGGCGCCGCCCTTCGACGCGATTCTCCTCGATGCACCTTGTCTTGCCACGGGGACCATAAGGCGCCATCCGGATATCGCCTGGACCAAGAAGCCGCGCGACATCCCGGCGCTCACAGCGCTTCAGGCGCGTCTTCTCGACAAAGCCGTTGAGCTTGTGAAACCGGGTGGAATGATTGTCTATTGCACCTGTTCGATCGAGCCTGAAGAAAATGAAATGCAAATTTCGGCGCTTCTCCGCCGCCAGCCAGGCGTCATCCGTGTTCCAATCATGCCGGACGAAGTCGGGGGATTAACTGAGATCTTGAACGAAAGCGGCGAATTGCGGACATTGCCCTTCCATCTGCAAGCCGCCGACTCGCGGCTTTCTGGCCTCGACGGTTTTTTCGCCGCCCGCCTGTTGCGCTGTGGTTAACAAAGCCGATAAGAATTTTAAGGATAACTCAACGGCGCGGACTTGGACAGCCGGGCTCCGGCGGTCCTCAACCGCAGACAACATTGCCACTGGCCACAGCGCGCTGCCGCCGCTTGCCGCTGGACAAAATGGAGGAGTCGAGCCCCTGGGCCGCGCGACATTCAAGGAGCGGTTGCGCGTCGCGGGTCTGCTAGCCGCCCGCGCCGGGTCAGCCTTGCGGCATATTCTTGGCGCTCCCGTCCGTGCCATCATCGGCTTAGGACGGCGGCCGCCCGAACGGCTTCTAATCGCTCCGCAGGATATAAGGACGAGCGATCCGACCCTCGCAGCTGACATTTATGCCGGCTATTTTGCGTTCGGCGGCAAGATCGTCAATGCGCATGGCCGCTCGCCCTTCGAGCTTGAGCCAGCGTCGGAGACCTGGGCGCGAATCCTTGCTGGCTTCGGCTGGCTGCGCCATTTGCGGGCCGCCGACACAGCCGTGGCCCGCGCCAATGCCCGCGCCCTCGTCGATGACTTTTTGAACCTCGCTAGTAGACCAAGTCACATCCCCGCTTGGGAGCCCGAGGTCGCCGCCCGGCGCATGCTCGCGTTTCTGTCGCAATCGCCGATAATCCTCGAAGGTGCCGACCGCCCCTTCTATCGCCGTTTCATAAAAGGCCTCGGCCGCATTCAGCTTTTTCTCGAACGCAAGATCGTGGGGGGCCTTGCTGGCGAGCCGCGCCTGCTTGCCGCGATCGCGCTCGCCGAATTCGGACTTTGCGCGGAAGGCACCCGCAATCTGACCCGCAAAGGCACCAAACTCCTTGCAGAAGAACTCGAGCGCCAAATTCTGCCGGACGGCGGCCATATCAGCCGCAATCCGGAGATTTTGCTCGAGTTGCTCCCGGATCTGCTTCCCTTGCGGCAAGCCTATGCCGCGCGTGGCTTGCAGCCGCCCACGCAACTCCTCAACGCGATCGACCGCATGATGCCGATGCTGCGTCTATTCCGGCACGGCGACGGCACGCTTGCTTTGTTCAATGGGATGGGCGTAACACCACCCGAATTGCTCGCAACGATTCTCGCCTATGACGACGTGCGGGCACAAGCGCTGACCAGCGCCCGGCAATCGGGCTACCAGCGCCTGCAGGCCGCCGACGCCATCGCCATCATCGACGCCGGCTGTCCTCCCCCGCAAATTTTTTCCAATCGCGCCCATGCCGGATGCGCATCCTTCGAGTTTTCGATCGGCAGCCAGCGGCTTGTTATCAATTGCGGCGCGCCGGATGCCAACCGGGCAACGGCGCGCGAGGCCGCACGAATGACGGCGGCGCATTCGACACTCGTCATCGACGATACCTCCTCATGCCGCTTCGCCTCTCATGCGGGATTACAAAAATGGCTCGGCGACCAAATCGTCTCCGGCCCGGACAAGGTCGATGTCGAACGTCTCGACCAGCCCACGGGAACAATGGTAGCTCTGGCACATAATGGCTATGAAGCGCGCTTCAGCCTCATTCACGAGCGCCGGATTCTCCTGAGCCATGATGGGAGGACGCTCGAGGGAACCGACCGCCTGCGTGCCGCCAAAGCAGGCGAGCCAGCCGAAAAACAACCCTTTGCTTTGCGCTTTCACATCCACCCGAATGTGCGGTTGAAGCGCGTCCGCGACGGACGGGCGGTGCTTTGCGTTTTGCCAAACGGAAGACGCTGGCTGTTCGAAACGACGGCTGGTGAGGCGCACATCGAGGAAAGCATTTTTTTCGCCGCGCCGGACGGGCCGCGCAGTTGCGCGCAGATCGCCGTCCACGGCGAAACCGGACCGGGAACGGTTGTCGAATGGAGCTTCCGCCATATCGAGAGGAAGGCTCCGCGCAGCGAGGGGTGAGATACGGTGAGGCTGATCGTTTATCCATCAGTTTCGTCCGGAACGATGGGCAAATCGGACCAAAGTGTTTCACGTGAAACGTTTTGGTACGATTGACGCTCCGCGCAAATGCACATGCGCAAGGCGGAACGGAGTGCGGAACCAGGATTTGGGGCAAGCGCAATCCTGCGATAGGATTACGTTTTGGCTTTGTGATTTTTTAAAATCTTGCGCGGCCAAACCGGAACAAGGCTGCGGTACCCATTCCGCCTTACCAGCCAGCGCGGCTGTGCCGGATTGAATTTCAGCATGTCGGACGGCACTGGATCGAAGCCTTGCGCCTTCATCAAGGTTGCGGGTGATGCCCCAGCTTCGGTGAGTTCATCGGCGACGAAGAGACGTCAATCGCGAGAAGGGGCTTCTTCTTGCTCCCAGGGATATTTTACTCTTTGGCCGAGCTTCTTCTCCAAACCAGCGCGGCTCCCGTAATTCGCAATCAAAGCGCGC
>DATJBL010000007.1:0-41669 GCA_035515355.1 Methylocella sp.
CGGGTCCACCTGGATTCCACATATGGACGGCGAACACGAGCGAGTTGCTGCGGGGGGTGTCGTCGAAAACCGCCTCTACTGGCGTGTTGGAAAGGACCCCGCCGTCCCAGTAAAGGTCACCGTCAATGCGCACCGCCGGAAACGCTGGCGGCAGAGCTCCCGAGGCCATGACGTGACGGACCGTAAGCTTCGTGTCGCGACTGTCGAAATAGCGCATTTCACCCGTCTGAATGTTTGCTGCGCCGACGGTGAGCCGCGTTGGGCCGCCGTTTATAGCCCCGAAGTCAACGAGATCGGACAAGGTCGCTTCGAGCGGATGGGTCAAATAATAGCCCGCGGCGTCAACCGGCAACGGAACGTGAAGTCCGAGAAATGCCAGCGGATTTGGTTGGAAGAAGCCAGATATTCCTCTGGTGAGCGTCATCCAGTTTAACCAACCGCGGCCGATACCCGGGACAATAGCGCCACCTTCGAGAACCGGATTGCTTCCGACGCGGTTCCAGAATTCCTCGAGCTTCACCAGCCGCTGCTCCGGTTTGTTGCCGGCGATCAGGCTGGCGTTGATCGCGCCGATCGATGTGCCAATGACCCAATCCGGCTCGACCACGCGATCGTGCAGGGCCTGATAAACGCCTGCCTGATAGGCGCCGAGTGCACCACCGCCCTGCAGCACCAGAACGAGCTGACCGAATTCGGAGAGGTTTCGCCGCCCGCCGCTGGAATGAGCTTGTGTCATCCTAACACCTCCGTCGAAGGTCCATTCCGAAAGTGGCCAGATTTTTTAGCACGGGAAGCCGAGCTTTTCACTCAATGCTTGGGCAATTCCTCCATCGGCTTGTTTCGATGTCGGCATCACCCGAATGCACACCGAATGAATCGAGCTTGTAAGTTGAGCTTAAGGGCACGACCGCCGTTCTCTTGCCCTCGTTCGTGCCAATTGACCCCATCTCTCTGGCCGGTCAGGTCCTCTCGCTGTCGTGAACCCCGGGTTCCAGGAACAGACGTTCCATTTCGCCGGGATTGGCTGTTGCGTGTTGCCGCAATCATCGGTTCTTACGATTCCCTGATGATGGGAACGGATGTTCCACCCTGCACGAACCAGGCATTACGCCTCCCAAAACTGATCAACGATCTAACGCACCGCACAGCCATCTGATAATGAAGCTCGGGTTGGTCGCTGTGTTGGTTGCGGCGTGGCTCACAACCTACGCCCGCTTTCGCTTTCTCCTCCATACAAAGCGCTTGCAGCAACGAGCGCACAGGCCAATGTAAACAGAAAGGCGGCCCCGACGGACCGACATAACCGTTGTGATATTCGCGTAAGTCGCTGGGCGCGCAAAAGCCGCCAGGGGGTACACCTCTCCAATTTTGGATTGCAACAATTCCAAAGGCTTGGAAGAGAGTAGGGAAAGTCCCTGCCCTCTCAAGCGGTGAACAAGATACCATTCGTGCAATGACGCCCCGTCCGGCCGCGAGGAGACTTCCGATGCGCATTTGGCTTGCTGCCCTGGGATTGATAGCAATCGCCGTGATACGAAGCGCCCATGCCGATGACTGCGGCGAAGCCCCAGACCAGACAAGCATGAACGAGTGCGCGGCCAAGGAGTTTGTACGGGCCGATGCTGAATTAAACGTCCTCTACCAGCGGATCATTGGCCGTTTAAGCGGAGACGCCGACAGGGCTGAGATCCGCAAAGCTCTCGTCGCCGCGCAGCGCGCCTGGGTCGCGTTTCGCGATGCCGAATGTGCATTTGTCGGCTCCAGCACCATCGGCGGAACAATCAATCCGACGATTGTCGCTTCATGTCGAGCCGCCGTTACCAACAAGCGCATCGACGACTTCAAGGCCTATTTGAAGTGTGAGGAAGGCAATTTGAGTTGTCCGGTTCCGGCGAATTGACGTTTATAGGACTTGGCAAGTTGGGCGGCGCGCTCAATACGTACTCAGACCGGCACAGACGACGATGGGGTCAGAAATCTTTGCCACTGGGCAAGATCTCGTCGCCGTGTTCATTGATCCACGCGAGCTTAAGTCCGCGCTGCGATTTCGGGTCCTTCGGCGAGAGGTCCATGAGACCGCTTGGACAGGCCAAGCCTATCGTCGCCTCGAATGTCTCAGCGAGCGCAAGCAGCGCGCCTCTGAAAATCTTATAGGTCACGACATCGGGCACAACACCGTAGTCTGTGCCGATGCCGATCATATTGGGGGTCCATCTCATCAAACCGCCGGCATACATAGGGGCTTCAAAATTGCGCGGCCCGCGTCCCATCTTTTCGGTGTTATGGGCGAACAATTGATAGCCAAGTCTCGGCTCCGGCTCGCCGCTGTCACTCGTGATGACATTGGCGGCGATCTTTTCGGCAAGCGGCGCGATCTGCGTGTCAAAAGGCACCATAGAAGGATCGGCGTCGGTCCAAGTCGTCGATATGTACCAATGTGCAAAGATCGGATCGATAGCCTGCAGGCGCACGATCAATTTGAGCCAGCGCGCCGCAAGCTCTTCCGGCGTCTCCTGGCGCGGCCCCCAGGAGAAACCCCTGTGTAATAATCCAATCCCGGAGTCATACATGGCGTCATCGGCGCCTCCTTGGTGGCATAGACGCGATTACAATTTTGCCAAGACTGTCCTTTTCAAACCGCACGCGAACATAATCGGCGGCACCCTTTTCGGCGAAATATCATTTGAGCCCGAGACCCAAGGCGTCTGTAACTTGGAGCTGCTGCCTGGCTTGCCTCTCCAATTTCTGCATAACACTGTCGGCAAGCTTGCCGCCCGCTGACAAAAGTGGCTCGTAGCTTTGGCATCTGCCACGTCGCCTTTGCGCAATGATTCCTTCGCCCGATTCCCCTTTATGGAGCGTGAGCAACTCGCCGTGGAGATCATGGGCTGTGGCTTTGCCTGGTCGGACACGGGAACCCATGATAGCCTTCTCGAGGCGGCCAAATATGTCGAGATTCTCGAACGGCGCCAGGGCTTGAAAATCTCATGCCCGGAGGAGGTTGCCTATTATAAAGGCTTCATTGATCGCGATCGTTTGGTCGAGAACGCGAGGCAGTATGGCAAGTCGGGCTACGCAGACTATCTCCCGGGCTCGCTGGCGAGGATCGCTGAGCCCGGACATTTGAATCGCGCGGCCGCTGCTCATCTTGGGCCTTTGCCGATGGAACGCCACACGCCGCGCTTGACTTGGCAGCGCGCCTATCCTATCCGGCAGATCTCCAATGCGGGGGAGTAGCTCAGTTGGTTAGAGCGCCGGCCTGTCACGCCGGAGGTCGCGGGTTCAAGTCCCGTCTCTCTCGCCAGTAAATTCAATAGGTTAGCAATTCACCCGTCGGGCTAATCGCTTCAACGCAATAACACAGACCGACCGGGATGTGGGGCAAAAGTCCTTTTGCACGAGATGCGGGCGGCGCCCGAAGCCGGCCAATGCGCATGAGGAGTTCCTAGAACATCAGACACGCTACCACGACCTTGTCCCACTTGGAACGGCACGTAGCGGCCGTACCCGGCTGCGAGTGGGATGACTACCTACCTCCACGACATCCCGGCTCAGTGAAAACTCAGCGCGAGAGTCACCCTTTCGATGGGCGCAAGTTGGAGGTCTCGGTGGATTACGGCAAGGCGACCTCACGTCCCTACCGCAACCAAGTAACCTGATGCGGAACGCCAACGCAAAGGACTCCATGCGCCTCAAGCGTAAAGCCCCCGCATGAGACAACGACGTCCTCGCAAACCTCGCAGTGCAATGATTCCTTCGCCCGATCCCCCTGGCTCGTTTCCGAGTGGATTGCAAGCATCGGCCTAGACCCACACCTGTTCGGCACCCACTCGCTACGGCGGATAAAGGCGACCCTAATCTACCGGCGCACGGCAACCTGCGCGCCGTGCAGCTTTTGCTCGGGCACACAAAGATCGAAAGCACCGTCCAGTACCTCGGCATCGAGGTCGATGACGCCCTTGCCGTAGCGGAACAAGTTGACGTCTGAATTGGCGGGGGCGGAACGGACATGCTCTGCCTGCCCCATTTATGCCGAGTTGCGCCAATTCCGGACACTCCGAAAGCTCCTGACTGCGACGCATCTCGACTTTATTTCAGCCCGATCTTATCCAGGGACGGGCCAGGGAAGCTTCCGTAGGCGGGGGCGCCGCGCGGGGTCCCAAGCAGCTCGCGCACCGCCCGCACCGCCTGATCGATCGCGGAATGCGCATAGGCATAGGCCCCGGCATCGGAATTGGCGATGGCGATTTGGCCCCAGCCTCGCCGCGACGTCTCGATCGGCAGCTTCCCTTGAGGCCAGTAGCGGTCCCAAGGCCGCATATATTCATAGCTGTAGCCGTGCGACCAGCGGTTGATCGCGATGGCCTCTATGTCGCGGGCTGGATCGAAGCCGCCGGGTCCGAGGGCACGGGACAGGAGGTTGCGGATCTGGAATTCCATTTCCGCAAAGGTAAGCGCAGTCAGTGCATGGCGGCCTGCCCGGCTCTGTTCTCTTGCCGATTGCCCCTTCTGGCCCAGCACCGTCTTGACGAGGTGGAGCAAGACTGGGTCGTCCGGCCGGTCGGCGAAACGGTAGCTGCCGATACTGACAGGATAGTCGATCCGGCATTCCTCCCACCAGCCACCCGGCACCGTGAACCGGGAGATGTTGAGCTTCGCCAGTGACTCCCACGAGCGCAGCAGCACGTTGGCGTAGATTAGTGGGATCTTGTGCTGGTCATCCAGCGCCTTGACCTCCTCAGCGGGAAGTTCGTCGGTGAGGAGGGGAATCACCCGATGCCAGCAGGCAAGAATCGCCCGATCGGCCGTCACCTTGCGCAGCCTACCGTTGGCGACGTAACAAGCCTCTACAGCATCGCCGACATGGCCGATCCGGACGCAGGGTGCGTTGAGACGGATACGCACGGGGTTTTCTGGACGGTCGAGGCACGCGTAATCTGTCTGCGCAAGGACGAGGTCTTCGATCGCGGCGCCCGGCAGCGCTTCCGGGATCAGGGCACGGACCAACGCCCGGGCCAGCGAGCCATTGCCGTCCGGAAAATGGTAAATGTAAGGATCGGGATTCTTCTGGTTCAGCCTTCCACTCGGGCTCAATGTCGGGTAGACGGCATCGCCGAGATCCATGCCATCGAAGCCGGGATTGCCAATGGCGCGCGCATCGAGGCAGGTGACGGCGTCGATGCCAACGCCAAAATAGGCCTTGGTGGTGTCTTCGAAATACGCCGCGACCTGCGGATGGAGGCCGAGGATCTTCAAGATGAATGCTTCGTAGGTCGTGTCTGACAGGAAGGCGAGTTTCTCCGCCCGGCTTTGGCCCTCGAGCGGATCGACAGGGAAATCGAACAGCGTGATCAGATCGCTTTTTGCCTTACCGTCGAGCGGGCTATGTGAAACCCATTCGGCCGCTTTGCCTTCTGTCCGCACCAGAGCGTCAGCGCCGAATGTCTCGCGGGTAAAGAAGGCGGCCTCGTTAAGGCCACGGTCTTCAGCCCAGCGCTGGTCAAACCATGTCTCGAATTTGGCAAGTTCTATCCCGAGATCGGCAATCAGCTTGGAGACGGCAGGTGAGAAGAAGCTCGGCGATTGAAAGGATTCTGAGCCGCCATAGCCGATGATGCGGCGGCCGTTCGAGGCAATGAATTCATTACGCCTTGCATGACCTCCGAAGTCCTCGGAATTGTCCAAGATCAGGATGGGCGTGCCGGCTCCCGCCTGTTGCCGAAAAAGGAAGGCCGAGGCAAGACCGCTGATGCCGGCACCAACAACGATCAAGTCGTAATGTTCGCCGGTCGCCTCCGCTGCTCCCACATTTTTCCAGAATTGGCCGTCGCGGAGCGCGTGCATCACCGCGAATCCCTCATTGGTCTGTCCTTGAAATTCTTCATGAGCAAGGGCATCGGCTGGCGAGGGAAACTCGGTTAAGGCCACGCCCATGCCGACCGCGATTCCGTTGAGGAAATCGCGCCGGCTGATGGGCCTGTCCATGCCCAACTGGCGATGAGACCCAGACGATGGCATGGCCCTTAGGCTCTTTGCCTGAGGAAAGCCGGTGGGACGATCGACCTAGCAGCCGTCCAGCGACGAGGGTGACGAGGGCGAGGTGGCATGCCTTCTTTCGTCATCGTCGTCATTGGCTTCTCTCTGTGGCAGTATTCGGCTCATTGGATGGCGGCTGCTTCTGGTGATCCGGCTGTCCGGAGAGGACGAGCGCCAGATCAGGCGGTGGAAAGCAATTCGCCGCCATATTGCACAAATCCGTCGTCACTGCGAACCGGGCGATCGTTGGTGCCGACTACGCCAGCGGCGGCCACTGCTTCAATGGGCCTACGACAGCCGTAAGCTGTGTCGCGGTACGCCGGCATAATGGCCCCTGAGGACCATACCAGGTTGCCGCGACAGTCCGAAGGGCTGCCGAGAAACGTTTCAAATGAAATGGCCGTCCAAAAGTGTCTAATCCGAAGCCACTTGCTTATCGCACCCTGACCGGCATGATCTCCGCGGAAAGCTGCACTTCGTCGCCAAGGCCATAGGCGTAATAGGCGGGGCGAGAGACGAGGCGCAGGAAGAGGAACAAGCGGAAACGGAGCCGTTTCAACAGATTCATGCGCTTCGCGGGAAGCAAGTTCTCGTGGGAGACATGGACGATCCATTGCCGTGGATGGCTTGGCAAATCGATTTCCTTATGCCGTGCCAAATCCTCAAGATAACGCTCAACATTCGGCTCCTCCATGAAGCCAAAGCGCAGTTCGACACCGATGATGCTGCCATGGTCCTTGCCGCGGTCGAATACGGTCACTTGATAGCGATCTTCGTGGATATAGGGGACCTTGGGGTGGATCACTTCGACCAGAATCAGGTTGCGCGGAAGGATGCCATAGCGCTCCCATAACAGCCCGACGAGCGCGGGCGCGCGATCCCTCGGATGATGGACCGGCACCGGCGCCATAATGAGCGCGTTGCGCTCAAAAAACGTCGTGCAGGCGCGGTGCAAGGCGACCACTTCGGCCATAGTGAGGGTCGAGCGCGCGGCATAGGCCAAAAAGGTCGCCTTGCGCCCCCAGCGCCAGGTCGCCATGGTGAGGAAAACCACGGCGCCGACCGAGAGCGGCACGAAGCCGCCTTCCAAAAACTTCGCCGAACTCGCGACAAGAAAGGCGCCATTGACCGCCGTCAGTGGACCCCACACCAGAGCCGTTCGCGCCGTACCCCATTGCCAATAGTGCCGCGAGATCGCGAACATCGCGAGCGATGTGATCAGCATCACGCCCGCCACCGCAAGACCGTAAGCGGCGCCCAAGGCCGAAGACGAAGCAAAACCCAGCACGAGCGCGATACAGCCGAGGTACAGCCCCCAGTTGACGATGGGAATGTAGATTTGTCCGGCGTGATCGCGGTGGGTGTGTCGGACGTTGAGACGCGGAAAGAGGCCAAGCCCGATCGCCTGCCAGGTCAGCGAAAAGGCGCCGGAAATCAGCGCCTGCGAGGCGATGACCGTTGCCAGCGTCGCGAGTATGATGAGCGGCATGAGGAGCGGCGCCGGCGCGAGGCTGAAGAACAGTTTGCCGCCCGCAACCGGCGCCCCGCCGAGAAGATAGGCGCCCTGTCCGAGATAATTGAGGAGCAGCGCGGGAAAGACCACCGCAAACCAGCCGACACGGATCGGCCGTGCGCCGAAGTGCCCGAGGTCCGCATACATGGCCTCGCCGCCGGTGATGACCAGCATCAACGCGCTCAGAATCAGCACTGCCTCGCGCAGCCCAGCGCGCGAAAGGAAGGCCACACCATGCACGGGATTGAATGCTGCGAGGATGGCCGGCTCACGCGCGATCGCCGCCCCGCCGAGAACGGCGATCGTGACAAACCAGACGATCAGGAGGGGCCCGAAAATCACGCCTACTCCCGAAGCCCCCCTGAACTGGATGGCGAAGAGTCCAGTCAGCAAGGCGACGGTGATCGGCAGGACATAGGGCGCGAAAGCAGGCGTTGCGACGTTAAGCCCTTCGACCGCCGATAAGACGCTGATCGCCGGCGTGATCATTCCGTCACCGAGCAACAGACCGGCGCCCAGCATCAGCGACCAAAGCAGGACTTGTGCACCCTGGTTCTTGTATTTGTGCAAGAGGCCGTAGAGCGCGAAAACGCCACCTTCGCCATCGTTATCGGCGCGCAGCACCAAAAGCGCATATTTGACGGCGACGATGAGCGTGATCGTCCAAATGGCGAGCGAGATTGCACCGAGCACATTGTCGGGCGTCGGCGCGACGCCGGCGGGACCGATAAAAATTTGGTCAATCGCGTAAAGCGGCGAGGTGCCGATATCGCCATAGACGACGCCGAGCGCGCCGATCGCCAGCGCAGCTAGCTTGCCGCGCGGAACAGGCGCAGGCGGCGCGTGTGTGTATGCGGGGGAATGGACTCCGCGCTGTAGCCTTGGATCCTTCCTCAACGAACACCTCGCCGCAATTGCCGCATTCCTGCCCCGCCGCGGATTCCCTTGCCTCGCGGGCGAGCGGCTGGTTCGTTTTGATATTTGAGACCCAGACGCGCCGCGGCGTTTGGGCAGATCAACCCCATGCCGCCGAACGAAAAAGATGTGCTAAGCCGGCATTCACCGATGAACCCTGATAGGTAGACAGCGAGGCACGTCGGAACCGACACATATGCTATCCAGTGGGGCGGAATTCGGGCCGTCCAATGGCCACCCATCAATGTCCAAGTTGGGTCAAAGAACTCGCGGCGACTCATCCGTGCGAATACATATAACTGTTTGGCGCGAGCTGCGCCTCGATGTCCGGCACCGAGATGTAGCGTCCGAGACGAAGCACCAACCCTTGGGCCACATTGAGAATATAGAGTTCAGGAATGCCTCGGATCATCGCCCCGACCGCCGCCCTGGACGAAAGCGGCAACAGCGGAGCCCACGAAAAAACCGGTGTCCCACAGGCCGCGCACCCGACCACGGGTACGAAATTCGAAGGCGACGCCACGAAAGCTCAGCCCGAGCAGAAGCAGCAGCGCCGGTATATAGAAAGCAGCGAGAAACACCGCATAGACACTGGAAAGGCCGCAAAGAGCGAAACGCCGATCACCACGAGCCAGGTCTCATTGCCGTCCCAAAAGGGCGCGATCGCCGCAATCATTTGTTCCCGCAGCGCAATTTGTCTCGTCATGCCGAACAAGATACGGATCCCGAGGTCGAAGCCGTCGAGGATCACATAGACAAGAATTGCAACCGCGACCACGCCGGCCCAGAAGAGAGCGAGGTTTGATGGTTCCACGGGCTCAATCCTCGCCGCCGGATGTAGCCTCCGTGGCAACCGCCATGGGCCGCGATCGAGTGATGTTGTCTCGCCCCTGTGGTTCTGCGGGACCGTCCCGCAAGAGCCGGCAGATGTAGAAGAGTCCGAAGGCGCAGATCACTGCATAGACCGTGATGCAGGCGCAGAGCGACAGCGCCACATCCGCCGTTACAAGGGACGGCGTCACGGCGTCCTTGGTGCGCAGCAACCCGTAGAGGCTGACGAGTTCGTAGTGGCGCCGTCGAGGCCCAAGATTGAGACCTTTGCGGTCGTAATTTCTGTCGGCCATAGAATCTCTGTAAGTCCAGTAGCGGCTGCAATTTTCTGGGTTCCATTCGCCGTGTAGGTGATGACGCCACCGGCAATCGCGCCCCCGATCTTCTGACCCCACAGTTTCTGGCCATTGGCGGCATCGAGCACATAGAAGTTGCCGCCCATGTCACCGAAAAGCACTATGCCTCCGGCGGTCGGGGTCATACCACTTTGGATCGGATAGTTGGATTTCAGCCTCCACTTCCAGGCGCCCGTGTCGGCATCTACCGCGTAGACCCACCCAGCCCAATCTCCGAACGGGTCGGGCTTGCCCCAGATGTAATAGGGGTTGATGCTTGCCTCGCCGCTCCATGGCTTACCGATCGCAGTCTCCTCAAGCTGTTTTTTAGTCTGCAAGATCACCGTGGTGCACCAATCGACCTCGCCGATAAGAATAAGGTTGGTCTGCGGATCGTAGGCAGCCCCGTTCCATTCGGCCCCGCCCGTGGAACCTGGGCAGAAATGGACAGCCTCATCGACTAAGAAAGGGACATCTGCATTTTCGAATCTCGTCACCGGGGTGCGGTAGAGCACGGCATTGGTGGCTAGATCGACGCCATAGAGACGTCCGTCCTTGGGCGCGACTGCCAGGAGATGTTTACCGCCCTTTGTATGGATCAGCGCGGGCGGGTTGGAGACGTCCCAGTCGTGCCAGTCAATCGGCACGAGCTTGAAATGGATTTTATAGGCGCCGGTTTTGGCGTCCAGCACGACAACCGAACCGGTATATAGATTGTCGCCCTCGCGCACGTCAGCCGCAAAGTCGGGGCCCGCATTGCCGCCGGGTATATAGAGTAGACCCGTGGCGGGGTCCAACGTGAAAGACGTCCACACCCCGCCTCCCGTGATCGGTATCCCCGGAGCATTTTTCCATGTCGACATGTCAAGCGGCGACGCGCCAATTGGCCCACGAGGGGGGTCATCATCGGTCTTGGGCACCATATAAAATTCCCAGACGATCTTGCCGGTCTTTGCGTCGAGCGCATACATGTGTCCCTTGCCGCCCTTAATGTCTGAGCCAGCATTACCGATGAACACCAGCCCGTCCCAAGCGATCGGCGCAGCCGGCGTCGTCTCGCCAGATTTCACATTGGCAACTGTCGTCTCCCAAACGCGCTTTCCGGTTTTGAAGTCGTAAGCCAGGACGCGGCCGTCTTCGGTGCCACGAAACAACAGGCCGTCCAAGTAAGCAGCGCCGCGGCTGACGCCTTGCGGCGTGGCCGGCTGATAATCTTCATGGGTACGCCAGTTCTGCCGGCAAGTTGCTGGATCAATCGAGAAAATATCATGTTCCGTCGTGAAGATTAGGGCGCCGTTTACCTCAATCAAGCCACTGTTGAAACCTGTATATTGACCTGTGTCATAGGTACACAAAACCTTCAACTTGTTTGCGTTTGTCGTATTGATCTGGCTGAGCGGCGAGAACCGCTCCGAGGCCAGTGTCTTGTTGTAGCTCAGCCAGTCATCAGAGGTGGCGTTCGGCAGAGGCGCCGCAGTCGGCGGAGCGGCGCCGCCGCTCTCACCGCCTTTGTAGCCCGGTGCAGGTTCCGTAACTGTCGCGCCCGTCGGGGCATTCAGGTATTTGACATAATTGACTGCCATGCTGATAAATTTCACCGCCGTATCGTAGTTCGCGTACGCTATCCCGCCCGCTATTGCGCCCATTACGAGCATCACGCCGAGGATTATAAGAATCTTGTTCCTCATTGAGGCCCCCTTGAGTATCGACAATGTTTCCTCTCGCCGACGAGCGCGTCCGACTGTAAAGGTCGAACATCGCCAGCAAACCGATTGCCCGAAAGATCAATCTCCAGAAGCGGCCAAGAATAACCTTACCGATGATGTTGTCCCGCTCGACGATCGAGGCGACTATGGCCACCGCCATAGGACTCTCTTTCCGCAGAAGTACAATTAGCACTAGGATGAGTTCTGAATCTACGGCCGACCATGATTCGGAATATGATGAATGGTGGCGCGCCTGTTGAGCAGACGTTGGAACTATGGGCCTTTGCGTTGCGCGGGATCAAACAGCGCATCGGTCCTTTGTTCACGCAGGCGCGTGTCGCAGCTTCCGCGGGCCGGTTTCTTGCCGCTCTGCTTGGCAATGAACCGCACAAAACGGGATGGATGCGGGCTGAAGCTGCGGGCGATCCTGGTCCATGGCGCCAGCAGTCCTTGCTGGGGCGCGGGACGTGGGACGCAGATGCCTTACGCGATATCGTGCGCGACTATGTCGTAGAACATCTTGCCGAGGATGATGCAGTTCTCGTCGTCGACGAGACGGGCTTTCTCAAACAAGGCAAGGTGTCGTGTGGCGTTGCGCGGCAATACACCGGTTCCGCGGGCAAGATCACGAACTGCCAGATCGGTGTGTTTGCTGCTCATGTCTCTGATAAGGGGCATGCCTTCATCGACCGTGCGCTTTATCTACCGAAAGCCTGGACGTCCGATCCTGCCCGGATGAGGGCAGCGCATGTACCCGAGATGGTTGGCTTTGCAACCAAGCCGGCAATGGCCATGGAGATGATCGAGCGCGCGCTCGCGACGAATGTGCCTTTTGCCTGGGTCGCGGCCGACAGCGTCTATGGCGTGGGCGACATCGAGGCGGCCTTGCGCCGTGCTGGCAAAGGCTATGTCCTCGGCGTGAGCGCCAATCATTGGTTCGGATCGTGACGACTGCGTCTTCGAGAAGATTAATCATGCGCTCCTCAGGATCGACCGTGAGCGCGTGGGCCGCGAAGCAAGCCCCACGGTGGCGATCATCGACAGCCAATCCGTCAAGACCACGGAGGCCGGCGGTCCGCGTGGTTACGACGCGGGCAAGAAGATCAACGGCCGCAAGCGTCATGCCCTGTGGATGCAGATGGGCGTGCGTTCCTTCTCGAACCGCATCCCGCGAGCATCCAGTGTCGCGACGGCGGCGGACCTCTTCTTCGCGCCTCCCGCTCTCTGTATCCTTTCATCGGGCGCGTCTTCGCTGATAGCGGTTATAACCACGAGCGGGTCGAAAAGGCCACGAACATCGTCGTCCAAGTCGGCTTCGTGGTTTTGCCGCCGCGATGGGTGGTCGAATGCTTCTTCGCGTGGATCAATCGAAATCGACGATTGGCGAAGGATTTCGAAGCGACGATCGACTCGGCGAGAGCATTCCCTATGAACGTCCTTGCCAAGCGGTGGATTCTGAAGCGGAATCACACATATTTTTAGGGCCCGTTTTGTCAGCAGGATGTCGGTCTATCGGCTTGACAAATCCTCTTCCGGTCCCACATAGGAAGCTGAAATCCTGCGGCTCAGCCATGCGCGTTCTCATTGTCGACGATCATCCCATGGTAATCGCGGGTTGCCGCGGCATTCTAGCGAGTCAGCTGTATATTGAAGTCATCGAGGCGCATGATGCCCGCGAGGCCCTCGACGCCCATGCCTCAGCCGCACCTGATGTCACCGTTCTCGATATTAATCTGCCCGATGTCTCGGGACTTGAGGTGCTGCGAGAGATCCTCAGGCAGGAACCGAAATCCCGCATCATCGTCTTCACGATGAATGAAGATCCGGCCCTTGCAGCCCGCGCAATCGAGCTCGGTGCTATGGGCTATATAGCGAAGAGCGAGGATCCTTCCCACTTAGTCAACGCCGTTCGGCTCGTCGCCGGCGGCAGCTGCTATCTGTCTGATCAGATCGCCCAGAAGCTAGCATTTTTTCAACTAAAGCAGCGCAGTGATCCGTTTCTCGGTCTGAGCGCCCGCGAGATCGAGACGCTTCACCTGCTGGCCGAAGGCAAGGGAATGGCAGAAATCGCCCATGCCATGAAGATTTCCTACAAAACCGCCGCGAATTGCTGCTCGCTTTTGAAACACAAGCTTGGGGCCCGGTCACGCGCCGATCTCATCCGAATCGCGGTCGAAGGCAAAGCTTCCAAAATGATTGTCTGAATGATGGCCTTGCTCCCGATCATGGTTTGCGGATGAAGGCCTGATATTTGCTTGTGAGCGTGGCCCGCGCGGCGGCTTTATCCACTCCTTTATGGCGCAAATTGTAATACTGCTGGCAGAGGTCGCTATATTCTAGCTTTCCCTTGCTGCCTTCCGCGATCTTGGCAAGAGATTCAATCAAATCGGCGTGGCTTTCCTTTTGTCCGTCCAGGGCCAGCATGTTGGAAAGCTGCGCCGTGCGATTGGCAATCATCCGCGGCGTTTCAAGAAAGCGATCATTGGCCTCGGCCAGAGCATTCCGGATGCGCGCGACGGCCTCGGGGCTTGGAAAAGAGGGGGCCGAGGCTTCCTTGCTGGCAAGCCAAAGCGCGGGATCGATGCGGTCCTCGGTCCGCAGCCAATTCAAATTGGCCATGGAACGACTTTCCGTTACCATTCCCCTCTCACGGCCTTGATCGTCAAACTGGCCCCCGCAGCCACCAAGGAGAAATGCGCCGATCAGCCAGAAGAGGTTCCGGCCTTTTCGTTTCATCGGACCGAAGCAGCTGTTTTCCGGTGACCGAAGACCATACCGCGCGGGCCCTCGCAAAGTTTGATCCTAGTCAGCTCTCGCTCGCTTGAGATGTCGACGACAGAAAGATCGCCGGAGAACCAATTGGCGACATAGGCGCGATCAGCCCCGACCAGCACGGTTTCGGGATAGCGGCCAATTTTGATGGGCGCGCCCACCCGGCCAGCGGCCAGATCGATCACGGCGAGGGAGTCTTCATGCTGATCGCTGATCAGGGCGCGATCGCTTGTTGGCGTCACCGCCGCCCCGTAGGGCGCCGCGCCGATCCCGACTCGGGCGAGGACAATGAGCCGTGCCGTATCGATAATCGTTGCGTCACCGCTGCGGACATTGGCGACGACGAGGATTTTATCGTCAGGCGACAGTGCCAGCGCGAACGGCGCTTTGCCGACATTGAGCGACGCGATCACATGCATGTCATTCGTATCGATGGCGCTAACCGACTGGCTCTCCCGATTGGCGACATAAAGATGAGCACCCTGACGGTCGAGAACAAGCCCTGCCGGCTTACGCCCGACCGCTACTTCGCTGCGCAGCGTGCCGCTTTCTGTATCAATTTTGGCGACCCGGTCCTTGTTCCAATCGCTCACATAGAGGAACCGGCCATTAGGATCCGCCATCACGGCAAACGGCGAGCCATCGAACTGAAAGACTGAAAGAACAGAAAGATGCTCCGCCTCGATCTTGCTGATTTTGCCATGGTCGGGATGGGTGACATAGAGATATTTGCCATCCGGGCTTGCCGAGATCATCGCGGGGCCGGCATCGACCGGTTTGGATACCATAACGGCATTCGTCCTCGTATCGATCCGTGAGATGCTGGAGCCGTCCTGGCAGACAACGAACAGATCTGCGGCCCTGCTTTGCGGCGCGGCCCCAACGAACCCAAAACAAAAACCCACCATGCAAAGCCGTAAACCCATCTAATCCACCCCGCTATTTCGATTCCAATTTTGCCTTGAGCGCTTGCAGACCCTTACGCAGGAAATTGCCGACTGCTTGGCGGGCCGCGTCATCATTCAGATTGTCTGGCGGCTCATTGCCGGTGTCGCCGCGATAGACACGCCCATACCACTCGACTTCGCTGCCGCCGCTTGACACCGGGCGCACCGCTAGAGTCATGGAATAGGAACTGACCGGTAAGGCGTCGAGATTAGGCTCGAACATGCGATAGGAATATTTGAGGGCGTTGGAATCGAATTCATCGAGGCTCTCCTTGAGGGTGGCGCCACTCTGAAAGGTCAGGATCCGCTCACCGCCCAGCGCATCGCCGCCGGTTGCCTGAACACTCTTGATATCGGGATGCCATTTGGCGATTGCGCCAAAGGAGCCAGCGAGCGCCCAGACCTTCTGGGGATTGGCAGCAATGGTAACCGTTTCATCGACTTTGAGAGGCGTTGGCCCATGCGCAAGACTGGGTGTCGCCAAAACAACAGCCACGGCGGCAAGAACGCTCAGTCTCAAGGCAATCTCCTTTTCAAGGTTGAAAGGTGAAGCAAGCGGCGTTCACGAAAGGAGAGAAACCGCTCGGCAATCGGGAGGACGACATAAAGAAAAGTGAGACAGGCCAGCGCCGCCGCGATGAACCATGGCCGCAGATCGAGACGGCCAGGGCGAGGGCGCGGTGTTACGGCCGCCTTGATCGCTGCGGCCAAATCCGGCACGCGGGCGAGATGGCGGTAGGTCAGGCCGGTGATATTGGCGAGTTCCTTCAGATAGGGCTCGCGCACAGAGGATAAATGCTCGGTGCCAAGAACCATGGCCGAGCCGAAGGGTGCATTGCGCGGATTATAGCCCTCGCGATTTTCCGCCCCTGGCGGCGGTAAGCCGAAGCGGTTTTCATGCGGCACATCCTCGGCTGCGTAAAAACCAATTTTCCTTCCATTGTCGTCGAATTTGGGAATGGGCGACAAGGCATAATTGCCGGCCCCGATGATAAGCCCGCCTACCTCGCTCCGTTTCCCTTCGAAGGGCGGGCCGCCGGACCAGGGCAAGGGCGGAGCTTCCTGCCCATCGGTGATGAAGATCACATCGGCATTCAGATCCTTCGCCATCGCGACGGCCCGATAAAGGCCTGCCGCAATATGGCTGTCGCCCTCCCAGCCCATCCGCCAATCAAGCCCAGCAATCGCCGCATCGGCGGGGGCGAAATCACGGCAGATATCGATCGGCTCGAACAGCAGGAAAGGCTGGCGTTCAGTGAAGATCGCGAGACCGAGGCGCGATGGGCAAGGAAGCTTTTGGAGGAGATCGTGCAGAGAGAGCTTGGCAAACTCGAGCCGGCTTATGGGCTTTTCATTCAACACATAGTCGCGCGTATTCATGCTGCCTGTAATGTCGAGGACGGCCAGCAGCTCATAACCTTTCCGCTCGACCGCGAGGCCTGGCGCAAGGATGGAAAGGAACAGCAGGGCCGCCGCCGTGGTGAGCAACAGAAAGCGCGGATCATTGAGGCGCACGCCCATCAGGGGAGTCCCTTCGGCAGGCCTGGAATGTCGGTCCAGATTTTCTTGGGATCGGCGAGGAGTTCATCGCCGCTTGTGCGGTCGAGTTCAGGATATTCCCGGAGGAGACGGGAGGCGACATCGAAATTAAATTTGGCGTCCCAGAAATCGGGGCGGAGTGAGAGCGAACGGCGGTATTCACGCCGGCTCAGATTGACGAGGGGGCCGGCCGCTTCAAGATCACCCTTTTCAAGCGCCATAAAGGCTTTGCGCAGCAGCGCATTGGCCAGATTGTAGCGGGCTCGTGCGGCGAGTTCCGCCTCGCCGTGCTGCTCCAGAGAATCGATGAGGAGGCGCGGCGTATCCGTGTCATCGCGTTTCGCCAAGCTTGTGATGCGGGCAAGAAGCACTTCCGGTGCTGCCGTGCTGTCAACCGGCAGATCGCGGCCCGCGGTCAAATCCCGAATGGTCTTGTTCGCCGCCCGCGCATCGAGCCAGAGATAGGTGCTAAAAATCGTAACAAGCGCTGCTCCAGCCAAGGCAACAACAAGCGCCAATGAGCGGTTGTTTCGCCCAAAATTCACCAAGGATCGCCTCAAGCCCTGCGCTCTCCGCGCGGCCACGAAACGCACGCTATAGGCCTCCTCCCTTCGCCCTTTCATTGGCGCCTTCCGGGCAGGAGCCGCAGCGAGGTTCTGCCGAGGGCTGATCCGCGCGAGGCGCCTGTTCGCTGTTCGGCCGATTTGGCAGCTAGGAGCAGAAGCGTTGCGAGCAAAGCGATCATGGAGAGGAGCGGCGTGAGATCGGTTCTTGGCAGCGCCTCTTCGATCTCCATGGGATGGCGCTCAAGCCGGCCGATCTGATTGACGGCATCGCTGACGGCCTGCGGCCCCTCAGCCTCAAAAGCCTGATAAGGCATCCCAAGTGTCTTGAAATAAAGATCGAGGTGCCGCTCTGGCATCGCTTGCGGGGTATCTTCGCCGGGCTTTGGTTGATCGCTGATGCCTTTACTGCCTGCCGTCCGGAGGAACAGCCAATACAGATTGATCCTGATCTTCTGGAAATCAGCGCGAAGCTCCTCCTGGACTTTGGGTTCAATCAACGCCGCGCCATCGGAGACGAGCAGGATCGCCCGCGAGCGGCCCGTAAAACCCGGCTTGAACATGGAGAGCGCTAAGGCGAGGCCGCGCGCGATATTTGTATAATCGAGTCCGGGCCGATTGATGGCCGCGATCGCCGCTTGATAAGCGGCCTGATGATCGGTCAGCGGCATGACCAGCATGGGCGAAGTCGAAAAAGCGGCGACGCCGACAAGATCATGAGCGTCGCCGTTGAAGAAAGCCGATAAGATTCTTTTCGCGGCCGTGGTCTTCGACTCTTCTTCGCCGGTAGGCTGGCGACCAGCGAAAGTATCATTCATGCTTCCGCTGCGGTCGATGAGGATGATGATCTCGGCGCCCTCGGCCAATTTCCTCACGGAGCCTTGCGCGCCGTGCAGGCCGGCGAGCGCAAGAAGCGCCGCAGCGATCGCGATGGACGCCAGGAGGGCGAGAACCCCGGCAAAGAGGCGGGAAACAAGATCGAGCGGCGCCGCATCGAGTGAGGGGATAGGGGACGGACGCAAAGCGGAACAGAAGAAGGGCGCCAAGGCCAAGGGCAAGAGCACCAGCGCCATTGGCGAATCAAGCGCGAGCGTCATGACGCGGCCCTTTCCAGCGCCGCCAGCTGCGAGGCGAAGGCCAAGAGATCCGGCTTGGCGAAGAGGTGGCTTAAGTCTTGCTCCGTCCCCCTGAAAAAGGCTTCCCGCGAAGCGGCAAAGAATTTTTGAAACGACTCGGCTAGCGGCGCAAATTGCGGATTGTTGCCAATATAGGCCGGCAGATCTTCCAGGAGGATGGCTCGGCCAGCTGCCCTCTCTATGCTGCGATGGAGGGCCAGGAAGGCAGCCTGATAAAATTCGGGGCCAGATTTTTGCCTGGCGAGCGACGAGATTTGCCTTGCCGCCGCGGTGAAGACACGCGCCCGGCGCTTATGAAATGGCCAGAGCGCGCGATCCCAAAGACATAAGAAACCCAAGAGAACCGTCAGGCCCGCAAGGAGGCCTGTTCGCATCGCGCCGTGTTCCGCGATCAAAACATTCGGGGCATCTGAGCGCAGGTAATCTGCCGCATTTTCCTGCTTTTCCGGCAAAACTTCCCGTAAGGGGGCGACCCGGATGCGCCAGCTTGGCGCTTCGACCGTGGTCTCATCGCCGCCATCTTGAAAAACCAGCGACAAAGCTGGGATATCCATCTCGCGAACATCGAGCGCGAGATAGAAGTTTTGATAGGTGAGATGCAGGCGCCAGAGCGTGCCACTGGCCTCTTTGCTGCCCGACACGGCAAGCCCGCGCAAATCGAGCCAAGCGTTCAAAGGGCCGGGCGCCGGCAGCGAGGCTTGTTGCAGTTGTGCTCTCCCCGGCATGCGAATATCGATATAGGCTTCGATGAGATCGCCGACAAAATAGCCGAACTGGCGTGACGCATGGACCTCCACCTCGGCCGCCTGTACGTGCCCCGGCAGTAGAATTTGCCAAAGACAAAGGATAGCCAGGACCGCTCGCACGCACATCTCAGACGCTCAGCAAATGGCGCGACAGATCGCGCGAATCGATGTGGCTATTCACGATATAAAGGGCGCGTCCATGATGCCGGGCGAGGCGTTCGAGCGCCCGTTGCCGCCGCACCTCAAAAGCCAGCCAGCGTGCTCGCAAAGAAGGGCGCCACACCACAAGCCGACGTTGCCCGGTCTCAAGATCAGCGATGTCCATCAGCCCCCATCGGGGCGGGCGTTCCTCTTCTGGATCAAGGAGACAGATCGGGGCGACATCGTGAGGAGAGAGCGCATCAAACAGTTGTTCGAGAAAAGTGAATTGCTGCCGGAAATCGGAAATCAGCAAGACAAGTTTGCGCCGCGCCCTGAGGAGCGACGCCGCGTCCAAAAAGCCCTCGACGCTTTGGCCATAACAAGGGGCATTGAGAAGCCCTTCCGCGGCCGCGATCGCTGTGCGACGCACTCGGGTCGCGGGGAGAAAGGCGTCCTCTCTGATGCGATCGTCGCAGCCGATGAGGCCGAAACGATCGCTGATGCGGGTTGCCGAATAGGCGAGCGACACGCAGAGGCTTGCGGCAAGGGCTAGCCTGCTGACTGCGCCCTCATACGCCATTGAGCCGGAGAGATCGACAAGCGCATAGACATCGATGGCCTGGCGCTGCTCGAACCTTCGCACAAAAGTCTCGCCAAAGGGGTCATTGAGCGTGGCGCGAAGATCAATGTGCTTGGCATCTGGACAGCGCAAGAACGGCGCGTGGTCTCGAAAAATACCGTCGCTGCCGATCATTCGGGACCGGTGAGCGCCGATCGCCTTATTGACAAAAGCACCGCGCGGGCGATAGGCAATTTCGTAAAAAGCGTTCATGGTGCCGGCACAACATCGAGAACGGCGCGGCAAAGCTGGCGCGGAATGTCATCCCCGCGCAGCGCATAGACTGGGTCGACGAACACCCGATGCGCCATGGTTTCCACGAAAATCTCGCGGATATCTTCCGGCACAAGGTAGTCGCGGCCCTCGAGCCAAGCGCGCACCCTTGCTGCACGCACGACGAAAGCAAGCCCGCGCGGGCTTGCGCCGCCCCGCACGATATTCTCAAGGTCGACATTGGGTAGCGAGACGCCAGCGGAAGCCGGATCAAGCAATGCACTCCACAGGCGCAGGAGATAAGACCGTAAGGCCTCCTTGGCTTCAACCGATTGCTGAACAGCCGTAGCAATATCGCTGATCTCGCGGTAATCGAGGACCGCCTCGCCAACCTGCCGCAAAAGGTCATCGACATCATAGAAAAGCGGATCGAACAGCAATCTCTCGCGGATGGCTGGGTCCTGCGGCGTGGCCATGGAGAGTTCCATGAGGAAGCGGTCGCGCGCCGCAGCTGGCAGCTCGAAAGTCTCTTCCCGCTCGACCAGGTTGCGGTCGGCGAAAACCTGCAAGGATGGAAAAACATATTCGCGGTTGAAGGCTGAAAGCTTCCGCTCGGCCATCACGCGCAAGAGCACGGCATGGACCTGCGGTCGCGCCCGGTTGATCTCATTGAAGAAAAAGATTGAAAGATTGTCCGATTGACTCAAGATCGGCCCTGGTGCAACGCGTGGCCGGGCATCATCGGCGAGATAGGTGTAATAGAGGAGGTCGTTTGGCATCATGTCGATCGCACCCTCGACCCGGGCATAGCCGCCGCCGAGCGCACGGGAGAAGGCCCGCAGCAGGGTCGTCTTGCCGACCCCGACATCACCTTCGAGCAGGACATGGCCGCGAGCGAAAATCGCAACGGTCACAAGGCGGATGAGCCGCGCCTGGCCGAGGATCGCCTTACCAACCTCGGCCTCGAGGCGCACTGCCCGCTCGCGCCAATCATCGAGATCCGGCACTGAGAGTTGTGGCTTCGGCGCAAGCGGGCCGTCCGCCTTTCCACTCTCAAACCCAGCCCAATTCATTGGGACGGGATCTTATCTACATCATAGACGAACTTGCCGGTCGATTTGAAATTTTCCACCCGCTTGCGGTTCCTCTCTTCCATCGCCTTGATTGAGTCTGACTGTTTGGCCAGTTCCTTGGGATCATGCTTCGGATCATATTTCGTTCCGGCGATTTTTTCCGGAAAGCCGGGCTTCGGCTCCCAGCAATTGCCTGGTGCCTTGCACTTAGTGCCGTCATAAGCTTGAGCCGCTCCAAGTGGGAAACCGAAGAGCACGGTCGCGATGGCAAGCGGGATTGAAGAGCGTGCAATGGACATGATGTCTTCCTCCTTCGATCATCGCGGCAAAGCCGCGGGGACAACGCCATGAAAAGACGCGGCGTTATTGTCCAGCCGATTTGGCGCATTGGCCCGGCGGGTTGTCGGGAAACGTCTCACCTTGCTGATAGCGATGGTATTTCTTCTTTTGCTCGTCCGTCAGCCAGAACGCGTGATTCACATCATCCTTGTAGAGATGACGAACCCAGGCCATGACCCGTAAAATCTCATCGAGAGTAAGATTTTCATTTTGAGGCCCCATCTGGGCTTGCGCTCCGCCAAAGATCGTCGAGAACAGCCCTGCATCGGTCGTATTCTGAGGATAGGTCCAATAATCATCGTTGAGGCCGGGGCCGATCTTGCCCTCGCCGATGTGCCCGTGGCAGCCCGAACAAGCGGAGAGGAAGATCTGCTCGCCGGCCTTGAGGCAGCTCGCATCTTCAAGATAGGGATCGACACCCGTCTGCAGGAACTTCTTGACGCCCGGCGTATCGCGACTCTCGGGGAGCGCCGTGTTGAGGTCGAGGAGTTCACCGGTTACCGTATTGCGCAATTCGACGTTAGGGCTGTCTGCTGCGGAGCCGAGCGCGAACACACCCGCGCTAAAACCGCAAATCGCCGCAAGAGTTCGAGAACTGAATTTCATGATTGGATCATTTCTTTCCAAATTTGTCTCTTGTCTCTCAGTTGGTTACCGGCAGGACTGGGATACCTTCTGAGGCCAGGATTTCATCGATCTTCGGCTTGGCCCGTACCAAGCCCTCATTTAGCTCGTCGAGCAGCGCCTGGTCCTCGCGCCGCACGCCAATCGATTGGTCGTAGCGCTGAGCGATCTTCTCGCCGTCGGAGCGCGCCGCATCATCATCGACCAGCGTCATTTTGAGCGGCACCGTTGAGGACTTTACGTAGCGGGCGATTTCGGGCGCGAAGGCGACGGCGAGATCGGCGTTGCCGCTTACAACCTCGGAGATCATGCGGGACGGCTCGATCTGCGTATATTGGTTGCGCGGCGAGCGGAAATTCACCAGCGAGTAAAGATAGGCCATATCTTCTTCGTAAAGACCGATTTCCGTTAACATGACCTCGCTTGGCGAGCCGAAGGACACCGCAATATGGCCGAAGCTCTTCAAGACCGGATCGGACCAGCTATGAACCGAAAGATTGCGGTCGGTACGAGAAATGAAGACATAGCCTGAACGGAAATAGGGCCGGCTCGTCAAAACCCGGGAGTCACCCGTATCAAGACCGATGATGACGTCGCACAGCTTTCTGTCGAGAAAATCCCGAACGAGATAGATCGCGGGCTTGTCGGACCAGACGAATTGCGGCTTGCGGCTCGTCGCTTCTGCTAGAGCAACGGCAATCTTGTTTTCATAGCCTGTACCGTCTTCCAGGGAGAAGGGCGGCTGCTTCTCAGCAGCACAGATGCGCAAGATGGAGGCGGCGTCCTTGGGGGCACCTTCGGGCGCCGCCGGTGAAGCACTGCCGCCAGGCGCCGCTGCAGCCGCGCCCCAAAAAACAACGCCCGCCGACAGAGCAGCGCAAAGCTTGGGAAGAGAAAGGGAGAACATGCAGTTTTCCAGGACGATGGTCATCACGGGTGGAGCCGCCCGGATGGTTGAGGACATCCGGGCGGCGGCTTCCCTGCGCTGCGCAATGTCCGGAGAGACACGCAGAGAAAGTCTCGAAATAGGCTCAGTTCGACGCCTTATATTCACCGACGCTCAGATCGTCGTAAGGTCCCTTACCGTTGAGCGAGAACACCATTACGCCGCCGCCCATCTGGGTATAATTGGCGAGCTGCTTGAAGGCGCCGACAGCGCCAAGGCCAGCCGTCGGATCCTGCAGGTCGAAGACCAGACCGACCCCTGGCCAGCCGCCAACGCCATACATGATGGCGACATATTCGATCCCCTTGTGTTCATAGACGATCGGATAGCCGATAGCACCCGAAGGCAGCTTGAATTTCCAGAGAAGCTCACCCGTGTCGCTGCTACGCGCCTTGATGAAGCCGTCAAGCGTACCGTAGAACACGATATTTCCGGCTGTCGCCGTGGTGCCGCCCCAGACGGCAAAGCGCTCCATCTTTTCCCATTTAAACTGCCCGGTGACCGCGTTATAGGCCTTGATCTGGCCAAGTCCTTCGCCCGCCTGGCGATTGCCCTTTGGTCCTGGGAACATGTTGAGCGTCGCGCCGACAAAAAATTGGCCGGCCCGGTAGGGCAGCATGAACGGTTCCCAATCCATGCAAATATGGTTCACGCCGAGAAAGAAGAGCTCCTTCGTCGGATCGTAGGAATCATGCCCCTGATTGTGGAAGCCCATGGCCGAGGGGCAGATGTCTTTGCCAAGGTGATCCATACGGGTACCATATTCAGGATCGCGCACCGGCAGGCCGCTCACGAGATCGACCGTCTTGAACACATTGACCGTGTCATCGATCTTGTCGGCCGAGACTATGTCGCCCGTCGTGCGGTCGAGCGTATAAACAATGCCATTGCGGTCTGGGTGAGTGAGCAGCTTGCGCTCCTTCCCGATCTTATCCTTCTGTTCGGATAGAGTTATGAAATTGACACCGGCGAAGTCCCATTCGTCATGTGGGGTTTTTTGATAGCCGAATTTCGCCTGCCCCGTATCGATGTCGCGTGCGAAAATGGTCATTGTCCATTTATTGTCGCCGGGCCGCATCGTCTCGTTCCATGGGGCCGGGTTGCCGGTGCCGAAATAGATCAGATTGGTATCGGGGTCGTAGGCGTACCATCCCCAATTGGTGCCGCCGCCGATCTTCCAGGCATCCCCTTCCCAAGTCGCGAGGCCAAGGCCTTGCTGACCGTAATGCGGGTTCTTGATGTTGAAATCTGGCGCAAGTAACAAGTCTTCGTCGGGCCCAGTCGCATAGGCTCGCCATTTCTGCTCACCAGTGCGCACATCATAAGCCGTGACATAGCCACGCACGCCAAGCTCGGCGCCTGACGAGCCGACGATCACATAGTTCTTCACGACATAGGGTGCGATGGTGAGTGTTGAACCAACATGAAAATCCGAGTTTTCGACTTTCCAGACCGTTTCGCCGGTATTCGCATTGAGCGCCACCACGTGCCCATCGAGAAGCGTCTTGAGAATCAGGGGCGGCGTAATTCCATTTCCCGGCCAATAAGCGAGACCACGGTTGACGAGATCGCAGCATGCGACCGCACGGGCAGCCGGATTTTGCTTCGGCTTATCCTGCCAGAGTATGCGGGTCGGATCGTCGAGATTGAGGGCAAAGGTGTAATTAGGAAAAGAGGTGTGGATATACATTTTCCCATCGACGACGAGCGGGGCGCCTTCGTGACCATTCAACACGCCAGTCGAAAAGCTCCAGGCCGGCCGCAGTTCCTTGACATTGTCTGCCGTGACCTGCGTCAGCGTGCTGTAATTGTTGGAGTGATAGTTCTTGCCCGGCATCACCCAGTTCTCTTCACTTTTCGACAAGCGATCGAGCTCGTCATTGGCGCCCGCTGGAACGGACAAGCCGATCGGCGCGACCGCGAGCACAGCAAGAAGTGAGACTGAACTTAGAAGCTTCTTCATCCCGCAAACCTCCCGACACGGCGTCCTGTGCTCTTCGGCACCTCGGCGACGCCTCCATTTTTTTGTGTTGCCAAATCACGTTCGTGCAAGGCGCCATCCCGGGCGCATTCCCAATCTTTGCCGGCACCGCATTCAGTCGAAAACGATCCCAAACGTTCGCGCGACACTACGGTTGCCGGGCATATAAGTTTGTGTGCTTCATTCTGTCTCCATGAATTTTGGGCAAGTTGCGTCGGGAAAAATTGGTAAGTATGATGCAAAAACGTCCCTGTTGTCGCTCCCGCTGTCCGAATGCTTGCGCGCCCGCACGCCATCGTTCATGTCCGGTCCTGACTTTCGATCGCTCTGTCAAAGCCATCTCGAAGCGGGCTTTTGCGACTGTGAACAAGGCTTGTCTTTTTGCCGGGATCGCCCGAATTTCCACGCGGCAAAGTCGCAAGATTTTAGCCGTGGTATCCTCTCTCTTAATCGCGATGGGAGGCGGCCTGCTTGCACAAAATTCGGAGTCAATAGTGCCGGCTGCGCTTTATCCGCGCGATGCGCGAATATTGATGCCGGACGAAGATTACCGCCACTATCCGGGCGCCGGCGTTCTCTTTTGTCGGATGGAAGCGGGAACCCTCGAACGAGGCGCTGCCGCCTGGCTAATTGGCTCACGCCAGCTTGTTGTGCTGAACGCACATAATTTCGTCGACCGAACCCTGCATCCAACGCGGCCGGTTACCGATTGCTTTTTTCACATTGGTGACGAAGCCGTCGAATTCGCTCCGGGGAGCCTTTGCCTGGGTGTGGACGAAACAAGTCAGGCTTTGCATATCACCGATGACTGGGCACTCCTCCGGCTGAAGCACCCGGTGAGCAAGAAGATCACGCCGCAGCCCATTCCAGACGCTTCAAAACCCGCCACTGGTCGCCTTGCTTTGCAGGTGACGATGGTGTCGCCTGCCGGCCGTGCCAATTTTCATCTTATGACGAGTCTTGAATCCTGCACCATAAGGCAAATCGATCCGCCCTCGGAAGACGGCATCCGGCGTGCCCGGCATGATTGCAACGACGGCTATGGCGGCTCTGGTTCCAGGCTTTTCACGCAAGACGGCCAGCTTATCGCCATGCACAGTGCCTCGCTCGATATGAACGCGAGGCGGCCTTTCGATATAGAGACGCATTATGGATCTGCCCTGCTCTTAGAGGGCGCGCTGCTCGACGCCATCAAGCAGAATGTTTCGAGTCCATATTGCGTCAATCGCTGATTCTTTCTGTCCGCGACGCGTCATTCCTATTGAGGCGAAACAGCGAGTTGTCGATATGCCTATCCTTTCCTTGAAAGTGAGATTGAGTTGGCTGGTTGGACTCGTCTTGCTGATGATTCTATTTTTGAACGTCGCAATCCTGGTAAACCACGCCAGCCCAAGGGTGCGCGCGGAAGCCAACAGCATCGACGTTCTGGCGCGTGAGCTCGTCGAGACGGCACTCGCCAGCTTGCAAGCCAGCAAGGACCCGCTGCCCGCGCTCCATCACCTTCTCGAAGGTTTGAAGGACTCCCGGCACCTGGAGATCGAAATCCTGCCAAACAGCGATCCTACGCCGCTAGCCACCGCGAGGATGCGAGCTGAGCACGAAAAAGGGATCCCGGATTGGTTCGTTTCTTTTGTTGCCCCGACACCAAGAGTTACTCTCATCCCAGCGACGATCAACGCCGTCCAATATGGCTATATCGCCATTGCTTCCAATCCGGTCGATGAAGTCGCTGAAATCTGGTCGGATGTCGAATCGCTCGCCGCAACGAGCCTCATAGCGACGCTACTGATCTTGTTTGCCGTCATCGTTTTGGTGCGTTCGTCGCTCAGACCTTTTGACAATCTGGCGCAAGGGCTTGGTCGGCTGGAAGCAGGCCGCACCAATGTCCGTCTCGAACTCAAAGGGGCTGCGGAATTTCGCGACATTGCCTCAAGGCTCAATTCACTCGCCGCGACGCTCGACCGCGTCCGCGAGGAAAAGCTCAGTTTAATGGGCCAACTTATCAGGGTGCAGGATGATGAACGCAGGCAAATCGCACGCGATCTTCACGATGAGGCGGGTCCTTGCCTCTTCTCAATCCGTGCCGGCGCCGCGACACTGCTAAATACCATCGCCGCGCCGGAATATGATCGCGGTCGCCTGCGAAAAATTTGCGAAGAATTGAATGCCACCGGACAAGCGCTGCAAGATCTCATGCGCCGGATGCTCGACCAGCTTCGCCCTCCAGAACTCACAGAACTCGGGCTTGAAGCAGCCTTACGCTCCCTTATCGCGAATTGGCAAGGGGCCCGTTCCGATCTCGACCTGACCCTTGAGATGCCCCATGATCTCGGTTCCGTCGGCGAAATCGTTGGCCTCACCACCTATCGCGTGATCCAGGAGTCCTTGACGAATATCTACCGTCATGCCTCGGCAAGCCAAGCCAAGATCGCTCTTTCATTCGAAATTGCACCGTTCCTTGACAATGCGGACCGAGATTTCGCTGCGTCGGTTCTTCATATCATCATTGAGGATAATGGGATCGGCATGCCCGATGCTCGCGGCCGTGGATCGGGGCTCATCGGTATGAGCGAGCGGGTGCAGGCACTTGAAGGGAGATTATCCATCAACGACCGTCCAGGCGGTGGCACCCGAATTGATGTCATCCTCCCCTTGCCGGAGGAGGAAGAAACAGGGACGTGATCGCGCGGTCCGCATGCCGTGAGTCATCACGGGACATCGAGCTGAGGCAACGGTTGGCGGCCCACTATTGAAAGGGCGTTGAAGCTTATCATAAGCCCCGAGTCATTCAACGCATTCAAGGACCTTGTTATTGCCGACAAGGATTGGCCGCCGCAATACGAGTTGGAGGCCGCGGTGATCGGGGTCTTGCGATCATAGAGTTTTGTGAAAGTCCTTTCGAATAGGTATCAACGCGCAGCTTCACGGATCAAGACACCCGCTCGCTGGCGGTAGGCGCTGTGGACTTTCGTGCATTGCCTGCACAAGCATCGGCCGGAGCCCGGGTACTATGCGCCGGAATAGGAAGGTGTGCCGTGACCGAAAGACCGAGCCCCGGCTCGCGGGTAAGGACGAGCTGGCCGCCAAGCGCTTGGACTCGCGCCTCCATTCCAATCAGCCCGCAGCCGAAATCGGGCGTCTTATGCATGCCATAACCATTGCTCTGCTTCTGGGCGCAAGACACTGCTCTTTTGCTCATTGTCGAGAGATACAGCCGCTCCGCGAGCCGACCTTTGAGTTTTTTCCCGCAAAAAATGGGAAATTTTCCCAAACATGCCGGGAGTTTTTCCTGCAATAGATAGCAATTTATCCTAATCATACCGGGACATTTTAGAATTTTTTCAGGCTATTTTGACAACAAAAAATAGCAATTCAATCGTCATATGATCAACTTAGCTTGCACACTTGTGCTGAAGCAGGCCAGTTTGTTTAGCTAACTTGCAGAGTGCATCTTTGCAACACGTCATCAGTATTTTTTGAGGCGTTATAAATTCTATTGTTGCTCGAATTTTTTGAATATAGTCATTTAGCTGTGTGGCGTTCCTATGCATCTGGATTGTAGGAGGAACATCATGCGCGGATGGCGGGCCCTTCTTGAATTCGTGCCTTGGTCGTCAGGGACAGTCCAAAGCTACTCGATTAGGTAGATCAACACGCGACACTGAAGAGAATTCATCCACGCAAATGAGCTGCATTAGTTGCTAAAGGCACACGCCTATCTCAGCTGGGTAGAATCAGGGGGGAATGATGGCAAGGTTTTGCAAAGGAGGTTGGCAGGACATAAATGCTCCGCTGGCGCGAACGAGGTTTCGCTGGTCTCTCGGCGGAATCGTGGGTGCCTTCTGTTCGACAATTCCAATTTCTCAGGCATTGGCCCAATCGGCCCCGACGCAGGCCACGACTGCTCAACCATTGCCGGTTCAAACGCTACCCGCGACGATAGAACTGGAGACTGTCGAGATCTTTGCCACTACGCCGCTCGGCACGGGCATGAGCGCGCTGGATATTCCGAGCGAGACCCAGTCCATTGACGCGCAAGAAATCGCGACTCTGAATCAACTCATGATAACTGAGGATTTCGCTCGGCGCACGCCAGGCGTCTCGACGACAGACGCGATCGGGAGCCCGCTTGCGCAATCGCTCGACTTTCGCGGCGAGACCGCATCGCCGGTTCCTGGCACGCCCCAGGGCCTTGCTGTTTACGTGAACGGTGTGCGTATCAATGAGTCCTTTGGTGATGTCGTCAATTGGGATTTGATTCCCACCGTAGCAATCGACCGTGCGGAGATTGTCACGGGCAACCCGGTCTTCGGGCTCAATGCTCTCGCTGGCGCGGTTGTGATGAACATGAAGAATGGCTTCACTTGGCAGGGCACTGAAATCAAACTGCAGGGTGGAAGTGATTATACCGTTTTTGGGTCCGCCCAATACGGCGTGAATAACGGCAACTGGGGCTACTACGTCGCCATGGAAGGCGTCCGGACGAACGGCTTCCGCTATTACGGCCAATCGGACGTTGAACGTGGGTATGGCGATGTCGGTTACCGGGACAATGGCAACGAGATTCATCTGAGCATGACAGGTGCCGCAGATGGCCTTGGGGTTTCTGGCACGACGCCTCTCGTACTCGCCGAGCAAAATCCATGGGCTGTTTTCACCACTCCGCAAACGACGCAAACCACGGCCCAGATGATCACGCTCTCGGATGAGACACAGATTTCGAGCACGCTAAAGTTCAATGGGAACGTTTATTTCCGCAACTATGCCCAGGCGCACGCTGACGGCAATGTCAGCAACTTTTACCATTGCGCCGCCGGCGCTGGGTACCTTTGCAACGATGGCAATGTCACCACCCAGGTCGATCCAGATCCGAGCCAGCCAGATGGGCAACCAATGGGTGAGATCGACAGAAACTGGACCAAGACGGAAAGCACCGGCGTAACAGCGCAGCTAACCGACACTGATCAAATCCTGGGTCATAAGAATACCATCACGGCGGGCGTTAGCGTCGACCATGGCTGGACCCATTTTGAGGGCAACAGTGTTCTTGGTACACTGCCGCCAAATTTCGTCGTCCAAAGCTACGGCCAGTACATCGATCAGCCGGCATATGATGTCTCTCCCGTCAATCTTAGCGCCCAAAATACGTATATTGGCGTCTATGCGCTCGATGACTTCCAGATCACTGACCAACTCACCATTCGTGCTGGTGCTCGCTTCAACGATGCACAGATCAATTTGGTTGATCTCGGCGGCGCGAATCCGAACCTTAATTCAAGCAACAATTTCAATCGCATCAATCCGGTCGCAGGCGTGACATTCAAGATCACACCGGAAATTTCGACCTACGCCAGCTACTCGGAAGCCAATCGAGCGCCCACGCCCCTCGAGCTCGGCTGCTCTAGTCCGAGCCAGCCATGCATGATCGACAATTTCCTTGTTGCTGATCCGCCGTTAAAGCAGATCGTCGCCCGAACCGTCGAGGCTGGATTTAAAGGCAATAACAAAGTCAATTGGCTTATGCCCGGAAACATAGACTGGAGTATTAGCCTCTATAGAACCGAAAATCAGGATGACATCTACGCTGTGCCGAGCGTTGTGACTGGTTTCGGCTATTACACGAACGCTGGCGACACGCTGCGAGAAGGTGTCGATATGGGCGCAAGATATACAACAGAGAAGTGGGACGTTTATGCCAATTATTCATACATAAATGCGATCTTCCTGACACCCGTGCTGTTGGCATCGCCGAACAACCCCTATGCGGACGCCAACGGCAATATCCAGGTTGAACCAGGCGACAATCTTCCCGGAATTCCAAACCATAAAGTCAAGATCGGCTTTGACTATTTCGTATCTCCCAAATGGAAAATCGGGGCGGACCTCGTCTATCGATCAAGACAGTATTATTTTGGTGATGAGATCAACGCACTGCAGCCAATGTCTGGCTTTGCTACGCTCAATCTGCGCACCTCATATCAGGTCAATGATCACTTCCAAATTTACGGTTTGATCAACAATGCGCTCGACTACCGTGGCGCCACATATGGCGCCCTCTATCCCACAAATTCGACGACCAATCAGGTCACTGGCGCTCCGGTTCCAGGGCTCTTCTCGTCAAATGACCCGCGTGCGATTACGATTACGCCGCCTTTGGAAGCCTGGCTGGGTGTCAGGATGACATTTTAGAACGGATTCCGCTCATGTTGCCTATCCCGCGTGAGCGAAGAAATTGGCGCAAGCGCCGGGTTGCGATCGGCGGACGAATTGGCTGACGCGACAATGAAGCATCTCTTCCGTGCGCTTGGCGGATTGACGCAGCAATGTCGTGAAGGAGCCACAGTTTTGATTTCCGCTAGGAATCGACCCATAAATAAGGCGATCCGTCCCTGAACCATGGGGTTTAGAAAAACTCCCTACCCTCTCAAGTGGTGAACGAGATACCTTATCATCAACGAGTCGGCTTGCTACAAAACTGTCATTCCGTTCAAACAAGGATGCGGTTCAAAGCATTCCACGAATTCGCGCGCCATAGCGGAAGAGGGCTTTATCATGACTTCCACCACGGCCGAAAAGTTGCAAATCTCTATGCTGTGGACTTGGCGAAGCCTGCGCAGAAGCGCGAGCTGGATTTCGATTTCATCCACAAAGCCGTCGTTAACAATGACATCTGGGCCTTGGATTGGAAATATCCTGGGCTACAGTTGAATGTCCGGACGTCGCTCCAAGTCGAATTAGTCTGCGACATTCTTGACATGTGGGACCGCCTCGAAAAGGGCCTCACGGCCTAAGCGATATAGAAAAAACCCGTGTCCAAGCGGAATCTTACTGGGCCGGAGCCCCACGCTTCCTCGGCTTCGATGGCAACAACGAGACCGAACTGATGCACATCGCGGGGCTGCTAGTGAACGACCTGGACAAATGGTCGAGGTTTAAGGGCCGCGATCTGAACTTCCATAGCCGGAGCATCGAGACCTTTGACCGCCCGCTCGCTGTCTGGCGCCCAATATGGGACCAGAAGGTCAAGCAGTTCGGCAGCTATGAATTCACGGCAGACGAAATCATTACCATCCTGCGCGAAGCGATCCATCCGACACTCCGTCACCTTCAACCGGGCGGTGTGGACTTTCGATCCAGACAAACTGAAACACTGAAGGCCCACTACCGACGTGGCGGCGATGTCTCGGCCGATCGTGGTCCGAGGAGGTTGATCATCTCACTCGCGTAACGCGCGATCTCTCAGAAACCCCTGATTTCCAGCCTCGAAACCGCCGTGGTAATCAGAGAGAAGATTTTATCTCACCGAAACCCCAATCTTGAGATAGGTCACCACCGCAACTATGAGCGTTGCAGCTATAAGACCAACAGTGGCCAAGGCGGTGATCCTTTGTGCCCCCGCCGTTCTTTTCTGCGCATTAGCAGCGTCGATTTGAGCCTTCGCTACGCGTCGCCTGATTTCAAGTTCTGCAACTTGAGCGTAAACCGAGCCGGGATTCGTTGCGGCCGCGAGCGCGACCCGATCTGATGTCATCTCCCCAAGGCGATTCAGTCCTAAGGGGGTCGAAAACTGCACTCTAACCTTAGATTGGAGAGCTTTTCTGCGCTGTGCGGAATTGTTGCAGACTGAGTGACAAGTCCGAGACGTAAGAGGATTCCCGTGCTGGTTCGGCGCGGCAGAATTGTATATGACGCACATTTCTGGATTCGATCGGTCGCAGGTTCTGCTTTTGCCGGAGGCGGTGGAAGATTATGTTGGCTCCGACAATCCGGTTCGGTTCATTGATGCGTTCGTGGATGGGCTCGATTTGGTGGCGGCTGGATTCGCGCGCGTCACGCCGGCGGCCACGGGACGTCCGGGGTATACGCTGAGCGGGGCTACTGCCTCAAAGGGCATGGGCTTGTTCGGAGCGGTTTAGTGACACTACGCAAGCCCGGCCGCCCCCGCATGAGCAAAGATAAGGTTCTCAGGTAGCTATATGGTTGCTAGCTACCCAGTTGGCGCATCGCGCGTTGTCATAACTTATTGAAATTATTGGCGCGCCACTCAGAATAAAACTGCGAACACCTATGTTATTGAAATCGCCCTATAATTTTTGCGCCCAGAATAATCAGCTATGCGCTACGAAAATGAAAATCGGCAGAACCCCGCTTTGCTAAAGTCGGGGTCGAGGGGATCTAGGGCCGGCCAGAGCTCCTGCCTGCGAGCATCGGGTCAAAAACGGCGAAGCTTCGTCGTCAGTTGACGCTTCGAAGGACCCCAAGGCTTCGCTCGCCAAGTGTAAGTGTCGCGTGGCTCGCTTCCCGGCAGCTAACGACGGCATACCGGAAAACTTATCCTCGCCGCGAGCATTTCTCCGGCTGACCGATGGCGTTGAAAAAGTCGGCGACGAGAGGAGTGAGGCTCACGTATTGGAGCTTTTGAAGGTCGTTTTCTCTCGGTTGGTCACCGCTGCGCCCGGAAGTGGTAGGCCCTTTTAGGCAACTTGGATGGCTTTGCGGCATCACGCTTGCGCGGCACACGCGGTAGCTTGCTTGTCCGGTGGTGGCCGCCAGACGTAGTTTGCGAGCGTCTTGAGATTTTGCACGATGGCCGCAAGGTGGAACTCGTCGCGGGCGCTGGTGAGACCCCGAAGACGCATGCGCTCGAAGCGATGGTTAACCTTCAGGTGGGCGAAACGCATCTCCACCTTCTTGCGCTCATTCCTCGACCGTTCAAATTCAGGGGTGCCTTTTAGAGAGCGCGCACGATCGCGCGCATCTTCGTTGATGTCCCGTACGATCTTCCTGAACGGCGCGCGCGTGCACTGTTCCTTAAGATTGCAAACGCGGCATTCTCGGGCTCGTGACAAGTAATTTCTGACACGACCATCATGCATTGTTCCCGAGGTTCTCAAAGGTTTGCCGTTCGGACAGAGATAGATGTCGCGCTCGGCGTCGTAGGCGAAGTCGGTGTAAGGGAACATGCCATCAGTTCGTTGGTACCTCTCCCATACGGGAATATGCGGTGTAATGCCTTTCTCCAAGAGCCAGGCAAGCATCTTACCGGTTCCATAGGCTGTATCGGCGGCGAGCCGCTCAGGCTTCGCGCCGAACACCTTCTCAGTCCGAACGATCATGGTTCTGGTTGCGGCCACCTCGTCATAGGTGCGCGCCGGCGTTGCCTCGACGTCGATAATGACGGCATGTTCGACATCGATCATATAGTTGAGGCCGTAGCCAAACTGTACACGCTTATTCGCCTTTGCCGTCCACGCCGAGCAGGGATCCGTTGGCGAGATCACCTTCGGCGGTTTGCGGTCCGCGTCGGGATCTTCATCATCAAGACCAGACAGGAACTCGGCGACCGCGCGCGACTGGCGCTCGGGTACTGACCAATCGATTTCGTCCGGCGACTTGCCGTGATAGCGGCTGGCTTCGGCTTCGATGACACTCGCATCAATCGCAAACCCTTCGCCTTTGACGAGCCCCGCTACCATGCACGCCTTGACCACCGCCTCAAAGAGCTGTCGAAAGATGTCGCTGTCACGGAAACGGCCGTGGCGATTCACCGAGAACGTCGAGTGATGGGGTACCTTGTCGTCGAGAGCGAGGCGACAGAACCAACGATATGCGAGGTGAAGCTCGACCTCCTCGCACAGCTTGCGCTCGAAACGGATGCCGTAACAATAGCCGACGATGAGCATCCGTAGCATGAGTTCGGGATCGATCGAAGGTCGGCCGGCCTCACTGTAGAATGGCTTCAGCTTCTCGCGAAGGTCAGTCAGCACGCGCGTCACAATCGGATTGATCCAGCCCAGGAGATGGCGCGCCGGAATGCGCTCTTCGAGATTGAACAAGTAGAATAGCTGGCTCTGATCGCCCGCCTGCCGTCCCATCATCACCGAATCACCCGTGCTGACTCTCCACAGCATGGAATCATCATTCGCTGTTCACCGCGAGGGGTTTTTCAACACTATCGACCCAACCCGGACGTCATCGCCTAGATAGACACCCTCGACGCTTGCTCCTAAACTTCCAGGCGCACGGCGCTAGGCAGACACAATTAATGCTGACCTACTGGCGTTCCTGAAAGGTTGATGCCGAGGTTATGGCAGCGTGCGCGAGGGCGCCGCGAGCACGGCGGGGGATATCGACGCGCTTTCGCCGGCTGATTCTCGGTGCCGTCCCCTTTTTGGTGGGGGGTAACCATCGGAAAAGCTTATGTGGGAACCTATTCGTCGTTTACGTTTAGTTTTCGTCGTTTTCCTCCTTGCCGGGGCTGTCGCCGCCGGATTGTACGCCTTTCAATTTTGGAAGGAGCACGGCGAGGCCGATCCCACGCGTTACGATAGCCCGGCCGCGTCCGCGGGACCGGTGAGCTACCGCGAGCAGATCCAACCAATTCTCGAAAGGCGATGTGTCGTTTGCCATGCCTGTTACGACGCGCCCTGCCAGCTCAAACTCGGAAGTTGGGAAGGTATCGCGCGCGGCCTCAGCCCCGATCTGGTCTATAACGGATCAAGACTCGCTGAGGCGCCGCCGACACGTTTGTTCGTCGACGCACAGAAGGCGTCCGAATGGCGGAAGAGAGGCTTTTCCCCGGTATTGAACGAATATAGGAACACGCCGGAAGTAAATCGATCCGCCAGTCTAATCTATCGCATTCTTGCATTGAAACAGGCCCACCCCCAGCCTACCGCGGGCCTCGCGCCGGGCGACCTCGACTTCAGTCTCGATCGTAAACAGAGTTGCCCGAAAATCGAGACTTTCGATCTTTATGAAAAAACCCATCCTCTCGCGGGGATGCCTTTCGGGTTGCCGGGCATCGCTCCAGCGGATCAAGAGCAGATCGACCGATGGATCGAGCAGGGCGCGCCGGATGAGGGGCCGCCGACCCTTTCTGGGCGCGAGGAGGCCGAGATCGCCGCATGGGAGCGCTTTCTGAACGGGAATTCGCTCAAGGAGCGGCTGATGAGCCGCTATTTGTACGAGCATCTCTTTCTTGCTCATCTTTATCTGAACGACGCAGCCGGAGGGCCTATATTTCGTCTCGTGCGCAGCGCAACGCCGCCAGGACAACCCGTTTCCGATATCGCGGCGCGACGGCCCTTCGACGCCCCGAATGTCGAACGGGTCTATTACCGGCTACAGCGCGATCTCGAGCCGATAGTCGCAAAGACGCACATGCCCTACCGGCTGGATATGGCGCGGATGGATCGATACCGGACGTTGTTCCTTGCTCCCGATTACGTCGTTGACAGAGAGCCGTTCTACGCGCCGCGAGAGGCCTCGAACGGTTTGGCGGCGTTTCGCGCCATTCCAATGGAATCGCGCTATCGGTTCCTTCTTGATGACGCGCAGTATTTCGTTATGACCTTTATCAAGGGGCCGGTGTGCCGGGGACAGGTCGCGCTGAACGTTATCGACGACCGGTTCTGGGTGTTTTTTCTCGCTCCCGGCGTGGGCGTGCTGAAGGACGCCGACGATGTGGCCCGGCGGGCGTTGGAGGACATGTCCCTGCCGGCGGCGGACGGCAGCAACAGCGTGCCGCTTGTGACGGTCTGGAATGGTTACGCTGCGCGGGAACGGCGGTTTCAGGCCGAACGGGCGACGAGTCTACGCGCCTTCGCCGCTTTCCACGGCGGTCCCCGGCTCGATATGATCTGGGACGGGGACGGCGCAAATCCGAATGCCGCCTTGACGGTGATGCGGCACTTCGACAGCGCAACTGTCGTTCGGGGACTTGTCGGAGAGCCTCCAAAAACGGCCTGGCTGCTAGACTATTCCCTTTTTGAGCGTATCTATTACCTTCTGGTGGCTGGCTACGACGTCTACGGTAACCTCACGCACAATCTCAATAGCCGGCTCTACATGGATTTTCTCCGCATGGAAGGGGAGGCCAATTTCATTAGCTTCCTGCCCGCCAGCGCCCGCGCCGACGCGCTTTCACGATGGTATCGTGACGCCACGAAGGAGTCTCTCGATCACATGAGGGCGCTGGTCGCCGATCCGGAGGTCGAAAGCGCGGTCCCGTACCGCGGAGCCGATCCCGAACAAGAGCTGCTCGCGATGCTCGGGAATCATTTGAGGCCCGTGCTCGACACGCGCCTGTCGCTCGCCAATGTGACGGACGCGGACCTCCGCGAGCAGCTTGTGCGTCTCGCCGCTTTGCGCGGCGAAAGTCTCGGGCTGATGCCGGAACTCAGCTATCTCGTCATTCGCGACTCGCAGGGCGCCATGCTCTATTTTACCTTGGTGAAGGACACCGGCCACCGCAACGTCACCCATCTGTTGCTGGAGCAGAATGAACTGGCGCCGGAAGACAACGCGCTCACTGTGGTTCCGGGTCTGATCGGCGCGTATCCGAATGCGTTTTTCCGGCTCGGGCAGGCCGAATTGCCAGAGTTCATCGGGGCGGTCGCTTCCCTGAAGTCCGAGGATGATTACCGGCGTCTGGGCGATCGCTTCATGGTCCGCAGAACTGATCCGAGGTTCTGGGAATTCAGTGATCTTTTGCAAGCGGCGGAAGCGCGGATGGATCAGGCCGATCGCGGGCTGCTCGACTACAACCGGCTGGAAAACCGTTGAATCCGACGACGCTATGGCGCCGCTTGGTCGCTTCCCGGGCGCCGCCTTCGCTCCGGCTTCGTGCTCGCGCAGGATCCCGATGGTTTGCTGTTCCGTGAACCTGGTCTTCTTGATCTGTCCGTCCTGAAATCGGCCGGACTCTATCCTTGCCTGGAGGAAAAATTCAGGGGCAGGTCAAAGGCTGTCGCCATTATCGTGAAAAATGCAATGACCAGTGGCCCGATCAGGATTAGAGAGCTGCTCACACGTGCTGCAGTCCGGGCGCTTGAAGTCAGTCTTCCCGGTCAGACGGAGATTCAATGAACGCGGCAATTCTCTCGGCACTTGCAGTGCTGGCTGGGTCGATCATCGGCGGCCTGACCTCACTTGCTACGTCGTGGTTGACGCAAAGGACCCAAGCAAAGGTTGGGGAGCTGACCCGCGACAAAAGGCGGCGCCAGAAGCTCTATAAGACATTCATCGAGGAGGCTTCTCGCCTCTATATTGACGCCCTTGGGTATGACGAGTCGCAAGCCTTCGAGCAAACCGCCGGGCTGGTTAAAATCTACGCCCTGGTCAGCCGGATGCGCGTCTTATCTTCACCGCGCGTGATCCAGGCCGCGGAGAATATCCTGCGCAAGATTGCTGATACCTACGCTGCGCCAAAAAAAACGTTCCCGGAGCTGCGAGAGATGTTGCATCAAGATGCGTTTGTCGATCCACTTCGCGAGTTCAGCGAGGTGTGCCGCGCCGAGTTCGAAGCGCTTGGCTTTACATCTGACTGACTCCGTAGGAGCGCCATGGCACGTACCCGGATTGGCCTCGCACTCGGCAGCGGTTCTGCCCGCGGCTGGTCGCACATTGGAGTCATTGATTCGTTGATCGAGGCCGGCATCGAGCCCGATATCGTGTGCGGGACCTCCATCGGCTCGCTGGTCGGCGCAGCCTATGTCGCTGGCAGGCTCGGTGATCTGCGGAAATGGGCAGTGATGGCCACCTGGCGCGAAGTCGTTGGACTGATCGATGTCCGGCTCTCTGGTGGCGGGCTGATCGACGGCAAGCTCATCATGGCATTTCTTCGTGAGCTTGGCATCACACAGGCGATCGAAAGCTATTCAAAGCCTTATGCTGCTATTGCGACTGACCTGGTAAGCGGCCGCGAGATATGGCTGCAGTCCGGGGCGATCGATGAGGCCGTACGCGCCTCAATCGCGCTGCCGGGGATATTCAGTCCGGCCCGGATCGGCGATAAATGGCTGGTCGATGGAGGGCTTTCGAATCCGGTCCCTGTCTCGGTTTGCAGGGCTCTGGGAGCCGATGTAACAATCGCGGTTAATCTCAATGGTGAGCTGTTGGGGCGGCGGTTCGAAGAACTTGGTCCGCAAGCGGCAGTGGCGCCTGGGCGTGTTCCAAATGAATTTGTAAATCGTATGTTGAACCAGCTGCCACCCGGGTTGCGCGAGCAGGCGGCCCAGATCGCTCCCCGTCTGCTGCCGCACGGGCCGTCGACCCCGGGGTACTTCGACGTACTCGCCAACTCGATCAACATCATGCAGGATTATATCACCCGCGCCCGTCTCGCGGGCGAACCGCCGCACGTGATGCTGGTTCCCCGCTTGCGACACATCGGCTTAATGGAATTCAATCGTGCCAAGGAGGCTATCGCCGAAGGTCGCCTGTGTGTCGAACAGGCGCTGCCGATGCTCAAGCGCTTTGTCTAGGATAAGACGGACCCAATCTCGGCCATGCTTTCTCTCGCGGAGCGCGGGCTCGCCAAGTCTCGCATGATTTGGGCTTGCCGTTGCTGCGGCACTTCTCCGTAGCTACACAACGTCATCAGTATGGAGTCGTGACCGAAATTCTGGCTCCAGGCTTTCAGTTTTCCGGGCTGAGCCGAAGCTCAATTGTTGGATCGCAAAGCCAAACGCGATGAGCGAGTTTGCTGTCCTGATCAACGACAGGAGCGTGCGCTCATAGGTGAGACGGGTGCGATCAATGCCAAGATCGCTCGAAACTTCAGCATGCTTTGCTTGTTCGCTACAGTCTTGCACCCCGGGCGACGCTATCTTCGCCAATTGCGCGCCTTATTCGCCAGTGATCGTGCCAGTCGCCAGCAAATGCCTGACCTCGCTCAAGCGGCGTTGTCCATCGGCATTGAGCTTGCCGGTCGCTGCGACAGCTGCCTGGAGCAAGTCGGAGAGAGAGCGACGCGCCGTGGCGTCCGCGGGCAACAGCTCTGGCAGCGCCTCGATTGCGGCAGCTCTGGCAGCGCCTCGATTGCGGCGCGTTCGTCCACGGCCAGGATCGCCCATTGCTCGCGCACAGCAGCCTTGAACTCAGCCGGTGAGACTTCCGGGTACGCCAGAAGCAGCTTGCGCAGGGCCTCGAAGGTGCTCTTGTCGATGCGATGCTGGGCCTTGCCGATATAGACCAACACCCGTGCCGCAGCATCGACCACGTTACCCTCGGCCATCCGTCCCCTCAAACGACGTTTATCCTCCTCCGCTGCCGCCAGGACAGAGGGCAACAGCCCAGGCCGCGGCCGGGGTGGAGCATCATTGTAAGAGATTCCGCAGGCGGCCTGAACCAGGGGCGAGCCGTACACTGCGTGAAAGCTGCGCTCGACCGCATCGTCCCGCACGTCACGGAAGAGGTTGAGCGCGTCGACCATGGTTTTCGAAAACTGCTCCTGCATCGCGATGAAAGGATTGTCGGCCGAGGCGGCGATGCGCTCCGCCCAGACGTAATTGGCGAGCGGCGCAACCGCTCGCATCATCGGATTTCTGTCGGACAGGAGAGAATAGCCGAGCCGCAAAGGGTTCAGGTCGAGAGCGGCGCGCGCGACCTGTGGGCCGCTCATCATCTTGATCCAGGGCTGCAGGAAGGTCTGATAGAAAGCGTTGTTGAGCTCTGAAACGCGTGCGACAGCTGCGAACTCGCGCTCGTCCTCGAGCGAGTTGCAACCCAGCGCGCGGATGTCGTCGAGACCGCGTTCCTCGAGGGACAGATCAAAATCGCTGGCTTCTCCCTGTCGCGACGCTTCGGTGCCCGGCTTCTCGGTAATTACGATCTCGTAGAGCCCCGGCGGCATCGCGTCGATAAGCTCCATGTTGTTGATGAACTCGGCATGGTCCTTCGCGGCCACCTTGGTGCCGACGAAAATGGCCAAATGGCCGACCTTGGGATCAATGGTGTAGAAGATTCTCTGGCCGCACTGCCGGATCTCATCCACGCTTTGGTAATTGTCGAGAATCCAGTCCAGAGCCTGCTGCGGCGGCGTGATGTTGTCGCCGTGCGAGCAAAAGCAGACGATCGGCGTCTTGACCTCCCGGAAATCGATGCGAATGCCGTCGCTGGTGACGATCTGGCCAGTCGAGAATTTGTTGCCGACAAAGAGATTGTCGGCCATCCATTGCATCTCTTCGCCGCGCAACAGGACAAAATCGCCCCACCACTTCTCGAACTGCAGGTAGCGGTTCTTCTCCTGCTCCGGGTTAGCCCAAACATTGTATTGCTTGGTCCACAATGTGTTGGCGGGGTTGAGATTGTCGAAATTTGCGACCAGCCAGGCGGCGTCGAAGATGCCGTTGCCGATATCGCTGATCATGCGATCGAGCCAGGTTCCGCCGTACCAGCCCGCCAGATAGCGCATGGCGTTCTTGCCGCGGACGCCGCCCCAGTAAGAGAGGGGCGCGCCCGCAATCACCATTGGCCCCACCACGTCGGGGCGCATGCAAGCGGCCATCATCGCGTGCCAGCCGGCCTGGCAGTTGCCGAACACCAAGGGCTTGCCGAGGGCCTCGGGGTGGAGCTCAGCGATCTTGTCGAGGAAGATGGTATATGCGCGCGCGACGTCCTCAATCCGTTGTCCCTCCACAGGCGAAGCCGTAAAGCCCGCGAAGTAGACAGGGTGCCCGGCTTTGAACGCGTCGCCGATTTCGCTCAACTGCTTGAAGCCGCCAATCCCCGGTCCCTGCCCAGCACGCGGATCTATGACGAAGACGGGGTGTTTGCGGTCGTCGATGTCGGCGCCATCCGGCGGAATGACGCGCAGCAGCGAGTAGTTGACTGGGTGGCGCAACTCGTCGCCGCGCATCACCAGCTCGCTGTCATAGGTCAGGACCGAGGTCGCCCCGTGCGCCAACATC
>DATJBL010000008.1:0-7496 GCA_035515355.1 Methylocella sp.
CATCATCGCGCGCGGCGCTCCTCCGGATATCGCGGCTCGGGAACTGAACATTTCGCGGGAGACAGCTCGCAACCAGCTGAAATCCGTCTTTGCTAAAACAGATACCCATCGCCAGAGCGAACTCGTCGCGCTGCTCTTGCAGGTGAGATGAGGCCGAGTGATCTCTTCGCTGGCGTCCCGAACGAGCTTGGTTTCTACCAGACGCGAACGGCGAAGCATGTCAGCGGCGAACCAGCCACCGACAGCGCGCGTTATCTGACTCGCAAAATAAAACGCTAAGGCCATGCTAAGCGCAACCGTGATCAAGGAAGTCGTTATCCTTCACCTCACACGCCGGTCCTCTGGAGAGGGCAGGGATGTTTCGGACCTTTCGCGATTGTCAGTCCGTGCCCTGACACCTGCTGATCTGCACGCTGGTCGGCGCTTGATCCGCGGCCTCGGCCAGGGTCCGTGTCAGGCGCAGGCGTGAGCCGCGGCAAGCAGACTCAAAGCATTTCACGTTGCCGCTCAGTCGCCCTTTCTCAATCTCAGCCGCTCGGCCGGCCGTTCAAAGACTAGAAAGGTCCAAAACCTGTTGCCTCGGCATCGATCTCGCGCGGCCTGCTCACAACGCGGAAATACATGGGGCGTCCGGCCACGGCGCCCCCGAGCCCTTCGGTGAGGCTAAGGGGCAGACACTTGTCAAATGCGGAGAGGACGTTTCTCACAAATTCCTTTTGAGCGCTTGTGTCACCCAAGAGTTTGGCGTGAGAGATCCTCGGCCTTCCAAGCAGCGAACCATCACGCTTGAGGCTGAAGACCACCGTGATTTCTGATCCAGGCAAGCCTTCTGGCGCTTTCACGCATTCGCCAAGGGCCGTGTAGAGTTCACGCAAAGTGTTTGCCGGCGCCCCCTTTGCATCCGCGGACAAAATTAGTGGCGCCAATAAAAGAGCAATCGAAATTTTGCCCGGCCAAGCTATGTTCATTGATTCGCGCTTTTTACCTGGAATTTAGCATTAGAGTTAGCCCTGACACGCGGATGAGGACTTCCGCGAAAGTGCTACTCTGATTTTTCATCGAATACGAGAGGCCGGCTCGCAACAGGTTCTACGCGCGTGAGTTTAGAGATCGGCGGCCGGGATGACGCAGCCTTTGATTACCGCGGCAATGGGCGTGTCGTTGAGCACGGTGAACCGGGAGCACATGGCCTATGACCGGGGCGGGATCAAGGCTCTCAAGCCGAAGCCGAGCGGCGGACGCTCCCTAATCGGCCCCAGGTCTGGCCTGGACAGCAGATCATCAACGTGATGGCTTGCTTCCGCATCGCTCCGCAAAAGGCCTGATGCTCTGTAGCTGCTCGCTACCCATCAAGCGCAGCCCCTGGTCTGGTTCCGGTCCTGGACCGGGGGCTTTTTCTTGGACACCCAGCAATCTGGCTCAACGGCCGGCCACTGCTTACCAAAAGCTCCAAAGCCTCCCGCTTAAATTCATCCGGATATTGACGACGTGCCGTACCCATAAAACACCTTCCTGCTTCAAAAGGAGCTTAGCAAAGGTGTCCACCTTTTCGGAGGAGGGTCATACCTCTTGTGCGGCTCGTCTTCGGATTCCTCGTCGCGAGTGGGCTTTATCTCACCTCTGTGGGTTGGCTCGCCAAGCCTGCTTCACCATCGGCAACGAACAACCCATGAGCAAGGCCAACTTGCTGCGCTGATGCACGCTTGCGTCATCTTCCCCGGGCCGTCAGCTCGTTTGGGCTAGCGTTTTGGGTACAATGCTTCAATTTCTTTGGCGAACTTCTGTTGGAGGGCGTCACGCTTGGATTTGAGCGTCGGCGTCAGCAATCCAGCTTCGACTGTCCAAGGTGTCAATGTGAGATGCACGGCACGAATCTGGGCGAACCATGGCAAATGTGAAAGACATCTCGTTAATCGTCCCAAAATGGCGGCCTTGCTCGCATGTTGATTCGGCTCTTCGGGCGTTATGCGGTTGCGTTCTGCAAAGCTCTTCCACTTGAGGGTGTTCAGAACAATCAACGCGACGAGGTAGGGGCGGCGGTTGCCGATCACCATGGCCTGTTCGAACAAGGGGTCACATGTAATTTCTGCTTCGACCACATTGGGGTTTATCTTTTCGCCAATGGATAGCACGATCGCATATTTGAGGCGGCCGCGAATATAAATGTGGCCATCCTTGATCTCAGCGAGATCACCGGTCGAGAGCCAGCCATTCGGGCTGAGCGCGCGCATAGTCTCGGCGTCATCCTTCCAATAGCCCGTCATCATCGAGGGGGAACGCACGAGCAGTTCGCCTTCGAGGCCAAGCTTTACCTCAACACCGCGAAGAGGACGGCCGACCGAGCCTGGCAAATTGTCGTCGAGGGCGTTGACCGCCACGACCGGCCCTGCTTCCGTCAGCCCATATCCCTCGACCAACGGCAGGCCTAAGCCGATCAACAACTGGGCAACACCTTGATCCAGCGGTGCTCCCCCGCTGACCACGACCCGGAGCCGTCCACCGAAGGCTGCGAGGACCGGAACTGCAACGGATCGCTTGAACAAGGATAAGAGGAGACGCCCCACAGGGCCGAGATTGCCTCGGCGCTGTGCAATCCGAAATAATTGCCACCCGACGAAGGCTGCCAGCCGCAGCAGACCATGTTTTGTGAAGCTGCCCTCGACCTTCCTCAAGATCGCTCCAGCTAGTTGGTCGAAAAGAAAGGGAACGCCGAACAGCACAGTGGGGCGGATAGCGCTGAAATCCTCGCGCAACTCTTTTGGCGAACGGGCATAGGCGACCGTACATCCTCCCATCATTGGCAAATAGTAGTCGGCGGTACGAGCGAATGCATGCGCAAGCGGAAGAACCGACAAAAACACGTCATCGGACCGCGGTGGAATGACTTCGCCTGGGGTCGCGGCATTCCAAAGTAACGCGAAATGCGACAGCATCACGCCTTTCGGGCGCCCGGTGGTCCCAGAAGTATAGATCAAGGTCGCGGTGTCACGCGGCACTGCCCGATGACACAATGGCTGGCTCCATTGATTTTCGAGGACGTTGACGAAGCTGCGCAGAGTTGCTCCGGTTGGCAATGAAGGGGGATCGCTTTCAGCGTCCCGGATCCAGACGTATCTCAGCAAAGGGAATTGCGAATGGAAGGCCAGGAGCGAGCGCCAGCGGGTCTCCTTGTCGAGAAGAACCAAACGGGCATCGGAATGGCCGAGGATCGCAGCATTGCTGGCAGCCGTATCATGTGGGTAGAGACCGATAACAACGAGTCCCGATCCATGCGCAGCGAGGTCGAAGGATACCCAATCGATCCCGTTAGGCAGCAGGACCGCTATGTGGTCCCCCGGCGTAAGCCCTTCGCTCGCGAATGCCGAGCGGATCCGGTCAACTCGTGTCGCAATCGAGCACCAAGTGTGTTCGCCCCACTTCCCAGCACCCGGATCATATTCTCGATAGCCGATAGCGTGCGGGCTGCGCCGAACCCGTTCGCAAAACAGCCCCCATAAGGTGCCTGCTTCCTGCCAGCCTATGATGTCGCCCTCGCTGACAGCCGGAACCTGGTTTCGTGTGGCCATATCAACATCCGTAGCAATTGCTTCGCGCCAGCCATGACGGCGGGAACAACGCGGAAAGATATCTTTGGCGAGACGGATACCTGGCTGGCACGAGTATGCTATTCATAGGGTTAGCTGGAATCGAGAGCTTGATTCACGTCAATGTCTGAGCTTCACAACAATTTACCATTTTTCTATGCCGCAGCAGCCTAGCCAAACAAATCCCTTGGCCACGTCGACCGAGCCGGAAATGCGCGAACGTGAGCTGATTGGAGTCGTCGCGCAGCTTGTGCGCGAGCTGCACCCCCAGCGTGTCAGATTGATCGACATTGTTCCGTCAAGCCGGATCGAGCGTGACCTCGGGATCGACAGCCTGGGCCGAACTGAGCTGATTCTGAGGATCGAGCGCGCGTTTCGGGTGCGCCTGCCAGCAGAGACGATTGGCGAGGCAGAAACCGTTCATGATCTCTCCCGAGCCTTGGAACAGGCCGGACCCAGGCGGGAGCGGACGGCACTTGAATCTCCGCCAGTTTCTGCCCTGCCGGTCGTGCCCGCCGCGAACCAGGCGCAGACTCTGGTGGAAGGTCTTGAATGGCATGCAGCGCAACATCCTGAGCGATTGCATCTCACTGTGCTTCAGGACGAGGCGACGGTCCTTGGCGCGCTCACCTACGGCGAACTTGCAGCCAGAGCACGCAATGTTGCACGCGGGCTGATCGCGCGCGATGTTGCGCCCGGCGATCGCGTTGCCGTGATGCTGCCAACCAGTATCGACTTCTTCACCGCGTTCTTCGGCATCCTTTGTGCCGGCGCCATTCCAGTGCCGATCTACCCGCCCATGCGGCTCTCACAACTCGAGGATCATCTGCGCCGCCAGAGTGGTATTCTGCGTAATGCCGGCAGCTGCATTCTGATAACAATGCCGGAGGGGCGGCGGCTCGGCACACTGCTTCGTCCGCAAGTCGAGAGCTTGAATGCTATTGTGAGCGTTGCAGAGCTAGAGGCCTCCCCGCCGCCGGCCAATCTGCCTCCCATCAACGACCCTCATTCTATCGCGCTTATCCAATACACATCCGGCAGCACGGGCGATCCAAAAGGCGTAGTGCTTAGTCATGCCAACCTGCTTGCGAACATCCGGGCTATGGGTAGCGTCATGGATGCGGGCTCATCCGATGTCTTCGTCAGTTGGCTGCCGCTCTACCACGACATGGGTCTCATCGGGGCATGGCTTGGGTGTCTGCACTTTGCCGCGGCGCTTTATGTTATGTCACCATTGAGCTTCCTCGTGCGGCCGGAAAGTTGGCTATGGGCCATTCACCGCTTTCGGGCCACCTTTTCCGCAGCTCCCAATTTCGGGTTTGAGCTGTGCCTGAATAAGATTGCCGATGCTGATCTTGAAGGACTGGACCTTAGCTCATTGCGCATGGTTCCGAATGGTGCAGAGCCAGTGAGCGCCCAGACATTGCGCCGGTTCATCGATCGATTTGGCCGCTATGGTTTTCCCGCGCAGGCCATGGCACCAGTTTATGGTCTCGCCGAAAGTTCAGTGGGGCTCGCATTTCCGCCGCTTGGCCGCCCCCCTCTTATCGACCGCGTCAACCGCAATCGGCTGAGCACGGAAGGGGTGGCGGAGCCAGCAAGCCCGAAAGACCCTAGGCCTCTCGAAATCGTAGCCTGCGGCCAGCCGCTACCGGGCCACGAAATTCGCATTGTCGACGAGGGAGGCCGCGAACTCGGCGAACGGCACGAAGGCCGGCTCGAGTTTCGCGGGCCTTCGACAACGCGCGGCTATTTCCGCAACGAGATCAAGACACGCGAGCTGTTTCATGATGGTTGGCTCGACAGTGCCGACCGCGCATATGTGGCCGGAGGCGACGTCTACATCACCGGCCGCGTCAAGGACATCATCATTCGCGCCGGCCGTCATCTCTATCCCCAGGAAATAGAGGAGGGCGTCGCCGAGATCGTTGGAATTCGCAAGGGCGGCGTCGCGGTATTCGGCGTGACCGATCGAAACACCGGCACCGAGCGCGTCGTTGTCCTCGCGGAGACGCGGGCGACTGACTCCGCGGTCCGTGCGGAGCTGCAGGCGCGCGCGCACGAGGTGGTGACCGACATCGCAGGCACGCCGCCCGATGAGATCATCCTGGCGCCACCGCGCACGGTGCCCAAGACCTCGAGCGGCAAGATCCGCCGGAGCGCGGCCAGGGAAATTTACGAGAGCGGCCATATAAGCCCCCGGCAACGCGCTTTAAGGTGGCAGCTTTTGCGCTTGGCACTGTCTGGCGTGGGTCCGCAGATTAGGCGCTTGATGCGACTGTCGCGCGAGACCCTATACGCGGCTTGGTGGTGGACGGTGCTTTCTGGAGCATTCCTGCTCGGGTCACTTGCCGTGCTCATCCTGCCACGCCTTGCCTGGCGCTGGTCTGCTCTTCGGTGGATTGGTCGCGGGGCACTGTGGTTGATGGGAATCCAGCTGTCGACGAGCGGCCTCGACCGTATTCCAAGCCGAGCCTCGATGCTTGTTTTCAATCATTCGAGCTATGTCGATTCCCTTGTCTTAACTGCGGTCCTCCCAGGGGAGCCCGCCATTGTTGCCAAGCGAGAATTGTCGACACAATTTATTTCGGGCCGGCTTCTGCGGCGTCTCGAAATTCCATTTGTTGAGCGCTATGATGTGTCAGGCAGTCTGGCAGATGCCGAGGTGTTGACCGCTCTCGCGCGTCAAGGCCGTATCCTGGTCTTTTTTCCCGAGGGCACCTTCACTCGAAGGGCGGGCCTTTCCGACTTCTATCTGGGGGCGTTCAAGATAGCGGCTGAGGCGAACATTCCTGTCCTGCCAGGAGTTATCCGAGGCACCCGGTCGATACTGCGCAGCGATCAATGGTTTCCCCGGCACGGTGCGGTCGCCGTCGAGATTGGGCAGCCGGTTATGCCCTTGGGCACGGATTTCGAGTCGGTTGTGCGGTTGCGTGACGCGATACGCAAGATCATATTGTCTCATTGTGGAGAACCTGACCTCGGGGAGTTGATCAAGCCATCTCTCTCATAGTCGGCCGGGAGCAGACGGCGGATGACGACGGTGCGGACCGAAACAGGCCAGTTCCGGCAAAGTCTTGATGCCGGCGAGGCAGGCGGGATTCATGACTGCTTTGCGGGCTTTGACAGCTTGAGGCTCGCCCGCACTTCAAACAGGCGGAGTCAACTATGCAGATCGATGGAAGCGACTTCGGAAGCATTACGATCGATGGGAAAACCTACGAACATGATGTGGTTATCCGTCTTTCCGGACAAGTGGAGAAGCGGCAAAAAAAGCTCTCGAAAGAGCAGTATGGAACTTCCCACATCATATCGAAAGCGGAGGCGAAGTCCGTCTATGAGGACGGCTGCAATTTATTGATCATCGGCGCCGGTCAGGAGGGGAATATGCATCCTTCTCCGGAGGCCAGCGCCTATTTCGAAAAGAAGGGTTGCCGCGTCATAGTTGAGCCGACGCCCGAAGCCATTCGATCATTCAACCACTCGCGCGAGAAAAAAATCGCCCTCATGCACGTGACATGTTGATTTGGCTCTCTGGATGCGAAGGCGGTTCTCAAAAGACTTGCAGTGCTCCGCAAGGCGCTCGCGGCTCTGGCGTCGTGATCTCGGACCGGGGCTGCTGCCGCAATTTCTTTGAGCTTGACGGACAGAGTGAAGAGGGTCAGGGCTATTGGGCGGCTAACAGCGGAACTGGCGTCCCCGGTTCGGCTTTCCAATTCGCCTTAGATCGGCGAATTCCAGCTTTAAAGTTCGATCCTCCGATGATGCAGACCTGAGGAGAAATTCGTGACCAGCTTCACCTTTTCCGCGGAACAAGTGAAATCGGCTCCCCCAGAGGTGCGGCGCTGGATCGAGGGCGAAGTCGTCAAGGCGCTGGCTTTGCAGAGCGCCTCCGGTGATCTCTCGAGGATG
>DATJBL010000009.1:0-4203 GCA_035515355.1 Methylocella sp.
CATTCGAAGCGTTCGACAAGCCGCCTTGCTTTGTCTGGCAGGAATGCTTCATAAAGCGAGGCAGGTTTGTGGGTATTGAGATTATCCTGCACGAGGATGATCTTTTTAGCGTTCTTGAAATGTGTGTCCGACAAAGCCTCGAGCGCGTGAGCGTAATCAATAGCAGTGCGGCGATCGGTGATTTCGATGTGGCGCCAGCCTTCGAGCGGAGCAAACATCATGAACAGATTGGCCGTGCCGTTTCGCTTATACTCATAATCTCCGCGCTCCGGTTGTCCCGGCTTCATCGGGATCGGCGGCCGGGTATCGGCAAGCAGTTGTTTTGACGCCTCGTCCAGGCAGACCAGTGGACAATCTTCATCACGTGGCCGCTTGTAGACGGCCAGAATATCCTCCATCGCCGCTACAAATGCGCTGCTTGCTTGCGGTGGGATGACCCATTGTTGTTTGAGGTGAGGCTTGAGCTTGTTTTTTTTAGGACGCGGCCGATCGTGTTATCGCTCGCACGATCTACGATGTTGAGTTCGACAACCTTCTTCTCCAAGAGACGCAGCGTCCACTTCACATGGCCTTCGGGCGGCTTTGAGCAAGCCAAAGCGATGAGCTTGGCCTCCTTTTCCCCATCGAAGATGGGTGGAATGGGAGGCATTGCGCGCTGCTTGCGGTTCAATACCGCATCGATGCCGCCCTCGGCAAATTGCTGCCGAACACGGGCACACATCATCGGATATGTGCCCAACGCTTCGGCAATTTTTGGATCGTTCCACTTCGGCCCTAACGGACTTTCATCGGCTCGTAAGAGTATTCGTGCCTTAAGCTGTTTCTTGGCTGGGCTCTTGCCTTTGCGGATTAGCGCTTCGAGCTGCTTGCGTTCGTCCCCGCTCAGCTCAACAACATAGCGCTTCTTGCTCACCTTCACCTCCGTCGCTTCGAATCACGACAAAAGCGAATCAGTCATTCGATACAATTTAGTTAACGCAGGCCACTAGTACTCGACGCTGGTTTGTCTGTGGGCGGGTCCTTCGCCTCTTGCGAATCCGCCGACGAATGGCTGAACGTCCATAATCCCGATTTGGCGATCATTGACATAAAGCTGGATGGATCCAGCGCCGAGTCGCTTCCGGCTATCCGCGAGTCGGATGGCATCAATAAGATCCCAAAATTCGCCTTGTCACGCTTCGACTTCCCTGCAATCCTTCGGTCATCGTCCGGACGCTAGACCCGTTCGGGAATGCCGGATCATTTAGGAAGCTTCCATGAACCGGGATCGTAGCGCTCAGACCGCCCTCATCACTGGAGCGTCGAGCGGGATGGGGCGCGATTATGCGCGTGAGCTTGCCTCCCGTGGAGTTTCCCTCGTTCTCGTAGCTCGGCGCGCGGAGCCGCTCGAACAATTGGCTCAGGAGCTGCGGGGCAGATTTTCAGTTGCCACCCATGTCATGCCGACTGATTTGGCTAATGAAGCGGCGCGGCAGAGCCTTCATGACGAACTCCGCGCGGCAGGCATGACGATCGATCTGTTGATCAATAATGCGGGCTTTGGCCTGTTCGGGCCATTCGCGTATTCCGAATGGCCGCGTGTGCAGCAATTGCTCGATGTCGATATTGCTGCCGTGACGCATCTCACCCATCTGTTCCTCCCTCCAATGATTGAGCGGCATTGGGGGCGCATTCTTCTGGTCGCTTCGACGGCAGCTTTTCAGCCGACGCCTGGCTATGCAGCCTATGCAGCGGCGAAGAGCTACGTTCTATCTTTCGGCGGCGCAATCAACCGTGAACTCCGTGGGACAGGCGTTAGCTGCACGACTATTTGTCCCGGTGTCACCGAGACACCTTTCTGGCCGGTCAAAAGGAAACTTTCTACCAGCGAATGACAAAGATGAAGAGCGATGTCGTCGTGCATCAGGCGATTGAGGCCTTGCTTGACGGCCGCGGCACCGTCGTTGCTGGCTGGTTTAATTCAACTATAGCATTAAGTACACGCTTTGCTCCACGGAGCATGGTGATCAACATAGCGGAGCGCTTGATGCGGAATTAACCCTTCGCAGTCGATGTTAGGATGTTTTCAAAGGCGTCTAGGACGCTCTCGTGCATCATTTCCGACAAAATCCGATGCCGGAAGATCGCATTGAAACACCCCCAGTCCTCCTTGCTTTCTTTGTGGTTCTCAGGGGCTAGACTGGTCACGTGAAATTCCACGCCCAATTGGCGTGGGGTGGTGCCCAAAGTATGGCTGATCTCAGCGATAGCTATATCCCTTTTTGTGCGGAAAAGGGGCATATCAGGCTGTCACTACTCACACGGGGACGACGGCTCAAATCCAACTGGGTTCGGAGGGTGAGCCTCCGTCATCGTCGATCACATAATCTACAGTGGCGTTGGATTTCTGCGGCGGCTGGCACTCATCGGAAAGGTGCGTAATAATCCGCCCCCAACGCTCGCCCGCCCTTCGGAGATGAACGATGACCCAACTAACGATTGCAACAGTGCTTCTATGTTCGATCGGATTTCTGACGTCCGTTCAGACGGCATCCAGCATGACGGCGTCCAGCGCACAATCGGCCGATCCTTCCGTTGGCCGACGCCTCGCCAAAACAGTCTGCGGCACCTGTCATCAGATTAGCGCCACTTCGCCTCCGAGCAGGAACCCCTCTGCTCCGAGTTTTGTTGACATCAGCCGAATGCCTTCAATGAGCGAGCTTGCGATCAAAGTTTTTCTCCGCACCTCACACCCGACCATGCCCAACTTCATTCTGAGTCCCGAGGAAATCAACTCGGTCACTGCGTATATTCTAAGTCTCGGTCGAGAGTAGGCCACGTTGGTCGCTGTGCCAGACGACTCCGATCCTTTAGAGACATCTGCTGAGTTCGCCAACACACCTCAGTTAACAATCCAATGGCTCATGCCCGATCTTCCAGCGTGCCGGGCACGCCCCGCTGCCATAGTCAAGTTCACCAAGGACCCTGAAGTTTTAACCTCCTCGACCTCACGCGGTGTGGACGCAGGGGGCGAGGTCCGCTACTTTCACAGAAACGAACAGTTGGGAGTGATCCCATGAAACTCGTGGTCGCCATTATTCAGCCATTCAAGCTCGATGACGTGCGGGCTGCCTGGCACAGGTCGGCGTCAGCGGCATGACCATAACCGAGGTCCAAGGATTCGGGAATCAGAAGGGCATACCGAAATTTATCGCGATGTCGAATATCGCGTGAGCTTTCTCCCAAAGGTCCAGATCGAAGTCGCGGTTCCCCACTCCCCGTCATTCAGGCACATGCGTCGGACCAGTTATCGCGTTTCCTAGCCGGCAATTATTGTCCCTGTCGGAAATCAAATCCGAACGTACTGATGATGCCACCTAGAATGGGTGTCGGGAGAATGCGCCCGCCAGCCCGATCAGCCCACCCTACTGACGCATCTCTATTCAGAGATAGATGTGTACAACATTTGCAACTTTTGCGAGTCGAAGGCTGCCGTCCCCAGAGAGGCGAAGCGTGACACGAAGTGTCACCAACTACCTCATCATGATTTAAGGGCGTATTATGGCCAAATTGCCGGGCATCCTGGAAATGCCGGGTGAAACGGAACGGAGAACACAGATGCTTCCCCTGGTCCTCGCGGCGATCTGCTTCGCTGGCATCCATCTCGGCGTCGCCGGCACCACATTGCGCGATCGCGCAGTCGCGGCGCTTGGCGAAGGCACTTACCGTGCGGTGTTCTCGATCGTCTCACTCTTCGCCGTCGTGTGGCTCGTGATGGCCTACAAGGATGCCCCCTATGTGGCCACCTGGGGTATTCCGGAGTGGTGGAAGCCGATAGCGATCATACTTATGCTTCCCGCCTTTCTCCTGGCGGTGATTGGCTTGACCACACCAAACCCGACCTCCGTGGGCCAGGAAGGCCGGGTGGCGCGCTCGCCCGAGGGCATCGTGCGGGTTACACGCCATCCATTCCTTATTGGCGTCGGATTGTGGGCGGTGGTGCATTTGATCGCCAACGGTGATGTCGCCTCGTTCATCTTCTTTGGTGCCCTTGCCGTCACCGCACTGGCTGGAACGCGGTCGATTGACGCCAAGCGTCGCCGCGCGTTTGGTTGTGGCTGGCAGTCCTTCGCGGCGCAAACCTCTATCGTCCCGTTCGCGGCGATTGCCGCCGGCCGTAGCCGGTTCAACCCTGGTGAGATCGCGGCATGGAGGTGGATCGCC
>DATJBL010000010.1:0-9145 GCA_035515355.1 Methylocella sp.
TCGGCGTGCTGAACGATATTGTCGCGCGGCACGAAGTAGATCAGCTGGGTGCCGAGCTTCTTGGCCAAGGCTTCCGCGAGCTCGAGCTCCTTGTCGGTCTGACGCTCGTTGCAGACGAGGCCGCCAAGACGCACGCCGCCGGAATTGGCGTATTTCAGAATGCCCTTGGAGATGTTGTTGGCGGCATACATCGCCATCATTTCGCCGGACATAACGATGTAAATCTCTTGCGCCTTGTTCTCACGGATCGGCATCGCGAAGCCGCCGCAAACAACGTCACCGAGCACATCGTAGGACACATAGTCGATGTCCTCATAGGCGCCGTTCTCTTCGAGGAAGTTGATCGAGGTGATCACGCCCCGTCCGGCGCAGCCAACGCCCGGCTCCGGTCCACCTGATTCGACGCAGCGAATATCGCGGTAACCGACCTTCATCACCTCTTCGATCTCGAGGTCCTCGACGCTGCCCGCCGAAGCCGCGAGGCTCAGGATGGTGTCCTGCGCCTTGGCGTGCAGGATAAGACGGGTCGAGTCGGCTTTGGGATCGCAGCCAACGATGAGAATCCGGTGGCCCAGCTCCGCGAGCGCCGCGAGAGTGTTCTGGGAGGTCGTGGACTTGCCGATGCCTCCCTTACCGTAAAACGCGATTTGTCGTAGTGACGACATGTAGCTCTCCTTACGAATCGATTGCTATTAACCATCGCGCATTCAGCGCGAGACTGTTCCTCTGGCAGAAACTGGCTCGCGGATTACGGGAAGGAGCGCATCGCTCGTCTTGGCGTCTGCGTGCGCTCAGCCCTCACTCGCCGTTCCGGCTTCCTGATGAGCAACCGCCGTGCCAGCCAGTTTATAACCGTTAAATCATTGATTTTACGAGATGAGACTTCGGCTCAAACTTTGAGATCCGCGTGTTTCGAAACCGACATCACTCGGGATGGCTGTCAGAAACAACACAACAAACGACAGCCTTCGCGTCATAGATTTGCGCCGTCTATTCGGCCCGCCGCTCGTCGCTTTCGGAAGCCTACCGCTGCGGACTTTCGCTACGGAACGGAACTTGCTTGACCCTCCGGGGCCTCGCTGGCGTGGCCGCTAAGACGGCTTTGGCGCGCAGAGTTTATGGCCGAGAGAATCGTTTGACAAAGGGCATGAGGACAGAATGCAAATCGGTGTCGAGACTTCCAAGGCCGTCGATCAACGGCGGGTGTTCGTTGTCGACCATGACGAGGTGACGCGTGCGGCTTTGCAATTCATGCTCCACGACGAAATTGAGACCCACGAGGTGCCGAGTCTTGAGGAAGCTTATGAGAAGGGAACCGATTGGCTCAAGCCTGACGTCGTGCTGCTAGGCGTGTCCTTTCTGAAGGAAAAGGGCATGGGGGTCATTGCCGAGTTGACGGCAAAATTCCCGGGCGTCCGAATCCTCATCGTTTGCGACAAAGCCGACGAGACGACCGCAGTGAACGGCATCAAAGCGGGCGCCCATGGTGCGCTTGTCAAGCCGCTCACCATCGAGAGCGTCCGGAAAAAGGTCGACACGATCCTTGGCCGCGGCGGCGCCGCCCCCCTTGTCCAGCTCGGCACACTTTGAGAATAGCGACCGCCGCGAATGGGCGGGTGTCTTGGGAACACTCGGGGTATTTTGAGGAAGTCTCTTGGCGACGATCGTCTTTTACGAAAAGCCAGGCTGCGGCACGAACGCGCGTCAAAAGCGAGCGCTCGAGGCAGCGGGTCATACGATAATCGCAAAGGACCTGCTCCACGAGCCGTGGACCGCGGACCGCTTGCGCGGTTTTTTCGGGAGTGTGCCTGTAGCGGCCTGGTTCAACGCGGCTGCACCCCGCGTGAAGTCTGGCGAGATCGATCCCAACTCACTGACGGCAGCCGCCGCGCTCGCGCTCATGCTCTCCGAACCCCTTCTCATCCGGCGGCCGCTCATCGAGGCGGAAGGACAAAGGTCCGCGGGATTTGAGGGTGAGGTTGTCTCTTTCTTGCTAGGCACATGCTCGAATGGCGACGGCCAGCCAAATCCGAACCTTCTTGGCTGTGGACGTTCGGTAAGTTCGACGCCCTGTCCCACGCCTGATGATGCACGGACCCCGCGATGACGCATGCGGTGTCCCTACCAGCGGATCCTGGCGAAATCGCGCGCGCCTATCACGCGCGTACAAAGCATAGGCTTGAGCGCTATGCGGCCGGCCCGGAGACGCTCGATTGGGATATGCAACCCAATCCATTCCGTGAATTCGAAGGCTGCGCGCGAATAGCACTCCCGCTCGCGGCTGCGCAACTCGATACGAGTTTTGCGGATGTTTATACGCGGGGCGATATCCGGCCGGTGCCGCTTTCAAGGGCCTCGGCTGGCATGCTCTTGGAACTGTCGCTCGGCCTATCCGCCTGGAAGCAATATGGACCCGACAAATGGGCACTACGTTGCAATCCGTCGAGCGGGAATCTCCATCCAACAGAAGCCTATCTACTGTCCAGCAATGTGCCGGACCTCGAAGACGGCCTCTATCACTATTTGAGCCGGGATCATGAGCTGGAACAAAGATGCCAGATCGTAGGCGCGGCCCCTCCTCCCGATCATAACGCAGCCCCCGCACGCCTCTGGGTCGGACTTGCGTCGGTCCATTGGCGGGAGGCCTGGAAATATGGCGAACGCGCCTTCCGCTATTGTCAGCTCGATGTCGGCCACGCGCTCGGCGCCTTGCGCTACGCAGCAGGAGCGCTTGGGTGGACCGCACGGCTTGTCGATGGCCTTGGTTGCAAGGAAGTGTCGGCGCTCATGGGCGTCGACCGCAGCGAAGATTTTTCTGGGGTGGAGGCCGAGGATCCGGATCTTTGGATCGCAATCGACTTTGAACCCGTGAGTAAGAGACCGGGTTTGGAAGCCAGTGCACCTTTCGCGGTCGAGCCATCGGCGAGAGCCTGGGCCGGGCACGCAAACCTTCTCGACCCTCGCCCAATTTATCGCTGGCCGGTGATCGATCAAGTTGCACTCGCAACGCGCGGCGTGCCGTCGCGAGACCGGCTAAATCCGATAAGTTATCCGCCTCTGCCCCACACCTGTGCGACGTCCGCCGCTAACCTAATTTTTAAACGGCGCAGCGCCCAACGTTTCGATAAGAAATTCACGATGGACGCCACCACGTTCTTTCATATGCTGGACTGTCTGCTCGATCGTCCGCTCCCGCCTTGGGACGTTTGGGCCTATAGTCCTCGCGTCCATTCAATTTTCTTCATCCACCGGGTGGAAGGGCTCGAAGCTGGACTCTATGCGCTGCCGAGGCATCCAGAGGCTGCGCCGGCCCTCCGCGATTCAATGAGTCCGGAGTTCCTCTGGCAGCCATTGGAAAATGCCCCCGCTCATCTTCCGCTCCTCAAACTCATGCCCGCCGATTGCAGAGCCATTGCCGGAACACTGAGTTGCCATCAGGCGATCGCACGCGACAGCTGCTTCTCGCTTGGCATGCTCGCGGAATTCGAGGCGATCGTTGAATCAAACCCCTGGCGCTACCGTCAACTTCACTGGGAAGCGGGGCTGCTTGGGCATGTTCTTTACCTCGAAGCCGAGGCGGCGGGGCTAAGGGGAACCGGGATCGGCTGTTACTTCGATGACGTCCTGCACGAGCTTCTGGGTCTGAAAAACGAGCGCTTCCAATCGCTCTATCATTTCACGGTCGGCTATCCCTTAACCGACGAGCGAATCACGACCTTGCCGGCCTATCCCGGCCGGTAAAATGACTCTTGAGGAGCATGTTCCATGCGACAGCGGACGCCATTCAAGCGCATTGGCATTCCCGAAGGGCAGCGCCTGATCGAACGCACGGACGTGCTGCTGCTCGACGTCCGAGATGCCGCAGCATTTGGCCTCGGCCACATCGCAAAGGCGCAAAATGTTTCCATTGCCACGCTCGACGGGGTTCTCGGGGCAACGGCGAAGAACACGCCGATTCTGATCTATTGCTACCGCGGCTACGCGAGCCAGGAATATGCACAAATCTTCTCGGATTTCGGGTTTTCCGAAGTCTATAGCCTCGATGGGGGATACGAGGCCTGGAATAAGGGAAATCGTGCCTCGAAACGGGCCGAGTCGAGCGCCGCGTTACGGCGATGGCTGGGAGCCCAGGGGTTCCCCTCCGATGATGTCAATTCCGTCATCGCTAACGGCACAACGCCGCTCATGAAGGCGAGCCACACCGGGCAAACCAAGATCGTGAGCGCGCTCATCGCAGCCGGCGCCCAATTGGATGCAAAAAATGCCGATGGCAACAACGCGCTCTGGCTGGCATGTGTTGGTAGCAACCTTGATGTCATGAGCACGCTCATAGAAGCCGGCATCGACATCGACAACCGCAATGACAACGGCGCGACCTGCCTGATGTATGCCGCTTCTACCGGCAAGGCCGCGGTCGTCGAAAGGTTGCTCCTGTCCGGCGCGGGTATGACACAAGAAACGCTGGACGGATTCACCGCGCTTGATATGGCGGCGACGATCGAATGCCTCACCTTATTGCGTAATGCGGCGCGGGCGCAGCAGGAGCGGCCCGATGCGCGTCCGAGCTTAGCAATCAAGCAGTTTTTCTAAGCAAATTATGCGTGCGGGGGCGCGCGGCGCCGAAGGCTTTAGGCTCTTTTGGCCTAGCTCCGGGTCAAGATCATGACGAGGCGCTCCACAAGCTTGCCTTGCTTGAAGTGAGACTCGACGATCTCGTCGATATCTTCGGCCGTGGTTGGCCGGTACCAGACACCTTCTGGATAGACCACCATCAACGGACCTGCGCTGCAGAAGCCAAGGCACCCCGAGGCAGTGAAGCCTGTGTCGGAGAGACCCTCCGCCTCAAGCTTCTTGCCTAACCGGTCCCAGAGCGGCTGGGCACCAGCGGCACCGCAGCTCCCACGCGGATGGTTTGGCGGGCGTTGGGTAAAGCACGCGAACGCATGGCGCTTATAGACTTGCGGGATTTCGATCCGATCGTCCTCGGCGGTTGTCGCTATCTCAGTCATTGTGCCGCCACCGCAACGCCCTTTGCGCTCAGCAAGGCCGCGAGCTCGCCCGATTGAAACATTTCGCGCATGATATCACAGCCGCCAATGAATTCTCCCTTGACATAAAGCTGAGGGATGGTCGGCCAGTTGGAAAAAGCTTTAATGCCTTCGCGGATTTCCATGTCAGCGAGTACATCGACGGTTTTGAACGGCACAGCTAGCTGGCTGAGAATCTGGACGGCCGCCGCGGAGAAGCCGCATTGCGGGGCTGCGGGAATACCTTTCATGAAAAGAACAACATCGCCGCTCGAGATCACGGCTTCGATGCGCTGTACCGTTGGTTCAGCCATAACCACCTCTTTTTTCAAGATCGAATGAAATCATATGCCGGATGCGATGCAAACCACTACTTGGGCACGGAGGTTTCGAGGGCGAGAGCGTGCAACACGCCGCCCATTTGCCCTTGAAGTGCCGCATAGACCATTTTGTGCTGCTCGATCCGGCTCTTGCCTATGAATGCTCCAGAGGCAACGCGCGCGCCAAAATGATCGCCATCCCCGGCGAGGTCGACGACCACCACATGGGCATCCGGGAATGCCTGTCTGATAAGCCGCTCGATTTCCGGTCCAGCCATTGCCATCGCTGCCACTCCTCCTGTCACAATTGCCCTATGCAAAGCCGAAACCAAATGTCACGCCAGACTTGGACTTAAGGAGGGACAGCCTAGCCGACTGCGGTGGTCGCCTTTCCGCGGTTCCTGGAGAGCCATGCAGGCTCGCTTATCTCTCCACATGGATTCCATGTCGGCTTCCCGACATCTACCCGTCTCTCTGTTTGAGACCCGACGCGCGCGGGCGAAGCGCCTGGTCCAGAGCGCGACATCTCCCAGTCCGGCCCCCTCTGCGCTCGGGCATTTTTGTTTTTTTTTGCCCGGCCCGGCTTTTGCTTTCAGCAGCGAGGCCAAAGGGAAACGCATGAACAGCTCACAGTACGCAGGCAGGCAAGGGCACTATCAACCCTTCGCCGTTATTCTTGGCACGAACGAGATTGCGTCAGCCGTCGCGGTTAATCTTCACCGCAGCGGCTATTTCGTTGTGCTCTCCCACGATCCGCTTCCACCCGTCATCCGGCGGAAAATGGCCTTTCACGATGCGCTTTTCGATGATCCCGTCACTGTTGGAGGCGTCTCAGCGCGGCGCGTCGATTGCGGTCTTGAGATCCTTTCGCGCTTTGGTGCCTCCAAGGACGTAATGATTACCGAGCTTGGCCTTCTCGATCTCATCGTTCTGCGGACGCTCGACATCCTTGTCGATGCGCGGATGCAAAAGTATCAGGTTACCCCCGATCTGCGTCCGCTTGCGCGCTTTACGATTGGCCTTGGGCCTGGCTTCACCGCCGGCGCGAATTGCGATTTCGCCATTGAAACACGGCCCGCCAAGACCGGGCGGATTCTCCAGCAAGGTCCAACCGACGTCGCCGATAGAATGGCCCGCCGGCTTGGCGGCGCGGGCGCAGAGCGCTTCGTCTATTCTACAATCGCTGGCCGGTGGCATACGCCAATCGAGATTGGCACGCGGATCTTCAAGGACTTCGTTGTGGGTCACCTTGGCGGCGAGCCGATACGGGCACCCTTCGATGGCGTCCTAAGAGGCGTTGTCCGCGACGGGACGGAGGTGCCCACGGGTGTGAAGCTCCTGGAAGTTGATCCGCGCGGCCGAAAAGCCAACTGGACTGGAACCGATGGCCGCGCGCGGGCCATTGCCTCGGCCGTGACAAAAGCGGTCGCAATTCACAACGCGAAAGTCCCCGTTCACCCTGGCCGTGTGCTGACCCTCGTGAAGTAAGAGGGCGGCCAAAAACCCCTTGCCAGGGGCTCTCTTCTGGCGTTGCTGATCTTCCATGAAAGATTTGCTCTCCGTACCCGAGACAATCAATTTCGGTGATGTTCCGGATGCGATCGATGCCCTGCTCCAGCAAGGCGTCGCCGCCTATCGCCATGACCATGCGCTGGCTGATCGGCTTTTTCGCCAGGCCCAGGCCGCTGCTCCGGATCAGCTTCCAGTCTATTTCTGTCTTTATAAAATTCACACCTATCAAGGAAATCTCGATATGGCGCTCGCGGCCGCCGAGGATGGCCTTGGGGTTGCCGCGCGCCAAGCAGGCTGGAACGCCGACTGGCGTCATTGGCCGGCGCAACCCGTCGTTCCCGATGGGCCGGGCCGCTTCGCGCTCTATACTCTGAAGGCTCTTGCATTCATTCGCCTTCGGCGCTCTGAGCGCGATGAAGCCCTTGAGATTCTCTCAGTATTGAAAGAACTGGATCCAGCGGGGGTAGTGGGCTGGCCCGTTGTGGCGGCCCTCGCTGAGGGTGCTGCCTAAAGGCGGCCGACGCTCTAACCATCACAGACAATTCCATTCTCAAGCTGCACGCATCTCGCCCTTCGTTCGCGGGACCCGGTCAGCTACCCCGGGCGCAGCTTGATCACCATGGCATCGTGCTTGCAGTAGACCGGCCATGGCAGCCAGGAGCGGCGCCGTGGAAGGGAACTGAGCCGTGGTGAATGCTGTGATGTTGAACACGGAGGCCCCAAAGAGGGGTGAAGTCCCTTTCCCGCCCGCGCCATGCGGCAATGCTCTCCGAATTTCAACGTCGGGAATCTGACATGAGCCAAGAGGCAGAAACTCTACAAGAGCTTGCGGATCAGAAATACAAATATGGATTCGTCACGGAGATCGAGAGCGAGTTTGCGCCAAAGGGATTATCCGAAGAGATTGTCCGGTTCATCTCAAAGAAAAAAAATGAACCGGAATGGATGCTGGACTGGCGGCTTGCGGCCTATCGCCGCTGGACGACCATGACGGAGCCCAAATGGGCGCGCGTCCATTATCCCCCGATCGATTTTCAGGACGCCTATTACTACGCCGCGCCAAAGAGCCAGAAGGACGGTCCGCAAAGCCTGGACGATGTCGATCCGCAGCTTCTGGAGACCTACAAGAAGCTCGGCATTCCGCTGTCGGAGCAGAAGATTCTCGCCGGCGTTGCCGTCGATGCAGTGTTCGATAGCGTTTCGGTCGCGACGACCTTCCGCGAGAAGCTCGCCGAGGCCGGCGTCCTCTTCATGCCGATTTCGGAAGCCGTGCACAAGCATCCGGAGCTCGTGAAGAAGTATCTCGGCTCGGTCGTTCCGATCACGGACAATTACTATGCGACGCTCAATGCGGCCGTGTTCTCCGACGGATCGTTCGTCTACATCCCGAAAGGCGTGCGCTGCCCGATGGAGCTTTCCACCTATTTCCGCATCAACGAGCAGAAAACCGGCCAGTTCGAGCGCACGCTGATCATCGCGGACGAGGGCTCATATGTGAGCTATCTCGAAGGCTGCACCGCGCCGATGCGCGATGAAAACCAGCTTCACGCCGCCGTCGTCGAGCTGATCGCGCATGACGATGCCGAGATCAAGTATTCGACCGTGCAGAACTGGTATCCCGGCAACGAGAAAGGCGAGGGCGGCATCTACAATTTCGTCACCAAGCGCGGCCATTGCCGTGGCCGCAACTCGAAGATCTCGTGGACGCAAATGGAGACCGGCTCGGCGATCACCTGGAAATATCCGTCTTGCGTCTTGATGGGTGATGGATCGCAGGGCGAGTTCTACTCGATCGCGATCACCAATCACTTCCAGCAGGCCGACACCGGCACGAAGATGATCCATCTCGGCAAGAACACACGGAGCCGGATCATCTCCAAGGGTATCTCGGCCGGCCATGCGCAAAATACCTATCGCGGCCAGGTGCAGGTGCACGCCCGCGCAGACGGCGCGCGCAACTACACGCAGTGCGATTCGCTTCTGATCGGCGACAAGTGCGGTGCGCACACCGTGCCTTACATCGAGAACCGGAACGCGCGCGCGCAGTTGGAACATGAGGCGACGACATCGAAGCTTTCCGAGGAGCAGCTGTTCTATTGCCGCCAGCGTGGGCTCTCCGAGGAAGAGGCGGTCGCGCTCCTGGTCAACGGCTTTTGCCGAGATGTGTTGCAAAAGCTGCCGATGGAGTTCGCCGTCGAAGCGCAAAAGCTCGTCGCGATCTCGCTGGAAGGGAGCGTCGGATGACGGGCGCTCATGATCGTGGCTTCTGGTTCCCCCCTCCCCATG
>DATJBL010000011.1:0-51241 GCA_035515355.1 Methylocella sp.
TGCAGATAGACCGAAAAATCGAAGAAATCGGAGACAAATGGATTTGCGCGCCCGTCTTTGGCTCCCCGATTTGGTAAAAGGACATTCAGCCCTTCGAGGATCAGAATGTCTGGCCGATCGATGGTGATGTATTCACCCGGGACAATGTCATAAGTCACATGCGAATAGACGGGCGCCGGCACATGGCGCTCACCCGCCTTCACATTGGATACAAAGGCGAGAAGCTTGGCGCTATCATAGCTTTCTGGAAAGCCCTTTTTCTCAAGAAGCCCTTCGCGTTGCAGGACCGCGTTCGGGTATAGAAATCCATCCGTGGTGACGAGTTCGACTTTCGGTGTATTGGGCCAGCGTGACAACAGCGCTTGCATGACACGCGATAACGTCGACTTGCCGACAGCGACGGAGCCCGCGACACCGATGATATAGGGAACTTTGCCCCCGTCGGCGCCGAGGAAACGCTGGGTCGCTTTATAAAGGCCTTGCGTCGCCGCGACATAAAGCGCGAGCAGACGCGACAGCGGCAGATAGATCGCGACAACCTCGTCGAGCGAAATCGGATCATTGAGCGAACGCAGCCGGGTGAGGTCCTCCGCCGAAAGGGTCAGAGGCGTGTCGGCGCGCAAGGCCGCCCATTCGCTCCTTGTGAAGCGATGGTAAGGCGAGAGAGGCGGCGCCGCCGCACGGGCGTCCATTTATTCCTCGGCGGAAGTCGGATCAGCCTGGCGCGCGGCTTTCTCCGCGTGGCCCGACCGGCCGGTGCGATGCTCAAGCTCGGCACAAACATCCTTCAAGGAAATGCCCCTTTGATGCAGGACAACGAGCAAATGATACACAAGATCCGCGCTCTCGCGGGTGAGGGCCTGGGTGTCGCCTTCGACCGCCGCGATCACGGTCTCCACGGCTTCCTCGCCGAGTTTCTTCGCCGCGCGGGCGGGACCTGCATCGAGAAGCGACTTCGTGTAGGAGGTCGACGCGCTCGCATGGACTCGCGAGGCGATGATCTTTTCGAGGTCGTCGAGCGTAAAGCCTGTCATTGGGTTTGCCCCATGCCCGCTGAAGCTCTCTGCGAAAGCGGCTTGGCGGCAGGCGCGGAGGGGCTCGCGTCGCGCCGCACCGGCAGACCGTGGCGTGCCATATGCTCCTTGGCTTCACCGATAGTGAATTCACCAAAATGAAAGATCGAGGCGGCGAGCACCGCGCTCGCCCCGCCATCGCGAATCCCTTCAACGAGATGGTCGAGCGTTCCAACGCCCCCCGACGCAATCACCGGAACTGGAACCGAACTCGCCACGGCGCGGGTAAGAGCAAGATCGAAGCCACTTTTGGTTCCGTCGCGGTCCATGGAGGTCAAAAGGATTTCACCGGCGCCGAGGGCCGCCACCTCTTGCGCGTAGGCGATTGCATCAAGGCCGGTCGGCTTGCGGCCGCCATGAGTGAATATTTCCCATTTACCGGGATGTGTTTGCTTGGCATCGATCGCAACCACAACGCACTGGCTACCGAACTTCTCAGCGGCCTGCCGGACGATCTCGCGATTGGCAACCGCCGCAGTGTTGATCGAGACCTTATCCGCGCCGGCCAGCAGCAAGGCGCGGATATCGTCAAGTGCGCGGACACCGCCGCCCACCGTCAGAGGCATGAAGCAGGCCTCCGCTGTGCGCTGGACGACATCGAGGATGATCGCCCGGTCCTCGTGGCTTGCCGTGATATCAAGAAAACAAAGTTCGTCGGCACCCGCTGCGTCATAGGCAATGGCGCATTGGACGGGATCGCCAGCGTCGCGCAGACCGACGAAATGCACGCCCTTGACCACGCGGCCGTCCTTGACGTCGAGGCAAGGTATGACACGAGCTTTAAGCATGGATCTGTGTCTCGGTGGTGAATGTGTCTCTCATGCCAGCGCTTTCGCTTTGGCGATCAGCGCGAGTGCCTTCGCAGGGTCGAGCCGCCCATCGTAAAGGGCACGGCCCGTGATCGCGCCCGCGAGTTTTGCGCAGTCCGGCATCAGCAAGCGTTCAACATCCGCGAGCGACGCGAGGCCACCCGAGGCGATCACCGGAATACCGAGGTCTGCCGCGAGCGCTAAGGTCGCCTCGATATTGAGTCCCTTGAGCACACCGTCGCGGGCAATGTCGGTGTAGACGATCGCGGCAACGCCCGCATCCTCGAAGCGCTTGCCGAGTTCGGCGGCCGGGAGCTCCGAGCTCTTGGCCCAACCTTCGACCGCGACCTTGCCGTCACGCGCGTCGATCGCGACCGCGATGCGGTCTGGATAAAGGTGCGCAGCCTGCCGGACGAGCTCCGGGTCGCGGACCGCTGCCGTTCCGATGATCACACGGGCGACGCCTCTGTCGAGCCAGGCTTCGATGGCGCCGATGTTCCTGATGCCGCCGCCGAGCTGGAGGGGAATTCTAATGGAAGCCAAAATGGCCTCGATCGCGGGCACGTTCATAGAGCGGCCGGCAAAGGCGCCATCGAGATCGACGACATGCAGATATTCGAAGCCCTGGCTCTCGAAGGCGCGGGCTTGCGCGGCCGGATCCTCGTTGAAGATTGTTGCTCGCGCCATGTCGCCTTGCTGGAGGCGGACGCAACGGCCCTGTTTCAGATCGATCGCCGGAAAAAGTATCATGGCTTCCACTTCAGGAAATTGGCGATCAAGGCAAGACCCAGCGCCTGACTTTTTTCGGGATGGAATTGAGTCCCGGCGATATTGCCGCGTGCGATGAGCGCGGCGATGGGGCCGCCATAATCGGTTGTCGCCACGATGCAATCCTCCTGCACCGGCTTGAACGCATAGGAATGCACGAAATAGGCGTGCAAGCCCTCCTCTCCGGTTGGAATTTCGGCAAGAAGGGGGTGCTCGCGTGCCGCGTTGAGGGTATTCCAACCCATATGAGGGATGCGCAGGCGCCCGCGTTGCACGTCGATGGCCTCAACATTGCCGCTGATCCAGTCGAGTCCCGGCGTGACTTGGTGCTCAAGCCCGCGCGTCGCCAGCAATTGCATGCCGACGCAGATGCCGAGAAAAGGCCGACCTTTTTCCCGCGCGGCTTCGGTCATGGCGGCGATCAAGCCAGGTACGGCCTCGAGGCCCTGGCGGCAATCGGCAAAAGCGCCAACGCCCGGCAAAACAATGCGATCCGCACGGAAAACCTCCTCCGGGTCACGCGTCACGCGGATCGTTTCAGAAAGGCTCGCCTCGCGCGCCGCGCGTTCGAAAGCCTTATGGGCGGAGTGCAGATTGCCCGAGCCGTAATCGACGATGGCGACAGTCACTGGCTCTGGCTCACGATCTGGCGTTGCCCTGCGCCCGGGATGCGATATCCGCCGCCGCGGCATCTGTCGGCTCGTGTTCGCGGTAAAAGGCAACCAACGCGTCGTCGCGGCCCGGGGCGGCGAGGATTTCGACGAGATGATAGCCTTTCGCGGCGAGCTTTGTCTCGCGCAGCCGGTTGGCTTCAAGACCTAAGAAGCTTTGCAAAAGAAGGGCTATCAGGACCGTCGACTCGTCCGAAATGAGGGTCTGCGCTGCCGCGATCAGGACGACGTAGACTCCGGCCCAAAGCAGAAGCGCCGCCCAGAGCCGATGCCATGCGAGCCACAGCGGACCAAGCAAGAAGGCTTTCCAGCTGAAGGCCTGCCGCACGAGGGCCGCCTCGGCGAGGGCCTGAAGCCCGCTGCCGCGCAGATGAACCGAATAGAGGGCCATAATGAGGCTCCTTTCGAACGGGAGAAGACCGGGAGGCCAGCATAAGGGCGCTCTATATGCGGTTTATCGTGTTTTCGCTATTGCGAACAGCGCCGTCGTTTAAAGCGGAGCTGGACGGGTTAACCGGGCATTTCGGACAAAGATCGATCAGAAACTGTAGGCGATATCCAACTCCACCTGATGGCGCTGGTAGTTCGTAAGATCGAGGGTGTGGGCCGCGAAGTCTGGAATCTGCGCCGCCCAAGCGATCTTGACGGAGAACCCCTTGGCGAGATTCATGTAGAACTGCGGGCCGACGAATAGCGCATGCGCGTTGAGGTTTCCGTTTTGGGCGAGATTTTCATGGCGAACCTCGGCGCCGAAGAGAATGTCCGGTGTAATGGCATAGGAGCCGCCCGCGATAATTGTGAAAGAATCGTCATGCTCCCAGCCGGCTGTCAGGCGCTGGAAAGATGGCGTGTAGACGAGGTTGAGCACCGTAAAGAATTTCGAAGGGATCATCTCTTTGTCGACGAGAAGAGTGACAGGGAAAGCATAGTTCTCTCGGTTCTGTCCCGACATCGGGTCGGTTAGGCGCCATTGCGGATTGAGCGAAAGGGTCATTCCAAAAGGCGAAGTTCGCCAATCGAGAATATGCCACCTCGCCTCGGTGATGAGGCCGCTGAAGTCGAACGCGCTGCGATCGCTGAGACTAGGGAAATCATGGATGTTGAAATAATCCGTGAGGGTGCCGATCGAAAGCCGCAGATCATCGGTGACGCCATAGCGAAAAGACGTTTCGTTGTCGATATTGGCGTAGCCGCCGGCAGGTGCCCCAAAGCTTCCAACGGGGATGCTCTCGATTTCCCGCTCGCCCTTGCCGCCGATGTCCGAGCCCTCGGCAAAGCCGAAGATATGCTCGGAGTCGAACCCCCCTGCGGTTTTAGGGCCGGCCTCTTGGCTGGAGGCAAAGGTAGGAAACAGGAGGACAACGGTTAAAACGAGAAGAAGGAGCCAGATGCGAGGCATGGTCGAGGCCAGTTCGTCTGCCTTGTGTGATCCAATATCCATCCCGGAGAGCGCAGGGCCTTGTAATCAGAACCCTTGACCATGACGGCTTAAGGTGAACCGTTCACGCCTTTGTATCAGTTTAACTGATTGGTTGCAAAAAATCCGCGACTATTCGGCATTGGCCGTTAGCCAGAAAGCGACCCCTTGGTCGAGGGGATCGCACCCTTCTGGCGCGGATCAAGCGCGAGCGCCGTGCGCAGGGCACGGGCAAGGCCCTTGAATGAGGATTCCGCGATGTGATGGGCGTTCTCGCCGTAAAGCGTCTCAACGTGAATGTTCATCGCGGCATGGGTCGTAAAAGCCTGGAAAAATTCGCGCACGAGGTCGGTATCGAAGACACCGATCTTGGCGCGCGCGAATTTCGTCCGGAAAACCAGAAAGGGCCGCCCGGAAACATCCACTGCGACTCGCGTAAGTGTCTCGTCCATGGGCAGGAGCGCATCCGCGAAACGGGTGATGCCAGCCATGTCGCCCAACGCCTGGCGGACGGCCTGACCTAGGGCTATGCCCGTATCCTCGACGGTATGATGCTGGTCGATGTGAAGATCGCCTGCTGTGCAAATTTCCATGTCGATTAGGGAATGGCGGGCGAGCTGTTCCAGCATATGGTCGAAAAAGCCGATGCCGGTCGCAATTTTCGCAGCGCCAGTGCCGTCGAGATCGACGCTGACCGTGATATCGGTTTCCTTGGTCTTGCGGCAGATGGCGCCTTTGCGCATTTAGAGGCTCAGACCATGTGAATTGGCGTATGGATTGCGGATGCTCTAGCAACTTGCGACGCCCTTGGCTACCCTTGCGGCTTGCGGGGCCTTAGCCCGTCTGAAATTGAAAAGGGACCGAGGGGGACAATCGATGCTATCCCTGATCCTGGCCGCAATCTTCTTCTCTGGCATCCATCTTGGGATCGCTGGCACAACGCTGCGCGACCGAGCGGTCGCGGCACTTGGCCAGAATGCCTATCGCGCAATCTTCTCGCTCGCCTCAGTGGCCGGCATTGTGTGGCTTGCGTTGGCCTATAAATACGCACCCTATGTCGTGACCTGGGGCGTTCCAGAGTGGTGGAAGCCGGTGGCGATCATCCTTATGCTTCCCGCCTTCATCCTGGCGGTGGCTGGGTTGGGAACGCCCAATCCCACCGCCGTCGGCATGGAAGGGCTTGCGGCGCACTCGCCCGAAGGCATTGTGCGGGTCACACGCCATCCCCTCCTCATGGGTATCGGCTTATGGGCGCTCATTCATCTCATCGCCAACGGAGATGTCGCCTCATTCCTTTTCTTCGGCGCTCTTTCCATGACCGCGCTGGCCGGAACGGTATCGATCGACGCGAAGCGCCGCCGCGCACTGGGTCCCGCCTGGCAAGGCTTCGTGGCGCAAACCTCAGTCATTCCCTTCGCCGCGATTGCCGCAGGCAGAACAAGGTTCAATCCGCGTGAGATCGCGGCGTGGCGATGGGCCGTTGCAATTGCCGCCTACGCCCTAATTTTAGGAGGTCACTCCCACATCTTTGGGGTGTCGCCGTTTCCGGGATGAGGAGCCAAGAGTCTCAAATCTGGAATTTGACGATTGGAGTATCGTAAGGCAAATAAAGCGGGTGCCTTGGGGAGCCATCGACGTTTCGCCCCAGGCACCACACCGTTCGCCCATCGTTTTTTAAGGCAGCGGTAACATCTTCTCCATAACTCGCAAGTCGTTTGTGAAGTCCACCAAAGGCAACCACTATAATCGCCGCCTCAGCAGCCGCTGCGCGGATTACGGCTACATTTTCAGCGGAACACGGCTTAATCTGCGTATGAACCCAGGAAAGTGATTTCCTTAGGGCGTCCGCTTGGTTTCTCTCATCTTCTAAGCGTTGCGGACTGCGTTCGCTGCAGCTCGCATCGTCTGCCGCAAGCTCATAGATGGAGATCCGCTATCGCGCGACCTTTCTTTCCGCCGCCGCCCTGGCGCGCGCAAGGTAACCGGGGGTTTATTCGGGTCGCGGAATGCTCTAGAAACTTGGCAAGCGCTTGGCTACCCTCGCGGTTAGCCGGTCGTTCCCATCCACGCCCTTGTCCGGAAACGCACCCAAAGAAGAACAGGCAGCAGGCGATATTTGAAATAGCGATGACTCTTCACCTCATTGAAACAATTTGGCCTATCCGGTAGCTCGCTTAGGAGCAACCTTCAATTCGATTGATCGCTTGGAGTGTTCCTACTGAAAAACGCAACACACGGCCATATTGAACCGTGAAGATCATGCCCAGCTTTTTCTCGGGATCATCGACATGGATCGAATATTCAGCGTCTTTGCTGTCCTCATCGAAATAGGGCGCGAGCTCCTTTTTCGCAGATTTCCCATAGGCTCGGTTGATTGCTTCTTCCGTGGATCCGACACCGATGCCCTTTGGTGTCTTAATGGAGAAGATCGAAGGGGGAGGGATTTCAGGTGCAGGTGGAAAGACATTAATTGCGGTGATGGCTTGATCCTCGACAGTATATTGAATAATGGGGATTTTTTCGTCGGACCGAGACGTTACCCAGCATTCTTTCGAAAATGCTTCGCTTATCGGATCTAGCTTCGCGCCAAGCGCGCGTTCCGCCTCTTCGACCGTCATGCCTATTTTCACGGGGCCAATGCCTTCCGAAGTCGCGATCAGGTTGGCAACGGCGGGGTCACTAGCCAAGATAATGAATGCCAATGCTGCGAAGCACATTTTGATGGACGTCACGTCTCCTCACAAATGAAAAACCAATCCGACGTTACCATCGAATTTGAGACTTATGGTCGAGCTATCTTCCTTACTGTTCGGCGTTCTGATCGATCAGGCGGAGCCGCCAAGGGGAGCTGGTGGTAATGTGAAGAGGGCTAATCTCAAGGCGAATATGCGGCTCGCCGGTCCAGAAACCCGATGCATGCGACTTGCTGGCATCCCAATCCGTCTCTGGCACGCCGAAACGGTGCTTGAGCGGGAAATACGGATCATCCCGCGTGCCAGTTGTCTCGACGTCTATCGCTCGTATCTTGTCCTCATGAGCGAGGAGAATGGTGATCGCCTTCCCATCTGTCGCGGTGGCATGGAGTTCGGGGCCTTCAGACGCCTTGGTCTGGGCGCCTTGCGCGTTCAACGCCTGTTCCGCTTCCGCGCGGGTCATGCCGAGCCGAAGGCCAAAAAGTTCAAAGTCGCGCGTGAGCTTTTCAAGCTCCGTGATCTTGATCTCATCCTTGGCCTGGTCTCCAGTTGGCTTGAAATAGCACACGAGGCCATCGTTAAAATGTCCTGTATTAAGCTGTCTGCGATCAGCACTCCAACACTCGAAGGGCGTGCCAGGCACGGAGATCAGGAGCCTCGCACCATTGGAGTAAGTGCAACCGAGATCGGAGGGACCCATCAGGCCGGTGATGTCGATCTCTTCCTTTTTGCCTGCGCCGCAAAGCGGCGCGCCTGGGCTAAAGTCAAAATCCCAAAACTTGGCTGATTTCAAGCCTGCGCCTTTGCCCCGCGGCCAAGACGCCGGGCATTCGACGGGCCGCAAGCCGCGCGCCTCGGGCGTCGTCTTCGGACAGCGATCGGTAAGCGGAGTGGTGTTCCCTGCCAGAGAGGCGCCGATAACGAGTATCGTCGCCGTAAAGATTATCATAATCCGCATCGTGATGATACTCTTTAACCTTTTACTGGATAACGGAAAACGCGCCGGCGAGATAATGCGAATCGGGTGACGGCTCGAAAGGATAAAATCTCTCCTTCACTTCACCAGGATCCTGATGACGGCCCTCAAATTGGTCCAGGACCCGAATTCCAGGCCGACCATTCTCTGAATCGGCGTTTAAGAATATCGCGGCGTGATTCCCGTGCGGAGCATTGCCGTAGCGGCCATCCGTGAAAGTGGCGATGGCGGTTCCTGTCGCCAAATCCTTTACGCTTTCCAGCGTGAGCGGATCGCCTTGCTTCCATTGCGAGGAATGCGGAAGCTCGGGGATCACCGCCCGCACCAGAGACACGCATTGTTTCGCGTTGCGGGGAATAATACCCATCGGCTGGAGCCAGCCTGGCGTTTTGGAGTTCTTTGCCCGTTCGAGAATTTCTTCCGCGCTCAATTTCGTGACATAGCCCGTCGCTATCGCGTCCCCGGGACCCGCTGTGTGCGCCTCCGCCGTGGTGAATTGCCCGCCTCCAGGGCCAGGGCCGAGATGATTGGAGTTGAATTTCGCCAATTCGCCTTTGGGTAGAAAATGCTTCAACGCCTCCGCCGCAGTGGCGCCGTTCTTTAGCATCGCGGCGGCCTTTTGCATCCGCGCGGCCGCGCTTTTGTCCGGCAACGCTGGAAATTGCAACTGGGTTAGGATGATCGACGCAATCGCATAATCGCCCTCGTCGAACGCCTTGGCGAGCGAAGTCAAACCCCGCATCCGCGAGCAAAGATCAATGGAAATGCCGAACCCAGCCGATAAAATGATTTCGAGGTCCCTTTGCGGCAAAGGTGTAAAATCGCCTCGCTCATTCTTCGAAATCAGCGGCATGCCTTGCTCGAGAAAGGCCCCGTGCTCGTTAAGAAAAGGGTGCAGCCCTTCCTCGCCGGAGCTGGTGAGCCTAAACTCACGAATTGAAGCCTTGGTCATTTCCCTCGTCCCCGCAATGTGTCATTTAGAACATAACACGAACATGCGGTGTCTTCAATAATTCGTGCCGACACCGGTTCTTACACCGTATGAGCGAAAGCTTGGTGTCCGGCAGAAATGCGGCAACGGCACGCTTGCGAAACCCGACACGGCTTCTCCTCGGCCACGGTCAGACCGCCCAGTGATCGCCGCCCTTGCGTCACTCATCGCAAGCCCATAGATGGAAACGGCAAATCCCTTCGACTGCTCGCTCCGCGCGAGCGCGGGACGATTATTGAGAGTTTTCATGGCTTATCATTCGCCCGGTCAAGACACCTGGCACGCAACCACCATCATCATGGTCAAGAAGGGCGGGCGCACGGTCATCGGCGGCGACGGCCAGGTGTCGATCGGGCAGACCATCGTCAAGGGCAATGCCAAGAAAGTCCGCAGGCTTGCCAAGGGGGAAGTGATCGGCGGTTTCGCCGGCGCCACCGCCGATGCCTTCACGCTTTTCGAACGCCTCGAGTCGAAGCTCGAACAATATCCGGGCCAGCTCATGCGTTCTTGTGTGGAGCTCGCCAAGGACTGGCGCACCGACCGCTATCTGCGCAGGCTCGAGGCGATGATGCTGGTGGCCGACGCTGAAGCCGCGCTCGTGCTGACTGGCACCGGCGATGTGCTCGAACCCGAATCCGCCGGTGAGGGCAGTGTTATGGGGATCGGATCTGGCGGTAATTATGCGCTCGCCGCGGGCCGCGCGCTGCTTCCGACCGGGCTCGACGCCGAGGCGATCGCCCGCCAGGCGCTTGAAATCGCCGCCGGCATTTGCGTCTACACCAACAGCAATTTCGTCCTTGAATCGATCGCCTCGAAGTGACCGCGCGGCAACAGGAAAGCTCTCGTCATGACCGATTTTTCTCCGCGTGAGATCGTTTCCGAGCTCGACCGCTTCATCGTCGGGCAAAAGGACGCCAAGCGTGCCGTTGCGATCGCGCTGCGCAACCGTTGGCGGCGCTTGCGCCTCGAGGGGCCCATGCGCGAGGAGGTTTTGCCGAAGAACATTTTGATGATCGGTCCGACCGGTTGCGGCAAGACCGAGATATCGCGCCGCCTCGCCAAGCTCGCTAGCGCGCCTTTTTTGAAAGTCGAGGCGACGAAATTCACCGAAGTCGGTTATGTCGGCCGCGACGTCGAGCAGATCGTCCGCGATCTCCTTGAGATCGCCATCGCGATGGCCAAGGAAGAAAAGCGAAAGGCGGTTTCTGCGCGCGCCCAGCTCGCCGCTGAGGAGCGGGTCCTTGATGCGCTCGTTGGCACCACGGCATCAGCCGCGACGCGCGACGCCTTCCGGAAACGTTTGCGCGCGGGAGAACTCGACGATAAGGAGATCGAGATCGAAATCGCTCAGGCGAGCTCCTCGATGCCGATGTTCGAGCTGCCGAACATGCCGGGCTCGGCGATCGGTGCGATCTCCATCGGCGATATTTTGGGCAAGTCTCTGGGCGGCCGCGCGAAGCCGCGCCGCACCACGGTCAAGGACGCCTATGCTCCGTTGATCGTTGATGAGAGCGACAAGATGATCGATCAGGATCAGATCGTTCAAGAAGCCATCCGCGAGACCGAAAACAATGGGATCGTGTTTCTCGATGAGATCGATAAGATCTGCGCACGCGAAGGGCGCGGCGGCGCCGATGTTTCGCGCGAGGGCGTACAGCGCGACCTCTTGCCCTTGATCGAGGGCACTACGGTCTCAACCAAGCACGGCGCGGTGAAAACTGATCATGTCTTGTTCATTGCGTCAGGCGCCTTTCACATTTCCAAGCCCTCGGATCTTCTGCCTGAGCTGCAGGGGCGGCTGCCGATCCGCGTCGAGCTTTCACCCTTGAACGAGGATGATTTCCGCCGCATCCTCACCGAGACCGAGGCGAGTCTGATCAAACAATATGAAGCGTTGCTGCGCACCGAGGGAGTGGAACTCGTCTTCACGCCGGAAGCGGTCAATGCGGTGGCGAAGATTGCGGTGCAGGTCAATTCCTCGGTCGAAAATATTGGCGCGCGCCGGTTGCAAACCGTGATGGAGCGCGTCCTTGATGAGGTGAGCTTCACCGCTTCCGACCGTTTCGGTGAGCGCATCGTAATCGACGCACATTTCGTCGAGAAGAACATCGGTGATCTCGCCAAAAACGCCGATTTGAGCCGCTTCATTCTTTGACTTCATGGGGCAGTGATTGGCATAGGCTGAATTGCCGCATTTCGTTGCGGACAGAAATTCGTTTCAAGCAAAAGCACCAGGTGACGTCAGGAGCCCCGCAGGGATGGCAAAGTTTGTTGAACGGGTTTTTTCCGGCGTGCAGCCGACAGGCAATCTGCACCTTGGAAATTATCTCGGTGCAATCGTCAAATTCGTCGAGCTGCAGAAGACCCATGATTGCCTCTATTGCGTCGTCGATCTGCACGCGATCACGCTACCGCAGAAGCCGGAGGAGCTGAAGGCCAACATCCGGAAAACCACGGCTGCTTACATCGCCTGCGGGATCGATCCCGAAAAACACATCGTGTTCAACCAGAGCCAAGTCGCCGAGCATGCCGAGCTTGGCTGGGTATTCAGTTGCGTCGCGCGGACCGGCTGGCTCAACCGCATGACGCAATTCAAGGAAAAGGCGGGCAAGGATCGCGAGAATGCCTCCGTGGGGCTTTACGCCTACCCTTGTCTGATGGCTGCCGATATTCTTGTCTATCGCGCGACGCATGTCCCGGTTGGCGAGGACCAGAAACAGCATCTCGAACTCGCCCGCGACATTGCGCAAAAATTCAATCTCGACTTTTCCGCCTCGATCGTGTCGCTGGGCCTCGGCGACGCGTTCTTCCCTTTGCCGGAGCCCCTCATTCAAGGGCCCGCCACGCGCGTCATGAGTCTTCGCGATGGCTCCAAGAAAATGTCGAAATCGGACCCCTCAGACTATTCGCGGATCAATCTTTCCGACGACGCCGACACCATCGCGCAAAAAATCCGCAAGGCGAAAACCGATCCCGAAGCGCTCCCCTCCGAAGTCGAAGGACTCAAACATAGGCCGGAAGCGGATAATCTCGCTGGCATTTATGCCGCGCTCAATTGCGAGACGAAGCAAGACGTACTGCGGGCCTTTGGCGGCGGCAATTTCTCCGCCTTCAAAGCGGCGCTTATCGATCTTGCGGTCGCCAAGCTCGGGCCGATCGGCGCCGAAATGCAACGCCTCACGGCCGACCCTGCCTATATCGACAGTGTTCTCGTCGATGGCGCGGCGCGTGCGCGCGCGCTGGCCGTGAAAAACATGGCGATGGTAAAGGATATTTTGGGCTTCGTGAGGTAGGCGGAGCGCCTATCCGGGCTCACATGAAAATGAGATCGGTATCTTCGGTCTTTGCACCCGCCGCCGTCAGCATGGCGTGAACCTGCCCGCGATGATGCGTCTGGCGGTTGAAGACATGCACGACGGCGAGCCAGCGTGGCCTCACCACATCGGCATTGATCGCTCCTGAATGCCAGACAAGGTCCTCGGCCAGCCAAGCCTCGTCGAGACCATCCGCCCAGGTGATGATGGACGCATCGAAATCGGCGCGCTCTCGTTTTAGACGTGCCCAATCGTCATGAAATGTGACGGAGCCCGTAATGCCTCCGGGCGGCTTCGCGATACCGGCGAGGCGGCTCATCCAGATAGTGTCGGCCCATAGAAGATGATTGAGCGTTCCGTGGATCGATTTGAAAAAGGCGCCGCGATCCTTGCGGCGCTCTTCCTCCGGCAGCCCATCGGCGGCTCCGTAGAGAGCGCGGTTTTGCCAATGATTGTACCGCGCCATTGTTTGGGCAAAACCCGGAGCAATCATTTTGAAAGCCTAAGCCTTCCCTTCAAGCCCCTCGAGATCGGCGATCATGGATTCGATCATCTTTAATCCGATTTGCCAAAAGGCGGGATCGCGCGCGTCAAGGCCGAACGGCGCCAGCAATTCAGTATGGTGCTTGGTGCCTCCCGCTGAAAGCATGGCAAGATAGCGCTCGGCGAAACCCTCCCGCGCGCCCTGATAGACGCCATAGAGCGAGTTCACGAGGCAATCGCCGAAGGCATAGGCGTACACATAAAAGGGCGAATGGATGAAATGCGGAATATAGGCCCAATAAGCCTTGTAATCGCCGTCGCCGAGCTCAATCGCTGGTCCGAGACTTTCGGCCTGTTCATCCATCCATAGGCCACAGATCTGATCCGCCGTTAGCTCGCCCTTGCGCCGTTCAAGATGCAGCTTGCGCTCGAAGGAATAAAAAGCGATCTGCCGCACCACCGTATTCAGCATATCCTCAACCTTGGCGGCGAGCATGGCCCGGCGCTGCGCCGTATTCGTCGTATGGAGAAGGAGGGCGCGGAAGGTCAGCATTTCGCCGAAGACGGAGGCGGTCTCGGCCAATGTCAGGGGCGTCGGCGCCATGAGCGCCCCATTCGGGCCGGCCAGAACCTGATGCACGCCATGGCCAAGTTCATGCGCGAGGGTCATTACGTCGCGCGGCTTGCCCTGATAATTCAAAAGCACATAGGGATGCACGGAAGGCACCGTCGGATGGGCGAAGGCGCCGGGCTGCTTGCCGGGCCGCACCGGCGCGTCGATCCAGCGCTCGTCGAAAAAGCGTTGGGCGATTGCCGCCATCTCCGGCGAGAAATTCCTATAAGCGTCAAGTACGACATCGCGCGCCTCTCCCCAAGAATAAACCTTAGGCGCGACATGCGGCAGCGGCGCGTTGCGGTCCCAATGCATGAGCGCGGGCTTACCGAACCATTTGGCCTTGAGCTTATAATAGCGGTGCGAGAGGCGCGGATAGGCGGCGTGCACGGCGGACACCAGCGCATCGACGACCTCACGCTCGACCCGATTGGCAAGATGCCTCGCGTCGGCGACGTCCCGAAAACCCCGCCAGCGGTCGGAGATCTCCTTGTCCTTCGCCAAGGTGTTGGTGATGAGCGCGAAGGTGCTCAGATTTTTCTTCAATCCTGCCCCGAAGGCGAGCGCTGCCTTTTCGCGGACCTTTTCATTCGGGTCCTGCATCAGATTGAGCACGGGCTCGATCGTCAGTTCTTCGCCGTCGATGGAAAAGCGCAAGCTCGCGATTGTCTCGTCGAAAAGCCGGTTCCAGGCGCCAAAAGCCGTGATCGATTTCTCATGGAACAATTGTTCGAGCTTGTCGTCGAGCTGGTAGGGCTTGCCCTTCCGGATGTCCTCGAGCCACGGCCTGTAATGTTTCAGCGGACCCACCGCGACTTTCGCGGCAAGAGCATCATCGAGGCGGTTAAGTTCGAGTTCGAAGAACAGGAGATCTGAGGTTGCAGCGGTGATTTTCTCCTGCGTGTCGCCGTAGAATTTCATCCGCTCTGGATCAGCGGTGTCGCCAGAATAGATAAGCCCGGCGTAGGACATGATGCGCCCCAGCAGATCTTCGAGTGCCTCGTAGCGCTCGATCGCCGGCAGGAGACTTGCACCTGAATTTTTTTTGGCGAGGCCCTCAAGCTTCCCCTTATAGGCGGCGCTGAAACTTTTGCATTCGGCGTCGGCCTTGGCGAGATCATCCGCGAAGGCCCGCGAATCCATGGAAGGATAGAGGTCTGCGAGGTTCCATTCCGGGAGAGGGCCGAGATCGGGCGCGGGTTTCGCTTTCACGCTCGCTTTCGGCTTAGCGCGAAAAATTCCGAGGGTCTTTTTGGCTTGGGTGCGCGTCATGGAACCTCCCTATGTGGGATCGCTGTCATAACTGAGCAAGCCCCCGCCGATCAACCTGTATGAGGTGAGGTCATCCGGCGAGCGCCGCTCTCATTTTCAGGCCTCGCCTGAGCTTGCGCCTTCCGTTGGGCGAGTAGAGCCTGGGCCTGCTTAAGATTGCCTTGCGCCGCTTGCGGAATGCTGCTTCTTGCCTCTGGTCGAAGATCGTCAAGGCGTCGCGGAGGGAGACAACAGCCTCTTCCTCCGAGCCGTTTCACCTTGCCGCAGACCGAGCAGCATAACCGCCTTGCCGAGGCGCATCGGTGTCCTCCCCATTGCGGCGGCACCCTCTCCGGCGCATCCTTACTCAAGGGGCGCGCGATCCATTCAATTTTGAATTGCTGTCCGGCTGGATGAGCAAGCCCTTCCCATTAACATCTCGTTTACCCTAATCGCTCACATTGCAACCGGCGGGGCATTGGAGCCCCCAGGAGGCCGCATGTCCGCAAGAATCCTGATCGCCGATGACGATCCCGTCCAGCGGCAACTCCTCGAAACTCTCTGTCACCGCCTCGGTTATGAGGCTGAGACCACCGAAAGCGGCGAGGCCGCGCTCGCCCGGCTGCGATCCTTGAGCGGGCCGCCGATCGGTCTTCTGATTCTCGATCTCGTCATGCCTGACCTCGATGGCATGGCGGTGCTCGCGAGCCTCAAGGAGGCAGGCTCGAGCCTTCCCGTCATTGTCGAGACATCACAGAGCGGTGTCGAATCGGCGCTCGCAGCAATTCGGGCAGGCGCCCATGATTTCGTGGTGAAGCCGGCAGGACCCGAGCGGCTGCTGGTTGCGATCAAGAACGCTCTTGCGGCTGCCCGGCTGGCGGAAGAAGTGCGCCATTTTAGCCGCTGGTCATCGGCGGGTCTCGCATTGGACGACCTGATTGGCGAAAGCGCGGAGATGGCGCGTGCCGTCCGGCAGGCCGAGAAGGCGGCGAAATTAGCCATTCCCATCCTCCTCGAAGGCGAGGCCGGGACGGGGAAGACGAGTTTCGCACGTGCCATTCATGGCGCTTCTGGCCGGCGCGGGCGTCCCTTCGTCAGGGTCAATTGCGGCGCCCTCCCGGAACAGGCTGCGGAAACCGTTTTATTTGGCGGTGAAAAAAACGCCCCGGGCGGCGGGAAAACCCCCGGCAAGCTCGTTGAGGCGCATGGCGGCACGCTCTTCCTCGACCGGATTTGCGAATTGCCCTTGCCGGCGCAAGCGCGCCTCCTTGAGGCCTTGCAGCAAGGCATGGTTCATCCGGTCGGCGTGAAACGTCCCCTCAAGGCCGACGTTCGTCTCATCTTGGCGGCCAATCGCAATCTCATCGAACGAGTGACCCGCGGGTGCTTCCGGGAAGATCTTTTCTATCGAATCAATGTCTTTCCCATCTCGATCCCACCTTTGCGCTCAAGGCGCGGCGATATTGGCGGACTCGCCGAGCGGTTTTGCGCGAGGTTCGCCGCCGAGGAAGGAAAGCGGCTACGCGGAATCTGTGCCGAGGCGCTGGCTTTGCTCGCCCGCTACGATTGGCCAGGCAATCTCAGGCAACTGGAAAATGCCGTCTTCCGGGCCGTGGTGCTTGCCGAAGGCGATGAGCTGACTGTCGCCGAATTTCCGCAGGTTGCAAAGAGGGTTGCGGGGTTCGACGTCCGCATTCCCGCCGCGCCCGCCGCGCCGAGCCGCGCGCCTCGCGATAAGGAATTCGTCCGGGTCGAAGTTCGCGACCCGAATGTCCTTCCCCTGCTCGATGCAAGAGGCCATGCACGTCCGCTCGATGAATTGGAAGCGGAGGCCATAAAATTCGCTGTCGCCCATTATCGCGGGCAGATGTCGGCGGTGGCGCGGAAACTTGGAATCGGCCGCTCGACCCTTTACCGGAAATTGAAGGAATACGATTTGGAGCCCGCTTTCGAAGACGGCGAGGACCTCGCCAAGAGCGCATGAGCCGAACGGGCGGTCTGTGGCGGCTTTGCCACGCTATAAAAATTTATCGAATTTATGTCCGCGTCCATAGGCGAAGGCAGTGGTTCGTGCGTTACGTGGACGGGACAGCAGGTTATCGGAACCGGGGCGGGGAATTCCGACTGGGAATGCAAGGGGTGAAATGATGCGTGCGCCAGCCAAGCGAGTGTGTTTCTTGAGCGTGCCAGCGCTCGCGCTTTGGCTCTTAGCCGGAGCCACGCTCCGGGCCGAAGAGTCTCCGGTGTCTCAGCTTGGCACGGCCTCTACCCATGCAAGGTCAAGGGAAGCCGCACCGGGTTTCCTCGCCATGTCTCCCGCGCATGGAGGATCACCTACTGATGCGCCAATGGAGGAGCCGGCCATTGACCCCGATCAGGATAGCCTCGCCCCGGCCCCCTTCGAGACGGTGCCGCCGGGGGAGACGGGTGGCGCCGCGGCAGAGCCGCCCGCTCCGAAACCGAGCGCGGACGTTGGCACGGCTGAACATGATTTGCCTCCAGTCAACGCGGCGATCAAGGCCGCGCTCGAGGCCCGCTCGCTCACACCCGACCGGCTTGGCCTTCTGCATCGCAGGGAGCGCGAAGCGATCGCCGCCTTTTATGCCTTGCGGAATTTCGCGCCGCTCTGGTCGAGCGATGGCAAGCCGGGCACCGAGGTCGCGCCGGTGATCCTGCGCCTCCAGCACGCGGCTGACGATGGACTCGACGTCAAGGGATTCCCGCGTGACTTCTCAGCGGTCACCGATGAGGAGGTTGCCGCTGCGGACCTTGCCTTGACGGATGCGGTTGTCGCCTATGGCCGCCAGGCAAGCGGGTCGCGGGTTGATCCGCATTTGATCTCCCGCTTGATCGGGGAGGAGCCGGAAGTTGCCGATCCCGCCGTCATTCTGGCGCTTGTCGCGACCGCCGGGGAGAACGCCGGCAGCGAGCTTCAAAAATTCAATCCCCAGCAGAAGGGCTACGAAGCGCTGCGGGAAAAGCTCCTTGCATTGCGGCATGGACGTAGCGCAGTTTTGCATGATTCCGCCATCCCTGCGGGCCCGGTTCTCCGCCCCGGCATGCGCGATCCAAGGGTGCCGCTGATTCGCGCCAGACTGCGTGTCGATGACACAAGCGAGCCCGAGATCGAAGATTCGGTTTACGACAAGCGGACTGCGGCAGCGGTCGCTGATTTCCAAAAGGCGAACGGCTTGTCCCCCTCTGGGAATTTGACGGCGCGTACGGTTGCGGCCTTGTCGGGCGGCCGGTCCTCACGCCTTGAAGCCGAGATTCTCGCCAATATGGAACGCTGGCGCTGGATGCCTCGCAACCTCGGAGAGAGCTATATCGCCGTCAATATTCCCAATTATGAAGCCGTCGTGATTGAGAATGGCGCGGTGGCCGAGCGTACCCGTGTCGTTGTCGGCAAGGAGCAAACCCCGACTCCGATTTTTTCGGACACGATGCGGTTTCTGATCGTCAACCCCTATTGGAACGTCCCGCCCTCGATCATCCGCAAGGAAATGCTTCCGCGCCTCGCCGCCGACCCGAATTATCTGCGGCGGATGGGCTATGAGGTTTTTTCACGCGGGGGGCATCTCGTTGTGCGCCAGCCGCCTGGCGAACGCAACGCGCTCGGGCGGATCAAATTCATGTTCCCGAACGACTATTCCGTCTACATGCACGATACGCCCATGCATGCGCTCTTCGCCTCTCAGAAAAGGGCTTTTAGTCATGGCTGCGTGCGGGTCGATGATCCATTCCGCTTTGCCGAGACGGTACTCGGGCGTGCCAATGGCTGGAGCGAGCAGCGAGTCAAAAAACTGATTGGCGGTAAGGAGCGGTACGTCTATCTGCCGCAACCCTTGCCAATTCACCTAGAATATTTCACCGCCTTCGTCGACGATTCGGGCGAGCTGCAATTGCGCGAGGATGTTTATGGCTATTCGCACCGGGTCAAAGCAGCCCTCGGACTCGAAAGCTGAAATATGAGCCCGAGAAGCGGCTGGGCTGGCTTTTCCGGCGGGATGAGGCAGCTCGCACGCGACAAAGGCCTCATATGATCGGCGCGGGCGCGGGGATGATGACCGCTCCCGTGCTTTAGGGCGATTTGGTTGCGCCGGTCTCCCCGGAATCCGGCGGGGTTTCCTGCTTCTGCTCCATCATCTTCTGGATTCTCCGCACCTGCCAGTTGATCAGAAAGCTGGCGGTGAGAAGGCACGCACCCACAACAAAGAAGGCAAAGATCCAGCCGATGCCTGCCAAGCGAAAGCTCTCGGTGATCTGAGGATCTATGCCGGAAAAATTGCCCATGACGTTTCCTTCTTTGTTTTTGCTCGATCTTTGATTTATCCAAAAAGCTCTATTCTTTTGGGGATTTGGCTCAAGAGCGGGCATTCAACGGTAGAGCCAGAGCCTTGAGGCAAAAACGCAGCTCTGCCTTTTGGCGGGGCTTTGCATCATCTTCCAGCTCTTCCATTTTGGTGCTTCCGCCTCAAACGCAAGGTTTTCGCGGTGAAAAACAACCTCAAAACACCAGGGCCTCGCCGATGGACGGCACCGCGACTTTGGTCGCATGACCCTGCATCGCCGAGACAAAAGCGCTTGGATCCTGTGCCAGGACGTCGAAGGTCCCATAATGGCATGGGACGACAGTTTCGAACTTAAAGAAGCGCTTGACCGCAAACGCCGCTGTCCGCCCGCCCATAGTGAAACGGTCGCCGACCGGAACGAGGCCGATTTTCGGCGTATGAATTTCCGCGATCAACGCCATATCGGAGAAAATTTCGCTATCGCCCATATGATATATGCTGGGCGCCCCCCTGGGCTTGATCACAAGGCCATTGGGGCTGCCGAGATAGACGGGCTGACCGTTGACGATTGTCGATGATGAATGCAAGGCCTCGGTCAGGCTGACCTCAAAAGTGCCGCAGTCGATCGTACCTCCGGTGTTGCCGGGGTTGATATTTACCGCGCCTTGTCCGTGGAGGAACATGCAGATTTCGAAATTCGAGATGACCTGAGCGCCGGTTCGCTTGGCAATCTTGGTGGCGTCGCCGACATGATCATCATGGCCATGCGAGAGCAAAATATGGGTCGTGCCCTCGGCCGCCTTCTCGGGATCACCCGTGAACTTCGGGTTGCCGGCGAAGAAGGGGTCGATCAGGATGATCGTCGTGTCGAGCTCGATGCGGAAAGCCGAGTGACCGAGCCAGATAAGTTTCATGTGAGGCTCCCTGAGAATGGGCTTGGAAAGCAGGGCAGATGAGAAGGGTTTCAGGTTCACCTATATACATGAAGAGCGTCTGATGGCGGCGGATGTTTTGGACCTTGAAGGCCTCGTCCCCCGTATCGGTTCCCGCCAGCGCCTGATTGGTGCCGATCTCGGCAGCAAGACCATCGGCCTTGCGCTTTCCGACGTGGAGCGGCGCATCGCGACGCCGCTCGAAACGATCCAGCGCAGCAAATTCACGAAGGATGCGGCGCGGCTCATCGCGCTCATGGACAAATTCGACGTGGCGGCGCTTGTGCTCGGCCTGCCGCTCAATATGGACGGCTCGGAAGGTCCGAGTGCGCAGGCGGCTCGTGCGTTCGCGCGAAACTTCGAGCAGCTCTCGGGGCGTCCTTGCGTCTTCTGGGATGAGCGGCTTTCGACCGCTGCCGTTACCCGCTCGCTCATTGAGCAAGACGTCTCGCGCGCGCGGCGCGGGAAAGTCATCGACAAGATGGCGGCGGCCTTTATTCTGCAAGGCGCTCTGGACCGGCTGGCGAGGCTTGGGCCGGCCGCCTAACGAAGACGCCGGGAGAGAGGCCGGGAACCTGGCGTATCAGGGTGGCGGAGCGCCTTCGGCTGAAGCTTTTGCCCCGCGTGCCTCCAAAAGCGCATTGCGGATCCGTCGAAGCTCCTTACGCACGGCTTTTAGGTCTTCCGGCGGACGTCCCATCGCCGCCGCGATCTGAGCCGGGACGAGCTGCGCATCACGATGCAGCATCTTGCCTTTTTCAGTCAGCGTCAGGCGCACGCGCCGTTCGTCCTTCGGATCTCTCGCGCGATGGACAAGGCCCATCGCTTCGAGCCGCTTTAGGAGCGGCGTCAAGGTGCCGGAATCAAGGAAGAGGCGCTCGCCAAGCTCCTTAACTGACACATTGCCGCCTTCCCAAAGGACCAGCATGACGAGATATTGCGGATAGGTGAGCCCGAGTTTTTCGAGCAAGGGCTGATAGGCCTTATTAAGGGCATGCATCGTCGAATAGACCGCAAAGCAGAGCTGCTGTTCGAGCCTTGGCTTTACGACGGGTTCCGGCATGTGGCCCCATGAGCTTTGCGCGATTGCATTGTACACGAAAAATATGACGATTCCAGGAGCTGATTTTGATCGTGCTCAACCAATTGGTCTTAGTTCCGCTTGGCGCGGAGCTTTTTGAGCGCATAAAGCGCCTCCAGCGCGGCGCGCGGGGAAAGCTCGTCGGGGTCGATCGCGTCGAGAGCGTGCCCAACAACATCGTCGGCGGGCGGCGCCGGGGCGGGAGACTTTTTGGATGCCGTGAACAAAGGCAGATCGGCGACCGTCCGTTCTGCGTCAGTAACCCGCTCAGCGGCTTCGAATTCGGCGAGGAGCTCACGCGCGCGCGCAACGACCGAGGCCGGAAGACCGGCGAGTTTGGCGACCTGGATCCCGTAGGAGCGGTCGGCGGCGCCAGGGACGATCTCATGCAGGAAGACCACTTCGCCATTCCAGTCGGTCACCCGCACGGTGAGATTGTCTAGACGGCCGAGTTTCTCGGAAAGCCGCGTCAATTCATGGAAATGGGTGGCGAAGAGGGCCCGGGCGCGGTTCTTCTCGTGCAAGTGTTCGATCACCGCCCAGGCGATCGAAAGACCGTCGAAGGTCGCAGTACCGCGCCCTATCTCGTCGAGAATGACGAGCGCACGTTCGCCCGCCTGGTTGAGGATCGCCGCCGTCTCGATCATCTCCACCATGAAGGTCGAGCGGCCGCGAGCAAGATCATCGGCCGCCCCAACCCGCGAATAGAGCCGGTCGATGATGCCGATATGGGCGCGTTTCGCCGGAACGAAGGACCCGATCTGGGCAAGAATGGCGATGAGCGCATTCTGCCGCAGATAGGTGGATTTACCGGCCATGTTCGGACCGGTCACGACGGCGATCCGGCCGCCCTTGCCGGGAAGGCCCGAAAGCTTGCAGTCATTGCGGGCAAACGCCTGCCCTTCCAGACGCAATGCGGCTTCGACAACAGGATGTCGTCCCTCGGCGATCTCGAGGGTAAGGGAACCATCGACGGCGGGCCGCGTCCAGTCCAAGGCCTCGGCCAATTCGGCCAGCGCCGCTGCCACGTCGATCGCCGCGAGTGCGGCGGCGAGGCTTTTGACTGCGGCTTGGCTCGCAAGGAGAGGGGCAGCCAATTCGTCAAAAATCGCCCGTTCGCGGGCAAGCGCTTCGTCGGCGGCGGAGGCGATCTTGACCTCGAGTTCGGCAAGTTCCTTCGTCGAAAAACGCATCGCATCTGCCATGGTCTGTCGATGCACAAAAAGACTGTGATGGGGCGGCTTCAGCAGCCGCTCGCCCTGGGCCTGGGGAACCTCGACGAAATAGCCGAGGAAATGATTGTGCTTGAGCTTGAGCTGCTTGCACTCCGTCAATTCGCAATAGCGCGCCTGGAGCGCGGCGATTACCCCCCGGCTTTCGTCGCGCATGGCTCGAAATTCGTCGAGGGATTTGTCATAGGCGGCGCGGACAAAGCCCCCATCGCGCCGGTTGAGCGGGAGCGTTTCCGCGAGGGCGTGCCTCAAACGCGCGGCAAAGGCCGGATCTAGCCCCTCGGCGGCTTCGCGCGCGCCGCTGAGTTCCACCGGCAGCGTCCCTGCGTGACTCAGCTTTTGCGCAACAGTTTGCGCGGCTTCGAGCCCATCGCGCAATGCCGCGAGATCGCGGGGGCCGCCGCGATCGAGCGCGAGGCGCGACAAGGCGCGGATCATATCGGGAGCGGCTTTGAGAGAAAGCCGGATGTCCTTGCGCAAGCCCGGTTCATCCGCGAAGAAGGAGACCGCATCAAGACGGCGTTCAATCTCCTGCGGGGCGGTCAAGGGCGCCGCCAAGCGCTCGGCGAGGAGACGGCTGCCTGCCGCGGTGACGGTTCTGTCGATGGCCGCCAGCAAGGAGCCTTCCCGCGCGCCGGACAACGTTCGCGTGAGTTCGAGATTGGATCTCGTCGCGCCATCAATGTCCATCCGTGCGTCGCAAGAAGCCCGGCTTGGCAGGTTCAAGGCCGGATGCGCCGACATCTGGGTGCGCTCGATGTAGAGGATCGCAACGGCCGCAGCGGCGATTTCGGCGCTCGAAAGGGCGCCAAGCCCTTCGAGCGTTGCAAGGCCGAAATAATCCTTGATGCGCCGCTCCGCGCTGGGACCTGCCCCCACCTCGCGGCCGAGCGGAGTCAGCGGCCGCTTCGTCTCACGGGCGAGCCTTGCGATCGAAGGGCGTGTGAGAAGCGCCTCGGGAACGACAATTTCGGCCGGATCGAGGCGCGCGATCTCGGCTTCGAGGGACGCCTCCGGCGTGCTCGCAACAATGAATGCGCCTGTCGAGATGTCGACACACGCCAGACCAAGGGATGGGTCGGCGCCGCCCGCGATCGCAAGGAGGCTGTTGGCGCGGGCGGGGTCGAGCAGAAGCTCTTCGGTGATGGTGCCGGGTGTGACGAGACGCACCACCTCGCGGCGGACCACCGATTTTGAGCCGCGCTTGCGTGCCTCGGCCGGATCCTCGATCTGCTCGCAAACAGCAACGCGGTGGCCCTGGCCGATCAGCCGGTTCAGATAATCCTCGGCGCGCTCGACCGGCACGCCGCACATAGGGATATCCATCCCTTGATGCTTGCCGCGCTTCGTCAAGACGATGCCGAGCGCACGGGCGGCGATCTCGGCATCGTCGAAAAACAATTCGTAGAAATCCCCCATCCGGTAGAAGAGGAGGGACCCCGGATTTTGCGCCTTGATCACGCTATATTGCGCCATCATCGGCGAGATTTTGGTGCCATCCGGGGCCGCGGCCTCGTCGCGGCCGTTAGCAGGAGTTTCTTGCAAATGGGATGGATGGCCGGGACCGCGCTTGAGCATGGGCCATCATAACAAAGCCCAAGGACGGGCGCGCGGGAAGTTGTGCCGGCCAATCTTGGCTTACCCGGCCGGCGTCTGGGTTCGCACGACTGCGGAAGGCAGAGAGGGGATTGTCGGTTTTCTTGGCGCGCTGGTGGTCGAGTCCCAGCCAGTCATTCCGAACCCAAGCGCTATCGGGAGGCCTTGCCCCCGTATTGGGTCCGGCAAATTTAGGGGCCTAAGCGTTCGCGCCTTTCTTGGGGCGCAGGCGGAAGACGACGTCCACCTTGACGATCTCATAGCCTTCCGGCGGCGTCACATTGCTGGCGAATTGCATTCCTTGGAGCGAAATGTCCTCGATCTGGCCCGAATCTTCAAAGTAGAAATGGCTGTGATCGCTCGTATTCGTATCAAAAAACGTCTTCGCGCCCTCGATCGTCAAGGCCCTGACGATGCCAACCTGAGCAAAGAGATTAAGGACGTTATAGACTGTCGCCAGCGAAGCCCGCATTTTTAAAGCATTCGCTTCGGCCGCCAAAGTATCAGCGGTCACGTGGCGGTTGCCCTTGCTCAGAAGAAGCTTGGCAAGACCAAGACGCTGGCGCGTCGCCCGCAGTCCATAGGCCTCCAAGAGCGATCTATGACGTTGTTTTACGGGCGGGGCCTCTGCCGTAAAACTGTCCTGCGAGAATTCTGTCATCGCCTTAGCATCCCCAATTGCCGCCCCTTGGGGCTAGCGCGCCACGCGGCGCCAATTAAACCTGTGGGCAGCCTGCCGATTCCTCAATGGCCCATTTGACAACCCTATACTGCCAAGCACTTTTATTCAACGCCATGATCTTTTGCCGCGATGGCTTGACGCCGAGGCTGGACCGTCTCATGCACGGGTCCGTGGTTCGGTAAGCGTACTTCATTGTCGGATTTACCACAGACTCGACAAAAGGGCGATGAAGGCCACCTAATTAGAAGGTACGGCAAGAATGATGCCATCCGGTAATAATTTTGAAAACGGCGACTCGCGAGAGGCAGCAAAGTTGCGCGCCTCGCCTCGGCTTTTCGAAAATACGCTGCTCGATAAATTGTCGAGGGTGCATTGGTCGACGCCCTTGTTCCTTTATCTGCCCGTGGTTCTCCTGCTCACGGCCGTCAGCCTAGAGAGCTTTTCTGGCGTCGGCGTTCTTGGCGGCGCGCTTCTTGGCTATTTCATTTGGACTTTGACCGAATATTTAGGGCACCGCTTTCTGTTCCATTATGAATTTCCGGGCCGCTTCGGAGCCAGGATCCATTTTCTGATCCACGGCGTGCATCATGTGCACCCGAACGATCCGCTGCGTCTCGTCATGCCGGCGCTGCTTAGCGGGCCGATTATGCTGATCGCCTATGCCGTCGCGCGGCTCCTGTTCGGACTACCGTTGGGCTATCCGATCCTGACGGGATTTATTGCGGGTTATATTTCTTATGACATCGTGCATTACTATTTGCATCATGGCGAGCCCAAGACGCGCCTCGGGCTGACCCTGCGGCGGCTCCATATGCTCCACCATTTCCGCGATCCAACGCGCGGCTTTGGAGTCAGCGCGCCCTGGTGGGATTATGTGTTCAAGACGGCGTTTGTTCGCGACCCGGCGCGCGGCAGCGGCAGCATTTAACGGGTCAAAACGGAAGCCTCATCATCCTTGCGTTTTATCGAGCGCGCCTCTGCGCGCATCAAAGCGGTTTTGTGCCCAAACGACATCATAAGTGGTGAAGGCGCGCAGCCACGCCGCAAGGGCGACGATTTCGCGGCCGAGAAATGCAAGTGGCGACCACGCCGAGACTTCCCAGCCCTTCGAAAGCGCAAAGCCGGTCTCGGCTGCGAACCAAAAAAACAAGGTCAAAGAGAAGGCAAGCAACGCCGGGCAAGCCACCAGGGGCGCGGCAAGCGCTCCGGCGAAAGCGGCGGGAAGCGGGCTTGCAAGCGGCTCCAAAGGAAATTTGAAGCGCTCATGTTTTCGTCTGATCACACTCCAGCGCAACTGCCGTTCATAGATCTCGGCAAAGCTTCTTGCGCCGGTCTCCTGAGCGACCGTGCGATGGCAAAACACGGTTTTGAGGCCCTGCCGGGCGAGATTCATCGAAAGAGCGGTGTCTTCCGCGAGCGTATCGCTCAAGGCCGCAACTCCCCCGGCGGAGACAAGATCGCTTTTCCGGAAGAGCATGGCTTTACCCACTCCGAAGCCAACGCCGAGTGCGGAGGCTGTGAGCAGGAGCCGGGCGTGTCCGTTGATCAAAATGGCTTCGATGTGGCCGGCGAGGTTTTCCGCCCGCACCGCGACCGGCACTGCGCAAACGAGGCCGGTGCCTTCCGTGAAATTTTGCACGAAGGCGGCCAGAGTATCTGGCTCGAGGGTAATATTTGAATCCTTGGTGAAAACGAGATCATGCTTTGCGGCTTCGACCGGCGCCACAAGATTATTGAGTTTCGGGCTGACCGCCGAAATGCCCGCCGATCGCAGGAAACGGTAGGGAACCTCGGAATGCGTGGCGGCGATTGCGCGGGCCGCGTCAAGCGCCGGAGATGTTTCCTCGGCGGCGCTGATCAAGACCTCATAGGCCGGATAGTCCTGCGCGAAGATCGAGGCTTGTGCGTCCTCGAACCCAGGGTTGAGCAGTTTGATCGGGACGATCGCGGAGACTGGCGGACGATCCTTGCGGACGGCGCGGCGGCGCTGCAGAAAAGGCTGTAGAAACCCGCAGACGAGCGTGATGCAGAAAAGGACGATCGCGATGCTCCACCAAAAGGCGCCCGCATAGAAGAAAAATTCTGTCACCATCACCTGCCAGTCGATCACGCGGGTGGCTTGGCGAAATTCGCCGCCGCCGTGTCCCAATTGACCGTGTTCCACCACGCCGCAAGATAATCGGCACGCTTGTTCTGATACTTTAGATAATAGGCATGTTCCCACACATCGACGCCCAGCACCACCCGCTGAACACCTTGTTCGAGCGGCGTATCCTGATTGGCTGTCGAGACGATATCAAGCTTGCCATTCCTGTCGACAATGAGCCAAGCCCAGCCGGAACCGAAGCGCCCAAGTCCAGCAGCGTTGACTTTCTCAGTGAGCTTGCCGGTTGTGCCGAAGGCCGAGTCAATGGCAGATTTCAAGTCTCCGGCGGGCTCTTTTGCGCCGCCTGGCGTCATGAGCGCCCAAAAAAAGGAGTGGTTCCAGTGGCCGCCGAGGTTATTTCGCACAGGGATGCGGACTTCCTCTGGCACAACCGCGAGGTCGGTGAGAATTGCGACAGGCGAGGTCGTGGCAAGATTGGGATATTTTTCGACAAGCGCATTCAGCCCCGCGACATAAGCTCCATGATGACGATCATGATGGATCATCATGGTGGCCGCGTCGATATAAGGCTCGAGCGCGTCGTAACCATAGCCGAGAGGCGGAACCTTGAAAATGGGTTCCGCTGCTGCGCGCGCTTTAGTCGTGGCCGCGGCCGCCGCCGCAGCGGCGGCGAGTGCCAAGGCCGATTTCAATCCATCGCGTCGTGTGAACATAAGGGGCCTCCTGTGCGGATGAGACTCTTCGGGCAAGGCTTACCCAGCTGACCCCTTTGGATGCTCCGGATGTTTGAAGCAAAGTGTGCGTCGCCGCACAGACCGCCGCGATGAAGCAGTGAACACCGCCTATTCATTTGACCGGAACGGGCGATCGGCTGCAATTGGCGCGGTTGAACAAGGATGACCTAAGTGCCGGAGCTGCCCGAAGTCGAAACGGTTCGCCGCGGTCTTGAACCCGCCATGGTCGGGGCGCGGCTCACTGCCGTCGATCAGCGGCGGCCGGATTTGCGGTTTCCCTTTCCGGAGCGCTTCGCCGAACGCCTCACGGGCCGGCGTGTCGAGGGACTCCGCCGCCGCGCCAAATATCTTATCGCCGACCTCGACGGCACCGAACTCCTCGTGATGCATCTAGGCATGTCGGGATCGTTCCGCGTCGAGGCGGCGAAAGGTGTCGGGACGGGCGCTTTTGGCGTCAAGCCAAAGAACGCATTGCATGACCATATCGCCTTCGAACTGTCGACGGGCAGCCGTATCGTTTATAACGATCCGCGGCGCTTCGGTTTCATGCAGCTCATTCCACGCCTTGAGTTCGCCGCGCATCCTTTGTTCAAAAACATTGGCATCGAACCCTTCGCCGAGACGTTTGATGGGGCCGCCTTGGCGAAGCTTTTCGAGGCCAGGAGGGCGCCCCTCAAATCCGTGCTTCTCGACCAGAGCCTGATCGCTGGCCTCGGCAATATTTACGTCTGCGAGGCTTTGCACCGGGCTGGATTGTCCCCCCGCCGGCCGGCCACGAGTCTGACGCGCAAGGGTGGGCGCCCCAGCGAGCGTGCAACGCTGCTTGCGCGCGTCATTCGTGAGGTGCTGGAGGAAGCGGTGGAGGCAGGCGGGTCTTCGCTGCGCGATCACCGGCAGACCAATGGTGCGCTCGGTTACTTCCAGCACAGTTTCCGGGTCTATGGCCGCGAGAACGAGCCTTGTACGCGATGTGGGGGAACGGTGCGGCGCATCACCCAGTCGGGACGCGCCACATTCTATTGCGGCGGTTGCCAGAGATAACCCGACGCCTCAGACGCGCGCGAGCTTCGGTGGCGTAGCCCCTGGAGATTGGAGCACCACAACCCGGGTGCCGACCGCCGTCTTCTGATAGAGATCCATCGCATCCTGGTTGATCATGCGAATGCAACCCGAAGACTGGCTCGACCCAATCGTCCACGGCTCATTGGTGCCATGGATGCGAAAATATGTATCGTGGTTGCCTTGCCAAAGGTACATGGCGCGGGCGCCGAGCGGGTTGGCGGGGCCGCCGTGCATGCCCTCCCCGCTTTGCAGCGCAACCATTGATTTCTTGAGGTCAGGCCGGCGATCCATCATTTCCTTGGGCGGATACCAGTCCGGCCATTCCTGCTTGCTCTTGATCGTTGCGTCCCCGTACCAGACGAAGCCTTCGCGTCCAACCCCGACGCCATAGCGAGTGGCACGGCCGCCATCCTCGACATGGTAGAGATAGTGATTGGCGGGATCGACCACGATCGTGCCCGCCGCTTCATTGGTCGCGTAGGCGACGTTCGTGCGCAGGAACGCCGAATTGACCTCCGACAGTTTGACTGCGGGGACGACGAACTCACCGTCCTTAACCTCACCATAGACCGCGTCGTAATTCGGCGCTACGGCCTCCGCCACGGCCGCCGGGTGCCCAGGCGGAGCGGGGGGCGGCGGCGAAAGCGCGGCGGCGTTGATGGCGGGGTTGGGGTTCGTGCTCATGCATCCGGCGAGGCATGTTGCGGCGGCCGAAGCGGAAGCTCCAGCGATGATCTTGCGGCGGGTGAGAATGGGCATCTTGGCGACCGTCAGCAAAAGGAGTTGGGGCAATTTTGATTTTGTAAAGGATAAATATTCGCCGCGATATGACGGATATGTCACGCTCACGGATTTTCTTTGGCCGGAATTTGGCAAAGCTTACGTCAGCACGGCCGAAACCCGCGGATTACCCCGAAAATACAAAATTTCGCCCGCACGTCTTGCGCAAACTGCATTTTGATATATCTCACTTAGATATATCTGAGTCAGTTCCCCGAGAAATATTCAAGGAGCTTGCCATGCGTTTTCACCACTATTCACAGTCCTGCTCGCAAGGCGAAGGACCAGCCGGCGGAGGTGGCCGAATGCACCGGCATTTCGGCCTTTTCGGTGGCCGCCGCCGGATGTTCGATCAGGGCGACGTGCGTCTCGTGATTTTGAAACTGATCAGCGAGAAGCCGTCGCACGGTTATGAAATCATCAAGGCGATTGAAGATCGTCTTGGAGGCGCCTATGCGCCGAGCCCTGGCATTGTCTATCCGGCCCTGACGCTGCTTGAGGAGCAAGGGCTGATTCGTGTCGATTCGACCGAGGGACCGCGCAAGCTCTATGCGGTCACGCCGGAGGGCGAAGCGGTGCTGGAGCGGGAGCGCGGGCTCGTTGAGGCGATTTTCGGCCGGATCGCGGAGATCCGTGCCCGCCATGGGGGCGGTCCGGCGCCGCAAATTCTCCGGGCAATGGAAAATCTGAAACTCGCCTTGCGGCTGCGCCTTTCACAAGGCCCGCTCAGCGCCGAGGAGATCGCAAAGATCGCAAACCTCTTGGACGATGCGGCCAGAGGCGTGGAGGCGAGCTAACCGGGCACTCTGAAAGACGTAAACGTTAGAGCCGCATGCATTGGATTGGGCGCCGTGAGGGGTTAAGCCACCGGCGGTGCCTTTTCTGACGCGCAAAAGGCAAAGCCCTTCCAACCGGGCCAAATCCCCGCTACCACTTTCGGCATGCGCAAGGTTCGAGCGTCATGACCGCCCCCCCGGAAAAACGCGTTCTCCTCATCATCGGCGGCGGGATCGCGGCCTATAAGGTACTCGAACTGATCCGCCGCCTGCGCGAGCGGGGATTTTTCGTGCGTGCGGTGATGACGCAGGCGGCGCAGCGTTTTGTGACGAAGCTCTCCGTCGAAAGCCTGACCGAAACGGGCGTTTTCGATGACCTCTTCGCCCTCACCGGGGAGCAAGGCATGGGTCACATCGAGCTCTCGCGCGATGCGGACCTCCTTGTTGTCGCGCCGGCGACCGCCGACCTTCTCGCCAAAATGGCTCAAGGCTTGGCCAATGATCTCGCCTCGACCCTCCTCCTTGCGACGGATAAAAAAATCCTCGTCGCGCCCGCAATGAATGTGCGGATGTGGCTGCATCCCGCGACCCGGCGCAATTGCACGCGGCTCAAAGAGGATGGGGTCATGTTCGTCGGTCCCGAGGTGGGCGATATGGCCTGCGGTGAGCACGGGCCCGGCCGCATGAGCGAGCCCGCCGCAATCCTTGCCGCGATCGAAGACATGCTGAAGCACGATACGCGCATCCCTTTACCCCCAGGTGCCCTCGCTGGGCGGCGGGTGGTCGTGACCTCTGGCCCGACGCACGAGCCGATCGACCCGGTGCGCTTCATCGCCAATCGGTCGTCAGGCAAACAGGGCCATGCGATCGCCGCCGCCGCCGCTGCTGCTGGCGCCGATGTCGTCCTTATTTCGGGGCCTGTTGCGCTGGCCGATCCAGCGGGTGTCACGACAAGGCATGCCGAGACCGCCGAGGAAATGTTGAAGGAAGTGGAGGCGGCGCTGCCCGCCGATATTTTCATTAGCGTCGCGGCCGTCGCCGATTGGCGGGTTGCCGAGATCTCCCGCGCCAAGATCAAGAAAGATCCCAAGAGGGTTCCCTCCCTAACCCTCGTCGAAAATCCGGATATTTTGGCGGCGATTGGGCGGCGCCAGCGGGACCGCCCAACTTTGGTCATCGGCTTTGCGGCCGAAAGCGAAAAGCTGGAGGCAAATGCCGAGGCCAAGCTAGTCGCCAAAAATTGCGATATGATCGTCGCCAATGACGTGAGCAGTAAGTCGGGTGTCCTCGGGGGCGAGAACAATCAAGTGTCCATTCTGACCAAGGACGGCAAGGAGGCCTTGCCCCTGATGAGCAAGCAGGAAATCGCCGCCCGCCTCGTTGCGAGGCTTGCCGGAATGCTTGCGGGAACCTCCCGGTGACTCCCCGCCCGCCACATGTCAGGGTCGGACTGAAGCGCTTGCCGAATGGCGAAGGTCTTCCTTTGCCTGCTTATCAAACCTCTGGCGCGGCCGGGATCGATCTCCTCGCCGCTCTGCCGCGCGGCACGAAGATTGTGCTCGAACCCGGTGGCAGGCATCTCGTTCCAACCGGCATTGCGCTGGATATTCCGCCAGATTATGAGGCCCAGGTGCGGCCGAGATCCGGGCTCGCGCGGGATCACGGCGTCACCGTCCTAAATGCGCCAGGGACGATTGATTCGGATTACCGCGGCGAGGTCGGAGTTCTGCTGATCAATCTCGGCGATGAGCCCTTCGAGATCGTCAGGGGCGCGCGGATCGCCCAACTCGTTGTCACACCCTATGTGAGAGCGCACTTCGTCGAAAGCGCGGAATTAACCGCGACGGAGCGCAATTCCAATGGTTTTGGATCGACGGGGAAGATGACGGCGGAGGAAAAGCCCCGATGATTCTGCTCTCCCGGCGCGGCCAGCTTGCGGTCGCCGCGGTGGTCGATATCGCGATGCACGCGCGCCCACTGCCGGTCGCGGCGAAGGCCCTCGCGGGCCGACTCGAGCTGCCGCCACGCCGCCTTGAGTCCCTCCTCCAGGGCCTTGTCCATGCCAATATTCTGAAAGGTGTACGCGGCCCGCGCGGCGGTTATGAGTTGGCGCGCGAACGCCGCCGGATTACCGTCGCTGCAATCTTACGTGCTGTGGCGAATGAGGCTGGGAGTGAATCCAGCGGGACGCCGGACTGCCGCCTTTTACGGCAAGTGATCGCACCGCTTGTCGAGGCGGCCGGCGAGGCTTTTCTGGAGAAGCTCGAGACGATAACGATTGACGAGATTTGTCGCCGGGCCGAAGATCTCAAACCGTCAACTGAAAAGGGTGTAGGAGCCGACTTCACGATCTAGGCCGTGACGGGCCGGCGATGCTCGCCATCTCTTGGCCTCTGTCGACGACTTTCTCTTCTTATGGTCAACTCTTGGATCTTGGGACCATCCTCCCGGATCAGTGCAGGCTCACCATTTCGAGTTCCTGCTGCAAGGCATTGGCGATCGCGGCATCGCGCGAATCCGTCACGACGAGGGGCGTGCCATCAGCGCCGAGCAGGGCGAAGAGCTGCAGGCCCGGCTCGATCGAGGGTGCGGTTGGGAAGAGCCGGCTAAGCTCTTCGGAGCGGATCGGTTTTACATAGGCCACACGGCCGCCCCCAAGACCCGCCAGCTGCTCATTGGTCATAACGGACCGGGATTCGGAATGATTTGGATTCAACATCGGACCATCTCCTAAACGAGCGATCTTGAGAGACTCGCTCCTCTCGCGAACCGTCGTTCGGTTCCCTCTCGCCGGCCCCTTTTGCTCCTGTTCGCAGGCAGGAAGAGCCAGCTTCGATATTGCCAAACGCCCGAAGTCCTTCGACCTTCGTGGCGGGGATCCTGTGGCATCCCCTGGATATTCGCCTGTTCTGGATATGGAGATCAACGATCCCAATTCAAGGAAGCCAGCGTCGAACGCTTACCCAAGCATCGCTGGGGCGGCTGTGCAAAAGAGATTTTGAGAGGAAATGAAAAAGCCCGGCCATGCGCCGGGCTTTTTCCCTGAAGGGATTTTTGACTACGCTAGGCCGCTTCCTCGATCTCGGATTCATCGGGCTCAATTTCCTCGGCCTTGCCGCGGCGCGGACCCTTTTGCAATTGCGCTTCGATCAACTTGAGCGATTCCGTCTCGGTCAATTTTTGCACGACGATGATTTCACGTGTCATGCGGTCGAGCGCGGCCTCATAGAGTTGCCGTTCGGAATAGGATTGCTCGGGTTGCGTATCCGAACGGTAGAGATCACGCACAACTTCGGCAATGGCATTCAAATCGCCGGAATTGATCTTGGCCTCATATTCCTGCGCACGCCGCGACCACATGGTCCGCTTGATGCGGGCCCGCCCTGCCAAAGTGTCCAGCGCTGCCTTGACGGCGGAAGCGTCGGAGAGCTTGCGCATCCCGACGCTCGCCACTTTCGGCGTTGGCACCTTGAGGATCATCTTGTCCTTGATAAAGCTGATCACGAAAAGCTCGAGCTTGAACCCGGCGACTTCCTGCTCTTCGATGGCGAGGATTTGGCCAACCCCATGGGACGGGTAGACCACGAACTCACCCGGCTTGAACAATGGCCGCTGAGGACTTGCGGTCTTGCCCGGTTTCGGCGCCGAGATGGCAGCTTTTTCGGCGGGCTTGGCTTCGGCCGCCTTCAATAGTGCGGAGCCGGGTGCGACCGGCGCGAGGGCAGCAGCCGGTTTCTCGGGGATTGGCAAGGGTGCCTTGGCGGAGACGGAGACCGGCCCGGTCGCCACGAATTTCGTGTCGAGGGGCGTGCCCGCTCCCTTCGCGGCAACGCGTGCCGCTTCCTTGGCTGTGGTATCCTTTGCTGGCGGGCGCGCGGCATTTGTCGCCGCTTGTCCGGAAGCAGGTCCCGTTGACATTTTCTTCTGGGGTTCCTTATTCACTGCCATCCGCTCATTTGATTCTAGAGATAGGTTCGTTTCTAGAGACAAGGTTGAAGTGTTTGCACTTGGCGCGCTGGAACGAGTCGCGGCGGCCCGTCTGCGTACATCGGAGAGACGCGCCACATTTCGTTTCAAGGCCGATAGCGCTGCGGCCTTATCGGCGGCGGGTTTTTGCACGGCAGGAGCCTTCTTGGAGTCCACGGGTTTCCGCGCCCCCGCCGCTCTAGCGGCTTTGAGGCTTGAAATCTTGGAGGTGGCCGTTTTCTTTGGCGCCCGCGTCAGCTTGCTCGGCGCAGTCTTGCCGGTGGCCGTCCGCTTGACGGACACGGCCGGCTTCGCCTCTGCGGCCCGTTTGGCGACAGTCGGGCGTGAGGCCGCGCTTTTCTTGGTGCGAGCCGTGCCGCTCCTGAGTGCGGCGGCGCGTGCTGCTGCTGCGGTCTTCTTCCCCGCCCTGGCCGGCGTGGTGGCACGCGAGGTTGCAGCGGCTGCCTTGGTTTTGGCTTTCACTTTTTGCACGGGGTTTGAGGCGGCGGGTTTTTTCACAGCGGATTTCTTGGTGGAAAACTTTTTTGCCGCCTCTTTCTTGGCGGCGGCCTGCGCGGCTGATTTTTTGGCTTTGGAGTCAGCCTCTGCGAATCGTTTGGATGCTTTGGCCTTGAGACTCCTGGCTCCGGGTTTTGTCTCGGACGACTTCATGGTCTTCTTGACGGACGCCATAGCCAGCGCGCTCCTTTTTCTGTCCCGCTTTGGAGACGGGACGGCTCATCGACGGCGGACGAAACACTCCGCCGTTTGGAAACTCTGCAATTCGGCCCTGGAAAGGCTCGAAGCGGGATGCTCCTAAACGATGATCATCTGTCTATGACTGGCCGGATTGACGAAGCGAGGCATTCTCCAGCAAAACCGTCACAGAACTTCGCCCAGAGACACTTTCGCGCCACCGGGACACCGTTGATGGAGGCTGCAAATACCGTGTTTGCCAGCCACAAAAGCCAACATGGCACAAAATTGACAAGAAATCAAAGGATTTGCTTCTCGCCAGCTATCGACGACCTTCCGGCAGGGCGCGGCATTTTGGCAACAGTGAACTTTGCCGCTGGCCACGCCGCGACGTCAATCTCCCTGGCCCGGATTTGCCGAAAAATAGGCATCGAATTTCCCAGGCTTTCCGTCGAAGGCCTTGGCGTCCGGCGGGGCTTCGCGCTTGATCGTGATGTTCGGCCAAGACCGAGCGAACTCAAGGTTAAGCTGGAGCCATTTCTCAAGCCCCGGCTCGGTGTCGGGCTTGATGGCCTCCGCGGGGCATTCGGGCTCGCACACGCCGCAGTCGATGCATTCGTCCGGATGGATTACGAGCATATTCTCACCCTCGTAGAAGCAGTCAACGGGGCACACTTCGACGCAATCCATGTATTTGCATTTGATGCAGTTTTCGACGACGACATAGGTCATGATCGGTTTCCTTTGGGGGCGCCCCTCAAAAATACGGCCAACCCGCAAGTCAGTTACGTTGTGAGACCATGATGCTTTCCGCCCGGGCGCATGGTTTTTCTCGTCGCCTCACGATCAAGAGCTGCTCCAAAAGCTTTCCGGCTCTTGGGATCCTGTGCTCAAGGTTGCAGGGAAGACGTGTGGGTCATGTTCGGATTCACGCCATTCCTTAGACATAGCGTCAATTCGAGAGGGCTCCCATGGATCGCGGCCACGTTATCACGGTCTTGATCGCCACCTTGTCGGTTCCTCTCGTAAAATCGCTCCCGCGACACGCTTTCACGTCCCCGCGGCGCCCAAGGGAACCGATAGTACAAGATGCGATCTATTCGAAGTGAGTGAGTTGATATGTTCATTTCCGCGAGCGAGGTCAAGGGTTTTTACGGGAGGCTTTTAAGAAACCCAGGTGGCGGGGCCGGCGTGGCGCACGCATAGCCCAAGCGAGCTCAAACCCCTTGGTCGGGGCTCAAATCTTCGAACAGCAAGGACGCTTCGGGAAATCCACCCCGGTGCGTTCCTGGGGCGAGGACCTTGAGGACGCGCACCTTGCGCTCAAGCGCGATCGTCAACACGTCGCCGGGACCGACCGGCTTTGCCGGCGTCTCGATCCGGCGGGCATTCAACCGGACATGGCCTTCGAGGACAAGCCGCGCCGCGAGGCTGCGGGTCTTGGCCACCCGCGCGAACCACAACCATTTGTCAAGCCGTTGCCTTGGCTCCATTCGGGTCCTTTGTTGGGGCTCCGGATGGCGGTTTCCTGCCCGAGCCCTATAGCTATGTGGGGGAGGGATTTAGGCCAGCAACCCCCCTTTGCAATGCGCGAGAGGGTTTGCGGTCAAGGCCGCGCGATCTGGGTTGTCCGCCGTGGGGATATTGGCCGCTGCCCGCCAGAGGGCCTCGACAAAGGCGTGGTCCAAATCCCGCAAGATAAACACGATGCGGGTCGTGTGATCGGCGTCGGGCCACGCCGGAAGCCGGAGAGGCGGGTGAAACACATGTTGGACACCTTGGATGATCAGCGGCCGTGAGGGATCGCCGGCATCCGCCACAATCCCTTTGACGCGCAGGAGATTGGGGCCATGCGCGCTCCGCAGCAACTCGAGAAAGAGGGCGAGCGCGGCGGGCGGCAGCGGCTCCTCATGGCGGATGCAAAAGGCGCGGATGCGCGCGTCATGCCGGTTGACATCGTGCTCATGCGTGGAATGGCCGTGGGAATTGGCCGAGGCGAAGGCTTCCGCGTTCAGCCAGTGCCGGACATCGGGAATTTTCTTTTCGGTGTCGTAAGGTCCGGCATCGAGCAGCGCCGCCGCGCTGGCATGCCCTTGCGCCGCCTCGACCAGAACCGCGCCGGGGTTGAGCCTTGCGAGCCGCATCCGCAAATCGTGCGGGGCGTCCTGCCCGCCTAGAAGATCGGTCTTGGTCAGGACCAGCCGGTCGGCCACGGCCACCTGCTTCCCCGCCTCCTCATGCGCATCGAGCGTGGCGCTTCCATTCAGCGCGTCGACGAGGGTGATGACGCCAGCGAGGCGAAACCGCAAAGCAAGATAGGGGTGCAGCAAAATGGTGTGAAGGACAGGCACCGGATCGGCAAGGCCGGTGGTTTCGATGATCACCCGTCCGAAAGGCGCCATCCGGCCATTGTCCCGCCGGCGCAAAATACCTTCGAGGGTGGCGATGAGATCGCCCCGAATCGTGCAGCAAAGGCAGCCGGACGACATCACCAGCATGTCGCCGTCCACTCGCTCGACGAGCAGGTGATCGAGGCCGACTTCGCCGAACTCATTGATGATGACAAGCGCATCCGCAGCCGAGGGGTCGCGGAGCAAGCAATTGAGTAGGGTCGTTTTTCCCGCGCCGAGAAAACCAGTGATAATCGTCAGCGGGAAGGGCGCGGGCGGTTTTTTTCGATGCGCTGCGCTCTCGTTGCCGGTCATCGGCGGGGCGTCGGCAGGCACAGAAGGACACTCATTGCTTGGCTTGTTTCTCGGGCTTTTTGCTTTTCGGCTTCTCGTTATGCACGACGGGTTTGGGCTTCTCATTATGCCCGACGGCTTTCGCAGGCGGATGCTGTTTCCCGGCGTGCACTTTGGGTGCGTCCGCTTTTGCCTTTGCGGCGGCGACCTTGGCGCGCGCCGGCTTGTGGCGCTCTGCCGTTGCGATCTTCCGCGAACCGTGCTTATCCGCGCGTTTCGCCTCAATTTTCCCCCGCGCCCGGCCCCTGTGGTGGACCTCCTCCGCATGCTTGACGGCGACCGGCTTTGCGGTGTCTTTTGCTGGGGCGTCGAGTTCCTTCGCGCCCCGCGTCTTCATCGGCAGAGCATCGGGAGCCGGGGCGAGCGGTAGACTGCTCTGCCCGGCAGCCTCTCCTTCAGATGGCGCATAAGCGCTAACTGTCTCGGGCGGCGCCGGGGTGCCGATCGGCGAATGTGGCGGCCGCGCTTGGGCAACGAGCCCGGCATAGCCGGCGGGTGCGCCAATAGAAACCGGGACGGGATCGAATTCTGGACGCGGCACGCTCGTGATATGCGTCGCCATCGGCAATGGCCTCGCCAGCGCTTGCGTCGCCATCAGCGGCAAGGGCTGGGCCGGGGCCTTCGCGGGACGGGCAAGCAGGGGCGCCATCACCCGGGAAATCTCGCCATTGAATTCAGCCATCGCCTTGCCGCGTTTGCGGCAGACCGATTGGCCCATGTCGGGCGCCACCGCTGGGCTGTTGGCGGCGGTTTGCGCCATCAGATCCGCGAGAGACTTCGAAGGCTGGTCTATGCCGGCAAAACCGCGATCGAACAAGGCCGCGACCATGATCATGCGGCTGCGCGGATTCGGGGCGCCAAGAACCACGGCGATGAGCTGGCGGCCGTTTTGGGTTGCGCTCGCCACGATGTTGAATCCGGCGGCGCAGGTAAAGCCGGTTTTCATCCCATCGACGCCCGGATAACGGCCGAGAAGATCATTGTGATTATGGATGATTTCGCCGCCAAGCCGCATCGCTCCGATGTTGAAGAGCTTGGCATGCTCGGGATAGGTCAGATAGAGCGCGCGGGCAAGGATCGCGAGGTCGCGGGCCGAGGAAACATGATCCGGGTTCGGCAAGCCGTTCGGGTTGACGAAATGCGATTGGGTGAGGCCGAGCGTGCGCGCCGTGTCATTCATGTCCTCGGCGAACGCCTCGACGGAGCCGGAAACCCCTTCCGCGATGACGACGGCCATATCGTTCGCCGACTTCACCATGAGCATCTTCAAGGCATTGTCGAGCGTCACCAGCGTGCCGGGCCGAAAGCCCATTTTGGACGCCGGCATCGACGCCGCGCGCGATGAGACGGCGAGCGGCGTATCAAGCGAAATGTGATGGTCGCGGACGGCGCTCAAAGCCACATAGACGGTCATCAGCTTCGTCACCGAAGCCGGATACCAGGGCTGGGTTGCGTGATCCTCATAAAGGATGGCGCCAGACGGCATTTCGATCACCAGCGCCGGGCCCGCGAGCGCCGCTTCCGGGCGGATGATGCAAACGGCGATGAGGGCCGCCGCGAGGCAAAAGAGAGAGCGCCACCCTGTTCGAGGCGGGTTTCCGGCGCAAACCCTTTCGGGCGTTTCCAGAGAATGGGGCGGGCTTTGGTTTCTTGCAGGCATGATCTGGTCCCCGCCGAATCGAGGCAGTATTGCGGCAACCTGCCACCCGGCTTTCCTCTACGCAAGCGCAGCTGGAGGCGCTAGCGCAAAGCTATAAAGGCAAGGCGGCGAAGGTGAGGCATGGGTGACAGCTTTCGACATGAAACAGCGTTTTGTCCGATTCAAAGGCTCAATCGGACGAAACTGTTTCACGTGAAACATTTTTGTCCGATCGGGGCCGAAAACCTTACAAGCGTGCATACGCCGCGCCGGTTCGAGACATGTGGGATTGCCCGAAAAATTGATAAGTTTGGCTGGCCGGCTCAAGTGTGCGGTGCAAGAAGGAGCCGCATGAGCGCGGGTGCGCGCGCGTCAAGCCGGGCGATTTGCCGGGTTGAAGCTCTCCCGCTCCGGCGATCTCACCCGCTCAGGCCGTACGCCGATCCCGATGATCCCGGCGGGCAGGCGCCGCAGAATTGGGAAATGAATGAACAGCCGCACCACCCACGGCGGCCGGATTTTGCCGGTGCCGCCGAGGACGCGCGCAATCACATTCTTCTGGATGAAAACCTGGATCGCCTGGGTGACCTTGGCTGGCCATTCACGGCGGGCCTGGACACGGGCAAGAAGCTCGTCCGGAATAGGCTCCGTGCCGCGCAACGCCTCGCTCAGAAGATTGGCGGTCGCGATGGAATCCTGAATGGCAAGATTAATCCCGACTCCGCCAACCGGCGACATCGCATGAGCGCTGTCCCCGATGCACAAGAGCCCCGGTCTGTGCCATTTCGTCAGGCGATCGACCGCGACGGTCAGGAGCTTCACATCATCGAAGGTTTGGATTTCCCCGGTCCGGCCGGCAAGAAAGGGAGCGAGCGCCGCGATCGTCTCGCGGAGCTTCTCGATCCCTAGCGCCCTGAGGCGATTGGTGGACCCTTTGGCGATCACATAGCCGCACTGCCAATGCTCGCCCCGATTGATAAGGACCAACATTTGCCCGGCCTCGAGCCGGCCAAACATCTCCTGAGGGTCTCCTTCTTTCCGGGAGATGCGGAACCAGAGAACATCCATCGGCGCGCCAATCTCATTGGGTTCAAATCCCGCTTCCTCCCGCACCAAGGAGTGGCGGCCATCGGCGCCGATGGTGAGATCCGCGCGGATCGTGAGGGCCCCCTCGGCGGTCTTCGCGGTGATGCCTACGACTCTTTTTTGGTCGTCATAAAGCTCGTCATAAAGAAGGCCGTCGGCCTCGGTGCTCATGAGAAGCCGGAAGCTGGGATAGCGCTTTGCGCGGCTTGCGATGAAATTCAGAAAATCCCATTGCGGCATGAAGGCGATGAACTTGGCGTGGGTCGGCACATGCGAGAAATCCGCCAAAGGGATGGTGACATCGCCGACCTTGCCCTGCAGGAGGGTTGCCTCCTGATGCGGCAGCTTCAAGAAATCTTCGAGAAGGCCAAGGTCATGCAGGGCTTCGAGGGTTGACGGGTGGATCGTGTCGCCGCGAAAATCACGCAGAAAATCCTTGTGCTTCTCAAGGACGACCGTATCGACGCCGGCTCTGGCGAGAAGAAGGCCGAGCATCATGCCGGCCGGGCCGCCCCCGACAATGCAGCAGCGGCAGGTCAGTCCTTGCAAATCCTCCACCATGGTTCGCCTCCCGAGCGCCGCGAAGATTGTCGAGCTTGTAAGACCATAAAGCAGAATGATTGATGAAAAGCGCCAGCACTTCAACTCAAAACGGGTTGGAAGAGGGGCAGCGGCCAGCGCGACGTTCCCGGGCCGAAAATTCCAGGTTCAAGTTCAAAAGCCGATTGGCCGCGTTGATTCCGTCCTGTTGCGGCAGGCGCCTAAATTTTAAGCGAATTTTCTTCGCTCACAGGATTTTCTTTGAGGCGGCGTGTTGAGCGGGCTTAGAGCGCAAACGCTTGAAATTCAGCAAGTTTCCGGAAGGGGCGACATTTTGCCTGGAACCGCCTATGATTTGGCAATGGGCCAAATAGGCCTAGTGTCCGGTTACAAAATGGTTTTGAAAATGGAATATTAATAGTTTTTTTGCCAAGGAGCAGAAAACGTGAAAATCCTCCCCGTGATCATGTGCGGCGGCTCTGGAACGCGGGTCTGGCCCGAATCGCGCGAAAGCCTACCGAAGCAATTTATTTCTCTCGTTGGCGCGCATTCCACCTTCCAGATGGCGGCCGAGACGCTCGCCGATGACGTGTTCCAAACGCCAATCGTCCTTTCCAACGCCGATTATCGTTTTCTCGTCGCGGAGCAATTGCAGAAGATTGGCCGCGAGGCGCGCATTGTTCTCGAACCGGTTCGGCGCGACTCGGGGCCCGCCGTGGCGGCGGCCGCCGAGCTTGCCGCGCGATCCGGGCCGGACACAATCGTTGCGGTTCTCGCCGCCGACCATGTGGTGCGCGACCGGCAAGGCTTCGTCGCTTTGTGCAAAGCGGCAGCCCTGGCGGCGGCGCAAGGCTTTATCGTGACCCTCGGCATCAAGCCGGACGCGCCCGCGACGGGCTATGGCTATATCAAGACTGGCAAAACGGTCGTGCCCGATGGAAGCGCCTTGAAAGTCGAGGCCTTTGTCGAAAAGCCGGACGCCGCCACCGCGGAAAAATACGTCGCTGCCAATTATTTGTGGAACTCCGGCAATTTTTTCTTCCGTGCCGACGTGATGCAGGAAGAGCTGCGCAATTTCGAGCCGGAGATGGCGGCAGCGGCGGCCGAGGCCGTCGCAAAGGCAAAAAAGGATCTCAATTTTCTCGTCCTTGATGGAGAGGCCTTCGCGAGGGCGCCGAAGAAATCGATCGACTATGCGGTCATGGAGCGGACCAGCCGGGCGGCGGTCGTTCCCGCCGATGTCGGCTGGTCGGATGTCGGCAATTGGCAGGCGGTCTGGCAATTGTCGGAGCGCGACAGCCAAGGCAATTCCATTCGGGGCCGTGGCGTCGTCATGAATGCGTCCAACGTTCACGTCCGTTCCGATGAGCATTTGACGACGGTCGTCGGCGTCGATGATGTCATCGTCGTCACCACGCAGGACGCTGTGCTGGTGCTCAACAAGGCGCATGGCGACCACGTCAAGCAGCTCGTCGATCGCTTGAAAAGCGAAAAGCGTCCGGAAGCCTTGGAGCACAAGCGCTCCTACCGGCCCTGGGGCTATTATCAATCGGTGGATTCGGGAGCGCGCTATCAAGTCAAGCGCATCGTCGTGAAGCCGGGCGAGCGTTTGTCTTTGCAAAAGCACTTCCACCGCTCCGAGCATTGGATCGTCGTCAAGGGCACGGCGGAAGTCACCCGCGATAATGAAACCCACTTTGTGCATGAGAACGAATCGATCTATTTGCCAATCGGCTGCGTGCACCGGATGGCCAATCCCGGGCGGATCGATCTCGAGCTGATCGAAGTGCAGACCGGCTCTTACCTTGGCGAAGACGACATCGTCCGCCTTCAGGATGTCTATAATCGCGGGTGATGTGCGACAGGGGCGCTTGCAAAGAGGACGGATCGGGGCTTTGCGGATGATAATTCTACGTTCAAACCGGCCTTTCGCTTTAAAGGTCTGGCCGGTGGTCGCTTTGCTTGCCGCCGGGGCATGCTTTGGTGCCGCGGCGCGTCCGCTGGTGCCAGCGGAGCGGCGGTATATTCCTTATAGCGGTGTGCTGCCGGCCTGCGATGACCCGGCGGTTTTCGAGAGAATTCAAGGCCGTTTCCATGACCGGGAGGCCGAATTCTGGGATACCGGGCTCGAAATTGTTGGTTTCGAAGAAGTCAGGGAAATCGGCTACAAAACGAATGGCGAGGACTATATCCCCCGCCGCTATTGCATCGCGCGCGCTTATCTGAATGATGAAAAAAAACCGCGTCAGGTTTCCTATTCGATCAACGAGGATCTGGGCATCATAGGTTTTGGCTTTGGTGTTGAGTGGTGCGTTGCAGGCCTCGACCGCAACGATGCCTATGCGCCGAAATGCAAAATGGCGCGTCCGTGAGCTGGCGCTTTTCCGTGATCTTCGATCCGCGCGGCCGGGGAAGCTTTCCGGTTTTCTCGCGCCTCGTGCTGGCCTTGGGCCTGCCCGCTTGGCTTTGGCTCGCTGGACTCTTTCTCGCGTTCCCATTGCCCACGCTCGCGGCGCCGCGGGCTGCCTTTTGCGAGCTGGACCGCTGTGCCAGCGCCAGTGTCCTGCCGCCGCTCCGCATTCAGGCGCCGGGCGGCTCGGGCACCCCAGGAAATTTTGATTTTTATGTTCTCGCTCTCTCCTGGTCCTCGGGCTTTTGCGAGGCAGCGGCCGACGGCCGGGCGGGCGGCCAGTGCGAGCCTGGCGCCAATCTCGGCTTCGTCGTGCATGGGTTATGGCCCCAATATGAGCACGGCTATCCGACGGACTGCGGCCCCGCCGCGCGGTTTCCGTCCCGTCTTGCCCTTGAGTCGGCGCAAGGTCTTTATCCGAGCGAGGGGCTTGCCCGGCATGAGTGGCTGAAGCACGGCACCTGCTCGGGGAAAAGTCCAACCGACTATTTTGCCGATGTGCGGCGCGCACGCGATACCATCATGATTCCTCCGCCATTTACGGCCCCGAAGGAAAATCAAACCTGGACGCCAGTCGATATCATGCGCGCCTTCATCGCCGCCAATCCGCGGCTTCGGCCGGGGATGCTGGGAGTGGCTTGCAAGGGCAGCGTCCTCCAAGAGATAAGGATTTGCTTTTCCAAGGACCTGCGCGATTTTCATGCCTGCCCGGAGGTGAGCCGGCAAGGCTGCCGCGCGCGGGAAGTCTCGGTGCCGCCCGTCTTGTGAGCGGCCGCAAGGAGACGTCGCCCACCTTCGCAACAACGGGCAATGCGGCCCCAAGATGAATTACCGCCACGAGTTTCACGCCGGCAATTTCGCCGATGTGTTCAAGCATATTTTTCTCTCCCGCGTGCTGTTGCATCTTGGCGTAAAGCCGGCGCCTTTCCGTTTTATCGAGACCCATGCCGGAAGCGGCATTTACGACCTTTCGAGCTTGGCGGCGGGCAAGACCGCCGAATGGTGCGGCGGGATTGGCAAGCTCCTCGCGGCAGAGCCCACGCCCGAGGTGCGGCCGCTCATCGAGCGCTATCTTGAAACCATGGCGCCCTTGGCCCGCGAAGCTCCGCCGCGCTATGGCGGCTCGCCGTGGCTCGCCCGGAGCCTCCTCAGGCGCCAGGACAAGGCGTTGCTGTGCGAGCTTCATCCGCAGGCCTTTACAACTCTGCGAACTAATTTCAGCTCCGACGCGAGGTTGAAGCTCTTTCGAATCGACGGTTACGCGGGGCTGAAAGCGTTCCTCCCGCCGGTCGAGCGGCGCGGACTTGTTTTGATCGATCCGCCCTTCGAGGCGGAGGAAGAATTTGCAAGGGCGGCGGCGGCAATCGAGAGCGCCTGGCGCAAATGGGCGACTGGCATTTATATGTTCTGGTATCCGGTCAAGGAGGGCGAGACGATTGCCTCCCTCGCCGCGCATCTTGCGGCGGAAGGTATCAGGCGCATCTTGCGCCTCGAAATTCAGACAGATGCCCCAGTTCGGCAGGGGCGCCTCGTCCGCTGCGGCCTCATCCTTGTCAATCCGCCATTCCGGCTAGATCTAGAAGCCAAAATCCTCTTGCCTTGGCTTGCCGGCGTACTCGGGGCAGGCGAGCCTGACTTTCTGGTTGAATGGCTCCGGCGTGAATGACCCCGCTTGCCAAAGCTCCCGGCTGCCCCATGTTTCCGGGTTGTTTCGCCTCGTGTCGGCGCCTTGGGGGCGCATGTGGAGAGAGGAAAAAGGCGTGCACGGCCGCGCCATGCCCAGCGAGGCAAAGTTGATTCGGGAGGGAGGCGTTCCATGTCGCAGCAGGGGACAGTCAAATTCTTTAACCCGGAGCGGGGCTATGGATTTATAAAACCAGACGATGGCGGGCGTGATATTTTTGTCCACATCACGGCGGTTGAGCGGGCTGGCCTCAATACCTTAAACGAGGGCCAGCGCCTGACCTTCGAGATCGAGGCGGACAAGAAGGGCAAGGGACCCAAGGCGGTCGAATTGAATTTGATATAGGGATTGGTCGCGGGTGAGTGTTCAAAATTTCGAGGTCGGCGAGGACGAAGAGGGGATGCGTCTTGACCGCTGGTTCAAGCGGCGCATGCCGGCGCTTTCTCTGTCGCATCTGAACAAGATCGTGCGCACTGGCGAAGTGCGTGTCGATGGCGCACGGGTGAAGACCGCAACGCGGCTTGCGAAGGGCCAGAGCGTGCGCGTTCCGCCTCTAAAACTCGCCCCTCCGGCCGCTTTGGCCGCGATTTCGCCGGCGGATGCGCGCGCCTTGCAGGATATGACGCTTTACGAAGACCGGGATCTCCTCGTCCTAAACAAGCCTTTCGGGCTCGCCGTGCAGGGCGGCTCCGGAACAATTCGCCATATCGATGGGATGCTTGCCTCGATTCCGAACGAGCACGGCAACCGGCCGGTGCTGGTGCATCGGCTCGATCGCGACACCTCCGGTGTCTTGCTCGTCGCCAAGTCGCGGAAGATTGCCGCCGAGCTTGGCGAAATCTTCCGCTCGCGCCAAGCAAAGAAGATCTATTGGGCTCTCGTCGAAGGTGTGCCTAAGCCCGCGCAAGGCCGCGTTTCCCTTTATCTTGCAAAGGGCCCTGGCATGGAAGATGCGCGCATGGCCGGGAAAGACACCGGAACGCGGGAAAAACTTGAAAAAATGCGGGTCGCGAAACATGGGGACGAGGATGCCCGCCATTCGGTGACCTATTATGCGATCGTCGACAAGGTGGCACCGCGGCTCGCCTGGCTTTCGATGAAACCCGTGACCGGGCGAACGCACCAATTGCGCGCCCATGCCGAGGCGATCGGTCATCCGATCATCGGCGATCCCAAATATGGCGGGGCGCCGGCTGGGGAGCCGCGCCGCCATGACCCGCTGCGCATGATCCCTGAGGGCGTAGAACGCAAGTTGCATCTTCTGGCTCGGCGGCTCATTCTGCCGCATCCTCGCGGGGGCCTGATCGATGTGACCGCGCCCCTGCCGCCCCATATGCAGCGCACATTCGATCTTTTTGGCTTTGACGCGAAACGCTTCGATCCGATCGAGAACGCGCCAGAGTGAGTTCCTGGGATGGCCGCGAGTGCTCTTCACTTGGTTGCGCTTATGGCCTCGCAGGGGCTGCTCCCATCAAGCTCAAGCAGGCTGAGGCGGCTGAGATCGGCGAGCGGGCGCCTTTGCTCATCAAAAGTGATCACTTCGGCATAGTGCGCTCCGAACGCAATTTCATCAGCCGAATAAATGCGCATGTCGTGGACCACCGCTCCAAGAGCATGATCGCGGGCTTCGATCGTCAAAAAAAGATGTACATCGCTTTCCTTGATCCGCTCGGCGTCATAGCCCGCGAGCGGGCTCGTCTCGTCGATTCGGTGCATCAAGGTCCAAGTCAAGGCGAACAAAGGCAGGCTTGAATTTACCAGAGCAATGTCGTGGACGCGGCGGAAGGAGTGGCCTTCCAAAGTGGTCTCGTCCAAAAGCACGCCCATCCGCACCGTCGCATTGCTGAGCAGCGTGAGGCGTCCATTCGCAAGGCGCACCATCAAAGTCGGCGCGCAATTGTGGCCCGTCACGACAGCCTGATCGGCAAAGATGATCTTCGGCCGTGGTTTCGAAAAGCGGACGAACAAAAGCCCCGTCATGATCGCGGTAAATGCCATGCCGGAAATGATCTCGGTCGCTGATATGACGTGGCCATAAAATGTCGCCGGCGCCATGACTCCATAGCCGACAGTCGCTAGCGTCTCGATGCTAAAGAAAAATACATCCGAGAAAACGCCGGGCCGGGCATTGGCAATGCAGCCGGGGTTCGCGAAATAGAGCAGTGCGAAGATAATGTTGATCCCAATCTCCAGTCCCACGAACGAAAGCGCGAAAGCCTTCCAGCTCATCGAGAGGGCGATATGATAGGGATCATGGAAGTCGTAGCGCGAGGCGCCGCGCTTGAAGACCTCGAAGGTGCCGGCGTGCATCGTCGCCGCACGCTCAACGCGGGGCTTCCGCTTGCGGCCGAAATGCCTCAAGCCGCCAAACTTCTTTCTTGCCACCAGTGCTGCTCCGCGGACATTCATTTCTCCTGCTGGCTCCCGTAACAGGCCTTGGGCAGACTCGGAGTGTTGTATTTTATCGGGTCGCCGCATTTGTCGCATCCGGCTGCAAGGCAACAAAGGATGAGAGTGCCTAGGTTCAAAACGATGCGGCGCATCTTCTTCTCCGGAATTGATAGAGGGGCGGTCTCTTTTTCCGCGACGCTAAGTCTATACGAACAAGAACTTGAGGGTGATCGCGTCTCGTTCGATCGGGCAGAGCACTTCTGTAGATTTATCGTGGCAGATGATCTTGTCCAAAAATCTGCAACCTTGGCAATCCGACCTCGCAAGCGGAGCAATCTTCCGAGAAGATACTCGCTACGCAGAGCCGGACCGGGACGATAGGGCGACGGTCAACCGCAAGCGGGCCTCCAACTCAGAAACGTGGAGCTTCGCGAATCGGAGACGCTTATTGCCGGCGCGGTTTGGGCTGAAAGGTCTGGCAGGCCACTTTTTCCAAGCCCTTAAGGTCAGATCAGCCCCCGTAATTGTTCTTAAGATAAGATCCGATCGTCGCAGCGTCGGCCGGCTCGATCGGTGCGCCAAAAGCTTTGATCATTTTGGCAACTTCGGCGTCCCACTGCGCCGGACCGAGAAACGGCTCGTTCATCAGAATATAACGGAGGCTGTGGCAGGCGCCGCATTGGGCTTCGACCAGCTCCACTCCGGGAGCTTGCTTGAGCCGTGCCGTTTCTTCTTGCGCCCACGCCCGATCCGGCGCCAAAGCCAGCAGCGCGAAAACGACAAACCACCGCATGGCATTCTCCTCACACAACATCAAGCGTCACGGTTTGGAGCGCGTTGTTATGATAGCCGGCCGGATTTGGGAGCGGGGCACTGGTTTGCGTTTGCCCAATGTTGTTGGTGGCACGGGCGACGAAAGTTAATTTACCGCGATTCTTCGGGATAAACTCATGGCTCCAGCCGCGGAACGCATATTTGCCGAGATCCTCGCCGAGCTTGGCTTCTGTCCAGCTTTTGCCGCCATCCGCCGAGACTTCGACCATACTGATGCCATAGCCCGCGTCCCAGGCGAGCCCGCTGACTTCAATGGGCTTTCCAGCCCCGATGCGGGTGTCACCCACGGGGCTCGTGATGAGCGAATTTGTGACGATTTCCGTGATCGGCGTATTCACTGCCGTTTCCTGGGATAGGAAACGCTCCACCAGCGGAAATTTCCCGAGGGGGATGCGGTAGGCGGTTTTCATCCAGAATCCTTCGAAAGGCTTTGTCACCGGCGCGATTTTGATCACGTGCTTCACCCAATAGGTCGCGGTCCAGCCCGGCACGATGATCCGCGCCGGAAAGCCGTTGAGATGCGGCAGAGGCTCGCCATTCATTTCGTACGCAACAAGCGTCGTCTCCTCGAGGGCCTTCCTCACGGGTATGCTCTTTACAAAATCCGGAGTTTTGTCGAAGACAGGTTCATCGGCGCCATCGAAGACCACTTCGACGGCTTCTTTCTTCAGTCCGGCCAAGGCGAGGACATCCCTGAGGCGGGCGCCTTTCCAACGGGCACAACCCATCGCGCCATAACCCCATTGAACTCCGGGGACATGCGTCTGAAAGAGCCCGCGGCGATTGCCTGCGCATTGACAAACGGCGGTGACTTCGAAGGCCGGCAGTTTTTTCAGTTCCTCAAGACCTATCGTCACACTGCTCTCCGCACCCTCCCCGCCGATGGTGAGCTTCCATGTGTTGACGTCAAGGTCCGGAATTCCGGCGAGGTGGTAGCGCACAAAAAATTCGTCGTTCGGAGTGATCGGCGTGCGCAAATAGGTGAGCGGCGCCTCATAATTGGGCGGCCTCTCGGCCAGTCTGATCAGCGGCTTCTTATTGGCGAGCGTTTCGAGCGCCGCCTCGCTGCGGGTCCCCTCTGGCAGCAAGGGCGAGAGCCAAAGGAGGTCGCTTATTGTTGTCGCGGCACTGCCGGTCCGCGCCGAAAAGGCGCCGCCGCCAAAGGCCAATACCCCGCCTGTTGCTTCGAGCAAACGGCGTCTTGTGATCATGAGGCTTCTCCTGAGAACGGAACAGCGCCGGACGACGAAAAGTTAATGCTCTAAAAGCACTTCGCCAGTGGGTGAGCCAACTTCGTTCCTGGCCTGCCCGCGCCGGAGCAAAACGGATTTGCAGGAAGATCGACGACAAGCGCAGCCGCGGCAGCGAGTTTATCGTTGCTTATGGCATGTTTTATGAAAATTTGGCTTCAAATTCCCGCGAGTCTTATGCCGCTTCTTAAGTGTCCATAGCTAGGATGGGGGCCCCTTGATTAGGGACTGGCCCGGACGGCTGGGAGGACCCGGTTGCACGCGGTATTTGACGCCATTGCCTCCGAATATGACCTGCGTCTTGCCGGCTTGGCGGGGCTGATCAGCCTATTGGCCTCATTTGAGGCGATTTGCCTTCTTCGCCACATCCATAGATCTGGTGGTGTTCTCCGGCTGGTTTGGCTCGCGGTTGCCACGATCACGACGGGGTGCGGATTCTGGGCCGCCCATTTCATTGCAATGCTTGCATGTTCGCCCGGCATTCCCGTGGCCTATAACATCATGCTCGCCGTCTTCTCTCTGACTGTCGCGATCGTTCTGACAGGAGCGGGTTTGACCGTTGCAGCGAAATCAGCCGCAGGCGCCGGTCTCTGGCTTGGGGGCGGCATCATCGGGGCCGGCATCGCGGCTATGCATTTCACTGGAATGGCGGCGCTGGAAGTCCCGGGCCGGATCCTCTGGGATCCAGTCTTGGTGGCAGCCTCAATTGGGATGGGCACGCTTGCGTCGGCCACCGCCTTGCCGCTCGGATTGCGCGGGAATGGGTTGAGATGGAAAATCCTTGGCGGCCTGTTGCTGGCGGTGGCCCTCAGCGGGCTCCACTTTATCGCCATGGGTGCGGCCGAGATCGCCCTTGATCCGTCGCTTGAACATTTCGGTGCCGCGGTACCAACGACGTCGATCGCGATAGCCGCCGCGCTGGCTAGCTTTCTCATGGTTGTGCTCACGCTTGGCGGAGCAGCGGTCGAGATGTGCGAACGTCGGCGTGAGCTCGAACGGACCCGCGGCCTTGCCGACGCCGCCTTTGAGGGACTCTTGGTTTGTGAAGGCTCCACCATCGTTACGGTCAACAGCAACTTTGCTTCTCTCGTCGGCTGCCATCCGGACACATTGGTCGGGACGGAGCTTAAGACATATTTTGCGGACGAGGACACCACGCAAACATTCTTTGGCCACCCCAATCAGCCAGTCGATGCCACCTTGCTGCACTTCGATGGTTCGAAGATACCGGTCGAACTCATTCAGCGGCCCATCGATTTCAGCGGAACGCCCCATTGCGTGATCGCGGTTCGTGATCTTCGGGCACGCAAAGAAGCGGAAAACCATATCCGCTTTCTGGCCTATCACGACCCGCTCACGGGGCTTCCCAATCGGGCCAGCTTCAACAAGATGCTGGATCAGGAGATCGAAGTTACGATCGCGGCGGGGCAGCAGCTCGGTGTTTTGTTCTTCGACCTCGACCGGTTCAAGGAGGTCAACGATGTCTTTGGTCATGCGGCGGGCGACCGGGTGCTTCAGGCCGTCGCGAAATGTGTGACCGAGGTGTTGGATGTGAACCAAACGATGGCAAGGCTGAGCGGAGATGAGTTTGCGATCATAATCCCCGGCCTTAGCCTTCCCGCCAATGCCGGCCGCCTCGCCGAGATTGTGCTGGAAACCTTAAGAACC
>DATJBL010000012.1:0-2530 GCA_035515355.1 Methylocella sp.
ATGTGCTCGCCTTCATGAGCTTCCCGAAAGATCATCGAGCGAAAATCCACTCCCTCAATCCGCTCGAACGCCTCAACGGTGAAATCAAGCGGCGCACAGATGTCGTCGGCATCTTCCCCAACGAGGACGCCATCACCCGCCCGGTCGGCGCATTGCTGCTGGAACAGAATGACGAATGGGCGGTTCAACGGGGTCGCTACATGAGTCTGGAAACAATCGCTCCTTTGAGCGATGATCCGATCGTCAAGCTGCCCGCCGTGGCGGCCTGACAGCCCGGCCATGCCCGCCGGAGATCACGACGGCCTCGTCGTTGTTACACCACTCACCGGGACACGATCTACCCCTGCATAGCAGACGTCCTGAGGTCTGCTTTTTGGCCCGAAGGACCGATGGGCATTAAGCGTTAGCAGGCCCCCTTGACGTCAGCCCGGGAACCTCGAGCCGTCGGTCGCCCTGACGTTCGGGGTTTCCTTGTGGCCTCAATATATGTTGGGATGATACTGGATAACCCCGCTGCTGAGCTTGCACGCACCCGATTACGAGTGGCCAAATCCCGTGTATTCACTTCGGCACTAATTCAAAAGGGAGTCGCGACACCATGACCATGCCACCCGTAACCTCGAAGCCCGCTCAACCCGCTTCCAATAAGCTAAAGAAACCTACCGTCAGCCTCAAACATCTCGCTGCCGCCTTGGCCGAGAAACATGAGATGCCAAAGAAGCAGGCGGAAGGCCTTCTCAATGACCTTGTCGGTCTGATTACCAAGCATCTCAAGAAGGGCGAACGCATTCGTCTCCTGGGTCTTGGCATCCTAGTGGTGAGACGCCGCGCGGCACGCATGGGGCGCAATCCGGCCACTGGCGCGCCGATCCAGATCAAGGCGAGCAAGAAGGTCGCCTTTCGGGCAGCCAAAGAACTCAAAGAATCAATCTAGCCACGCGACAGATTTTGGTCGGGTGCCGATGCCATAACTCTCGCGAGGCTGATGGCCATTAAAGGGCTTGCTAATGAGGTCTTGCTCACTGTCGCACCAACAGCGTGGTCCAAATATCCTTCTCATCAGGGAAAAGACTTTTGCAACAATCGGCACTAAGCGAACGTGCCGCCGACGCGAGTGCGGCGGTTCGTTGCATGGCTCTCTTGCATAGGACCTTAAGCGCGGTGAGGGTTACTTCTTCTGCGCCCCGATGACTTCGCGCGCGAGCGGCCCCCATTTCTCGTTCTCGCTTTGAAAGAACTTCGCGAGCTTGGCGGGATCATAAGGCTCCGGATCGATCGCATCGCGACTAAGCTGCTGGCGCGCGTCCGGTTCTTGCAATCCTTTCACCACCGCCGCATTGATCTTCTGAACAATGTCGGCCGGAATGCCCTTCGGGCCCGAGAGCGCAAACCAGACTTCGGCAATGAGATCGGGAAATCCCTGCTCCGCGAATGTCGGGATGTTCAGATAGTCGGCAACCCGCTTGCGCGAGGTGACTGCCAGCGCGCGCACCTTGCCGCCCAGAATGGTTCCCGCTGCGGATGTGAGCGCAGTCGACGTCACAGCAATATGTTTGCCTATGAGATCATTCATCGCTTGACTGGCGCCGCGATAGACTACGTTCTGCAGCTGAATGCCGGCTTCTTTCTGAAACAGCGCGAAGACCAGATTGGCCTGTGAGCCGGGCGAGGGTGAGCCATAATTGAGCTTGCCCGGATTGGCCTTGGCATAGGCCACGAATTCCTTGAGGTCTTTTGCCGGCACATCGTTGTTCACCACCAGCACGGCTGGTGGCCCGCCGAAATAGGCGATGTGCGTGTAACCGGTGACGGCATCCGCCGGAGGGTTAGCGCTGATGGCGGTTGAAATGATCAGCCCGCCCACGCCGGAGACAAAGAGCGTATAGCCGTCGGGCGGCGCATTCACCGCCTCGGCCGCGGCGATCAGGCCGCTGGCGCCCGGCTTGTTTTCGGGCACGAATTGCTGGCCGAAGGCGATCGAGAGCTTTTCCGCGGCGAGGCGGCCGAGCGTGTCAGCCGTGCCGCCGGCCGTAAACGGAATAAGGACGCGCACTGGCCGTGTCGGCCACTCCTCGGCTCGCGCCTCCGCGGCAGCAACGGTCATGCCGAGTAATATCAGCGCCAGGCAGCGAAACATGCGTCTCTCCTTGCGATGGTTCTCATCTGCTTCGGCCGAGGGGCGAACGGAACCGGCGCCCGCCGCACGCCGTCGGCGCTTCATTCAATCACCTCGTCGGCCAGTGCGAGCAGCGTCTGCGGCACTGTGATGCCGAGCCATATTGGGAACGATAGCATGTCTCAAAATGAAGGTCTGTGCCTAGTTCACGGTGATCCGAGGGCGAAAAGGCTCGCTGTTTTTCTGCAGACCAAACGGTCGCTATTGGCACGGCGCGTCGTTGCGGGCGTGATCTGGATCGGTCGAAGTTGAGGGCATAAACCTCACAAATCTTGTTGCGGTGCATCTTGTCGAAAATGGCACGAAGCCGACGTCGGACGACGTCCGCTGCCGCGACGCTAAACTGGACAGCAA
>DATJBL010000013.1:0-65099 GCA_035515355.1 Methylocella sp.
GCGAAAACAATTCGGGCCACGGCGTCCGTGAGGGCATCGCTTCGTTGCTCGGGCGGGATGGCGCCGGCGGCGTGCACGAGGGCGTTAGCTTCGGCAATGCTGAAGGTGACAGAGAGCTCGGTGTGGGTCATGAGCCACCGCCGATTTCCGCGACTTCTGCTAAATAGTCGGCTCTGGCGTCGGCTTCAGCGGCGAAGTAAGCGGCTTCGATCTCGTGGAGTCTTTTTTGAAATTTGAAGGACGCAGCGCGCAGCCGGTGCGCGCGCGGGCATTATCGTCGATTTCGGCGAGGGTCGCGCGGGCGATTGGCGAGCTTTTTGCGGGCAAGGTTTTGGTTGTGGCCATGGGAGCTCCGAAATAGGTTTTGGCTTCCCCGCCGGCTTCCCTGTTTAGGAACTCCGCTCTCAATTGGAGGCGGTGAGCGCGCAGGAACAGGCGACCGCTCTTCATCAGGTCAACACCGCGTTGAATCAGATGGACCAGGTCACTCAGCAAAATGCCGCGATGGTTGAGGAGACCACCGCTGCCGCACATATGCTCAACAAGGAAAGCGACGAGCTTGCCCGCCTTGTCGGGCGCTTTCAGACGGGTCACCTGGAAAGCGCGGGGGGTGAGACGGAGTACAAGCAAAGCCGGCAGGGCGCGGGTCCACGCCAGGCCCTGAAAACGCGGGCCGTGCAAGGGCGTGGCGGCGCACTTCGCAAGCCAAAGCCCGCACCAGCCGAGGAGAGCCAGGAAGATAGCTGGGAGGAGTTTTGATGCCGGCCGATCTTACCTCCGAAAGCATTCCGGTGAGCGCGCTCGAACTGCCACGGATTCTCGATCTCAAGGCCGCGACACCCCTTGCTGTTGAGATGCTGGCCTTGAGGGGGAGGGCCCTTGACATTGATGCCTCGCGCGTGGAGCGGCTCGGCGGGCAATGTCTGCAAGTGCTTCTCTCCGCGGCCAAAACCTGGAGGACCGATGAGATACCCTTCGCTCTCGTCAATCCATCCAGCGATTTCAGCGAGGGACTAGAGCGGCTCGGCGTTTGCGCTGCCGACTTCACCGGCCCGGATCAATCCCAATGAGCAAGATCATTCTAACTGTCGATGACTCGCGCACCATGCGCGACATGCTGATGCTAGCGTTGACGAATGCCGGTTATCAGGTCGTCCAAGCCGAGGACGGAATGCATGGCTTGGAGGTTCTCCAAAGCACGGAGCCGGACGTTATTATTACTGATATCAACATGCCCCGGATGGACGGCTTCGGATTCATAGAGGGCGTGCGCGGAGGCGACCGGCATCGCGCAGTTCCCATCCTCGTCCTGACGACCGAAAGCGATTCGTTGAAAAAGGAGCGGGCGCGTCGCGCTGGCGCGACGGGCTGGATCGTCAAGCCGTTCGATCCCGTCAAACTGGTCGAAGCGATCCGCCGGGTCGCGGCCTGAAACAGCAATGATGGTGTGTTTCCATGGATGCGATGGCAACGATAAAGCAGACGTTTTTCCAGGAGTGCGAGGAGCAGCTCGGCGAACTCGAAACTGGCCTCATCGCGATTCAGGACGGTGATTCTGATCCCGAGACGGTGAACGCGGTGTTCCGGGCGGTTCATTCGATCAAGGGCGGTGCCGGGGCTTTCAATCTCGACGAATTGGTGCATTTCGCCCATGCTTTCGAGAGCGTTCTTGATCATTTGCGCGCGGGGCGGCTAACGCCCTCGGGCGACATTTTGAAAACGATGCTGCGGGCGGCCGATATGCTTGCCGATTTGGTGCGTGCCGCACGTGATGGTCTTGAGAGCGATGCGGCAAGGCGCGATGCGCTTACCGCCGAACTGCGCGCGCTCGACCCGGATTCAAGAGATAAAGATGCCGATTGCACCAGCAGGGAAAACTCCGAAGACGACGAAGACGGCGGCGCTTTCGTGCCCGTCGCAATTTCCTTCGATGATCTCGAAATCGAAGCCGCGATCGAAGCCGCGCCGTCTGAGAGCTGCATCACCATCCGGTTCACGCCGAAACCTGATCTTTACATCAAGGCGAACGAGACGGCGCTTTTAATCCGTGAACTTGGCCGCCTCGGCGAAACGGCCGTCACTTGTGATTTCTCCTGGTTGCCGATGCTGGACGAACTCGATCCAGAGGGCAGCTATCTAAGCTGGGTCATCGAGCTGCGAACCAATCAGGATGAGGCCGCCATCCGCGCCGTCTTTGAGTTCGTCGAATGGGATTGCGAGCTCGAAATTGAGAGCAAAGCCGCCGCGCGCGAGCCGGATGACACCGGCTTGGATGCTTTCATCGAGAAAATGCAGGCAGCCGTCGAGGCGAAACTCGCGGCGCGCGAGACACCGCCAGCCGCCGCGGAAGCTCCAGCGGCCGAAGCGCTCGCCGAACCGGCGGCCAATGCCACGCAAGCGTTAAGCGGTCTTGCCGGCGGCAAGCCGGAAGCTGGTAAGTCGGCACAAGCTACAATCCGGGTCGATCTCGATCGCGTCGATCGTTTGATCGATCTCGTCGGCGAATTGGTGATCAACCAAGCCATGCTGACGCAACGGATGCTGGAAGCGGGGCTTGCCCGCGCATCGGGCGTCGCGAACGGGCTTGACGAGCTCGAGCAATTAACGCGCGAAATCCAAGACAGCGTGATGGCGATCCGGGCGCAACCCGTAAAGTCGGTGTTCCAGCGGATGCCCCGGCTAGTGCGGGAAGTGGCGGCGATGACGGGCAAGTCAGTCCGTCTTACGACAGAGGGAGAAAACACCGAGGTCGACAAGACCGTTATCGAGCGTCTGGCAGATCCGCTCACCCATATGATCCGCAATGCCATTGATCATGGGCTGGAAGCGCCGGTGCAGCGTGCGGCGGCAGGCAAGCCGGAGGAAGGCCTCGTCCGTCTTTCGGCTGTGCACCGGTCCGGCCGGATTGTTATCGAAGTTGCCGACGATGGGGCGGGGATCGACCGCTCGAAGGTGAAGACGCTCGCAGCCTCCAAGGGTCTTATCGCGGCCGATGCACAGCTTTCCGACGAAGAGATCGATAATCTCATCTTTTTGCCCGGCTTTTCAACGGCCTCGACCATCTCAGACATTTCTGGACGCGGCGTCGGCATGGATGTGGTGCGGCGATCCATCCAGGCACTCGGGGGCCGCATTTCGATTCGTTCGCGCCCACGGCAGGGCTCGACTTTCACCATGAGCCTGCCGTTGACCCTTGCCGTGCTCGATGGAATGGTGGTGACTGTCGCGGGTGAGACCCTAGTCGTTCCGTTGACCGCGATCGTTGAGACGTTGCAGCCAAAGAGTTGCGCGGTTCATAGCTTTGGCGGCGACACAAGGGTGATCGCGATCCGCGACCAATTCATCCCGCTCATTGATGTCGGATGTGCACTCGATTACCGGGACGAACATGCCGATCCATGCAAAAGCGTCGTCCTTCTCGTCGAGTCCGAAGGGCATGTTCGAAGCGCCCTTCTGGTTGATGCGATTTTGGGCCAGCGTCAGGTTGTCATCAAGAGCCTTGAAGCCAATTACCAGCATGTTCAAGGCATTGCCGCGGCGACCATTCTAGGTGACGGCCGAGTCGCCTTGATCCTCGATGTCGACGCGGTGGTGGCCGGCTCGCAAGAAGCTGACGCTGGATACGAACCGATTTTTGCAACAGCGGGCTAAGAACATGACCGACATCACCGGAGCTAATTCGAACAGTGATTTGACGCGGGCGCGCGAGCTCATCGCTTTCCGCATGGGCGCCCAGGAGTTCTGCGTCGACATCATGTCGGTGCGCGAAATCCGTGGTTGGACGAAAGCGACCGCGCTGCCGAAATCCCCGAGTTTCGTGCGCGGCGTCGTCAATTTGCGTGGCACCGTGCTGCCGATCGTCGATCTTGCCGCGAGATTAGGTTTTCCGCCGGCCGAGCCGACTGCGCGTCATGTGATCATCGTGGCTCAGATCAGCACACAGACCGTCGGACTTCTTGTCGATGCAGTGTCTGACATTCTCACCATCACCGACGACGTCATTCAGCCAACGCCAGATGTTGCTTCCGATATGGCGAAAGCCTTCGTACGTGGGGTTCTTGCCGTGGAGAAACGCATGATCAGCATGATCGCGCTCGATCATGTGCTCCCGGTCTGTGAACAGGATGCGGCATGAACAGCCTTCGCTCGGCTCATGGCTTGAACGAAAGGGACGGCGGACTCGTCCCCGGCGAGTTCTTGCTGACGCAACGCGACTTCCGGGAGATCGCGGCCATGATTCACATGGATGCGGGGATACATCTGCCGGACACCAAAGTGGCGCTTGTGTATTCCAGGCTCGCCAAACGCTTGCGGGCACTTGGCCTTTCCAGTTTTCGCGACTATTGCCTGTTGGTCGCGACGAGCGAGGGCCTCGACGAACGCCAAAAAATGCTGGCCGCCTTGACGACCAACGTCACCCGCTTTTTTCGCGAGCCGCATCATTTCGATCACCTCGAGAGGAGGATTTTGCCTCCCCTCATCGAGGACGCGCGCCGCGGCGAGCGTCTGCGCTTTTGGTCAGCTGCCTGCTCGAGTGGACAGGAGCCTTATTCGATCGCTCTCACCCTGCTCTCGCTCATGCCTGACGCCGGCAAATACGACATCAGGGTACTTGCCACCGACATCGATACCAACATGCTCGCGGCAGGATGCCGGGGAGCTTACACCGGGGAGGACGTTAGCTCGGTGCCGGCAGGACTGCGCTCTCGGTGGTTTACGTCCGTGTCCGACCAGCAAGACCGGGCTGCAAAGACAGTGAAGGCCGTCAACGGCCTGCGAGAACTCGTCGCTTTTCGCGAACTGAATTTGTTTGGCCACTGGCCGATGAAAGGTCGCTTCCATGTGATTTTCTGCCGCAACGCTGCGATCTATTTCGACGAACCGGCTCAAGAACAGCTCTGGAGCCGCTTTGCACCGAAGTTGCTGCCCGGCGGCGTGCTCTACATTGGTCATTCCGAAAGAATCGGCGGCCCTGCCGCAAATCTCTTCGAAGCTGAGGGCGCCACGATCTATCGCTTGCGGGAAGGGAGTTGCGCATGAAACCGGTCCGCGTGCTCATCGTCGATGATTCGGCAACGATGCGAAGCCTGATCCGTGAGATGCTCCTCCATGATCCCGCGATCGAGGTCGCGGGAGAGGCCGGTGATGCGCATGAGGCGCGTGCCGCGATCAAGGCGCTCAATCCGGACGTGATCACGCTCGACGTCGAGATGCCGAAGATGAACGGGCTTGAGTTTCTCGACAAGATCATGCGGTTGCGGCCAACTCCCGTGATCATGGTTTCGAGTCAGACGGCGCGGGGGGCCGCTGGCGCGATCAAGGCGCTCGAAATCGGGGCTTTTGACTACATCGCCAAGCCAGGGCCGGGCGAAGCGGAATTTTTTGCCCAAACGTTGATCGACAAAATCCGCGCGGCAGCCGAGTCACGGGCACGGTTTCCGAATGGCCGCGACCGGAGCGAGGGCTTACGCGAGAGCGCTGCGCCGATCGCGTCCCCTTATTCTCCGGACGGGTGCCTCGTGGCGATCGGCGCCTCGACGGGCGGTGTCGAAGCAATCACCGCGGTCCTCTCCGAGTTTCCTGAAAACTGTCCGCCGACCGTCATCACCCAGCACATGCCGCCGGTTTTCACGAAGAGCTTTGCCGAGCGATTGGACCGCCGTTGCCGCCCGCACGTCAGTGAAGCTGAGGACGGTGCGGTGCTTCTGCCGGGCCGGGTCTACCTTGCCCCGGGAGGCTCGGCACATTTGGCGATTTCGCCGGGAACGCCATATCGGTGCCGGTTGCTCGCAGGGGAGCCCGTGAATGGCCACCGCCCCTCCGTTGACGTGCTGTTGAGATCGGTGGCGAAGACCGCCGCATCGAACGCAATCGGGGTCATTCTCACCGGCATGGGACGCGATGGAGCTGATGGGCTGCTCGCGATGCGCCGCGCCGGTGCCCAAACTTTCGTTCAGGACGAAGCATCTTGTCTCATTTACGGAATGCCAAAGGCGGCATTCGATCTCGGGGGTGCCGAAATGCAGGTGCCGTTGAGCAGAATTGCGTCAAAAATTTTGCGTGTCAGATCGTCGGAGCAGAAGGAGACAGGCGATGCCTTTCGCGGCAGCACTGCGCGTACTCATCGTTGATGACCAGCTCACCAGCCGTCTTCTGATTCGCGGCGGGTTGCAGGATCTCGGCGTTTCCGACATCGAGATGGCGTCGAATGGCGAGGAAGGCTTCCAGCTGATGAAGGCCAAGCCCGCGCATCTCGTGATTTCGGATCTCAACATGCCGAAGCTCGATGGGCTCGGATTTCTGCGGGCATTGCGGACCTTTCCTCCGACGCAGAAAATTGGCTTCATCCTGCTGACCGGGAGAGGGGACAAGGATCTGATCGAACGGGCAACGAAACTTGGCGTGAATAACGTCATTGGCAAACCATTCACGATGCCGGTGCTCAGGGAGAAGATCGAAGCTGTGGTGGGGAAGTTGAAATAATGCGCGCTGCGTCCCGCCAGATCTCCTCTTCGGCAAAACGGTGCGTGGGCCGCGAGCGAAGGATTCACCTCGTTCAAGGAGAGTTTCACGTGACCAATGATCCTGCCGTCATGCTAACGACGCTTCTTGGTTCATGCGTCGCGGCTTGCTTGCGCGATCCCGATCTGGCGATTGGCGGCATGAATCATTTTCTGCTGCCGGGAAACGAAGGCGACTTTGAGGGCGGTGTGGGAAGGGATGCCGAGCGCTATGGTGTTCATCTGATGGAGCTATTGGTGAACGGCCTCCTGCGACAGGGAGCGCGGCGCGAGCGGCTTGAGGCGAAACTCTTCGGTGGTGCCCGCACCATGGAAGGCCTCGCCGATATTGGCGCCCGCAACGCCAGCTTCGCCGAGCGCTTTCTGGGGCATGAAGGGATTCGCATTGTCGGCGGAAGCCTCCGCGGCGATCAGGGCAGGAGGATTCAATATCGGCCGGGGTCCGGCCGTGCCCGGCAAGTCTTCCTCGCAACCGATCAAATTCCGCTGCCGCAACGCGACGTGCCGGCACCCATGCCTCTTGCAGACGGTGGCTCTGTCGAATTCTTCTGACATGCCCTGCTGCCACCGGGTTCTGAATGAAAGCTGCGAAGCTCTTGGACGAAACACAACATAAGGGCTATCATTCTCATCAAAGCGATGATTTGGGATGCCAAGACATGGAAACGAAATTGAAAGCTTCCGATACCGCGTCATGAACGGACGATCAGACATGCTGGAGCCCAGTGCGGCCAGCTCGAATCCGCAAGAGGTTCCAATCGGTGACGTCCTGAGCCGCGCCGGTCATGAACTCGTGCATCTTGTATGGCTTTTGGAGAATCTTCAGAGTCATATCCGTCCTTTTATTCAAGAGGCGGCGGCACGTGACTCGAATATTCTGCATCACATGCAAAGCTTTGACCGCATCGCCCAGATCGCGGGCGGTCTTACCGATTTCTTGGGAGCGCTGGCGCCGGAAGTATCACCCCAATGGCTGGTTGATCCAAGCGCCGCTGCGCGGAGTGTCACGCTGGCGGACCTCTCCTCGCGGCTCGGATTTAGCGATGAGGAAAAAGATTCATGCTCCACAGCGTGGGGCGAGTGCGAATTATTCTGAAGCCCGGGCTCGTCTCAAGCCGCTTCACGTTCGACCCTTCATGGTCTTAAAATCTGTTCGCTCGCTTTGAGCGGCTATTCAGAAACTCCGCACTTTTGAAGATCGTGCTCTTCGCCGCAATGACGATTTGACGCGACGGACTCAAACGAGAGCTTCCCGAGGCAAGATGGGTTTAGAGAAAGATAGCGCTTTGCAGGGGGATCTTGCTTCCCGATGTCTCGAGGCTCGGCCGGAATTTGCCGGACTAATGTGACATCAACATCGGCAGGCTCATTCGTGCGAGCAGGTCACGGGTGACACCGCCGAGCAGCTTCTCCCAAATCCTTGGATGACCAAAGGCGCCCGCGACGATCAAGTCGGCCCCGATCTTGTGCGCTTCGGCCTGCAGTGCATCGGGGATCGACCCTGCCGCGACGTTCGTGAGTTCGGTCCCTTCCACCGACGCGCTATGCCGCCTGAGGTGCTCGACAATCTGCTCTGCTGGTGGAGCTCCGTGCCGATCAATAAATTCCGATGGATTGACCGTGATCACTGTGGTTTGCTCGGCTCGTTCGATGAGCGGCAGCGCGTCGTTGACGGCCCGAGCCGATGCTCGGCTCGAGTTCCAGGCGACCGCTATATGGTGGCCGAGGGTCTCGAACGACCCAAGGAAAGGGACAAGCAAGACCGGCCGCCCGCTGACGAAAAGCAATTGTTCGGCAAAGCTGTATCCGATGGAGTCAGTGCCGCCCGGTGTGCCCTGGCTTAAGATGCAGAGATCGGCATAACGCGCGTGCTGGGGCACCACGACCGATGCCCTCCCGTTCACGGACTGCCATTTGGCGTCGACGCCGTATTCGCGCTTCAACGATTCAAGCGCTGAGCGCAGCCGTTCCGCCGGTTGGTCGATCGATGCCTCGATGCGCTGGTCCAAGCGATCGAGGTCCTCCGCAGACACAAGTCCTAGCTCTGCATTCTTGCGTTCATCCCACTGGGCCGGGCTCCATTCCCTAACGTAGAGAGCAGTTAGACAGCTAGCGTGCCGGCGGGCGAGATCAGCAGCGAGGCGCAAGCGGAGGGGTGCGCTTTCTTCGCGATCAACATAGACAAGCAGGTCCCTTAGTGCCACGGCAGGACTCTCGCGGCCTGAGCTTTCCCCCCGCGGCCCAAGCACACGATAACTCGTGACAAAGGATTGAGTTGCAGGGCGCCGGGCCTCGACGGGCGCGGCACGCGCTTACATGCGCATGCGCTCCGCCCTCAAGGATAACAGCCTAATACAAGCCGCCGGTCCCGGTTCCGACGAGGCGGTCCGTGTCGTGATCGACCGCTTGCGCCCGCGGTGTCGCATCTCCGGCGGCATAGGAATCAGGTGGCGCGGTGCCGGGTTTGAACGCCTCTTGAATGGCTCCCGCGGTGCTCGCGCTCGTCCGCATTCCGGTTTTCACATTCACCCAAATGAGCTTGATCCCAGGCGGTGCGCGGAATGGAATGTCGGGCTTGCCGGCGAGTGCCATTTTCATGAAATCGCGGAAGATCGGCGCCGTGTAATGTGCCGCTTGTGCCGAGTCTCCGAGCGAGCGCGGCTGATCATAACCCATGAACACGCCGACCGTGAGATCCGGGGAATAGCCGATGAACCACAGATCCTTGGCGTCGTTGGTCGTCCCGGTCTTGCCCGCGAGGTGTTTCCCGACTTCTTTGATCGCCACGCCGGTACCGCGCTGAATCACGCCTTCCATGATCGAGGTGATCTGATAGGCGGTGAGCGGATCGAGCACTTGCTCACGCTTGTCGATGAGCTTGGGCTCGTCCTGGTTTTGCCAGGCGGGTGCGTCGCAGCCCTCGCAGATCCGCTCGTCATGCCGGTAGATCGTATGGCCCCAGCGGTCCTGGATGCGGTCGATCAAGGTCTCCTTGATTCTCTTCCCGCCATTGGCAAGCATCGAATAGGCGGTCGTGAGCCGCATCAAGGTCGTTTCGCCAGCGCCAAGCGAATTTGCAAGATAGGGCGGAAGATCATCGTAAATTCCGAAGCGCTTTGCATATTCGGCGATGAGTGGCATGCCGACGTCGCGGGCGAGCCGCACGGTCATTTGGTTGATCGAATGTTCAACGCCATAGCGTAAAGTATGCGGACCGCTTGATGTGCCCTCGAAATTTTCTGGCCGCCACACGCCAAGTCCCGGTCCTTGGTCGATTTCGATCGGGGCGTCGAGAATGATCGAGGAAGGCGTATAGCCATTGTCGAGTGCGGTCGCATAGACGAAAGGCTTGAACGAGGACCCTGGCTGGCGCATCGCCTGCGTGGCGCGGTTGAACTCTGATTGATCGAAGGAGAAACCGCCGACCATAGCGAACACGCGCCCGGTGTAAGGGTCCATCACGATGATCGCGCCGCTGACTTCCGGAATCTGGCGCAGCCGGTATTGCTGCGGCCTTCCGTCGATTGGCTCGACATAGACCACGTCTCCCGGCCCGAGCGACCCGCGCGCACCCGCGCCCCGAGTCCACTTTAGCCCAGTGGTGGTGAGCGTGCCCGATTCCCGTTCGCGCTCGATCTCACCGGATTTTTCGTGGTGGGGTTGCAAGCCAATCCGTGCACTGGAATCGCTGACATCGAGAATAACGGCAAGCCGCCAAGGCGCGACATCGCCCAAGGCGGGAACGTCGGCGAGTGGAATCCCCCAGTCTTGGCTGACGTCAATGTGACGCATGGGGCCGCGGAAGCCATGCGCCTCATCATAGCGGACGAGCCCATCGACAAGGGCCCGCCTCGCCATCAGCTGCATTTTCGGATCGAGCGTGCTGCGAACCGAAAGGCCGCCCTCATAGAGTTTCTTCTCGCCGTAGCGGTCGCTGAGTTCCCGGCGGACTTCCTCGGCAAAAAAGCCTGCGGCAAAAGCATTTGGAGAGAGAACCCGCGGATTGACGCCGAGCGGTTCGGCCTTGGCCTTTTCGCCATCCTGACGCGAAACATAGCCGTTCTCGACCATGCGGTCGATCACCCAATTGCGCCGTTCAATTGCGCGCTCACGCTTCAAAAAAGGATGGTAATTATTAGGCGCTTTCGGCAAAGCGGCGAGATAGGCAGCCTGGGCAATCGTGAGCTCGTGTACGGATTTGCCATAGTAATTCAAGGCCGCCGCGGCAACGCCATAGTTTCCAAGGCCAAGATAGATCTCGTTGAGATAAAGCTCGAGAATCTTCTCCTTCGAATAGGCGCCCTCGATCCGGAACGAGAGGAGCGCCTCCCGGATTTTGCGCTCGAAGGACCGCTCATTCGTCAAGAGAAAATTCTTGGCGACCTGCTGGGTGATCGTCGAGGCGCCTTGCACATGTTTGTCGCCTTGCGCGAACACAAAGAGGGCGCGAAGTATGCCCTCTGGATCGACGCCAGCGTGGCTGTAGAAATTCTTATCCTCGGCGGAAATGAACGCTTCCTTGATGAGTGCCGGGATGGCAGAGCCCGGCAGATAGAGGCGCCGCTCGCGCGCATATTCGGCGATGAGTGATCCATCGCTGGCATGGACTCGCGTCATCACCGGTGGTTCATAGTCTTTGAGGGTCGTATAATCCGGCAGGTCCTGTTCGAATTTCCAAACGAGAAGTCCTGCGGCGCAAGCTCCAACAATAAATATGATGGTGCCTGTCGCGAAAATGAAACCAAAGAAACGGGCTATATGCCGCATACAACCGAGCCTTCTAACTTCCGGAAGCGCTTGCCGGGCAAAATCAGAAATAAAGCGGACTCAAACTGAAGTCTGCACTCATCGGACGACGGCTCTCGCATAGATAGGGCCGCAGATCAACAATGCTGCCTTGCAGTTTCCTAGCGAGTAATGCTGGCTTTGTCGTCCTCTTCATGCGGCGATTTTATGGTGAAAATTTGTCGAATAGGGCCTTGATCGCTTCCAGATTACCCTCCCATACCGATGTCTCTTTGCCTGTCGCGTGATCCCATCCAATAAGTCTGTAATCATTTGAGGTCATGTCTCATAGTATGGAGGCCAGAACCATTCCAACATTGTTTGGGTGTCACCGGCTCACCCTTGGCCCGAGGCAGATGCCAAGCCTAAGTCTGTCAACCGCAGCGCCGTGTGTATCTGAAGGCGCTGTTTGATAGGTCAGTTTGAAGAGCCAAATCATATGCCTGATCATCGATTTGGATCGCTCCCGAAAGAAATGTATCATGCAACTGCCGCCAATGGCGGTGCTCATGCTTTGACAGTTATGGCTTCTTGGATGCCTGCTTCATGGACGTAATGAACTTCTTAAAGACGGTGCCTGCGGTGTTCGGCGTTGCAGGCCTGCTCACCTATTTCATGCGCCCCCGAGAGCTCGTCTCTGATCATGAGGTCGTGCAACTCTTGCAAGGCGCCCGAGCGGTTTTTGTGCTGCTTGCATGTGCGGCGCTGATCGGACTGAGCCTGTGGCTCTTTTTTGGGCCGTCGCCCCCCACTCACGATGTTGCTCTCTTGGAGCAACGCGGCCTCCTTCCTCCAGGCGCGAGTTTTTTAATGATCATGCCTCATCCGGCTCGGAGGGCTTGAGGCCGTCCTTTGGGCACCTTCTTCGTCATTCGGCCTTCGTCATTCGTCGGATGGAATTTTTCCAGGTGCTGGCCGATCGGGATCCTGTTTGATCACGGCCGTTGTATTCTCCCGTGCCGAGAAGAAGGCCTTGATCGCTTCCGCGATCTGGCCCGAGGCTTTGTCGCGCCATTCCGCGGAACTCAGCGCCAGAGCGTCCTCTCGATTGGAAAGATAACCAAGTTCTAGCAACACAGAGGGAACGTCGGGCGCCTTGAGGACGCGGAATCCAGCGGAGCGCTGGGGATTTTTGTTGAGCTTGCCGGCAACGCGCCAGTAATTCGCCAAGGTGTGAGCAAAGAGATGGCTATAGGCGCGGGTCTCCCGCCGCGTTAAATCGAACAAAATGTCGGAAACACCGCCAGCATCTTCGGTTTTGTCGAGGCCCGCTGCGGCGTCTGCCTGATTTTCTTTTTGTGCAACGCGCGCGGCTTCGGCATCCGAGGCTCGATCCGATACCGTATAGACCGTTGCGCCAGAGACGTCGGAAGCCTCCGACAAGGTGTCGGCGTGGATCGAGACGAAAAGAGCAGCGTTGCCCTCACGCGCCATTCTGACCCGTTCGGAGAGGGGAACGAAACTATCGTCATCCCGTGTCATGACGATTTTGAAGCGCCCATCCGTCTCGAGCTTAGCCGCAACCGCCTTTGCGAAATCGAAAACCAGCTCCTTTTCGACGAGCCCCTTCACCATGGCGCCTCGATCGATTCCGCCGTGGCCCGGATCGATCATGATGACAGGTTTTGACGACTCCGGTTCCGGGTTTGGGGTCGCTTTGTCTTGAGCCAGCGCCGCGAGTTGCGCCCGCGCACGCTGAACCTCAGCCTGGAAATCCGCGCGGTCGGTTTTGCCGAGGTCGATGACGAGGCTCGTGTGGCCATCGCCATCGTCCTTTTCACACGTTGCCCGCAAGACTTGAGCAGGGGCTCGAAGATCGATGACGATTCGCGATTTTCCTGGAGCGAGCTGACCAAACCGGAATGCGTCGATAAGGCCAGTTTTTCGGTGCGGCCCGGATCCGGCTTTGCCGATCTCGGGGTCGAGCAGAAAGTTGGTTTGCGGCAAGTCGACGATGACGCGATCCGGATCAGCGAGGACAAAGGCATTGGAGGCCACGGGTTTGGACAGGCCGAATATCAGCTTTGTGCCTTCGCCGCTCTGCTCTATCCTGACTGAATTCGCAATCGGAAGCTCTCCTGGATCCAGTGGAACCGTTGCCGCCTCTGCAGCTAAGCTGAAGAATAGCGGCGGAAACGGCCAGCCGAGCGTAGCCCAAGAAGCGGCAAGAGCGATCACCAGGCGGAGCGCCCTCACAACTGACGTTCGAGCAGGCTCACTGAAATAAACGCGTCCTGGCATGATTCAGCCCGCTCTTTCGCCTATTTAGCGCTGCTTTTTGGCCTTTGACTATTGCATTATGCCCCGAGAGCCGCCGTTGCGGAACTGGCCGGCTGGGTGATTTGAAATTGTGAACCCGAGACTTCTTTGAACCGTCGAGGTTAATCAATCATGATCATGCCAGAATTCCCGTGTAAAAACCGTCACCCTTTGGCTACGAATCCATGAAAACTTCCTTGACAAACTTGCCAAACAGCTCACGAACCCGATATGATTGGTAATTCTTTTCTGAGCCTGGAAATCAGCCGTTGAGGCGATCTCCGTCAAGGCCCGAGTTTTTTCGGTCGAGGTTCCGGTTATTGTTATTTCGGTGCTTGTGTCTCGAATTCAAAGCCAGAGCTGGACTGGAGCCTTTTCCGGCGCCTTCGAATCCAGGCTCTCCAAAGAGGATGCCCGGTTGGGCTAATTTTGGGCCGCCCCGCACGCAGGGTGCCGCCTCGGATAGGTGACGAGGACATGATTTGTCCCGCGATGGGTCTTTCGACTGCGGTCAATTGTTATGGCGTAGATCCGTTTGCTTGGCCGCTCAGCCAGTTCGCATCCACAACGTCCAGTTCCGCGTTCACGCGTCACCCTCCGTCTTCGGAGCGGATCTTCGGCATCGGCGTCCTGCTTCACCGCAGGGCGGCTGCGGTGCCGTGCCTTTGCGGTTGGCCGGCCCATGGCCGCTATCGCCAGGGCGGAGTTCCTTTCTCTTACTTACCTTCCCATCCACTGCGCGATGCGCCCTTGCATTGGCCACCTCTAGCTCCAACGTCCGGTCCGCGGGCGCTGGCTGGCGGCGCTGGTCTTACATGCGCCGCGCCTAGACGAGTTTCACATGGCCAACAAAATGCTTATCGATGCGTCCCACCCAGAAGAAACAAGGGTGGTCGTCCTTCGCGGTAACCGGGTTGAGGAATTTGATTTCGAGGCCGCCAGTAAAAAACAGCTCCGCGGCAACATCTACCTTGCCAAGGTCATGCGCGTCGAACCTTCGCTCCAGGCGGCGTTCGTCGATTACGGCGGCAACAGGCACGGTTTCCTCGCATTTTCCGAAATCCATCCTGATTATTACCAAATCCCCGTTGCGGACCGCCAAGCTCTGATCGAGGAGGAGGCACGAGCCCAGCGCGACGAGGAAGATGAGGCGCCGCGTTCGCAGCGCCGCAGCCGACGTTTTCGCCGGGGGGACCGCAATGGGCACCGGGCAGAAAAACGCAGCAACACGGATCAGACGCTATCGGAGCCCAGCGGAAGCGACGCGTCGGGCGGCGAGGCGTCCGGATATGCCGAAGCTTTGGTCAGTTCAACGGAAACCGAGGAAGCGGAACAACCTCCGTTAGCGGAACCTGCGCCTTCTCTTGAGGGTGGCACGGCACCAGGCGGTTTTGCAGGCCGGCCGGAGTCCTTTGCCGAAAAGGAGACGGAAACGGCTGTCGAAACTCCCGAAGCGCTCGCGATTGTTGCGGCGGACGAGGGACAAGCGGCGCAGCCAGAATCTCCGGCGATCGAAACGCGTCTGGCGGGTGAGGATGCGGGTACCGTCCAGGCGGAGCAGGCCATTACGGAGCCTACGGAACGCGGCGGCCGCGCCGAGGAGGCGGGAGAAGAAGACGAGGACGAAGCGGGCGAGATCGAACAACTCGGCGGCGACGCTATGGAGGAGATGCCATTTCGGCCGCACCGCCATCGCAAACAGTATAAGATCCAGGAAGTCATCAAGCGCCGCCAGGTTCTGCTTGTGCAGGTCGTCAAGGAGGAGCGCGGGAATAAAGGAGCGGCGCTCACGACATATCTGTCGCTTGCCGGGCGCTATTCAGTGTTGATGCCAAACACGGCGCGCGGCGGCGGCATCTCTCGCAAGATCACCGACTCGACTGACCGCCAAAGGCTTAAATCCATCGCGCAGGAACTCGATGTGCCGGAAGGGATGGGCGTTATTGTGCGCACGGCCGGAGCGGCGCGAACCAAGGCTGAGGTCAAGCGCGACTTCGAATATCTGCTGCGCATGTGGGAAATAGTGCGCGAAACGACTTTGCAATCGACCGCGCCGACGCTGGTCTATGAGGAAGGCTCCCTGATCAAGCGGGCGATCCGCGATCTCTATAATAAGGATATCGACGAGATCGTCGTTGCAGGGGAAGACGGCTATCGCGAGGCCAAGGAGTTCATGCGCTTGCTCATGCCAAGCCATGCCAAGATGGTCCAGCCTTATCGCGATCCGCAACCGATGTTCGCGAAATCCGGCGCTGAAGCGCAGCTCGACGCCATGTTCTCGAACCAGGTCACGTTGAAGTCAGGCGGCTATATTGTCATCAATCAAACCGAGGCTCTGGTCGCAATCGATGTGAATTCCGGTCGCTCCACGCGCGAGCACAACATCGAGGACACCGCTCTCAGAACCAACCTTGAAGCGGCCGATGAGATCGCCCGCCAATTGCGTCTGCGCGATCTCGCCGGTCTCATTGTCATCGATTTCATTGACATGGAGGAAAACCGCAACAATCGGACCGTCGAGCGCCGCCTGAAGGACGCTCTTAAGAATGATCGGGCCCGTATCCAGGTCGGGCGGATGTCGCATTTTGGTCTGTTGGAGATGTCGCGCCAGCGCATGCGCACCGGCGTGATCGAGGGCTCGACCGTGGCTTGCCCGCATTGTGCCGGGGCGGGAATGGTGCGCTCGACTTCGTCGATCGCCTTGCATGTCCTGCGGGCCCTCGAAGATGCCCTGATGAGAAACGCGAGCTTTGACCTTATCGTCAAAACCAGAACGGTTGTCGCGCTTTATATCCTAAACCAGAAACGAACGCATTTACGCGATTTGGAAAAGCGGTTCGGCGTTTCAGTGACGATCGCCGCCGACGACAGCTTGTCTGGCACGAACTACTACGCTCTAGAGCGCGGTGAACCAGCTGCGGCGAGGGCGAGAGAAGCACCCCCTCTGCAGCCGACGCACGCGCCTGCCTTGGCGCTGGCGGAGAATTTCTTTGATGAGACGGCGAGCGACGAAGAGGCCGTTGCTGATTCGGCCGGCATCGAAGAGGTACAGGATGCGGGCGCTCATCGTAGCGAGGCAGAAAGTGAAACTGAGGGAAGACAAAGGCGCCGGCGCCGGAGAAGGCGCGGGCGTGGCGGTGACCGCGAAGGCTCCGGCATAGCAGCAAACGCCCCGCAGCCTCCCGACGATGCCTTGGAAGCCATGGCAAAGATTGGTGGATTGCATGCAGGCCTTTCTTTCGAAGGCGAAGTCGAGACCGGCGAGACTCCTCCTCTTGGCGAGGGGGAACCAGGCGCGAGTTATCAAGACTCAAATGTCTTTGATGCCGGTCCAAAAGATGGCATCCCTCACCTCGAATTTGGGCTTTCTGACCAGCCGACACCGGAAGCTCCCGACGAAACCAGTGCCATCGGACCTCGCGAGAGGCGCACTCCGGCCGGAAAGACGCGGCGGAGCCGCCGGCCACCGCGTGAGCCGCGCGGCAGCCGCAGCGGGGGAGGAACTACCGAGCTGGACGCCGGGTTAGCAGCTGCCGCTGACGACAGCCACAGTCCGCTGCCCACACCCGAGATTGCGCCGCCAGGGAATGAAGGAGAAGCCCCGACCTCTCCTCTAACTGCGAAAGGCGAGGCACCGGAGGCGACGCAGCCCGTCTCAAAAGAGCCGGCCTCTGCGCCAGAGGAAGGCCCGTCGCGTTCTTCGCATGAGCCCCCGCCAGCCGACGACGCGCTTGACGTGGCGCGGCCAAAACGTTCCGGCTGGTGGCAACGCGCGCGGGTCAGCTGGCGTGGCTAAAGCACGGATCGCGGCTTTCGGGCCCCGATCCGCGTCCCAGGCCATGAGCAATTTAATCTGACTTGCTTATGGCCCAAACCTTGAAAACGGTTGAGGGCCGAGCGCGGCCCTCAAGCGATCTTGCTGGTCAAAGCGTCGCTGTCACGGCCAAGCGTCGCAAGGACCTTCGCGACGATGCCCTTTGCGTCAAGGCTAGCCTTTGCATAGAGCTTTTCCGGTTTGTCGTGATCCAGAAAGCGGTCGGGCAGGACCATTGAGCGGAATTTCAAACTCCGCGACCCAGTGCCGTCAAGCGCGCCTCCTTCGGCGAGCGTCTGCATCACGAACGAACCGAAGCCGCCGACGGAACCTTCCTCGATTGTGATCAAGACCTCATGGTTCGCGGCGAGCCGGAATAGGAGATCCTCGTCGAGGGGCTTGGCGAAGCGAGCGTCCGCGACCGTTGTCGAGACGCCATAGCTCGCAAGATCCTCGGCCGCCTTGAGGGCCTCGGCGAGGCGCGTGCCGAGGGAAAGGATGGCAACTTTATTGCCCTCGCGCAGAATGCGGCCACGGCCGATTTCTAGAATCTTTCCAGCGGAGGGCATGTCGATTCCGATGCCTTCGCCGCGTGGATAGCGCAAAACAATGGGACCTTCGTCATAGGCGGCGGCGGTCGCTACCATATGCACAAGCTCAGCTTCATCAGCCGCCGCCATGACCGTCATGCCGGGCAGGATGCCGAGAAAAGAAACGTCGAAGGACCCCGCATGGGTGGCGCCGTCGGCACCAACGAGGCCGGCACGGTCGATGGCGAAGCGCACTGGCAACTTCTGGATCGCCACGTCATGAACAACTTGGTCATAGCCGCGCTGGAGGAAAGTCGAATAAATCGCGCAGAATGGCTTGTAACCTTCCGTCGCGAGGCCCGCCGCAAAAGTCACGGCATGCTGTTCCGCGATGCCCACATCAAATGTGCGCTCGGGGAAGACCTTTTGGAAAATGTCGAGGCCTGTGCCACTCGGCATGGCGGCGGTAATCGCGACGATCTTATCGTCCTGCCGCGCCTCCGAGACCAAGGCATCGGCGAAGACGCGGGTATAGGAAGGTGCGTTCGCCTTGGGCTTCACCTGGACCCCGGTGACGACATCGAACATATTGACGCCATGGTATTTGTCGGTCGATGCCTCAGCGGGAGCGTAGCCCTTGCCTTTCTGAGTTACGACATGCACAAGAATGGGCCCGTTATGGGAGTCCCGGACGTTCTTTAGCACCGGAAGCAAGTGGTCGAGATTGTGGCCGTCAATCGGCCCGACATAATAGATGCCAAGTTCCTCGAACAGAGTGCCGCCGGCCCAAAAATTCCGCGCGAATTCCTCTGTCTTGCGCGCCCTGTCATAGATGAACTTCGGCAGGTGGCGGCCAAGCTGTTTCGCCGTCTCACGCACCGATCGATAGGTGCCGCCCGAGACGAGCCGGGCAAGATAAGCGGACAAGGCCCCCGCGGGTGGCGCAATTGACATTTCATTGTCGTTTAGGATGATGATCAGGCGCGAATGCATCGCGCCCGCATTGTTCATCGCTTCATAGGCCATGCCGGCGGACATCGCGCCATCGCCGATCACCGCGACGACATTGGTTTTCTTGCGGGAGAGCGTATTGGCCACTGCCATGCCGAGCCCGGCCGAGATCGAGGTTGAGGAATGCGCCGCTCCAAACGGGTCATAATCGCTTTCGGAGCGCTTGGTGAAGCCGGAGAGACCGCCGCCCCGCCGCAAGGTCCTGATCCGGTCGCGTCTGCCAGTCAATATCTTGTGGGGATAGGCTTGATGTCCGACGTCCCAAATCAGCCGATCATTTGGCGTATCGAAGACATAATGCAGGGCAACCGTGAGCTCGACCACGCCGAGACCGGCGCCCAGATGGCCGCCCGTCACCGAAACTGCGTCGATGGTCTCGGTACGCAGCTCATCCGCGACGCGGGGGAGATCGCTTTCGTTCAAGCGCCGCAAATCGGCGGGCGAGGCGATCGTGTCGAGCAAGGGAGTCTTTGAGGGTGTCGTCACGGGCGCCTCTTTCAAAACAGGATCGCAAACCAAGGGTTGCCAAAACACCAAACGCTACAGAACCAAAATCGGAGAACTTCTCACCCGCCGACCTTTCTGCTCGCTAACCTTTCGTGAATAGCGAACAAAAGCTCAGGCTGCAACGCTAACCCTTGTCCAGGCAAACTGCCCCAGTTTTTCGTCAGCCGCTGCGTCTTTTGGACCACAGTTGCTTAATTATCTGGCATGAATTTTCTAATGTTTTCCGGGGAAGCCGGACCTGCGGGTTATTGAACGCCCTCAGGGGCTTCACGTTTCCTCAAGCTTCTAAATTAGCAACTCCGCAAGGCGACGGATCTAGCCGAGCATAAAGACGGCTGAACGGAACGAACTCGACAAGACGGATTGCGGCGCATAGGGCTGTTATGCGAAATCTGAAGGAGATCCGGAAGCAGGGCGTCGCAGCTCGGGTGAGAGCGAGTTCATGGCAGGCAACGGGTCGGCCACACGCGTGGTGGGCTCGGTCAAGGTGGCCCTCCATCTGAAGGAAGTCTGACGAATGGTTTTTCCCAATGACTTATCGCCCGTTCGGGGCAGGCCACAGGATGTGACAGCGGCAATTGAAAGCCTCCGGCCGCGCTGGGGCTGGATTGTCGCTTTGGGCGTCTTGATCGCGGGCATGGGCCTTGCGGCGCTGATCCTCGTGGTGTCGGCGACCATCGCCTCCGTCTATACAATCGCGGTTTTCATGATCCTTGCCGGTGCCGCCGAGATCGCCACGGGACTCAGCGCCAAGACGTGGGGCAGGTTTTTGCTTTGGATCTTTGCCGGGCTCGCTTATATCGTCGTCGCTTCTTTTGCGCTTGCTCAGCCATTGGTCGCAGCAGCCTTCTTTACCTTGTTGCTCGGCGCCGGAATGATGGCGACTGGGGTGGTTCGAATTTACCTCGGGGCGCATCTCGGTGCCCCATTGCGTGGCCCCGTTCTGCTCGCGGGCGGCCTCACGGCGCTGGTCGGACTGCTGATCCTCGTGGGTTGGCCGCAGAACAGTTTTGTGGTCTTGGGTATCCTTCTCGGACTTGATCTATTGTTCTGGGGAACAGCCTGGATAGGATTCGGGTTACGTTTGCGGCGCTTTTGAAGAGGCGATGAACCTGGCAGCCCGGTCTCAAGTTGTTGCGCCCCCGGAATTTCCCTCGCAAGCCGATGGTCTGATGCAGCGACGTCGCGAAGGTTGACGATGGCAAAATGGGTTTACACTTTCGGTGAGGGCAAGGCTGAAGGTGGCAGCAGTCTGAAGGGTCTCCTTGGCGGGAAAGGGGCCAATCTTGCCGAAATGGCGAGACTTGGACTGCCGGTGCCCCCGGGCTTCACCATTACAACCGAAGTCTGCACCTACTTTTACGACAATGGGAAAACATATCCGTCGGATCTCGCCGAGGAGGTCGAATCGGCGCTCGCAATGGTCGGCCGCGCCACCGGCCGCGCTTACGGCGATGCGGTCACGCCGCTCCTCGTCTCGGCGCGGTCCGGAGCCAGAGTCTCGATGCCCGGCATGATGGACACGGTACTCAATCTTGGCCTCAACGACGAAACCGTGGAGGCTCTGGCGAAGAACTCGGGCGATGCGCGCTTTGCGTATGATTCCTACCGCCGCTTCATCCAAATGTATGCCAGCGTGGTTCTGGGGATCGAACACCACACCTTTGAGGAAATCCTGGAACTTTATAAGGAAAACAAGGGTGTGACTTTCGACACGGAACTTTCGTCGGCGGATTGGCAAAGGCTCGTTAGCGATTTCAAAGCAAGAATTGAGAAATCCCTGGGCAAGCCTTTTCCGCAAGATCCGCGTGAACAGCTCTGGGGCGCCATCCGGGCGGTGTTTGAGTCCTGGATGACGCCGCGCGCCGTCGGCTACCGGCGCCTGCACGACATTCCAGGCAATCTTGGCACTGCGGTCACGATCCAGGCCATGGTTTTTGGCAATATGGGCGAAACCTCCGCAACGGGTGTCGCCTTCACCCGCAATCCGTCGACGGGGGCTCGGGAGCTTTACGGCGAATTCCTGAGCAATGCCCAGGGCGAGGATGTGGTTGCGGGCCTGAGAACACCGCAATACATCACGGAGGCCGCACGCCTAGCCGCTGGCGTAAAAGACCCCTCCCTGGAGGCCACGCTGCCGCAGATGTTCGCCGAATTCGCGAGCGCGGCGGATCGTCTCGAAAAGCATTATCGCGACATGCAGGACATGGAATTCACCGTCGAACGCGGCAAGCTTTGGATGCTGCAGACGCGTAAAGGCAAGCGCACCAGCAAAGCTGCTCTTCGCATTGCGGTTGATATGACAAATGAAGGCTTGATCGATAAGGCGGAGGCAATTGCGCGTGTCGATCCTTTGTCGCTCGAACAATTGCTGCACCCGGCGCTCGACCCGAATGCCGCGCGCCAAGTTGTCGCGACCGGCTTGCCGGCGTCGCCCGGCGCAGCGAGCGGTGAGATTGTGTTCAGCGCCAGCGACGCCGAGCAAATGAAGATGGCCGGCCGCAAGGTTATCCTGGTACGCATCGAAACGAGTCCCGAAGATATTTTGGGGATGCACGCGGCGGAAGGAATTCTGACGACGCGCGGCGGCATGACATCCCACGCCGCGGTCGTTGCGCGCGGCATGGGAAAGCCATGCGTTTCGGGCGCTGGAACGATCCGTGTCAATTACGCGAAAGAAACAATGACGGCGGCCGGTCTCACCTTCAACAAAGGAGACATGCTGACGATTGATGGCGCTACTGGGCAGGTCATCAAGGGCGTCGTTGAGATGCGCCAGCCCGAGCTTTCAGGCGAATTCACAATCTTGATGGAATGGGCCGATGCGGTGCGGAGCATCGGCGTGCGGGCCAATGCCGATACACCGCGGGATGCTCGAATGGCACGGAAATTCGGGGCCGAAGGCATCGGCCTTTGCCGTACGGAGCATATGTTCTTCGAAGGCGACCGTATCGTTATGGTCCGTGAAATGATCCTGGCCGAGGACGAGACCGGCCGGCGTGCTGCGCTTGCGAAACTTCTCCCGATTCAACGCGCCGATTTCGCCGAGCTTTTCGAGATCATGTCGGGCTTGCCAGTCACGATCCGCCTGCTCGATCCGCCGCTGCATGAGTTTTTGCCGCGAACCGAGGAAGAAGTCACGGCGGTGGCGAAGGCGATGGGCGTTTTGCCCGAAAGGCTCGTCCAGCGCGCGGCCGAACTGCATGAATATAATCCGATGCTAGGGTTTCGCGGCTGCCGCCTCGCGATCGCCTTTCCGGAAATCGCCGAGATGCAGGCCCGTGCGATCTTTGAAGGGGCGGTCGCGGCCCAGCGCAAGACCGGCGTCGAGATGCGGCCGGAAATCATGACCCCCCTCATCATTGCCAAAGCAGAGTTCGATCTTATCAAGGCGCGGATCGATACGGTGGCGCAGGCCGTCGCCGCCGAGAGGGGTGAGACCATCGCCTATTCAATCGGCACGATGATCGAGACGCCACGCGCGTGCCTGCGTGCCGGCGACCTTGCCAAGAGCGCCGAATTTTTTTCGTTCGGTACCAATGACCTGACCCAGACCTGCCTTGCCCTCTCGCGGGACGATGCCGGCTCGTTTCTTGGCGAATATGCGGCCAAGGGAATCCTCCCGGCCAATCCATTTGCCACGATCGATCAGGAAGGGGTTGGCGAATTCATCGAAATTGCCGCTGCGCGCGGCCGCGAGACACGGGCGGACATCAAGCTCGGCATTTGCGGTGAGCATGCGGGCGAGCCAGCCTCGATCACGTTTTTCGAGAAAGCAGGCCTCAGCTACGTCTCCTGCTCTCCTTTCCGGGTGCCGGTCGCACGGCTCGCGGCGGCGCAGGCGGCGTTACCCCGCCGAGCTGGAAATTAGAGAATCGCTTGCGGTTCTGTTGTGCCTCTCCTGCGCCAAGTCCGGGAGGAGCTGCTCCAGTGAGGCGCTGCCAGTCACACAGCGGGGGCGGCCGCTTCCGGGATGCACGGTGTCCTTAGCAAAAGCGCCAATCGACTGATGAGGGCGGGATCTAGCAAGACAGCCATCCGCTCCTTCGGGTGCATCCAGGCGATTGCCTCGTCGATCGTTTCGGCTTCCGAGAGCTTGGCCTCGGCGAGGGCCCAGTCGGCCGCGATATTGCCATTCCGCCGCTTTGGCGGGCGTGGCAGGCAGGCTAGATGAAATGCCCGGAATTGCGGATCGGCATGAAGCAAGGCGAGCCCTTGCGGACCCTCGGGGTGAATGCAGCCGCGCTCGCTTGCTAAAATGTTGGCGCGCGCGACGACCGGCGGCGTGACACGCTCCTCCGGAGTGACCAAGAGGCCGGCACGGCGCAGCGCAAGGCCGACCTCACGCTGGCCGGTGCCCCACGACAGGAAAATTGCAAGGATGAGGCCGATGATCGTCGGCGACATCCAGGCGACAAGCGAGGGCGAGATCGAAAGGCCAGCAACAAGGGTCAACACGCCCATCGCGACATGCGAGCGATGGCGGCGCACAATGTCTTTGAAAGGGACGGAACCGTCATCCCGCCGTTGCGGGTCCCAACCGGTATCAAGGCCGAACACGAAATGCATGACGTGACCCGTCTGAATCAGCATCATGATTGGGGCGAGAAGGGCAGACATGATGATTTCGAAAAAAGCCGATGCCGCAAGCCGCAATGCCCCGCCAGCTCCCCGCCTTGTTGAGCCCTCAATCAAGCCGAGCCCGAGCCCAAGAAATTTGGGTAGCACGAGGATCGCCATGGTGATGCCGAAGAGTTCGAGCGATCTTTCCGGATCAAATCTTGGCCACGTCGGGAACAAGGTGAAACTGCTCGAGAAATATTCCGGTCTGATATAGCTTGCCTGCAGGACGAGAACGATACCGACTAAAAGCTGAGCCATCCAAAGCGGCGAGGCGACATAGGCCATAATGCCGGCCACGAAATGCTGCCGCGACATCGGATGCAGACCCTTCGCGGGCAATACCCGCAAATGCTGAAGGTTGCCTTGACACCAGCGCCGGTCACGAGTCGAAAGATCGATGAGGGAGGGCGGAGATTCTTCATAGCTCCCGCCAAGGCTCGGCAGCATATAGACCGCATAGCCGGCCCGGCGGATCAAGGCGGCCTCGACAAAATCATGGCTCAGTATATGGCCGCCGAAGGGGGGCCGCCCGCGCAGAACCGGTAAACCGCAATGTGCCGCGAAAGCCCTGGTACGGATGATTGCGTTATGACCCCAGTAATTTCCATCCCGTCCCATCCAGATCGAGACCCCTGCGGCAATCACCGGCCCATAGACGCGCGCCGCGAATTGTTGAAGGCGGGCAAACAAAGTGTTGCGATTGACGATCAGCGGGAGGGTTTGGATGATGCCAGCGTCGGGGTCGGCCTCCATGGCTGCGGCAAGCGCGACGATGGTCTGGCCCGTCATCAAACTATCCGCGTCGAGCACCACCATGTGAGGATAGCGGCCGCCCCAACGGGTGACAAATTCCTCGATGTTGCCGGACTTGCGATTAAGGTTCTTCGGGCGGTGCCGGTAGAAAAGGCGGCAGGGCTTTCCAAGTCGCTCACGCATGGCGAGAAAAGCTTGCTCTTCGGCGATAAAAATCTCCGGATCGGTGGTGTCGGAGAGGAAGAACCACTCGAAAGCGTGGCCAAGGCCGCTCGCTTCAACCTCCTCGATCATTGCCTCAAGGGCGGCAAACACGCGGGCGGGCGCCTCGTTGTAGATCGGCATTACAATCGCCGTGCGGTGACGCAGTGAAACCGGCAGCGGTGCCGGCCTTTTGGCGAAAAAGAGGAGCCAGATAAAACCCGCAATAGCGCTCGTGCAAGCGAGCGCGATCCACGAGAAATTGATGACAAAAAGAACGAGCAGCACCCATTCGAGCACCGTCACTCCGCCGACCTCAACCACCTTGTACATCTCGTAGGCGCCATAGGCCGTTAAGGCGACGGCACCGCCGAAGACAAAGACCCGCGATAGCCAGACGCCCGCAGCCGGATGGCGCAGGCTCTTTTTGTGGCGCTCGTCGCGGCTGAACCGGGTCAGGCTTTGCGTCGGCATCGCGAGCGGCGCTTCGGGCGGCACGCAAGCGAAAGCATCGTCAGCGAGCGCATCCGTGCCGGGGCGCAGTGGCGTCACGACCGGTTCGGGTAGCTTTCGATTGCTCAGAGCGTCCATCGGTAAAGCCAAGCCTCACTTATAGGTTTGCCGTCTGCTTCCAGCACGAGGCGCATTTCTGAATAGCCTTCGCTGCCAGGATCGATTTCGAACAAAATACGGCATGATTTTTTGTCTCCCGAAGGAAATGTCCGTAACCCGATGATCGATCCAGGCGCAACGCTCAAATTTGGCTTCGTGGCCTGCGCATTTTCCGGAAGGCTAAGAATGTCACCCGAGAACTCCACAACAAAACGGCGGCGCTTCGGCGAGGAGCCCTTTCCCGACCGGGATTGGGTGGCAATGGCGAGGGAGGGCTGCTCCGGCGGGTTCCAGCACCAGAATTGCCGGTAGGCGAAGAATGTTTCGCTCCCGGCGGCGAGCGGCTGCTTCGGTTTCCAATAGCCTATGATATTGTCATTGGCCTCGGACTGTGACGGAATTTCGATCAGTTGAACACTGCCCGCCGACCAGTCGCCGATCGGTTCGATCCACAGTGAGGGGCGTGTCTCGAAGTGCTGATCATCGTCCTGAAAGTGATCGAAATTGCGGTCGCGTTGAAGGAAGCCAAAACCACGCGGGCTTTCATCAACAAAACTCGAAATTTGTAAAGTACTGCGGTTTGCCACCGGCCGCCAAAGCCATTCGCCCTTGCCGGTCAGCATCTGGAGGCCGCTGACTTCACTCACACTCGGGCGCAAATCATTGTCGCGAAGCTCGTCAATCGGCCCGGAGAGGTGCGTCGCACTCATTGTTGCAAGGCCAAGATTATCGACTACGGCCCTCGCGAAAAGAGCGCATTCCGTGTCAATGATCGTGGCGTCGCCGGGCCGGAGGGTAAAGCGATAAGCGCCGGTCACGCTTTCCGAATCGATCAGTGCGTGAATGACGAGCGAGCCGGCAGCAAGCGTGGGACGTTCGATCCAGACCGAGCGAAATGCCGGAAATTCCTCGCCACGGGGATCGGCGGTCTTGATCGACATGGCCCGTGCCATGGTACCGAGGGTCTGGCCTGGCGCCAAGGCACGAAAAAAACTTGCCCCTTGAAAAATTGCAAGCTCCGAGAATCTCCTCGCGTCTTGCGCGAGCACACGGAAGCCGGAAAAGCCAAGATCCCCGATTTTGGGCGGCACGGCAAGCGTGCCGAAGTCGAAGAGCGCTGGATCATAAAGAATACGGCGCGCCGCGGCGTCGACAACGAGGCTGATTTCCATCGGGCTCGAAAAGATGGATCCGCGATGCAATGGTTCAATCGCAAAACCAATGTTTTCGGCCGCCCAGATCGCGGTCCCGGCACGCTGACGAATAGCCGCATATTGTTCATAGCTAAGGTCGCGAAACGCGCTTGGGAGATCGGCGGAGAGCGGCACGAACGGCCGCTTCGACAGGGATCTCGCGGCCTCGATCACCATGCCAGAATCGAAGGGAACGGGTTCTCCCAGGGTAAAGCCCTTCGCGGCCTCTTGCGCATGCAGTTCCTGGGCGGCGCAGAGCGTGGCGATCTCGCAAGGCACCTGGAGACCAAGCAGGGCCGCGATCCCGCCCGGAACCAACTTCAAAACCTCCCGGCGTTCGACCATGACTCCGACTTAGCTGGCGCCTCGCCGCGCCGCAATTTTACCAAAACACTTCTGTTCAATCTCTATAACCGATAATCGGGCCAACATAAGTTACCAATTTGGTCTTTTCGGGCCGAGAAGCCGTTTGAGCCCTGGTGGCGTCAACATCCTCCGGCCTACGAGCCCGAAGGGACGCCGCTGCCTTGTTTTGCCTGGGCGGCGCTCCTTCGCCTCAATGTAAGCACATTGTTCTATTTTGCGAATATAATTTCCGTTTTGCGAATATAAATGAATGGCCTTGCTCTGGGCGGGGCTGGCCGTTAGAGCGGTTCTGAAACTGCTCTCATTCAAAGAGTTAGAGCATTTTTACGGCGCCCTATACCAATTTAGCTGGAAGTGCTCCTGCCCGTGGGGAAATGTGTTTCATGCCCGCTGTTGATCCTCAAGGCCGCAAATGTCTCGCCATCGTTCTTGCCGCTGGCGAAAGTTCAAGGATGCGTTCGGCACGTCCGAAAGTGCTGCACAAGCTCGCCGGCCGCTCCATGTTGGGTCATGTCCTGAGTTCCCTCTTGGCGGCTGGTACGGACCAGATCATCGTCGTTGTCGGACCCCAGCACGAAGCCGTCGTTGCGGAAGCCAAGGCAACAGTTCGCGATGTCGAGATCGCTGTCCAGAGGGAGCGGCTCGGAACTGCCCATGCGGTTCTTGCCGCCCGCGAGGCGATCGCCAGAGGTTATGACGACCTTCTTGTCGTATTCGCGGATACGCCGCTGGTGCGGCCGGAGACTTTCGCCGAGATGCGCAAGACGCTTGCCGGAGGCAAGAGGGCGGTGGTCGCCTTGGGGTTCGAAACAAAGCAGCCTGCCGGGTATGGAAGGTTCATCCTGGAGGATGGTGCGCTCAACGCGATCCGTGAGGAGCGCGACGCGACCGGGGCCGAGCGGAAAATAGAAACCTGCAATGCAGGCCTCATGGCGCTCGACGGAAGCCGGGCCTTGAAGCTTCTTGATGCGATCGGCAACGCCAATAGCCAGAACGAATATTATCTAACAGATATTGTCACTGTCGCCAGATCACAAGGCCTCAATGTCGCCGCCGCGATCGCCGCCGGGGACGAGGTGCTGGGTGTCAACGACCGCGCTCAGCTTGCCGCTGCCGAGGCTATTTTGCAAACGCGGCTTCGCACAAATGCGATGCGGGATGGAGCAACATTGACTGATCCTTCGACGGTGACCTTGTCATTTGATACCGTGCTTGGCCGCGATGTCATCATTGAGCCTCATGTCGTCTTTGGTCCCGGCGTCGAGGTCGGCGAAGGCAGTCTCATTCGTTCCTTTTCGCATCTCGAAGGCGCTTTGGTGGGTAAGAACACCGTGATTGGCCCCTTCGCGCGGCTGCGTCCCGGCGCCGCGCTTTCGCAGGACGTTCACATCGGTAATTTCGTCGAGGTCAAAGCCTCAGAAATCGGAGCCGGCGCGAAGATAAATCATTTGAGCTATATCGGAAACGCGAGCATTGGCGCTAAAACAAACATCGGCGCCGGAACGGTGACATGCAATTATGATGGCTTTGCCAAATACCGCACGGAGGTCGGCGCGCATGCGTTCATCGGCTCGCATAGCGCCTTGGTGGCGCCGGTGGCGATCGGTGATGGCGCCTATGTCGGGGCGGGATCTGTGGTAACGAAGAGCGTCACGCCCGACGCGCTGGCACTTGGCCGCGCAGGGCAGATCGAAAAGCCTGGATGGGCGAAGGCCTTCCGGGAAAAGAACCGGAAATGAGCGCGGTTTTGAAAGCTCAATCGGACGGCAAAGCGAAAGATGATTTCTCAAAACGAAAGATGATTTCAAATGTGTGGAATCGTTGCGATGATCGGCAGAGGGTCGGTTGCTGCACCTCTGCTCGAAGCGCTGAAAAGGCTCGAATATCGGGGCTATGATTCCGCCGGCGTTGCGACCTTGGAAGGAGGCCGGCTGACGCGCCGGAGAGTGAGCGGCAAGCTCAAAAATTTGGAGGCTCGCCTTGCCGCCGAACCGCTTCATGGACACATTGGCATCGGCCACACGCGCTGGGCGACACATGGGAAGCCCACCGAAACTAACGCGCATCCCCACGTGAGCGCCAATGTTGGCGTCGTTCATAATGGAATTATCGAGAATTTCCGCGAGCTGCGGAGCGAATTGCAGGCGAAGGGCCATGAGTTTTCGACCGAGACCGATTCCGAGGTCATTGCCCATCTCGTGAGCCAAGCCATGCGTGGCGGCCTCGGTCCGGTCGAGGCCGTGGCGTCGAGCCTGCCGCGCCTGAAAGGCGCATTTGCACTTGCCTTGATTTTCGAGGGCGAGGACGATCTTTTGATCGGCGCCAGCCGCGGAGCTCCGCTTGCAGTGGGCTTTGGCGAAGGCGAGCGCACGGGCGAGATGTTTCTTGGTTCTGACGCCCTTGCCCTCGCGCCCTTTACCTCGTCGATTGCCTATTTGGAGGATGGCGACTTCGTCGTGGTGACTCATGAATCCGCCCGCTTTTTCGATTCCGCGGGGATTCCGGCAGAACGGCGCAGGATCAAGTCGCCTGCCTCGTCCCTGCTGGTCGACAAGGGAAACCACCGCCACTTCATGGCAAAGGAAATCCATGAGCAGCCAGAGGTCGTTGCCTGGACCCTCGGGCATTATCTTGACATGTCGTCCGGCCGCACGGCACTTCCTTTCGCGCCGCCTGTCGATGTCGCATCTCTTCGGCGGTTGACGATTTGTGCCTGTGGCACAGCCTATTTCGCGGGGCTCACCGCGAAATACTGGTTCGAGCGCTTCGCCCGCCTGCCGGTCGATGTCGAGATCGCCTCCGAGTTTCGCTATCGTGACCCGCCGCTTGAGCAAGGAGGGTTGACGCTCTTCATCTCACAATCGGGAGAGACAGCTGATACTTTGGCGAGCCTTCGCGCTGCCAAGGCGAAGGGACAAAAGACCCTGGCTGTCGTCAATGAGGCGACATCGACGATTGCGCGCGAGAGCGATATTGTCGCGCCGACCCTCGCCGGTCCCGAAATCGGCGTTGCGTCAACGAAGGCCTTTACCTGCCAGCTGGCGGTTCTTGCCTGCCTCGCACTCGCCTTTGGCAGGGCGCGCAACACGATCGACGAGACGGCGGAAACAAAGTTTGTTTCCGAGCTTGTGGCGATTCCGGCCTTGATCGCGCAAGCGCTCAGATGCGAGAGCGCGGCCGAAGGTCTCGCGCGCGAAATCGGCAGGGTGCGCGATGTCCTTTATCTCGGCCGCGGCACCTCCTACCCCCTGGCGCTCGAAGGTGCGTTGAAGCTCAAGGAAATCTCCTACATTCATGCCGAGGGCTACGCAGCCGGGGAGCTGAAACACGGCCCGATCGCCCTCATCGACGAGAACATGCCAGTGATTGTCATCGTACCCAGTGATGGGGTGGTGCTCGAAAAGACGATCTCGAATATGCAGGAAGTCGCGGCGCGTGGGGGCAGGTTGATCCTGATTTGCGACAGCCATCTCGCGCAGGATTTCGCAAGCGAAGCAGCCGCGACCATTATCTTGCCGGATGTCTCACCAGACTTCGCACCGATGGTCTATGCGGTGCCGATCCAGCTGATCGCTTATCACACCGCCGTGCTCATGGGCAAGGACGCGGATCAGCCACGTAATCTTGCAAAAAGCGTGACCGTCGAATAGGCTTGCAAGGAAGCTACGCGGCGCCCTAAAGGCAAAGCGCCACGCCGCGAACAGTTCTGAATTTGCCGAAATTCATCCAACAAGCAGCCGTGCCGTCACCATGCAATAGAGCATCGGGATCGAAAGCACGAAATTAGCGCGTGAGGTCAGCATCGCAAGACGCGCGGCTTTTAATTTGGACTCGTCGTCAGCGGGAACAAGCCCCAGCACTTTCTGCTGGTTCGGCCAGATGATGAACCAGACATTGAAGGCCATGAGAAGGCCGATCAGCATGCCCGTAATGATCGTGAAATTGTGCACGGCGCTGCTGGTCGCAAAAACGATAAGGCCCGTGACCACCGTGGCGAGTGCCGACCAGCGAAACCAAAAAAGCGCCTCAGGCGCGATATATTTGCCGATGGCGGGTTTTAAGTCGGCGGGAATATTCGGCATTGTGGGGATTTGCACGAGATTGAAATAATAAAGGAGCCCAATCCAGGTGATCCCGGAGACGACATGCAGGAATGTAAAGAACGGACCGAAATAGCCATCCCCGATATAGGCCAGATGATAAAGGAGGAGAAGCACAAACGCGAGGCCTGCGCCGAGCCCCAATGCCTGATAGGGCTTCTCAAGGATGGTAGACAGTTTTTCAAGGATGTTTGAAGCGGTTTCGTCGATCTCAACCATGGTGTCCTCCCGAACTCAACGGAAACCAGAAATCCGCCAAAGGCGGCGCGAACCGTAATGAACCGCCCATAACAGTAAAGCTGTTAACCATTCATTGCCAGAAGGACTTTGCTTTGGCCAGTGGACAGATTTCCCATGCCGTTCATCGTGCCCGTGCCCGCGCCTTCCAGCCCTTTCGCCTCAGATGCCGCATCTTCTGGGGGATTGGCTTTTCCACCCCGTTGGTGCTGCGTGAATCCCGCTTCGAGCAGCGCCCAATGCATTCTTTTATAGGTATTTATCTAAATGAATAGTTGGTATATCTGCCGACAAATATTATTCCTTCCACGTTGCAGCAATGCGCCTCATCTGTCTTCTTCTTGTCCGCCTACACGCCGGAACACATCATCAACGCCACGAATGCCATGTTCTTTCAAGCTTGGCGGCCGCGCGGTTGACACAGTAACGAGCGGATCTTGGTCGCCAATCTCGTATTTGCTTTCGCCTGAAGGTGCTCTACGCTGAACTGCGTCCCGCTTTCGTGGTTTTCCAGCGATTTGCCATGCCACGCTTCGCCCGGCACAAACCCGGTTTTTGGAAGGCTTGGCACGCGGGAAAAGATTGGAAAAGCAGGGCTAATGATTTCTCTCATCGTGGCTCTCGCGGCTTTCGCAGCAGGCTTCATCAATGCCGTAGCGGGAGGTGGCTCCTTTCTCACCTTTCCGGCGCTCCTCGCCGCCGGACTGCCGCCAATCGACGCCAATGCGTCGAGCACGGTTGCCCTGTTTCCGGGCCAGATAGCAACAGGTTACGCCGCGCGCGACGGGCTTGCGGCGGCCTCGGCCGACAGACGCATCAATGTGCGCGCTCTTGCGGTCATCAGTCTCGTAGGTGGTTTCATCGGCGGGATGTTGCTTCTCGTCACACCTCAAGCTGTCTTCAGCCGAATCGTGCCCTGGCTCATTCTTTTCGCCACGGCTGTGTTCGCTGGCGGGAATTTTGTGCGTGTCGGGGGTAAAGGGTTCCGGCTGAATCAAACCGGCATTTTCGCTGTTCAGGGGCTGGTTTCGGTCTACGGCGGCTATTTCGGCGGCGGGGTTGGCATTCTCATGCTCGCCGCGCTCACCCTTTTCGGGCTGCGCGACATTTGGTTGATGAACAGCGTGAAGATTCTCCTAGCAGTGTTAATGAACACGGCGGCTGTCATCACCTTTATCGCCGCCGGCCTTGTGCATTGGCCCTGGACGATTATCGTCGCAATCGGTGCGATTGCGGGAGGCTACACTGGTCTGCATGCGGCGCGGCGGGTGCCTGCGAGGATCGTCAAGGGCTTCGTCGTCCTTGTGGGCCTTGTGCTGACCATCTATTTTTTCCTGAAACCGGCCTAACTGATTGCTTGATCTGGAGCCATTTGGAACAAGCCATGATGCGGCAGATTTATTTTGACGGGCAAGGGGGCCCGGACGTCATCAGAGTCGGCGAGGCCCCGGTGCCGGAACCTGGACCCGGTGAGGTTTTGATTGAAGTTGCCGCGGCGGGGATCAATCGTCCCGATTGTCTACAACGCGAAGGCGGCTATCCCCCGCCCCCAGGTGAAAGCGAGATTCCCGGACTTGAGATCGCAGGCCGGGTCGTCGCCCTTGGGGAAGGCGTGAGCAGGCCCGCTGTAGGCGATCACGTTTGCGCGCTCGTTGGCTCTGGAGGCTACGCCGAGTATGCGATTGCGCAAGCCTCGCTTTGCTTGCCTATCCCAGAAAGCCTGGGGGTTATTGCCTCAGCAGGCCTTCCAGAAAATTATTTCACCGTTTTCGACAATGTTTTCACGCGCGGCAGGTTGGCGCCCGGCGAGACTTTGCTCGTGCATGGCGGATCGAGCGGCATTGGTTCAACCGCGATCCAGCTCGCCAAACAGCATGGCGCACGGGTCATCACGACGGCCGGCTCGCACGCAAAATGTGCGTTTTGCAGGACGCTCGGCGCGGATTTCGCGATCGACTACAAAGTCGAGGACTTCGCCGAAGTCATCAAAAGGACCATCGGCAAGAATAGTGTCGATGTCGTCCTTGACATGGTTGGCGGCACCTATTTGCAGCGAAATCTGTCTGTGATGGCGGTGGAAGGCCGTCTTGTGCAGATCGGCTTCTTGCAGTCGGCAATCATCCAGAATTTCGACATGCGTCCCATCATGCTGCGCCGTCTCACAATGACCGGTTCGACTTTGCGAGCGCGCACGGTCGCACAGAAAGCCGCGATTGCCGCCGCTCTTTACGAAAAGGTCTGGCCTCTCATCGAGAACGGTTCGGTGAAACCCATCATTCATGCGACCTTCCCGCTAGAGGAGGCGCGGCAGGCCCACGAATTGATGGAATCCGTCTCGCATCTCGGCAAGATCCTGCTGGTCACCGGGAAGGGATGATCGATTTTCCGCCATCCCGGAGAAGCACTCAAACCTCGCGCGTGATTGGGCTAGCCTCGAAAGCCATTTCGACTTGCGCGCCTCACTCGGGGATCCCCACATGGAGCGCCTTGTTTCTCTCCATGATCTCATTGCGCATTTCCTTGCGCATCTTACCTGCTTCAAACAATCTGCGCTCGATCTCGGTTTCGACCTGGAGGGGAGGGACGAGGCAAGGGGTACCATCCTCTTTCCGGGCGACCATGGTGAAGTAGCAAGAGTTGGTGTGCCGGGATTCTTGGGTCGTCAGATTTTCAGCAATCACCTTGATCCCGATTTCCATCGAAGTCCGGCCAACATAATTGACATTGGCCTTGAAGGTGACCAGTTCGCCGACCTTGATAGGCTCCTTGAAGATCACCTGATCGAGCGAGGCTGTCACCACATAGTTCTTGCAGTATCTCGCGGCGCAAGCGTAAGCGACTTGATCAAGCAGCTTTAAAATCGTCCCCCCGTGAATATTGCCTGAGAAATTGGCCATGTCGGGGGTCATGAGAAAGGTCATGAAAAGGGATTTTTCTTGCTTGCTCATGGGGCTTCCAGTCAATCCTCTCCCCCCAGAGTAACAAATGATCGGGATAGCGACAAACTCCGCTTCCGCCATGGGCACGCTGGTCTCCTGGATCGAGACCGGGGGTTCTTGTAGATTTCTCCATTTCCTGTATGAGCGACATTTGAACCAAGAAAGCGGCGGTCCAGGCCGTTGCCGCGCTGCGAGTCGGCGTGAAATCCGAGGGCGCGATGAGCCGCGTTCCTATGTGGCACGACCCCGATGGATGTGATCATCTACCATAATCCCCGCTGCGGCACGTCGCGCACGGCGCTCGGGCTCATCCGCAATTCCGGCGTCGAGCCCCACATCATCGAATATTTGAAGTGTTTTCCCACACCCGTAATGCTGCGCCAGCTCGCCGAGCGAATCGGCGTGCCGCTTCGCGCGCTTATCCGCGACAAGGAGCCGGTTTTCCGCGAGTTGGCCTTTGCCGACAAGAATCCCTCCGACGACGTGTTGCTCAAGGCGCTCGAAGCGCATCCTATCCTGCTTAACCGGCCGATCGTGGTCACGCCGAAAGGGGTCAGGCTCTGCCGGCCTTCCGAACTCGTGATCGATCTTTTGCCGCCGCAGAAGGGCGAATTCTTCAAAGAGAACGGTGAGCGCATGATCGACGAGCACGGGCGCCGGGTCGTAAGCGCTTGAGAAGCTTGCCGGAGCGCGCCCCATTTGCGCGCAACGCGGAGACTCAGCGCCTTGGATGAAGCACAGACGTTGCCGAATATCGCGCGGGCGGCGTTCGAAATTCCCGACCCCGTGCCAAGACAATGCTTTTGCAGGGAGCTGATCTTGACCCGCCCGCCGAAATCTCCTAACTGGTCTTTGCCTCAAGGCTCTCAGGAGCTTTGAGACTTTTGGGCGGGCACGTCCCGCCGAAGACGCACCCGTGGCGCTTCCTTCATTGAAATTTTTCTCGTGAAGCGATGAGCCTGTCGGCTTGGCCTTTGTTGGGGCCTCGCAGAGGAGGGCGCGTTCCTCCCCCCGTTGGCGGAGGGCGCGGTATCGAGCGCGGCGCTCTGAGCGTTGAGCGCGCCCGTGTCCTTTTGCTGGCGCAAACTCCTAGAGGACACGCGATGACAAAGCGCGCAGAAGCCAAATATAAAATCGACCGCCGGATGGGTCAGAATATCTGGGGCCGTCCTAAAAGCCCCGTCAACCGGCGTGAATATGGGCCGGGGCAGCACGGCCAGCGCCGCAAGGGCAAGCTTTCCGATTTTGGCACCCAGCTCAAGGCCAAGCAAAAGCTTAAAGGCTATTACGGGAACATATCGGAAAAGCAGTTCCGCAAATACTACGCCGAAGCGATCCGGATGAGGGGTGATAGCGGCGACCATCTGGTCGGGCTCCTGGAGCGCCGGTTAGATACGGTGGTCTATCGTGCGAAATTCGTTCCGACGGTCTTCGCGTCGCGCCAATTCATCAATCACGGCCACATCAAGGTCAATGGCCGCCGGGTCAACATCGCGTCCTACCAGGTGAAGCCCGGTGACACCGTCGAGATCAAGGAAAGCTCGTGCCAGCTCATCCTTGTCCTCGAAGCGCAGCAACTCGCCGAGCGCGAGGTGCCGGATTACTATGAGGTCGACCAGACCAAGATGACGGCAAAACTCACGAGGATACCGCTGCCGTCTGAAGTCCCCTATCCGGTGATGATGGAACCCAATCTGGTGATCGAGTTTTATTCACGCTAGGCCACACGGCCAGGGCATGAGTCCGACGAGTCTTCGGACTCTTCGGAGTGGGAGGGGAAATTAAAGCCAGAGACCATACTCGCCCTCGGTGGGCGAATATGGTTGATGGCGGGAAGCGCTTGCTTCAGCCCTTCCAGTTCCGGGTCAGGTAACTTCGCGAGCTATCCCTTACGGCCCTATTGCAGCATGGTTTTCAAATCGGCAATGCCCTTGCCGATGAGTTCCGCACCAAAAGCGCCTTCCGCCTCAACTCGAAGCACAGCTTCCGAAACTTTGATCGCTGCATCGGCCGCTGCGGCGCGAACCTCTGCGGCCGCCTGTGTTTCCGCCAAGCTGATTTTCTCCTCCGCCTGTTTGGTTCGGCGTTGGATGAATTCGGTCATGCGGACATGCGCTTCGCTGGCGATGCGTTCAGCTTCCGCATGGGCTTGCGCGACGACGGCCTCTGCCTCGGCCTGCACTTCGGCGCGCCGCTGCTCGAACGAGGCCAAGAGGGATTCAGCTTCCGTCCGCAGCCTCGTCGCTTCGGCGAGTTCAGCCTCAATCCGCGACGAGCGGCTGTCCAGCGCGGAGCTGATCTTTTTATGGACGCCAAGGTAAATCATCAGGCCCACGAACAGCACAAAGCCGGCGGCTACGATAAATTCCGGATCTAACATGAAACTCTCCAGCGTCAGGCCTTGATCGTGGCGATTGCCTTGGCAATGGCATTTTGGTCGGCGGGCTTGCCGGTGATGTGCTGAACGATTGCTGCCGCTGTCTCGGTGGCGATCGCGCCGACATTGCTCATCGCTTTGGCTTTCGTCGCAAGAACCTGTGCCTCGGAAGCCGCAAGTTTGGCGTTGAGTTCCGCCTCGAGGGCGTGGCGTTTTGCCTCCGTGTCGGCATTCAGCCGTGCATGGGTCTCCTGGGCGAGCGCGAGTGCCTTGGCTCTTGCGTCGGCGATTGTTTTTTCATGCGCGGTGGCTGCTTCTTCGGCCTTTGCCCGGAGGACATTCGCTTCGCTGATATCCTTGCTGATCTTCGCGGCGCGTGTGTTCAGAATGTTCTCCACGCGAGGCAAAGCGATCTTGGACATCAGGAGGTATAGCAGGCCAAAGCTCAGCGTCAGCCAGATGAGCATTGGCGTGAAATTGACCGGGTCGAAGGGCGGGAAAGCGGCCTCGCCCTGACCACTTTCGGATGGGGCTGAGACTGACGCGGCGCTGGCCTCGGCCAAAGCCGCTCCAGACGCGGATTGGTTTTCCAGGGCGGCGACCCTTTTTTCGAGACGCCCGAGATCGGAGAGGCCGGCGGCTGGAGCTCCCGGGGCGGAAGCGTGCTGTGCGGCAATCACACTTTGGATCTTTTGGATTTCAGCCATGGTCGAACTTGTCAAGCTGGTGCTTTTGGCTAGGGAGCTCTCGGTAGCGGCGACGCGATCAGCTAGTCCCGCCTCTGCGTTTTCGGTCGACACTAAACGCTTCTCCAAAATTGTTAAGCGTTCTTTGAGCGGAGCGATGGCAGCGCCCCTGTTATCCAGCGACTCAAAACCCACGACGATCAGAAGGGCCGCCACGGCACCGGCGGAAGCGGCGGCGATGAGCAGCCAATTGAGCGGGGAGAGGTCCGTTTGAGCGAATTTGGCCTTGGTGTCGAGATGCGAAGATTTGGCGGAGTCGAGGTGCGAAGGACGAAAAGACTCGTGATGGGAAGGCTCAGACGTGTTTCCACCCGTCTCTGCAGCGATTGTCTTGGTCGCCGCCTCGTCCAGTTTATGGAGAAGTTTGGCGAGGCGCTTGCCTTGCGTCTGCGCGATAGCTTCCAAGCGGGCTTTCACGTCATTCACGAAACAGTCTCCAAAGTAAAGTAGGTGCGCCCGGATCAAGCCTAGGGCGCACCTTGGGTCCTTATGCTACTTGACAACGAAGAGCAGAAGAATCGCGATGAGCAAGGCAAAGATGCCGAGACCTTCGGCAAGCGCAACGCCGATAAACACACGTCCAAACTGACCATCGGAAGCCGTTGGATTGCGCAGCGCGCCCAAAAGGAATTGACCAAAGATTATACCTACGCCGATCGCGGCTGCCCCCGTACCAATTGCGGCGAGACCAGCGCCGATTAATCTGGCTGCTGCAGGTTCCATTGTGCACTCCTTCAGGTTGTGATGATGGGCGACCGATCTGTTGTTCAAATATTTATTCAGTGGCCCGGATGGATTGCGTCTCTGAGATAGACGCAAGTGAGAATGGCAAAGACATAGGCCTGCAGGACCGCGACGAGCAATTCGAAAGCGGTCAATACGACGGCCATCGCAAAAGGCAATGGGGCGAGTACTGCGAACGCGCCAGCGCCCAGCAGGCTCACGACAAAACCGCCCATGACCTTAAGTGTGATGTGGCCGGCAAGCATATTGGCGAAAAGACGAACCGAAAGGCTCACGGGGCGGGAGAGGAATGAGATGAATTCGATGGGGACGATGAAGGGCAGCAAGACGGCTGGCACCCCTGAAGGTACGAATAGCTTCAGGAAGCCCGTACCATTATGCAGCAAGCCGTAAACTATAACGATGCCGATCACAAGCAGCGCAAGTGCGGCGGTTACCACGATCTGACTGGTGACTGTGAAGGTGTAGGGAATGAGTCCAATAAGATTGCTGAACAAAACAAATAGGAAGAGCGTGAATACAAAAGGAAAAAAACGCATACCGTCGTGCAGGTCCGCCATGTGAAGGGTGGACTTCACGAATTCATATGCCATCTCCGCGATGGATTGTAGCCGGCCGGGAACAAGCGCACGCGCCTTTGTTCCGAGGAGCATCAGCGCAGCGACGGCCAAAACCACGATCACCATGAAGAGAGAGGCGTTGGAGAAAGTTGCGTCAATGCCGAAAGGGTGCAGACTGATGATAGGTTTGATGGCGAACTGGTGGATGGGATCCATTGGATTTTCTTCAGCCACGTCTTGCTTTCCCTGCGTCTTTCGATGGTTCAGATCAACTTCCAAGTCTCGCGCCTCGGAAGGCGCGAGCAGTCTCGATCGCCTGCTTGATACCTGCTTCGAACAGCACCCCAGGGTGCTGTTCGAAGGCTCCCCTCATCCCTCGCGGTCAGGCCGCTCCATCGCTATGCGATAAACGTTCCAAAATCCCGCGGCCGCCCCCAACAGAAGGAAGACCGCCAGAAACGCCGGCGATGTGCCGGTGGCGCGGTCGATCCCCCAACCGATGACGGCCCCCACAATCACCGCCGCGACAAACTCGGTCAGGACGCGGACAGCAAGACCCATCGCATTTCCGAGTGCTCCGGGAGAGGCTCTGCCTTGCCCCGTCGTGGCTGCGTTCGTCGCCCTTTTCGCCTCGTCTTGCGCATCGAGGGCGCTAGACAATCTGTCGAGCCGCGCCCTCAATCCATCCGAATCGCGCACATCGCCTTCGTCTTGGCGAGTTTCTTGTTCTCGCTTCTGCTGTTGGTGTCGATTGTCGTCTTGCCGCCCGCCGTGTTCCGTCAAACGTCCCGCCTCACCGCTAAGCTATCAAGCCTTCCGCCTCGTTTTGAGACTATTGCGAAAGGCCCATAACAGCATCTATGCGATCGTTCCACGCAAAAAGCGTGGAAGGCGGCTTAGAGCGATAAGTGGAAAGGCGAAACCCCGAAATGAAACCAGATGCCGGACTGCAAGGCGTCTGCTGACGCGGCGCACCATAAAAGTGGGGAAGCCCTCTGTCAAGACTAAGGCCTCCAGGCGGAAGCTTCTGAAATCACATTGGAATTCGCACTCAGGCTTTCTCTGAGTAAAGAGTTTTCCACGCTACCCAGCTTCGCGAAAGCTCTCGGCCTCTTCAAGATCGACGCTCACAAGCTGGCTTACGCCGCGTTCGGCCATGGTAACGCCAAAGAGCCGGTTCATCCGCGCCATGGTGATAGGATTATGAGTGACGGTGACGAATCGCGTCTCGGTTTTGGAGCGCATCCTGTCGAGGAGATCGCAGAAACGTTCGACATTGGCATCGTCGAGCGGGGCGTCCACTTCGTCAAGAACGCAGATTGGTGCCGGATTGGTCAGGAAGATCGCGAAAATCAAGGCCATCGCGGTCAACGCCTGTTCGCCGCCCGATAGCAGCGTCATGACCTGCGGCTTTTTGCCCGGGGGGCGGACCAGGATTTCGAGCCCGGCTTCCAGCGGGTCTTCCGATTCGATCAATTGCAGCTCGGCCGAGCCGCCGCCGAAAAGGCTCGTGAACAGCTCCTTGAAATGCACATGGACGGCGTCAAAGGCGGACAAGAGCCGCTCGCGTCCCTCCTTATTTAGGTTTTGAATCGCCTGGCGCAGGCGCCGGATCGCCTCGGTGAGATCGGTATGCTCCGTGGAAAGATTGGTCTTAGAGGCGAGGACCTCGTTCAATTCCTCTTCGGCCCGCAGATTGACGCCCCCCAGCCGCTCGCGTTCACCTTTCAGACCGTCGAGCTTTTTTTCCACGGCTTCGACGGGCGGGAGGTCATCTCCGGGCTTTAGTTCCGCCAGGACGAAAAGCTCCGCTTCCGTGCAACCGATCTCTCCAGCGATCATATGGGCGGCGTCATCAGCGCGGCTTCGTGCGGCTTCAACGCGGGCTTCGCTGCGCGCCTTTTCCTCGCGCGCCGCGCTCATTGCATCGAGGGCAGCGCGGGCGGCACGATCCGCCGCGGCAAGCCGCGTCTCGGCAACCACGCGCTTGTCAGCCGCCAATTTGCGGGCCTCTTCGGCGGTTTCGATCTGGCGCACCAAGCCCTGCCGCGCGGTATGGAAGGTATCGGGCGACTCGGCCAGTTTTTGCAGCTCTTGGGCGGCTTCGTCGCGGCGCTCTTCCAGCGCTGTGATTTGCTCCCTCGCCCGCGTGCTGCGGGCAAGCCAGGAGCGCCGTTCTTCCGCGATTCCGGAAAGACGCTTTGCGCGCGCCTCGGCCCCGCGCAGATGGGTCTGCAATTCGGCGCCGGCTTCGGCGACCACGACGCGGTCTTGCGCGGCTGCCGCGCGCGCTGCCTCGAGCCTCGCGGCAAGCTCCGCTGCGGGATCAAGTCCGGCAAGCCCGGCTTCCGCCTGCGCGAGCTTTTCGCAGGCCTCATCGCGGCTGGCATCGAGACGAAGCAGCGCCTCTTCGAGGGCCGAAAGCCGCGCCGCAACCTCAGTCTGGCGTTTTTCGGCAGCAGAATTTTCTTCGCGCGCGGCCTCCATATTGCGCATTGCGTCCCGATGCACCTGCCGAGCTTTCGCCTCGGCTTCTGCCGCGGCGGTCAGCGCCATTTGCGCCCGCTCGGCGTTGGATTTCAGTTCGCCAGCAGCGGCGCGCGCGGCTTCGGCTTCGATCGCAAGATCGCCGAGGCGGTTTTTCTCAGCAAGCCGGCGCGCTGCTGGGGTAGGGGCTTCGGCCGCCTGCGTGAAACCGTCCCAGCGCCACAGATCGCCTTCCTTCGAGACAAGTCTCTGACCGGGTTTCAGCAAAGCCCGCAAGGCAGCGCCTTCGGTGCGCAGAACAATGCCAATGTGGTTCAGCCGCCGGGCGAGAGCCGCCGGCGCCGTGACGCGTTTTGCGAGTGCCTCCACACTAGGCGGCAAGGTGGGGTCGCCCGAGGCATCGCTCTCGGCCCAATGCGCTGGCGCCGCGGGATTGGTCGAAGCATCAAGATCATCGCCAAGCGCCGCCCCGAGGGCGGCCTCATAGCCCTTCTCCACGCTGATTTCCTCGGTGACGGCGGGCCAGAAACCGCCGGTTCCGGCATTCAGCAATTTCGAGAGCGTCGCGATTTGCGTTTCGAGGTTTTGCGCCTTTCGCTCGGCTTCGGCGAGCGGCGGGCGCGTTTTCAGCTCTTCGGCGCGCGCCTCGGCGTGGCGCGCCTCGGCGAGGGCGAGTTCCTCTTCGCGCATCTCCGCCGCGATCACCGCTTCCTCGAGCGTCGCCTGCAAAATTTCAAGACTGGCGTCAGCGGAGTTATCTGGAAGGAGCGAGTCGCGATCCCTCGTCAGCATTTCGATCTCGGCTTGCAGGCGTGCCGCGCGCGCTGTCTCTTCACGCAAGGCAGCCTGAAGCGCGCCGCGCCGCGCCTCCATCGCGGATCTTGTGTCCTGCGCCTCGGCGAGCATCCTTTCCTTTAGGGCAAGACCTGCTTCGGCGGCGCTCAGCCGCTCGTGAGCGGCCTCGATCTCGGCTTCCGGCGTGCCGGTGCTCGAAAGTTCGCCCGCCTCCGCCTCGAGGCGTGCGAGGACGCCTGCGGCATCTTCGATCAGCGCGGTCTCGCGGGAAAGATCGCTCGCTGTCTGCGCGATCCGACGTTCGAGCTCGCTGATGCGGCTTCTCGCCCGCCTTTCCTCGCCGTCCAGAGTCTCGCGGGCCAGCACGAGCCGCTGCAGCTCGCTGCCCGCCTCGGCTTCGTGGTTGCGCAGCGCCGGCAGCTCATGCGCGGCGATCGCCTGCAACTTCGCTGCCTCGGCCTGCGCCATGGTTTTTTCCGCGACGTCGCGAACATCGGCCTCGAGCTTGCGCTCGGCCGCGTAGAGTGCCTTCGTCGCCTCCATGCGGTTGATGAGCGCCAGCAGCGCCTCGTTGCGCCGGATTTCGGCGGCAAGACCCCGGTAGCGGATCGCCTGGCGAGCCTGCTTCTTGAGGCTGTCGGCCTGGGTGTCGATCTGCTGCATGATGTCGTTGAGGCGGGTGAGGTTTTCCTCCGCCGCCCTGAGACGCAGCTCGGCTTCATGCCGGCGCGAATGCAGCCCCGCGATGCCGGCGGCCTCCTCGAGAATTCGGCGGCGCTCTTGTGGCTTGGCGGCAATGATCTCGCCGATTTGGCCCTGTCGCACCATCGCCGTCGATCGTGCACCGGTGGACGCATCGGCAAACAGCAATTGCACGTCGCGGGCGCGCACTTCGCGGCCGTTGATCCGGTAGGTCGAGCCCGCCTCGCGTTCGATGCGGCGGCAAACCTCAATGGCATCACCATCATTGAAGCTTGCTGGGGCCGAGCGGTCGCTATTGTCGATAAGGAGGGTCACCTCGGCCATATTGCGAGCCGGGCGCTCGCCGCCGCCGGAAAAAATCACATCGTCCATGCCGGAAGCGCGCATGTTCTTGGACGAACTCTCGCCCATGACCCAGCGCAGCGCCTCGACGAGATTGGATTTGCCGCAGCCGTTCGGCCCGACAATGCCGGTCAGCCCCGGCTCGATCAGGAAATCGGAGGGGTCGACAAAGGTCTTGAAGCCGGCGATGCGCAGCTTGGTGAGTTTCATGGCGCGGCCTTTTTGGCGCGGGCGCGATCTTGGATCATTGGCAATTATTCAACAAAGCTTCTTAAGTCTTGGTTAACCAATCGCGCGGGCATTGGGGATGGACCAAATGCCGCATGATTCGGAAGTTCGATTACCGCGCAAAGCCTCCTGTTGAGGCAAGCAGCCGCCTCGATTTTTCTGTGGAAGCGGCGAAGCTTTGGGTGACGGCGGCCAAGCCATTGCCTGCGTTGCGCCAGAAGGCGAACAAACGAATTCCTATTCGAATCCGTACGCCACGGGGTCGCGGACCCAGGCAAAAACGGCGGATCACCGGTCTCGAGCCGGGCCAACTCAAAGAAAATGTTCGCTGCGGGCCCTTCACGTCTCGCGATCGGCGACGAGGCCATGTTGTCGAGGATCTTCACTGGCCCGTCTAAGACCAGGCTTGAGCGGGTATAATTCGGCTTACCTCTCGACGGCGCCAATGATCCCGGGTTATCTTGTGCTGGGCCAGCGGTCTGAGGAGCATCTCATGTCTGATCACACCGTAAGAGCTTACGATCAGGAACTCGATCTCCTTGGTCAGAAGATCGGCGAAATGGGCGGCGTGGCCCAGAAAATGGTGTCTGATGCTATGGAGTCTCTCTCCAATTTCGACGCCGGCCTTGCCAGAACGGTGGTCAGTACCGACGTTCGCCTCGATATAATGGAACACGACATCGAGGAGCAGGCAATTCGGACGATCTGTCGGCGTCAGCCAATGGCATGTGACTTGCGCGCGATCATTGCGACGATCCGGATTTCAGGCGACCTTGAGCGCATCGGCGATCTTGCCAAGAGCATTGCCAAGGAGGTCATCAATATTTCGCCAGACTTGCGAATGCCGCGATGCATCATCGGGCTCCGGGCGATGCATGAATTGGCGGCCCATCTATTGAAGGATGGGATCAATGCTTATGTGCGGCGCGATGCTGAACTTGCGCATAATGTCTGGGCGCGCGATGTCGATCTCGATAACCTAGAGGATGCGCTGTTCCGCGATCTTCTCACCTTCATGATGGAAGATTCCCGCAATATTTCATTTTGCACGCATCTGCTCTTCTGCTCCAAGAATATCGAACGCATCGGTGATCATGCGACAAACATCGCCGAGGCGGTGATCTATCTTGTAACGGGCGAAGTTCCGCCAATTAATCGGCCGAAAGGTCGAAGTTCGACCTCCGTTTCTACAGCGATGGCTTAAACAAGTTAACGAGGGCGCGGTTTGCCCAAAGTTTCCTCATATCGCCATCAGAAGCTGGCGGCATGTGCGGCAGCACCATGAAGATCAATGCGAGATAGCTAGTCTGCGACTTGCCTCGTAGGATTGAGCTTCGACAGAGGGCAAGCGCGGCAATCCGGCACCTCCCGAAGCGGAGCGTTAGTCGCGGGCTAGGTTTGAAGCGAACAGCAACATCAGGTTCTGGTGAGACCTCCCGTGATCCCGCTTGGATCAGCTCTTTCGCCGGACTGTCATAAAAATTTTGTACCAGAGCCAATTGCATTGGCGCGGGATGCTCGATCAGAGCAAGCAGCTCAAATGCATGTCGGTGATCATCTACGATGAACTCATCCTTGTCGTCACCTTCGGTCTTTCAGGGCGATGGTAGTGCCCGGCATTCGCGTCGATCGCTCCCTCTGGAGCCATTAGAATCCTATTCCTTCGATATGCTCAATCGTGTGGCCCGAGCGTTGACAGCCCGTGCCACCCAGGGCGTCTCGCCCCATGCCCAGATGTCGGCTTGGTTGGATTGGGCGACACATCTCTCTCGTGCTCCCGGACGGCAAATTGAGCTGTTGCTGCGAGCGCAAAGGTCGGCCGCCGTCCTGGCGTATTTTTTGGCGCACAGGCTAGCGGCCGACGCAATTGATCCCCCATTCGAGCCTTCGCGCTTTGATAAGCGGTTTGCTGATACGGCGTGGGATAGATTTCCATTTATCATCCCGAAACAGGTTTTTCTTGCACAGGCTGATTGGTGGCGGGCCGCGACCGAGGAAGTGCGCGGGATGGCACCGAACAACGCCGCCCGCGTTTCCTTCTCTGCGCTTCAGTTTCTCAATGTCTTTTCTCCTTCCAATGTGTCGTGGCTAAATCCCGTCGTCATCCATCGTACGCAGCAGGAAGGTGCGACCAACCTCATTCGAGGCTGGAACAACTTCATTGAGGACGCCATTTGCGCAGCGTTGCAGATCCCGGATGACAGGAATGGGTTCGTTGTCGGCGAGGACGTCGCGGCGACGCCGGGCGAGGTCATATTTCGTAACGATCTTATCGAGCTCATCCAATACAAGCCGGTTACCGGAACCGTCTTTGCAGAGCCTATTCTAATTATACCCGCGTGGATCATGAAGTACTACGTGCTCGATCTGCGTCCCGATAACTCCCTTGTACGTTACCTCGTCGAGCGCGGCTTTTGCGTTTTCATGATTTCCTGGCGAAATCCAACTCCCGAAGACCGCGATATCTCGTTCGAGGATTATCGCACGTCCGGCGTTTTGGCGGCGCTGGCCGCGATTAACGCCATTATGCCGCAGCGCAAAGTGCACGCCTGCGGATATTGCCTTGGCGGCACGCTTCTAGCCATCACCGCCGCGACCATGGCTCGAGACGGCGATGAACGGCTTGCTTCGGCCACTTTGCTCGCTGCGCAAACCGACTTCAGCGAGCCCGGCGAACTCATGCTGTTCGTCGACGCGAGCCAGGTCGCGTTCCTTGAGGACATGATGTGGGATCAGGGCGTCCTCGACACGCGTCAGATGGGGGGCGCCTTCAGGGCCTTGCGTTCGAATGATCTCGTTTGGTCGAAGGCCGTTCACGAATATCTGCTTGGCGAACGGGAGCAGCCGACGGATCTCATGGCATGGAGTGCCGACCAGACGCGCATGTCCTATCGCATGCACTCGCAATATTTACGAGGGCTCTTTCTCGAAAATCGCTTGACTGCTGGCCGTTACGCTGTTGAGGGGGAGGTGATCGCGCTGAAAGACATCCGTGCTCCCATGTTCGTGGTCGGAACGGAAACCGACCATATTTCTCCATGGCGTTCGGTGTATAAAATCCATTTGTTCACCGACAACGAATTGACTTTCGTGCTGACCAACGGAGGTCATAACGCTGGCGTCGTGTCCGAGCCAAGTCATCCAGATCGGCACTATTATTCTAGCGTGTGCTGTCGAGATGATCGTTACATCAGCGCCGACAAGTGGCTGGCGACTGCGCAGCGGGCAGAAGGCTCGTGGTGGCCTGCATGGACGTCTTGGCTCGAGGCACGAAGCGCTGATGATCGCGTTCCTCCACCCAAATTAGGTGAGCCCGCGCACGGGCTAGTTCCGCTTTGCCCCGCCCCGGGCACGTACGTTCACCAAAGGTGAGATGATCGGTTGAATCCCGTTTGAGTAGAATTGGATACCGAGCACCAGCTCGACCTCCAAGCAGCGTGGCGGATAAGATCAATTCCTATGACGGCTTCGGTTGCGCCTGGGGCCACATCTCACGCCGCTCGAAGGACGGTGGGTTGCGTGTTCAGCCACCCAAATCGAAGCAAATTAGGTCACCCTTTGCGAACAAGGTCCGCGACGCGCCTACGCCATTTGATCCGCCATCACGCCCGCATGGCACTCTTCACACCGCCGGCGGCTATGGTGACAGCGTGGTCTGGCGATCCGGGCTGGAGGGATTGAGCCACTGCCTTCTTGCTTATCATAACGGTCCACGCGGTTTCGCAAAAGCGTTCGTGCATATTGGAAGACCCGTTCGGGATAGGCCTTGAGCGCCGCCATCGAAATATAGCCTCGAAGAAAATCCGCCGATTTGAATTCAGCAAAGGGGAGGGAGTCCTTCTCATACTGACAGGCGCGATGGATTCGTGCCGTGAGGCTGCGAAATGGATCGTCGTGCAACTCTCGCAAGCTCCGGGGCATGTCCGCGAAACTACGGCGCCGCCCTAGAGCGAAGGGATAGATCAAATGGCGCTGCGCCGTGACGCGCCAAAACTCGGCTTGGTCCAGGTGCGAAAGATTTTCGATGGGGGAAACGAAGACCTCGTCGACCCCATCCTCCAGGAGAGCACGGCCGAGGTGGTGACCGTCGAGAATGTAGTAAACGCGTCTTGGTCCGAGAACCGCCGGAAAGGGGTGCTCGTAAATAAAGCAGCGCTTCTCTTCGCTCGTCAGCGCACCCCAATTGCGTCGTTTGAAAGCAACCTCGTCATATCCCACAGTCATTTGTGTCGGGCATAACTCTTTGAGTTTCGCCTCGACTATTCTCACGCCGGTGTCGTCCACGTCTCTCGTCCCAGATATCTACGAGGAGTTGCAGGGCTCAATTTTCGTGGAAGATATCGTAACTTCGACACCCCGCCACAGGCGGATTTGTCGCAACCCATGTGACAAATAGCCCGAGCGACATAGTCTTGTGCGCAATTGCAATCAGCACAAGCTCGAGTGCGATATCAGATCGGTTTGGAACAGGATCAAAGCGTTCCGTGCGCAACTCTTTCAATAGGGGTGTCGGTCCTTCTTGTTCATCCAGGCCTGGTAGGCCTTGAGGCCGGTGTCCCGCTCGAACTCCGGCATCACCGCGATCCTGCGCTTTTCCCAGGGCAAGGCGAAGTCCTCATATTGGAAGGCGTCATCGAAGCCGATTGCGCTCGTATCCTTGAGATTCGCGCCGAAATAGACGCGGTCGATGCGCGACCAGTAGATGGCGCTCATGCACATAGGGCAGGGCGCACCATTGATGTAAATCTCACAGCCCTTCAACATGCGCGCGCGCTCCGGCACCAGATCGGGAGAGTTTGCTTCGCGCGGGATCATATCGAGCAGGGTGCCCGTGTTGTAATCGCTGCCGAGAAGCGCCTTCGGATTGAGCCGGTTCGATGCGTCGATGATCGCCGTGACCTCGGCATGGAACACCGGGCATCCGGTGAGAAGAACGCGGTTCTGGCCGCGCCCGATGATCTCGCCGTCCTTCACGATCACGGCTCCGAATGGGCCGCCCCAGCCCTTCTCGACCGATTCGATGGCGAGCCGGGTCGCTTCTTCCATGAATTTGCGCTTGTCGGCGTCGGGCGCCGCCTTGGCGAGTCCAGCCGGAAGAGTTGTGGCGGCCGCGCCCGCAGCGGCTATCGCAGTGCGGGCGATGAAGGTGCGCCGTCCGGTATCCTTTGGTGAATCGCAATTATATTGTGCCATGATGTCCCTCTTTGTCTATCGCCATGATCATTGCCGTGATCGACGGAAGGAGAAATCCGTTTGTACGCGCCGGCGCCAGGTTTTGCACGAGCTGGCGCCACGTTACATCAAAATTACCGACTTTCGGCCCGATCCCACCCTCCTCATGCGGCCCGTTGTATGAGGCGTTGCGTAGTCGGCTGCAAAAATCGGACAAAAATGCTTCACGTGAAACATTTTTGTCCGATCGGCGGCAATGAAGAGCCGAAGAATTCACTTCGACTGCAGAAATTCGGCGAGTTCACGAAAGGCGTCCTTGGAGGGACCGGAGCGGGGTGATTGCGCGATTGCCTCATAGATTTTGGGGACGAGCGTCACGGCTTGGTCGAGGTCGGCATCGGCGCCTTGTCGGTAGCCACCCATCAAACGCAAATCGCGTGTGTCTTCAAAGCGCGCCACGAGCGCCCGCAGCTTGCCGGCGACGTTGGCTTGCTCGCTCGTCCAGGCCGTCTGCGCGAGACGCGAGATCGAGGTGAGAATGTTGACGGCCGGAAAACGCGCTTGCTCGGCGATGGAGCGGTCGAGGACAATATGGCCATCGAGCGTGCCACGAATGGCGTCGGCGACGGGATCGTTTTGATCGTCGCCATCGACAAGAACCGAGAAGATGCCGGTAATCGTGCCTTGCCCTTCTTCTCCGGGCCCCGCTCTTTCGAGAAGTTTTGGCAGATCGCTGAAAACGCTCGGCGCATAGCCGCGCGCAACCGCAAGTTCTCCTGCCGCCAATGCGACATCACGAGCGGCGTGCGCGAAGCGGGTGATTGAGTCGATGATGAGGAGCACCGCCTGGCCTTGATCACGAAAATATTCCGCGATGCTCATCGCCGTTTTTGGCGCGAGGCGCCGCATGAGCGGGCTTTCATCACCCGTCGCAACGACCGTGACCGAAGCCGAACGATTGACTGCGAGAGCATCATCAAGGAACTCGCGCACTTCACGGCCGCGCTCGCCGACAAGCGCGATCACCACCGTGTCAAAGTCGCGCGATCCGGCAAGCATCGTAAGAAGCGTCGATTTTCCCACGCCGGATCCGGCGAAAATGCCGATGCGCTGACCGGCGCAGATGGGCGCGAAAAGATCGATCACTCTCACCCCGGTCTTCAGGGGTTTGCGGATCCGCGCACGGCGCATGGCGGGAGGCGGTAGGGCATCCAGCTGGGCGGGTCTGTCGCCGAGACGCAGCGGCTCTCCCGCGTCGATTGGAACAGCGAGAGCATTGATCACACGTCCTTTCCAGCTCCGATCGGGAAAGACCCGCAAGGCATTGGCGCGATAGACTCGCTCGCCAAGGCGGGCAAGGGCCAGGGTATCGAAGGTCTTGACCGTCGCTCCTTGCGCGTCGATGCGCACGACCTCAGCAAACCGAGTGACGCCGCCAACCGAGAAGGACACGCATTCCCCAAGCTTCAAAAAACGGCATAAACCCGTGACCCGCGCATAGGCCGGCGTTACTTCGCTGATCGAGCCGGAAATGCGGACGTAGCCCAATTCCTGCGTTTCTTGCACACAACGTTCGAGACCGGCGAGGGAATGTTCGCTCACGCCGAGCCGCCAAGCACTTTGATCGCATCTTTTAACGAGGTTTCGGAGCCTTCCATCGCGGAAGCGATGTTTTCGAAACTCCTAGAGAGCGTGATCAATTTTTCCATCTCTAGAATAGGATTGACATTGGCTCCTTCGATATAGCCCTGTGCAATGCCGTTTTGAGTAAAATCAACGATGGGTGTTGCGGGCTTGTTGGATATGACGCTGGAATTGTCGAAGCGTGTGAGTGTTGCGTTGGCGGCAAGGCTGAAGAGGCCGATTGCGCCGATCTGCTGTCCGCCTTGCGTGATCATCCCATCCTGAGCGATGGTGACAGTGCCCGCTTCTGGATCGAGGGTGATGGCGCTGTTGCCGGCATCGAGAATAGGATAACCATTGACACTCTGCAACGCGCCGCTAGGCTGCATGCGCATGCGGCCATCACGCGTGTAGGCCACCCCTGCCGGGGTCTGGAGCGCTAGCCAACCGTCCCCTTGCACGGCCACATCGAGCGGATTGTCCGTCTTGATCGGAACGCCTGGGTTGCGGGAGATGTGCGTTTCGCCGCGCGAAACGTAAGCAACCGGCGTATCTCCTGCGCGCGAAACGAGTGCATTGAAGTCGACTTCTTCGGCGCGATAGCCCGGGGTGCTCTGATTAGCGATGTTTGTCGCAATCGTCGTCAACCGGCGATCGAGTGCAACTTGGGCAGAGAGGGTAACGTAAAGCCCGGATTGCATGGATCAGGAGCCTCCAAGTTTTAGATCCGCGAGACTTAGAAGCAAACTTGAACCGATGCCGACTGCACCCGAATTATCAAACAGCGGCGTGAGCGGCGTTGTTGGCGCCGCCGATGTATTATTGGAATCGTACATTGCGGTAAACCGTTCGATGAAGCTTTGAAGCTTAGCGGGAATTTGCAGATCCGCGATGTCGAGTGCACTCGAGATCATCTTCGCTTGAACGTCAATGTTCGCAAAAGACATGGACGGCGATAGTCCAAGTGCGGTCTGGACCACAGTGAGGAGGGTCTTGTCGCCAAGGATGCTGTAGGCGCTCGTGATACTGGGGGCCATGCGCTGAAAATACAGCGCCATTTGAGTGCCCTGATTTTGCTTGCCGACATTTGCTTCGAGCGTCTGCTCGACATAATTGTTGACTGTCGTTTGTTGGAGTGCCGTCGAACTCGTTGTGCTCGTGCCACTCGAAGCAAAGTTGAAGACCGAGGCGAGAGCCCTATAGCGAGGATCCTTCAGCGTATTGGCAAGACTGTTGGGATTCGACACGCCGCCCTCGAGAACCTTGGTGATGAGGCCCTTCGCGTTAATCATGTCGCTTAAGCCGAAGGCAGTCATGACATAGTTGTAAAGTCTGCCGTTGTTGATGAGGTCACTAGCGCTTTTCACTTTACCGATATTGGCAAGGAAATAATTCGTCTGCTGGGTGACCGACGGCTCGGCTGCGGTCGCGGCCAAGGTCTTCGAATAGTTTTTCGTTATTGCATCGTAATAGAGCGTTGCTGTGAGCATGGACTCATGCCTTGTTGCGCGGTCCCGACCTTCGCAGTTAAAGCTTGCCAGGGCCTTACCAGGATGGCCGCGATTCGACCCTTCTCGACCGGCGTTGTTCTCGCCCTAGCAACAGAGGCCGGACTTTGCGTATAGCGAGGCGGTCTCTCCGTTTCGCTATGAATTGACCTTTCCAATTCAGCTTGGAGCAAGGCCTGCCGTTTAACGATTTGCAGGGTCGTTTGCGCAGGAGCTGATCGCGTGGCGTTCGGAATTGGAATGGTTATTGCCCTAGGCTGCATCCTTGGTGGGTTCGCTGCGATGGGCGGTCATCTTTCCGTTATTTGGCAGCCGTTCGAATTTATCATCATTGGCGGGGCGTCCCTTGGCACTTTCATTATCGCAAATCCAATATCGACGATTAAGGACACTGGGCGAGCTATGATGGATGCGATCCTCGACCGTTCGCCGACGCAGCGACATTATCTCGATGTCCTTGGCGTCCTCTATACTCTGATGCGGGAGTTGCGCGGCAAGGCTCGCAATCAGATCGAGGAACATGTCGATAACCCGACCGAGTCGACAATTTTCAAAAGTTTTCCGAGAGTTCTAGCAGATAAGGATCTAACCCATTTTATCTGCGATTATTGCCGTCTGATCATCATCGGGAATGCACGTACTCACGAGATCGAAGCCTTGATGGATGAAGAGATTCAAACTGTCAGCCGTGACCGGCTAAGGCCCTACCACGCTTTGACCTCGGTCAGCGATGGCCTGCCCGCACTTGGAATCGTTGCCGCTGTCCTCGGCGTGATCAAAGCGATGGGTGCTCTCGATGAGGCCCCGGAAATCCTTGGTCAACTTATTGGATCGGCGCTTGTTGGCACCTTTGCCGGAATATTTATGTCGTATGCGTTGCTGCTACCCGTTGCTCTGAAGATCAAGGCGACCCGTGAGCAGAGCTGCCGACTTTACATCATCGTCAAGCAGACGCTGTTGGCTTTCATGAACGGTGCCATGCCTCAGATTGCGCTCGAACATGGTCGTAAAACGATTTCATCGCGTGACCGACCGTCGATCGACATGGTGGAGAACGAGACCGTGTCAGGGGGTTCGGGAAAGAGCGACGAACAGCAAGTAGCTTAACATGACATGCAAGAAGCAATCGAGCGCGGTTCCATGTTGAAAAAATCTCCCGAAAGGCTTCTCGATGGCGCCGGGATTTCCGTCGATCGCATGCCGCTGCTGCATGTCATATTTGAGCGGATGGCGGCCCAGTGTGCCGACAGCTTGCGGCAGTTCTCGGCGTCGCCTGCTTTGTTCTTGATTGAGTCCGTCGCCACTGAGCGAATCGCCGATGTACTTGACGGCTGCGAGAGCAATGTCGTTTTCGGAATTATATATGTGCAAGCGTGGGACTCGCGTCTGCTGATGGGGCTTGAACATGATTTCGTTTTTGCCCTGGCGGAAGTCTTGTTCGGGGGTGATGGCAGTGAAGCGCCATTCCTTGAGAAACGCCAGCTCTCGAATGTTGAACTCCGGCTTGCGAAGAAAGCTTTCGAACTTTTCGCGCAGGCGCTGCAAAATGCGTTCGCGGCCGTGTGTGAAACAGTTTTCAGATTGGACCGTATCGAGACAAGGCTTGATTTCGTTGCCATCGCGCCCCGAACTGCTTTCGGCGTGAGAACCAAGCTCAAGATTCGGATTCTGGGACGCGAAAGTAATGTGTTCGTTCTTATTCCGCAAACGGCACTGAACTCCGTCCGCCAAGACTTGGGAAGAGATTTGTCCGCCGAATTGTCGGTTCGCGATCCGCGTTGGACAATGCAGATTCAGAAGGAAATCGGCCAGACGGAGATCACAGTCCGCGGGCTGATCGAGGAGAGGCATTTTAGCCTGGAGGATATCGCTGGTTTAAAAGAGGGCCAAGTCTTGACGTTGCAGGCCACAGCCAAGACGCGGGTAAAGCTGGAGTGCAATGCCGAGCACATTTTCTGGTGTGACCTCGGTCAAGCCGATGGATACTACACGCTGCGTATCCAGGATTTCGTGAATCAAGAGCAGGAACTCATTGATGATATGCTGCCTCCTTGATCGTGCGATGGAACCCGCTCCTGCTTGGGTCGTCCCTGGCAGCGGGGTGAAGGCGTGCAAGCAATTCATTGGGAGGGTCAAGGGTCTTTTCGGTACCGTGTAGCGGCGGTTATGTCCATTGCAGAACCACTCACAATCAACCTCACTTGGAGAATTCGATATAATGTCTGAAGGCGACAGAGTTTTAGAAGAGGCGGGGAGCAACGATGAAGGCGTCCCCGCGTCCCAGCCTAGTCGAAACCTCGAGACCATCCTGCGCATTCCCGTATCCGTCCAGGTCGTCTTGGGATCGGCGGTGATGCCGGTCTCGAACCTCCTCAAATTGGGACGGGGCGCAGTTATTCCACTCGATCACCGCGTCGGCGAGCCAGTCGATATCGTCGTAAACGGACGCGTAATAGCTCGCGGCGAAATCGTTGTGGTCGAGGATGACAATTCGCGACTTGGCGTTTCGCTGACCGAGATCGCGGGCCCTGCCAGAACCGCTGCCTAATCCATGGCTACCTCAGTTGCCTCGAAAGGCGGTCCCACCGTGAAGGCGATGAAGGGGCCGGAGAAGGCGGCAGCGCTGCTGCTTGGGATGGGAAAGTTGCTCGCCTCCCGGCTCTTGGTACAATTTGATGCCGATGAACTGAAGCAAATTACACGCTCGATCGCGCAACTTGGAACGGTGCCGGTTCCCACGCTGGAGGCCCTCGTCGAGGAATTCGCGGGCCAGTTTACGAATGGTGTTGACCTGTTGGGCTCACCGGACGAGGTCCAGCAGATGCTTGACGGGATCTTGCCTCCCGAGCAGCTCGCCGACGTCATGTCGGATGTCACGGGCAACTCCAATCACGCGATGTGGGACCGCCTCTCGAATGTTCCAGAGTCGGTGTTCGCGGGCTTTCTGGTTAAAGAGCATCCGCAAACAGCGGCGTTTATTGTCTCGAAAGTCAGTCCTGGCTATGCTGCCAAGGTCGTTGGCCAATTGCCGCGCGAACTGCGCAATGCAATTATGCGGCGGATGCTGAGCATCGGGCCCGTTACCGAATCCGCGGTCCGCATTATTCAAGGGCAGTTGCAAGAGGACCTTCTGTCGAATGTTTCGCGTCAAGTCGGTGGCGATCAAAATGCCCGCATGGCCGATATCATCAACAAAATGGATCGGGACCATATGGAAGACGTGATGCAAAGCTTGGCTGCCGCGCGCCCCAAGGCCGCTGAGGTTTTGCGCAAGCTTATGTTCACTTTTGATGATATCATCAAACTTCAGTCCAAGGCACGCAGCGTGCTGTTCGACAAGATTCCGACTGAGCTGGTAGTGCTCGCCTTGAAGGGCACCGATGCGGCGTTTAGGGATGCGATTCTTTCGTCGCTAGCGACCAGGGCGAGGCGTATTGTCGATAGCGAACTTGCAAATGGTGGCCCAGCCCTGCAGCGTGATGTGCTCAGGGCACGCCGCACGATTGCTGATACAGCGCTCGAGTTGGCAAGCACAGGAGAGATCGAACTCAATTCATCGGAAGACGAGGACGAGTTTTTCGAATGAGTGGGTTTTGAGGGGCGATGGCGCAACAAGGCGATCGGGAAAGCAGGACTGAAGAGCCGACAGAAAAACGGATTCTCGATGAATTCGAGAAGGGAAATATTCCGATTTCTAGAGAGGCCTCTGCTTTCGCCTTCACCCTTGCTCTTCTGGTCATTACCGCCTTCATCGCGAACCATTTCATGAAGTCGGCCGCTTTTACCCTTGAACGGCTCGCGAACGATCCGAGCGGGATATTGCTTCGAAACAGTGCCGACGCGGTTTCTCTCTTCAAAGCCCTCCTCTGGAAAATCGGTGCCCCGCTCATTCCGATTTGGGTTGTCCTGCTTTTGGCTGGGCTTGCGTCGACATATCTGCAGTATGCACCCCGGATCGTGTTCGGCCGGATCCAGCCAGACTGGAATCGTATATCATTGGTCAATGGTTGGCACCGTATATTCGGGGCACGTGGTCTGGCGGATTTTTTTAAAGGTGTGTGCAAATTGCTCTCTCTCGGCGTCGTGCTCTGGACCGTACTGCGGTGGCAAGGAACGGCTTTGACGGGTACGATGTCGATCGATCCGGATGCTGTCCCGGAATTGATCCTCATGACCGCCATGCGGCTTCTGACGGTCGTTTGTGTCGTGACTGTTCTACTCCTTGCTGTGGATCTTTTCTGGGTGCGCCTTCATTGGCGCCGGGACATCCGGATGAGCAAGCAAGAAATCAAGGAAGAGTTGAAAGAACTCGAAGGCGATCCCTTGAGGAAAGCGAGATTGCGGTCCTTGGCCCTCGACCGCCAGCGCAAGTCCATGATCGCGGCAGTCCCTAGAGCAACTCTTGTTGTGGCCAATCCAACTCACTACGCTGTAGCACTTCGATATGTGCGGGAGGAAGGTGGTGCGCCCTTGGTGCTGTCGAAGGGCAAGGATCTCATTGCTCTTAAGATTCGCGAGATCGCCGAACGGCATTCGATACCGGTTATCGAAGACAAGGCGTTGGCGAGATCGATGTACGATAGCGCGGAAATCGACCGGCCGATTCCCCCTGAATTTTACAAAGCCGTAGCGGAATTGATTCACATCTTGTATGCTAAAAAATCGCGCAGGACGTCGGCGAGATGAAAGCATCCGAAATGTTAATAGGGCGGCGTGGCCATCATGTCGGACTTCTTGCGAATGCTCTTGGCGTGGCCTTCGAGCCGCTCGGTGCTGAATTGCGCCTGATCGATGTCGGCGATTTCATCGCTTTCATCCACGATGAAAAATTCGCTAATATTCAGGATATTGTAAACTCATCAGTCGAGCTGTTTTTCAAGCCGGGAACGGTATCCTTCGGCTGGGGTGCACAATTCAATCTCGATTGGAGCAGTCTCCCCGTCATAACGCTTGATATGGAGTTTCGTCACGGGTCGGTATGGCTTGTCTTCAAACTCGTCTTGCGCGCGCTGCAAACGGATGTGAAGATCGATTATTTTTCTCCTGGTGGAGCGTTGGGCGATTCGAGACAGGAAGCGGCGATGCTGATCGAAGCGATTACAGACGCGCGTCTTAACCTGCGCGAACATTAGATTATGCGACCCGTGGCGCTTCGTTCCCGAGCAAACGGATCTTTCTCGACTTTATTATTGCTGGTTCCACTCGAGCGCTTTGCCTCGATCGGGTTTATGACGAATAGGGTCTTCGAACGCGCATGAACTAAAGGCTCTTCGTTCGGAAGCCAGCGCACCTGTGTGATCAAGGAGATCTTCTGCGCGCCCACTTCTCTGAGATGGCGCGGGCAGACAGAAGACCCGGGGCATTGATCACCGTGGCCTCGCATCGTGCGAGCCGATGCCGCGCCAATTCCGCGCGGCCAACAGTCCGTCAACACCGGCGTGCCGGCGAGCGAATCCTCGATGTCCGTATGGGGGCGGCGGGAGATGACGCTGCTGCCCGTGACATGCTTTAGACGTTTGATCCCAAAGATGCGATGGTGGAGTCGTCTCAAGGGCGAGCGTCATAGAACTTTCAAAAAGCTCCCAGCCGTGCCGCTTTCTTGACCGTAGCCCTATGCGGAGTTTCAATGCTGCAATGACCCGGCCGCTTTGGCTTGATCCTGATCGCTTCTTTCCCGCCGAGCCCGCGGCACGGAGCCTTGCGCGCCAGCTGTTCGCGGAAGTCGAACGAGCGCCGATCCTAAGCCCGCACGGCCACACCGATCCGGCGTGGTTCGCCTCTAACGAGCCGTTCGAGGACGCCGTCAGCCTGTTGTTGTGGCCGGATCACTATCTCTTGCGTCTTCTGGTCAGCCAGGGTGTGCCGCTGGAAAGTCTCGGCCTTCGGCCAAAGGATGACACACCTTTCGAGACCGACCGGCGCGCTATATGGCGGCAGTTCGCCGGGCATTACCACCTTTTTCGCGGTACGCCTTCGCGGCTTTGGCTCGACCATGTCTTCGCCGAACTGTTTCGAATAAAGGTTCGACTCGAGCCGGAAACCGCCGACTCCTATTTCGACATTATCAACACGGCTCTGGCAGATCCTGGGTTCCGGCCCCGCGCCCTCTTCGAACACTTCGGGATCGAGGCGCTCGCGACCACCGAAGGCGCACTCGATCCGCTTCATCATCACCGCGCAATCCGGGCATCGGGCTGGCCGGGGCGGGTGATTCCCACCTTCCGTCCCGACGATGTCGTTGATCCCGATCGTGAAGATTTTGCAACCAACCTGCATCGCCTCGGTGAACTGACGGGCGAGGATACCAGCCGTTGGAGCGGCTATCTTGCCGCGCTCGCCGCGCGCCGCGCTTTTTTCCGCGCCCACGGGGCAACGGCGACCGACCACGGCCATCCGACGGCGCGAACGGCCGACGTTATGAAAAACGAGGCCGAGGCGCTCTTCGACCGCATCCTTTGCGGGCGTGGTCGACTTGGCGATGCCGAGCTATTCCGCGCCCAGATGCTAACCGAGATGGCCTTGATGGCCTGTGAGGATGGCATGGTCATGCAACTGCACCCGGGCTCCTGGCGCAATCACAACTCCTGGCTTTTGCACCGGTTCGGGCGCGACATGGGAGCAGACATTCCGACCCGGACGGATTATACTGGCGGTTTAAAGCCGCTCCTCGACCGGGTCGGAATGCGAGCTGATTTCACCCTGATCCTATTTACCCTTGATGAGAGCACCTATGCGCGCGAGCTCGCGCCGCTCGCTGGCCACTATCCGTGCTTGCGGCTCGGCCCACCCTGGTGGTTCAACGATTCGCCAGAGGGCATGCTGCGCTTTCGCCGCCAGACCACCGAGACGGCGGGATTTTACAATGCCGCGGGATTCAACGATGACACCCGCGCTTTTCTCTCGATTCCCGCCCGCCACGACCTCGCCCGGCGGATCGACTGCGCCTATCTTAGCGAGCTGGTTCTTACCGGCCGGCTCGCAGAAGACGAGGCCGCCGAGCTCGCGCACGACCTCAGCTATAACCTTGCGAGGGCGGCGTACCGGCTATGACCGAACGGCTCTGCGCTCTTACGCTCGATCACGCCGCCGGGTCGGTCCGGCGGCCCGGCTACAATTTCAACCGATTGCGGCCGGGCATCGTCCACCTCGGCGTCGGCGCCTTTCACCGGGCGCATCAGGCTGTGTTCACCGACGATGCGATCTTGGCCGCAGGCGGTGACTGGGGCGTGATCGGGATCGCTTTGCGGCGGCCGAACGTTCCTGAAGCACTCCGCGCGCAGGACTGCCTTTACACGGTCGAGACCCTTTCAGAGTCGCCACAATACCGTGTCATGGGCATCATCCGCCGCGCCCTCACCGCACCCGCGCAACCTGGTGAGGTGCTGGCCGCATTGGCCGCACCCGAGACCCATGTGATCAGTCTCACAGTCACCGAGAAGGGCTATAGCCTTGGCGCCAATGGCGGCCTCGACGAGAATCATGCGGATATTGTCCATGATCTCGCTGAGCCCGACCGGCCGCGCTCGACCATCGGCTGGCTCGTCCGCGGCCTCGCCGAGCGCTGCAACCGGGGAAGCGGGCCTGTAACAGTGATCAGTTGCGATAACCTCGCCAGCAATGGACGCAAGCTCGAGGCAGCCGTCCTCACATTTGCCGCCCGATTGGACGCTCTTAGGAAGGAGGCGGTCACGCGGTGGATCAAGCTGAACGCAACCTTTCCCCGCACCGTGGTTGATTGCATTGTCCCCGCCACCACAGAGGCGAGCCGGAGTCGAGTGGCGGCCGCGTTGGGACTGATCGACGATGCGTGTGTCAGCCGCGAGCCTTTCACGCAGTGGGTGATCGAGGACCGGTTCGCTGGTCCGCATCCGGCCTGGGATAGGGCGGGTGCGGAGCTAGTTGCCGATGTGGAGACTTTCGAGCAGCTCAAACTGCAGGTGCTGAACGCCTGTCATTCAGCCCTGGCCTATCTGGGTCTCGGGCGGGGCCATCAGTTGGTGCGGCAAGCGATCGGTGATCCAGAGCTGTCCCGCCTCGTCGAAACAATGGTTGCCGAAGAAATCGCACCAGCATTGCCCGAGCTGCCGGTCGCAGATTATTGGCGCAAGATTCGTATGCGCTTTGCAAATCCAATGATCGATCACCGGCTGGCCCAGATCGGCGAGGATGGCTCGACCAAGCTCGCTCAGCGCGTCTTTCCGCTTCTCATCGCCAATGCCCGCGCCGGGCGGCCTGCCGGACGGCTCGCCTCGATCGTTCGGGCTTGGCTCGGGCTCGCCGGCGAAGGTCTCGTGAAGGACCCGCACGCCGCGCGATTAGCTCAGTGGGCTGCCAGGGGGCGGGATGTGGCGACTGCTCTCGATGATACGATCCTCTTTCCCGCACCCTTCCGCACCGATCCTTTGGTCCGCGCAGCGCTTTTGGAGGTGGTCGGCTGATGCGTGCCATCTCCATTGGCGAATGTATGGTGGAGCTGCGGCAGATTGAGGGGGATCGCTATGTGCGCGCTTTCGCCGGTGATGCCTACAATGCTGCGGTCTATCTAAAACGCTCGGCGCCGCACGTCCATGTCGCGTTCTTGACTGCGACGGGCGAGGATCCCCTGAGCCGAACCATGCGCGATGCCTTCGCTGCCGAGGGAATCGCGGATGTAGACGCCTTCATTGCCAAGGGCCGTGAGCCGGGCCTCTATATGATCGAGCTAGATGCAGCGGGCGAGCGGTGTTTCCATTATTGGCGCTCGGCCTCGGCGGCGCGCTGTTGGTGTGCGCTCCTCGCGCAGAATGGTGGCGCTGAACGATTGGCGAGTGTGGACCTTCTCTGTCTCTCGGGCATTTCATTGGCGATCCTGCCTGACGATGAGGCGCGGGCAGCGGCGATTGATCTTTTGGTTTCGCTGAAGAATCGGGTGCGGTGGATTGCCTTCGATGCGAATGTTCGCCCAGCGCTGTGGCGTGACCTGGACGCAGCGCGGGCGGCGATCGCACCGATGATTAGAATCGCCGATATTTTTCGCGCGAGCTGTGAGGATGTGGCCTTGCTTACTGAGGCTCACGAGCCCAAAACCCAGATCAGCGCGCTCCGCGCTGCCGGCGCGCGCGAGATCGCGCTCACGCTCGGTGGAGAGGGCTGCATTGTGGCGACGGAGGAGGGTGAGGTGGCGCTGCCCGCGCCGGCCGTTAAAATCAAGGATACCTCGGGCGCCGGCGACGCCTTCACCGGCGCCTACCTCGCTGGACGGCTGGGCGGGGCGGCGGCAGCAGAGGCGGCCCATGCAGCGCTCATGGTCGCTTCTCGCGTTGTCACCTATCCCGGCGCCATCGTGCCAGCCAAAGTCTCGCACCCGGAGGACATCGGATGCTGAAGATTACTGACGCCCGCGTCATCATCACGTGCCCGGGGCGCAATTTCGTCACTCTCAGGATCGAGACGAGCCAAGGCCTCTACGGCCTTGGCGACGCCACTTTGAACGGCCGGGAGCTGGCGGTTGCAAGCTACCTGACCGGCCACGTCATCCCCGTCCTGATCGGCCGCGATGCCCAAGCGATCGAAGACATTTGGCAATATCTTTATCGCGGTGCTTACTGGCGGCGAGGCCCTGTGACAATGTCGGCGATCGGGGCAGTCGACACGGCGCTTTGGGACATCAAGGCCAAACAGGCGGGCTTGCCACTTTATCAGCTCCTGGGCGGCGCGAGCCGGACGGGTGTCATGGTCTATGGCCATGCCAACGGGAGCAATCTCGAGGAAACCGTGGCCGAGGCGCAGCGCTACCAGGCGATGGGTTATAAGGCGATCCGGCTGCAATCAGGCGTGCCGGGTCTTGCCGCGACCTATGGGGTCTCACGCGACAAGCTATTTTATGAGCCAGCTGACGCTGCCATTCCGGCCGAGACCATTTGGTCGAGCTCGAAATACCTTCCTATGGTCCCAAAACTTCTCGAGGCCGCGCGAGAGGCGCTCGGATGGGATGTGCATCTGCTCCATGACGTTCATCACCGGTTGACGCCTATTGAAGCCGCCCGCCTCGGCAAGGATCTTGAGCCTTATCGGCCATTCTGGCTGGAGGACCCGACTCCCGCCGAGAATCCGGCGACCTTCCGGCTGATCCGCCAGCACACGACCACCCCAATCGCGGTTGGCGAGGTGTTCAACTCGATGTGGGACGCCAAACTCCTGATCGAGGAGCAGCTCATCGATTACATCCGCACCACGGTCGTGCACGCTGGTGGAATCACGCATCTGCGCCGTATTGCGAGCTTCGCCGACCTCTACGGCGTTCGCACCGGCTGCCACGGCGCGACGGACCTGTCGCCGGTTTGCATGGGCGCCGCACTGCATTTTGACATCTCCATCTCCAATTTCGGCATACAGGAATATATGCGCCACTCGGCCGAGACGGATGTAGTGTTTCCGCACGCCTACAGCTTCAAGGAGGGGTTCCTGCATCCAGGTGAAGCGCCTGGCCATGGCGTCGGCATCGACGAGAAACTAGCGGCAAAATACCCATATCGGCCAGCCAGTCTTCCGATCAGCCGGCTTGACGATGGGACGATGCACAATTGGTGAGCGCAGCCTGCATTTCCGCTGGTCCCGCCGGGCGCGATGCTTGATGTCGCTGGCGGCACCCCCCCAGTTTGCGATCACGGCGCGCGAGGCGGGCCATTTGACCCTCGCCAGCGATCGGGGTGATGCTGCTCACGTCTTTGTGCTTGAGGAGGATGTCATCCGCGTCCTGGTTTTGCCCGGCGGACGGCTCGACCAGCCCCGAACTTTCGCCATCAGCCCGGGCTTTGACGATGTTGCCGAGGATGGCCGCGACCGCTTCGACCTTGCCGGATTTACTCTCCCCCAATTTGCGCTGCAAGCCAGCGCTGAGAGCCTACAGATCGAGACCGTGGCGATCCGGCTCAGTATCCGTCTTGCAGGATTTTTCTGTTCATGGGCTCTGCGGTTAGGAACCAAATGGCAACCGGTAGCGACTGACCGGCCGACCCAAGCTTATAATTTCGGATGGTGGGACGAGCGTGTCTATCATTATCTTCGCCGGGAGCAGGGCGAGAAATATTTGGGGCTCGGAGAATGCGCCGGCGAGATGGACCGCGCTGGCCAGCGCTATCGCCTGACGGCTGTCGACGCGATGGGCTACAATGCGCGGACATCCGACCCGCTCTATAAGCACATTCCGTTCTATATCACCTGCAGACCGGAAGCGGGAGTTGCCTTCGGCCTCTTCTACGACACGCTGTCGGATTGCCTGTTCGATTTTGGCAAGGAGCTGGACAATTACCATGGGCCCTACCGCATGTTCGCAGCGGATCATGGCGACCTCGACTATTATTTCATCGCAGGCCCACGCGTTGATCAAGTGGTGCCCCGCTTCACTTGGCTAACCGGACGGCCGGCCTTCATGCCAAAGTGGGGATTGGGCTACTCGGGCTCATCCATGGCCTATGCCGACGCGCCTGAAGCCCAGACGAGACTCTCCAAGTTTCTCGAGCGCTGCGCCGAACATGACATCTTATGCGACAGCTTCCACCTCTCGTCTGGCTATACTTCGATCGGCGACAGGCGCTATGTATTCACATGGAATAGGTCCAAATTCCCAGATCCGGCGGCATTCGCGCAGAGCTATCTCGCAAAGGGTGTGCGGCTGTGCGCCAATGTCAAACCATGTCTTCTGCGTGATCACCCCCTTTTCGCCGAGGCCGCTCAATTGGGCCTTCTGGTCGCCGATGCGGAGGGCGAACCAAGCTTCGTGCAGTTTTGGGATGAGATTGGCGCGTACCTTGATTTCACCCAGCCCAAGACCCTCACTTGGTGGAAGGCGAAAGTGAAGGAAACGCTGCTTGCTCAGGGCATAGCTGGGACCTGGAATGACAATAATGAGTTTGAAATCTGGAGCGATAAGGCGCTGGCACATGGCTTTGGCCAGCCTCGTCGCGCGCGCGAATGCAGGGCTCTGCAGAGCCTCCTGATGATGCGGGCTTCACGCGATGCGCAGAAGGAGCACGCCCCGGACAAGCGGCCTTTCCTCGTCTCTCGCTCGGGCACGGTTGGCATGCACCGCTACGCCCAAACCTGGTCTGGTGACAATTCTACCTGCTGGGAGACCTTGAAATATAATCTGAAAATGGGTCTCGGCCTCGCGCTGTCGGGGGTCTCCAACACCGGCCATGATATCGGTGGATTTTCGGGCCCCGCGCCCGATCCAGAACTGTTGGTCCGCTGGGTGCAATTTGGCATCTTCATGCCGCGCTTCTGCATCCATTCTTGGCACGACGACGGCACGGTCAATGAACCTTGGATGTATCCGGAGACGACGCCTTTCGTCCGTGATCTGATCAAGCTTCGCTACCGGCTGATCCCCTATCTTTATGATCTGCTCTGGCGATACCGGCGCGATTATGAGCCCATGATTCGCCCGACTTTTTTCGACTTTCCGGATGATCCGCACTGTTGGCACGAGAGCGATGAGATGATGGTCGGCCGCGCGCTGCTAGTTGCGCCGGTGATCGAGCCAGGACATGCCGACCGAGAGGTCTATCTGCCTTTAGGCACCCACTGGTATGATTTCTGGTCTGGCGAGGTGTTCGAGGGCGGTCAGACGATTAGCCGCCCGGCGCCCTGGAGCCGTCCCGTTGTCTTCGCACGGGCGTCTTGCGCTATTCCCGTTAACGTCGCCGCCCAGACCTTTGCGGCTCCCGCGGACACTCGCGGCTTTATGATCTTTCCGCCAGCGGGCTCGGGCGCCTTCACCACGGAGAATTTCGAGGATGATGGCGAGAGCGAGGCCTATCGGAGGGGTGAATATGGCGGCTGGTGCATCGAGGTCGAGGCCGAAGAAAGATCGGTTTCCGTGCGCGTCCAGCGCTTCGGCGCCTTTACGAGGTGCGACGCCGAGCCGCGCCTGATCTTGCCCGAGAATGAAACGCGCTCGGTATCGCTTTCGAGGCCGTGACCTACAGAGGTGCTGGGCCAGAATGAGAATGCAATTCAACGATATCGCCGCACGACCGCCGCAACTCGGTTGCCACAGCACTCATCCCGCTAGGAATAGGCGCTTGACGTCGAGCCCCTGGCGTTTTGGGTGTGATGCGCGGGCGGGGGTGTGCTGTTATCCGGCGGGCGCTTTGCGCCCATAGATCCATGCATTGGCGAGGTCCCAGGCGACCGCGAGAACGACCGGGCCGACGAAGAGGCCCGCAAAGCCATAGGCGAGGACGCCGCCAATGACGCCAATGAAAGTCACCAGCCTCGGGCTCGCCAGCCCATGCGTCAGAACAAATGGTTTTAAGACATTGTCGATGAAGCTGACCGTCGCCATGCAGGCCGTCAAGGCCAGCGCCGGCCCTACGGTCATC
>DATJBL010000014.1:0-29798 GCA_035515355.1 Methylocella sp.
CAGTTGCGCGAGCGGTTGGTTCTCGCGCATTCCGCGGCTGCGCTGAACCAATCCCCCGAGGCGCCTGGTTTCGCTCCGGAGAGTCTCGAAGCCAAGGAGCCCGCGATGCAGCCCGAATATGCCTTTGGAGGGAGGCCTGACCCACGGGCCAGGTAACGGGTGCGACGCACGGCAATCGGTCAGAGGCGCAATTCATAAAGGCCCTTAAGCAGATGATCGTGGAGGTCCGGATCGTCGAGGATCATGGCTGTCGCTGCCTCGTCCCCGAGCCCCGTAGCTTCGGTCAGGCCACGGTGCCACTTTTGTGCAGCCAAATGTCCTTGCCCTATGCGCATTAAGGCGTAGAGCTCGCAGCGGGCACCGGCCGACAGCGTGGCAACAGCTTCGCGCAAAGCGTTCGACTGCGAGGCTCCCGGAGGCAATTGCTCAAACGCAAGCTCGGCGACCGGATTATGCTCGCCCCTTGCGGCCTGGAGACCGTCGATGTCCTTTTCGGCGACTTTTGCGAGAAAATCATCGCGCTCGGTCCTTGCGGCTTTCGCGAGGATGGCGATGAACTTCGTCTGGTCGGCACTCAGCTCGCTTAGCATTCCATAGCTCCTACTCTGGCTGGAAAAATGATGGCAATTCAATTACTAGAGTCTAGACGGCGGCATTGAACTGATATGACTCAAACAACGGTTGGACCATTTTATGGTTCCGAACCTCACGGCACGGTCTGCAACGGCGCCCGAATTTGACCGGCTTAAACCTATTAGGCGACGAACTTTCCGAGGCAGGGCAATGGAATGGGAGGCTATCCGCAAACGGCCCGAGGATTACGCCGGGGCCAACCTTCAGAATTACGAAAGGACGGTCTCGACTTTCTCATGGGATGCGGCTCGGGACCTGCTCAGCGGATTGCCGGGGGGCGGGCTCAATATTGCGCATGAGGCTGTCGACAGGCATGTTTTGGCCGGCCGCGGAGGCGAGCTCGCGCTGCGTTGGATCAGCCGTGACAATCATATCCGGGACTTCCGATACGCAGACCTCCAAGCCGCGACGAACCGGTTTGCTCATGTTCTGGCACAACGCGGTGTCGGGAAAGGCCAGCGGGTGTTCTCACTTCTTGGACGAACGCCGGAACTCTATATCTCTGCCTTAGGCACACTCAAGAACGGAAGCGTGTTTTCGCCGCTATTTTCGGCCTTCGGACCGGAGCCCATCAGGGCGCGCATGACGATTGGCGATGGCAAGGTTTTGATCACCTCGGAAGCGTTCTATCGCCGGAAGATCGAGCCATGGCGCAAAGAACTTGCGAGCCTCGAGCATGTTTTTTTGATCGATTGCTCGGGCGATCTGCCTGCTGGCACGTCTGATCTCGCGGCCGCCTTAGAGACAGCGCCAGATTCGTTTGAAATCGTATGGACGGATCCCGAAGATATGGCATTGCTGCACTTTACAAGCGGCACCACGGGCCGGCCGAAGGGCGCGGTGCATGTGCATGAATCCGCCGTGGCCCATCACGTGACGGGCAAGCTCGCACTTGATCTCCATCCAGGTGATATCTTCTGGTGCACCGCCGATCCAGGTTGGGTCACAGGCACCTCCTACGGCATCATCTCGCCACTCACCAATGGCGCGACGTTGATCGTCGATCAGGCTGAGTTCGACGCCGAGCGCTGGTATCGCATCCTCGAGGAGCAAAAGGTCAATGTGTGGTACACGGCTCCCACTGCGATCCGGATGCTGATGAAGGTTGGCGCTGACATCACTAAACGCTTCGATTTGTCAAGCTTACGCTTCATGGCCAGCGTCGGTGAGCCGCTCAACCCGGAAGCTGTCGTATGGGGAGCTCAGTCATTCGGGATGCCCTTCCACGACAATTGGTGGCAAACGGAAACAGGCGGCATCATGATCGCCAATTACTTGTCCATGGACGTGAAACCGGGATCGATGGGCAGGCCGCTGCCCGGTGTCACGGCTGGCATTGTCAAACGGAGTGAAGACGGGAAAATCCAAGAGATCACGAAGCCTATGGTGATGGGAGAGCTCGCGCTGCGTCCCGGCTGGCCTTCAATGATGCGCGCCTATCTCAATGAGGATGAGCGCTACCGGAAATGCTTCGCCGGGGGTTGGTATTTAACCGGCGACCTCGCGATGCGGGATATGGATGGTTATTATTGGTTCATTGGCCGCGCTGACGATGTCATCAAGAGCGCGGGCCATCTCATTGGCCCCTTTGAGGTCGAAAGCGCTCTTATGGAGCATGAGGCAGTTGCCGAGGCCGCGGTGATCGGTATCCCCGATGAAATTGGAGGGGAGGCGGTGAAAGCCTTCATTGCCTTGAAGGAAGGGATCGAGGCAACGGAGCAATTGCGCAAGGAACTGCTTGGTCATGCGCGCAAGCGTCTGGGTCCGGCGATCGCCCCAAAGGACATAGCCTTCCGCAAGAATCTGCCGAAAACGCGCAGTGGAAAAATCATGCGCAGGCTCTTGAAGGCGCGCGAGCTAGGCCTGCCAGAAGGCGATGTCTCGACGCTAGAAAGCGAGGAGCAATGAGTGGCACTGTCGACAAACCACATCTGACGCGGGCGCATGAGCTAGACCTCCTGAGACAAATGGTCCGCATCCGTCAGTTCGAGGATAAATGTGCCGAACTTTATACTCAGGAGAAGATCAGGGGCTTTCTTCATCTCTACGATGGAGAGGAGGCCGTGGCTGTTGGCATCATCCCCGTGCTTGAAAAGAATGATCGAATCGTTTCGACCTATCGCGAACATGGCCATGCGCTCATACGTGGTGTATCGATGAATGCAGTGCTTGCCGAATTGTATGGGAAGAAGGAAGGCTGCAGCGGTGGCCGGGGCGGCTCCATGCACCTCTTCGATCGGGCAACTAATTTCTACGGAGGCAATGCCATTGTCGGGGGAGGGCTTCCGCTGGCGGTTGGCCTCGCGCTCGCCGATCACATGCGCGGCGGAGACATTGTCACTGCCTGTTTTTTCGGCGATGGGGCTGTTGCCGAGGGCGAGTTTCACGAGAGCCTCAATCTCGCAGCACTTTGGGCCCTGCCAGTGCTGTTTGTCTGCGAGAATAATCTTTATGCCATGGGAACAGCACTCGGCCTCTCGCAGTCCGAGACGGACATCCACCTCAAGGCAGCAAGCTACCGCCTCGCCTCCGAGGCCATCGATGGAATGGATGTGATCGCGGTTGAAGCCGCCGCGCGGCGCGCGGTCCAAGCCGTACGGGAAACCGGCAAGCCATATTTTCTCGAATGCCGGACCTACCGGTTTCGCGCTCATTCCATGTTCGACGCTCAACTTTATCGCGACAGGACTGAAGTCGAAAGTTGGCGGCAAAAGGGGCCGATTATGCGATTTCGCGGCTGGCTCGAGACGAATCACATGATTCACCCAGAGGATATGATACGCATCGAATCAGAGATTGCCGTCGAAATTGCCGAAGCCGTTGCTTTCGCCGAGGCGGGAACATGGGAGCCGATCGAGGACCTCAAGCGCTACACATATGGGGCAGGGAAGCTGACAAGCGAGTGATGCGCCTGATGCCGGAAAACGCAGACCAACGCAAATTTGTCGAGCTCAGCTATCGCGAAGCGGTGCGCGAGGCGATCCGCGATGCGCTCATGCGTGACCAGCGGGTCTTTCTCATGGGTGAGGATGTTGGCCGTTATGGCGGTTGCTACGCAGTGAGCAAGGGGCTCCTAGCCGAGTTCGGGCCGGAAAGGATCCGCGACACGCCCCTGTCGGAATCTGCCTTCACAGGTGCCGGCATTGGCGCCGCGATCGCTGGCATGCGCCCGATCGTCGAATTGATGACCGTGAATTTTAGTCTGCTTGCGCTCGACCAGATTCTCAACACCGCCGCCACAATTCGCCACATGTCAGGCAATCAATTTGGTGTACCGCTGGTGATTAGGATGGCCACCGGCGCAGGCCGCCAAGTTGCCGCGCAGCACTCCCATAGTCTCGAAGGATGGTATGCCCATATTCCCGGGATCAAGGTGCTCGCTCCCGCGACGATCGAGGACGCGCGGGGAATGCTGTGGACGGCGCTCGAAGATCCAGATCCCGTGCTGATTTTCGAAAATGTCATGCTTTACAATATAACAGGAAAACTGGCGGCCGACGCCGGGCCGGTCGAGCTTGCCAAAGCAGCGGTGCGGCGCGAGGGGCGGGATATTTCCCTCATTACTTATGGCGGTTCGCTCTGGAAAACACTTGAGGCCGCGAGCGCGCTCGCTGCTGAAAACATCGAGGCTGAAGTCATCGATCTGCGCAGTTTGCGGCCGCTGGACGATGCAACGATCATGGCTTCGGTCACTAAGACCCGGCGTGCGATTATCGTTGATGAGGGCTGGCGCAGTGGCAGCCTTTCGGCGGAGATCTGCACGCGTATCGTGGAGCAGGTGTTTTTTGAACTCGATGCGCCGCTAGGACGCGTCTGCAGCGAAGAGGTGCCTATGCCCTATCCGCGTCACCTCGAGCAGGCTGCAATTCCGCAGCCACCGAAAATCGTCGTAGCGGCAAAAGCGGCTCTCGGACGAGCATGAGGGCAAGGCCATGGCCGAATTTCGTATGCCCTCGCTTGGCGCCGATATGGAGGCTGGCACGCTTGTCGAGTGGTTGGTCAGGCCGGGAGACCTGGTCAAACGGGGCGATGTTGTTGCCGTGGTTGAAACCCAGAAAGGTGCGATCGAGATCGAGATTTTCGAGACAGGCAAGATTGATAAGTTTCTCGTCGACATCGGTGCCAAAGTGCCAGTTGGTACGCCACTGGCGCGAGTTCAGGTAGAGGAAGGGATCGAAGCTGGCATCGAAGCGAAGCCGGTCCTAGAAGCTCCCGTGATTGCCCCGCCTGCCGCCATAGCTGCCGCGGCCCAACCGATGGCGCCTCCCGCGCCGGCAGCTCTCCCACCCTCGATGGGGCACCTCCGGGCCTCTCCAGCCGTCCGCCGGCTTGCACAGACGCATAAGATTGACCTTTCAGCCGTCGCGGGAAGTGGCCCTTCCGGTGCAATTATCCTCAGAGATATTGAGCGCGAGCTCACCGCAGTCACGCCGCCGGAGAAAGGGAAACCTGCCAAAACCATCGATCTTGACGGGATGCGGGCCGCGATCGCGGCGGCCATGGCGCGATCAAAGCGAGAAATTCCGCACTATTATCTTGAGCATCAAGTGGACGTCACGGGATGTGAGGCGTGGCTCGCCCGCATGAATGAAACGCGTCCGCCCGATAAAAGATTATTGATGGGCGTCCTCGCGCTGAAGGCCGTTGCTCTGGCAATTCACCGCTTTCCCGGCTTTAGCGGCTTCTACCGCGATGGTAAGTTTGAAGCGGCCTCCGGTGTTCATGTCGGTGTAGCGATTGCCATTCGCGGCGGTGGATTGGCGGCGCCTGCCATCCATGATACGGATCGCCTTTCCTGCGATGAGCTTATGCTGCGAATGCGCGATCTTGTTCAGCGTATGCGAGCCGGTCGAATTCGCGGCTCTGAGATCGCTGATGCGGCGATCACCGTGTCAAGTCTCGGAGAGCGTGGCGTCGAGGGACTTTATGGGGTCATTTATCCGCCCCAGGTGGCGATTGTAGGGTTTGGCAAGGTTGTGGTGCGTCCTTGGGTCGTTGATGACACCGTAGTGCCGCGTTCCATCGTAACAATTACACTGTCGGGCGATCACAGGGTCAGTGATGGCCATGTAGGCGCCTTGTTCTTGGCCGAAATTGGCAAGTTGCTGCAGGAGCCGGACCGGTTATGAAAGATTCCGACATCAGCGCCGTGGTACGGGAGGAGCTTGCAAATATTGCACCTGAAATCGACCTGAAATTGGTCGATCCCTCCGCAAACCTGCGCGACGCGCTCGATATCGACTCGATGGATTTCCTCAATTTTGTGAGCGCGATCCACCGCCGTCTCGGAATCGAGATTCCAGAAATCGACTATCCGAAGCTCGACACTTTGGCCGGAGCGGTGAATTACCTCGCTGGGAAGATTAGCTGAACGCCTTGAGGAGGCGACTTTGGCAAAATGTCGGACGTCCCTTGCTAGTCTTTGTGGGGAGTACGACCGACACGGAGCAATTGGAGTGGCGCATTGTCTTTTGGCGTTCGGCCCAAGGAAGTAGATGATAATACCCCAAAATGCTTGATCCCAATGCCCGACTGGGTGAGCCGGTGAGGTAGTTTCCATGGCACACAAGCAGATCCTATTTCGTTCCGCCGCCCGCGAAAAGGTTTTGCGCGGCACGACGCAGCTCGCCGACGCTGTGCGGGTCACCTTGGGTCCTCGGTCCAAATCGGTATTGATCGAGAAAAAATGGGGTGCGCCGATCGTCTGCAACGACGGCGTCACCATCGCGAAGGAATTCGATCTCAAGAACCCTGAGGAGAATCTCGGGGCTCGAATGCTTCGTCAGGCGGCGGAAAAGACCGGCGATATGGTCGGTGATGGAACGACCACCTCAACGATTCTGGCTCACGCCATATTTGCCGATGGCGTCCGCAATGTTGTGGCAGGAGCCAGTGCGATTGATATCAAGCGAGGTCTTGATCGTGCCGCGAAGCGCTCGATCGAGGCACTGCGTTCCCTCTCACGCCCCGTCAAGACGCGCAAGGAGAAAGCCCAGGTGGCTGCGATCTCCGCCCACAATGATCTCGCGATTGGAGAACTTGTCGCCGACGCTATGGACAAGGTCGGCGGCGAAGGCGTGATTACCGCTGAGGAATCCAAGACGACCGAGACGGCGCTCGATGTCGTTGAGGGTATGCAATTCGATCGGGGCTTCGTCTCACCCTACTTTATCACCAATCCCGAGAAGATGGAGGCTGTGCTGGAGGACGCCATGATCTTGATCTCCGACCGAAAGATTGGTGTCCTCAAGGATCTCCTTCCGCTTCTCGATCAGGTAGTGAAAGGCGGGCGTCCGCTTCTCCTAGTCGCCGAGGATGTCGAGGGGGAGGCGCTCGCCACTTTGATCGTCAATCACATCCGTGGCACTTTGAAGAGCTGTGCCGTCAAGGCGCCGGGCTTCGGGGATCGCCGCAAGGCCATGCTGGAGGACATCGCAGTGCTGACTGGCGGCGCGGTGATCTCTGAAGATCTAGGTGTCAAGCTTGAACATGCGAGCATCGAGCAACTCGGGAACGCCAAGCGCATTGTCGTCGATAAAGACAACACGACGATCATTGGCGGCGCGGGCGATCCTGGCCAGATTCAGGGGCGTGTCGAACAAATCCGGCGTGAGATCGAGAAAACAACCAGCGATTACGATCGCGAGAAATTGCAAGAGCGGCTTGCGAAACTTGCTGGAGGCGTTGCCGTGATCCGGGTTGGCGCGCCAGCGGAATCCGAAATGAAATCGAAAAAGGAAGCGCTCGACGATGCAATTAGCGCCACCAAGGCGGCCGTCGCGGAGGGGATCGTTCCCGGCGGTGGCCTTGCGTTATTGCGCTGCGTGGAGGCCGTGACGGACGAAGAGGCCAAATGCGAGGGCGACGAGAAGACAGGTGTGCAAATTCTGAAGCGCGCGCTTGAAACCCCTGCGCGCCAAATTGCAGAGAACTCCGCCGTTGATGGCGGTGTTGTCGTCGCCCGCATGTTAAGTACCAAGGATAATCAAGGCTTCGATGCCACACGCAAGGAATTCGTCGATATGATCGAGGCTGGGATCATCGATCCCACGAAGGTCGTTCGCGTTGCTCTGGAAAACGCCGTCTCGGTCGCGGGTATCCTCCTGCTGACCGAAGCGACGATGACCGAGATCCCAGAGGAGAACAAGGGGCAGGCCGTTGAGCCTGATGTGGCCTTCTAGGGATGCCTTCATTCGGTGTCATTCGAGAACCTCGGCATCGCTCCGATCAACCGCGGACAATGATGAAATCGTTAGCTGAGATTGAAGTCATGATACGGCATTACTTCATTCAGAAAGGCTTGATCTGCGTCAGTGCGCGCGATCAGGAGATTACATAAACCGCTATCTTGTCTTTAAGAGGCTTCGCTATGTCCTACGCGGCGGTGATGATCTACGTTGACGCAAACAGTATGCCAGAGCAGAGGGTCCGTCTTGCCGCAAGTCTTGCTGACAAGTTCCACGCGGCCTTGATTGGCTTGTCGGCGCTCGCGATCCATCCGCCGTTCCTCGTCGAGGGTGTCGCAATCCAGCAAGCAACCCCAGCTGACATCGTGGAAACAATGACGGCACTCACGGCGAAAGGAGACTGGTTCCGCGGCCTCGTCAGCGTCGGCCTTCCCGGGCTCGAATGGCGGCCGGTTTTGGACTACCCGGGTGTTGCACTGACGCGCGAGGCGCGGAGTGCCGATCTTGTCGTGATCGGGCAGACGAAGGGGCCGGGAGATTCCTTTGGTACGCTCGATCCCGGCGAAGTGCTTCTAAAAATAGGCCGCCCGACACTCGTTGTTCCCGACGGCGTGAGTTCCCTCCGCGCGGACCATGTCGTGATCGGCTGGAAGGACACGCGGGAAGCGCGGCGAGCGGTCCAGGATGCCCTTCCATTCCTTCATGAGGCCTCAAGCATCAAGATTGTTGGGATCTGCGAGCCAGGCGAGGAAACCACCGCCCAGGGGCACCTCGACGACGTGGTGCGCTACTTGATGCGGCATCGCATAAAGGCCGCCGCTCGCGTCATCCTTCGAGAGCACGGCTCGGGCGCGGCCCAGCTCGTAAAGCTCGCGCAAGAAGAAGGCGCCGATTTGCTTGTGACCGGCGCTTACGGACACACCCGCCTTGGGGAGTGGATCTTCGGTGGTGTGACGCAGGACCTCCTCGGGGAGAGCTCGATTTGCTGCTTGATGTCTCACTGAAGGTGGTTCGTTTAGGCGCTCGAGATGGGGCTATGCAAAGCCAGGCCGCATGAATTCTTTGGCACCTGTCGGTCCCAAATCGAGCGCATTTGCTAGCCGTGTGATTAAATGGGAAATGTTATGATGGCGGGGTGGGCCGGATACGCATGATCCAATCCGCTAATCCGATCGCAGACAAGGCAAGATGGGAACATTTCCCGCACGATGCAGACATTGGCGTGCGAGGCTTTGGCACGACGGCAGCCGAGGCATTTGAACAAGCGGGGCTAGCGCTCACCGCCGTTGTGACGCACGCTGATGTCGAGCCGAAGGTTCCGGTTGAGATTAGATGCGAAGCGCCGGATCTGGAGCTTCTCTTTGCCGAATGGCTCAATGCCATCATTTATGAAATGGCGGTACGGCGGATGTTGTTTGGGCGCTTTACCGTGAGCATCAGGGACATGCACCTTGAAGGAACGTTGTGGGGTGAGCCTGTCGACGTCGCGCGGCATGCTCCAGCCTGCGAGCCGAAAGGCGCCACCTACACTGCGCTAAAGGTCGCTGCGGATGAGAGTGGGCTTTGGTCTGCGGCATGTATCGTGGATGTTTAGCAGGAGAGCGACCGTGGATCCTAATCGCCTTACCCGTATCGATGCGACGAGCTGGCGCATAGAGCCGCACGGTTCCATGCACGTTCCGGCGATCATTTTCGCCGATGAGGATCTGATCCGTGACATGGATGACAAGGTCTATGAGCAGGCCGCCAATGTCGCGAAACTCCCCGGCATCGTGCAAGCATCCTATGCCATGCCGGATGCACACTGGGGTTATGGCTTCCCAATCGGCGGCGTCGCGGCCTTCGATCCGGACAAGGGCGGTGTCGTTTCGGCGGGCGGTGTTGGCTTCGATATCTCCTGTGGTGTGCGGACGATGCTGACGGGCTTGACCGTTTCAGATATCGTGTCCGTCCAGAAGCCGCTTGCCGACGCTCTGTTCCACCAAATCCCAGCGGGTGTCGGCAGCAAGGGGGCGACCACTCTTGATCTCATTGAGATGGACGCCATGCTGGCCGGGGGCGCCTACTGGGCCATTGCGATGGGCTGGGGCGAAACTCGTGACCTTGAGCGCATCGAAGAGAGAGGCCGGATGGCAGGCGCCGAGCCCTCGTTTGTTTCCGATCGCGCGAAGGAGCGGCAGCGGCGGGAGATGGGCACGCTGGGGTCCGGCAACCATTATCTCGAGGTGCAGGCCGCCGCCGAAATCTTCGACGCGAAAATCGCTGAAGCTTTTGGGCTGACAAAGGACAGCGTGGTTGTCACGATCCATTGCGGCTCGCGCGGGCTTGGGCACCAAATTGGAACCGAGTTCTTGAAAGAAATGGTGGTGGCGGCCGAAGCCTCTGGGATTGAGCTCCCCGACCGCGAGCTTGCTTGTGCGCCGATCAACTCGGAGATTGGCAAACGCTACCTTGGCGCAATGCGGGCGGCGATCAACTGTGCGCTTGCCAACCGGGAGATCCTTGGCCATTACGCGCGGCGCGTCTTTAGTCACTTTTTCCAAGGAAGCAGCCTCCGGCTCCTCTATGATGTCTCGCATAATACTTGCAAAGTGGAGACCCATGTGATCGAGGGCAAGCGCCGCGAGCTTTTCGTCCACCGCAAGGGAGCGACTCGTGCCTTCGGACCTGGTCATGAGAGCCTCCCGCATGCGCTGCGTGCAATCGGTCAGCCGGTGCTCATTGGCGGTAGTATGGGAACGAGTTCGTACGTCCTGGTGGGAGTAGCGACTGGAGAACAGAAGGCGTTTTCATCGGCTTGCCACGGGGCTGGCCGGGCGCTCTCCCGCCATGCTGCGCTCAAGCAATGGAGCGGGCGTAAGATCATGGATGATCTTGCAGCAGAAGGAATCCTGATTAGGAGTCCTTCGACCAGAGGTGTCGCGGAGGAAGCGCCCGGCGCGTACAAGGACGTGAGCGCGGTTGTCGCCGCGGCCGAACATGCGGGTCTTGCTCGACGCGTGGCACGTCTGCGGCCGCTGATCTGCATCAAGGGATGATCGCGCGAAACGTCGTTTATGAGCCATTCGCCTTGTAGAGACGTTTGCTGAAGCGCGGTCGGTCGCGGAGCGTTAAAATATGCTGCGCAGGGTCAGTTGCAAGCCGGAGGGGGTCACGGGCTTTTCGAGCCAAGGAACAGATCGGAAGATTTGATGAACACCTGGCGTATTGGCCGCAAGACTGGAGACCGCGATGAGCGGTATTTCTCGCACCGTCAGTTTCTGGGCAAGCTCGACGGAGGATTCGTCCTCTAAGCTGACATCGAGGATGGCTGCATCGGGATTGTGGGCACTGAGCCACTTCCCGGCGGATGGGCTATCCGGCAACGACGCGCCGACCGCGAAACCAGCGCCAAGAACCGAGTTCTCGTGAGACATAGCGATTTTATCGTCCCGTTCAACGATGAGGATGAGCGGTCGGGGACGCGGCGGCTGCCGTTCCGATTTGTTCGATGACCTCAGCTCACGCGCCGGAATCCGGGCAATACAACATTGTCTGGTCCCAGAGCACGACCGCGGACAACCGCTCACCTGGCCAGCACGACACCGTCGGCAAGTCAACTCCATGACAGACCAGTCTTGCTTCAGAACCCATACGCCGGCCACGATCCACATCCAGCAAATGGCCGGGTGCTCGGCTTCAAAGCCTGCTTCAAAGGTCTGAACGTGTTGAGTGTCATCAAAAAAGCAAAGCTCGTAATTCATTCACTCGGACTCCCTGAGACGATCGCGCACCGAGACGTCGCCCGCGTTTGATCACCAAAACCTTGCTCGTCGTGGCGATCAAGATCAATGGGAGACATAAAGAAGCGAGTGGCGCAGACTACGAGCGTTCCGTCAGCGCCATTTGAATTTGGATTGCTCGAGAAAATAAGCTCGAACATTACGACAGGCCAACACTAGACGGCGGCCAATACCTTTGCACATTGCTCCGGCTCGGGGATTATTGTCAATAAGAGGTGTGCCCTTACCGGCGGCTTGGTTGACGTTTCGAGTTCATCGGAAACTGAGCGAGGTTCGAGCGCCCCGCAAAGGGCTCAAACGCACGGAATGCTCTCGATGGCCGATAATGCGTGGCCGAACCATTGCGCGCTCGATCCCTTCTTCAATAAAAGAAACAAACTTGCCCTTTCCTAGAACTTCCGAACGCAAGTTTTCACTCAATCGAGACGAGCCGTCACCGCTTGAGGAGCTTTTTCAGTTCAGCGAGCGGCCGCGTATTGATGACGTCGCCAGGCTCAAGCCAGCCTCGCCGGGCCTGATCGACACCAAAGCGCATGAAGTCGAGCCCTGTGGTTGAATGAGCATCGGTTGAAATTGCAAGCTTCACGCCCATGGATTTCGCCGCTTGCGCATGGACATCGTTCAAGTCCAGGCGATCTGGCTGCGCATTCACTTCCAGGTGGCAGCCCCGCTCACGCGCGGCCATGAACAGGCGCTCCAGATCCACTTCATACGGAGGTCGCTCTTCGATGAGGCGGCCGGTCGGATGCGCCAAAATGGCGACGTGCCGATTGTCCATCGCGCGAATGATGCGTTCTGTCTGCTCATCTCGCGGCAGATCGAACTTGTAGTGGACGGACGCGACAACGACGTCGAGCCGCGCTAGGACCTTGTCGGGCAAGTCGAGGCTGCCATCGGCGAGAATATCGACCTCGACGCCCTTGAGCACTGTGAAGGGACGGAGCTTGGCGTTAAGCCGATCGATTTCGCCGATCTGCTTGGAGAGCCTTTCAGCATCCAAGCCGTGGGCGACGGTGACCCGCCGGCTATGATCGGTCAGGGCGATATAGGAATAGCCGCGCTTGATGGCTGCGGCAGCCATGTCGGCAATCGGCGCCGTACCATCACTCCAGTTCGAATGGACATGAAGATCCCCACGTATGTCGGGTAGTGATACGAGGTTTGGCAAGGATCTCTTTTGCGCAAGAGCAATTTCACCACGATCCTCCCGCAACTCCGGCGGCAGAAACATCAAGCCCAGCTTTGCGTAAATCTCCTCTTCGCTCGCGCCCGCGATGCGCCGGTCACCTTCGAAAAGGCCGTATTCGTTAAGTTTCCATCCGCGCTCGATGGCGAGATTGCGCAGCGCAATGTTATGCGACTTCGAACCGGTGAAATAGAGCAGCGCTGCCCCATAGCTCTCTTCCGGGACAACTCGCAGATCGACCTGAAGCCCTGAACGCAAGACCACTGTCGTTCGCGTCGGGCCATGCGCGAGGACAGTATCGACATTTTCATAAGCCGCGAGCTGATCTCCCGCTCGTTGATCGCGCTTGGCTGTCACAAGGATGTCGAGATCACCGATCGTGTCACGGCGGCGACGATAACTCCCAGCAACGACGACATGGCCGTGGAGCGATCCGCGCCTCAGCATGGCAACAAGCGCCTCCGCCTCTGCCTCGACAACGGGGAGTTTGAAGCGCTTCGCAGCCGCAGGCTTGGTGAGCGAAGCGAGAATCTTTTGCTCAAGTTTGATGCCGAACCCGCGAAGCTCATGAAGGCGCCCGTCCTTAGCTGCGCGGCGGAGATCTTCGATCGAGCCAACGCCAAGCTTATCGTGGATCAACTTCACACGCTTGGGGCCAAGCCCGGGAAGCGTGGCCATTTCCGCGAGATCGCCTGGAAGCTCATGCTTCAAGGTCTCCAACAGATCGAATTTTCCGGTGGCGATGATCGCCGCGATCTTACCCGCCAAATCCTTGCCGATCCCTGGCAGCTCAGAGAGATCCTCACCAGCCTTGAGCATGGTTGCGGCGCTCTTCGGCAAGCCTTCGATGGTACGGGCTGCCCGGCGATAGGCTCGGCTCCGGAAAGGGTTATCGCCCTTGATTTCCAAAAGCTCGGCGGCTTCGTCAAACATTGCGGCAATCTCGGCATTATGGACCGGCATCGCCTTCGCTTCCACATTGCAGGATCACGCCTTGCTGCCCATTTCTACATAGCGCAGCGCGTGAGGGCTTGAGTTAAATCAGAAATGCATCCCTGTGCTGTAACTGGGTGCAAGTTTGCAAATTCACGCATCATGTCTGGTAGGTCTACCCCTGCGGGACGAATGCATTTGTAGCCAGGGAGCGAGAAACAACTGCCCTTGTCATTGATAGCTGGTAGGGACCCGCCCGCCGTAAAAGATCCTTCCTTGCCTGATGGTGCCTCGCCTGCGCCGGAAGGCATGATGCCGACGCTGTTTCGGCAAGGCGCCGGCGCAGAGCTTCCGCACTGCCGGCCTTGGGGCGGTGCCCGGCGCTGGATCGACGATCTTCCATAGGCTGCCGCCGCGTTCAATGAGCGCCGGCACGGCGAAATAGGCTGCCCATTGACGCCAGGCGTCAATTCCCGCGCGCCGGTTTCTTGCGGCGCGCAAAATGACCGAAAGTTCGGGGTCGCGATGGGCGAGCCGGATGCTGAAGAATGCCCCAGCGGGGTGCTCTTGCTCCACAAGAACCACCCCCGTGTAGCTTTCGACCGGCACTCTGAGATGCATTTTCACGCCCTGCAGGTCCCGCTTGATCGTGATGCAGCGCGATGCAACTAAAATCACCCGGTGGCCGCCATCGGCGCGCGGGTCATGGGCCGAGCGGGCTTGGATCTCATCCGGTAGGCCGGAAGCAAAAAGAGGAGGTCGCATAGGTCTGCCTCAGCCGTGGCTTCAAGATTGGCAGAGTTTCGGCGCCGGGCGGATCCAATTTGCTAAATTCTTAGGTGAATTAACGGTAAACTGGAATTTCCGGGCAAATTTGTCACGCATGGCTGCTGGACGGTTTCCGGCAAGACTAGAAGTTTAGGGATTTGGAAGCCCAAACCGCCTGGCGCCGCGGAAAGCCGACCCAGACGACGGCGGCGCTTGAGCCGTTCAGGGAAATGCTTGTTTCCCGCATTGCAGCACGTTAAGCGAAGGAAGTTTTTTTCTCCCACATTTGGCGGTGAATTTGATTCCAATCTCCCATGGGAACGGCCTCGTTGATTCTTTTGTGGAAGCTGCTCGCAATGCCGGCGAGCTGGCCCTCGCCTATTTTCGTCCGGGTGCGACGACGCGGGCGGAAATTGCACATAAAGCAGGGGGGTCTCCTGTGACCGAAGCCGATTTTCTCGTCGACCGGTTTTTAAGGCAGCGCCTCGAAACCCTGCTTCCCGAAGCTGGCTGGCTCTCCGAGGAAACCGAGGATTCGCCCGCGCGGCTTTCGAAAAATCTTGTCTTCGTGGTCGATCCGATCGACGGCACCCGTGGCTTCATGACGGGACGTGCCGCCTGGGCCGTTGCCGTTGCGCTTGTCGAGGATGGGCGCCCCTTGATCGGCGTGATCCACGCGCCAGCGCTCGGGGAAACCTATGTCGCGGTCAAAGGTGCTGGCGCAAGGCTCAATAACAAAGTGATCAAGGTGTCCAAACTTCACGCGATTGATGCGCGGGCCCGCGTGGCAGCGCCGGTGTTCCTAGCCAAGCGCCTGCACGAAGTCGGATTCCGTTTCGACTTGCAGCCAAAGATCCCATCGCTCGCCTTGCGGATCGCCGCAGTCGCCTCGGGTGCGCTTGACGCCGGTTTTGCGTCGGGAAATTCTTGCGACTGGGATATTGCGGCGGCCGATCTCATCCTCAATGAAGCGGGAGGCCGCTTGGCAGGCCTCGACGGATGCGCAATTCTGTATAATCGTCAGGATATTCATCACGGCCTGCTGACCGCCGCGCCGGCGGAAATTCATCCCGAAGTCAATGCCGCGGCACGGCTGGCGAGCGGGCTCGCCGAAAGATAGGCTTTAAAAGGCAGGGGCTGGCGGGGGTGTGCCCGTTTTCCAGCGAGGAGAATTTCCTCGGCGGAAATTGGGCGCAAGAAGGATTGGGAGTTTTGGATCGGCGGAAGCTTTTGACGGGGAAGCGGCGAGGCCGCACGAATGGCTGGATGGGAAGCGCATGGCAAGTGATAAACAACTTCTCCACTTTGTGTTCGGGGGAGAACTCAAGGATCTGAGCGGGACCGAATTTCGTGATCTGTCCAAGATCGACATTGTCGGCTTTTTTCCGGACTACGCCTCGGCGGTGCAGGCGTGGAAGGCCAGGGCGCAGGCAACTGTGGATAATGCGCATATGCGTTATTTCGTGGCCCATCTGCATCGTCTGATCGATCCCTCGAAAGACAAAACTTGAGTGTCCCTCTTCTCTCGGCTTTTGGAAAAGCCCGCTCTCCGGGGCGGACCAGCCCGATCTAAGGTCCGAGGCCGGCTGTGAAAACTTCGCCGCTCCTTGCCGCCTATCGCTTGGCAAGCGCGAATCTCGGGCTGGCGGCGCCCCTATATCTCTACTGGCTCGGAAAACTTGGCCGCGACGATTTTTCGAGGCGCCTCGAGCGGCAGGGACGGCCTTCTCTTGAAAGACCTGGCGGGCCACTCGCTCTTCTGCACGCAGCGGGCCCTGCGCAGGCCGCCCTCCTCGTGCCTCTCATCGAAAAACTCGGACAGCTTGGCTTTCACGTGGTTTTGGCAACAGGGAATTCGGAGTCCGGCCCGTTCCACGCGCCTTGTCTGCCCCCCTTCTTGCACCAACTTGCGCCGCTCGACGTGCCGCGTTTTGCGGCGTCGTTTCTCGATTATTGGCGCCCGGACATCGTCCTTCTCTCCGGCGCCGACATTTTGATCAATCTCATCATTGAGGCCAGCCGCCGCAAAATTCCCCTCGCCCTGATCGATGCTCACATGTCCGCACGATCTTTTCTGATTTGGCGCAAATCTCCAACTCTAATAGGATCATTGCTAGGACGGATTGATCTTTGTCTCGCGCAGACGGATATCGGCGCAAGGCGTTTCACCAAGCTTGGCGCTCGCGAAGTTCATGTCGGAGGCAATCTCAAATATGATTTTGCGCTACCGCCCGTGGATCAATCAGAGCTGGCGCGGCTTCTCGCCCGGATCGGCACGCGTCCCGCGTGGGTCGCCGATGGGACTTATCCCGGCGAGGAACAAATCGCCCTGGTGGCGCATCGGGCACTCGCAAAGCAATTTCCAGATCTTCTGACCGTGATCGTGCCCCACGATCCAAAGCGGGGATTTGAAGTGGCGCAAAGCGCCTTGAAGATGACACTGACTGTAGGGCTGCGCGGCGGCGATCGCGAGGGCGCGCCCTTGCCGGAGATCTACATTGCCAACGCGAGGGGCGAGGCGGGATTATTTTACCGTGGCGCTGGCGTGATTTTTTCGGGGAAATCCTTATGCCGCGGCGGCGGCAAAAATCCAATCGAGGCCGCAAGCCTTGGCTGCGTGATCCTGCACGGCCCTGATGTCGATGATTTCGAAGAAATTTACAAAGCACTTGACCAAAAAGGCGGCGGCGGCTTGGTTTTTGACGCCGACACGCTCGCAAGGCAATTGGCCCTCCTTTTCCTTGATAAGGCCGAACTCCGGGCGATGGCGCGCGCCGCGGCCGAGACAGCGGACGAATTTGGCAGCGCTTCGACCCGGATCATCGTGGCGCTCAAGCCATATCTGGCTCAAGCGATCCTCGCGCCCAAGGCATGATGAAAGATAGAAATCCAGACCTAACACTGCTTTGACCTAAGCCTTGGGCTTGACGCCGAGCCTTTGCAGCTTGGCCTCCGGGCTGGCGTAGGGCTCCTGCAGATCGACATTCCAATAGCGCAAATCCTCAAGCTTTATGCTAACGCCTGTCACAGAGCAGCGCACGAAAGCGCCAGGGCGCAAGATCCGGAATTCGCCGTCGAGATATTCGATTTCGGCTTCTCCCACAGAGAGCGGGCGGCGTTCAAAACGATTCATGGAAAACCAGGCTCAATTCGAACAAATTTGAGACGAGGATAATGCAGATTCGTCAAATTTGCCAACATTCCCCGCAAGACTTCGCGCTTTGCGAGGGAAATGCCCGCTTGGGAACCGGCTAAGATCTCGAAACAGGCTCGGCATGTTTGAATTTTCGGGGCGGGGCGTCCGCTTGGCATTTATCGACGAGCGGCCGCAGTCAGGTGATCGCGGCGAGCCGATCCTTCTCATCCACGGCTTCGCCTCGACTCATGCGGTGAACTGGGTCTTTCCGCAATGGGTGAAAACCCTGACAGGGGCCGGGCGGCGCGTTGTCGCCTATGATATTCGCGGACATGGCCGCAGCCAAAAATTCTATATTCCCTCGGCCTATGCCATGCCGACAATGGCTGAGGACGCTTGTGCGCTGCTCGATCATCTTAAGATCGAAGTCGCGGATGTGATGGGCTATTCGATGGGCGCACGGATCGCGGCTTTCCTCGCCAAGGCGCATCAAAGCCGCCTGCGCTCGCTGATCCTCGGCGGCCTTGGGTACCATCTGGTCGACCGCGGCTCGCTCCCGGCCTCCATCGCACACGCCATGGAAGCGCCTTCGCTCGCGGATCTGACCGATCCAATGCAGCGGGTGTTCCGCAGCTTCGCCGAAGCGACAAAGAGCGACCTCAAGGCCCTTGGGGCATGCGCGCGCGGGGCCCGTCAGCTTATGAGCGAGAGCGACGTCCGGCAAATGGACCTCCCCGTCCTGATCGCAGTCGGAACCGAGGATGACGTTGCCGGTGACCCGCATAAGCTCGCGGCTTTATTCAAAAGGGCGCGCGCGGTGGACATTCTGGGGCGCGACCACAATCGCACAGTAGGCGATAAAGTCTATAAAGACAGCGTCATTGAATTTCTTGAGCAACGCCCCTGATCTTCTTGCAGCCATTTGCCTATATCATCCGGAAGGCTCCTCAAACTTGGCTCGCGCTTTCTGTTCGGCCGTGTTAAGCGGTGCTTTGAAGGGCGCGGTTTGGCTTTCGATTTGAATGGCAAAGTCTGCTCGGAGGCGAGTCATGATTTCCTCCACAGGGACGGCAAAAGTCGTCACGCTTGGGCGCACCGATCCGGTGTTCGCGCGGCTTCGTGCAGAGGCAGAGGAGGCTGTCCGTAAGGAGCCGGACATCGCCGGTTTCATGTTTTCGGCGATCCTCAATTTGGAATCGCTGGAAGCGGCGATCGTGCACCGGCTGGCCGCAAGACTGGGGCACCAGGTCTTCCCGAGCGATCTCATTGAGCAGGCCTATTTTGACGCCATTGCAACTGATTCGTCGATTCCGGATGCGTTCCGGGCCGATATCGCGGCAGTGGTGGATCGTGACCCAGCTTGCACGCGGCTGATCGAGCCGGTCCTTTATTTCAAGGGATTTCATGCGATCGAGACGCATCGGCTCGCGCATGCACTCTGGATCGCCGGCCGCCACGACTTCGCGCTTTATCTTCAGAGCCGCTCGTCCGAGGTGTTCCAAACCGATATTCATCCGGCGGCGCGGATCGGCAAAGGCATTTTCCTCGATCATGCGACGGGTCTTGTCATCGGCGCCACCGCTGTGATCGGCGACAATGTCTCGATGCTGCAGGACGTGACCTTGGGCGGCACCGGGAAGGAGCGCGGCGACCGTCACCCAAAAATCAAGCCGGGCGTGCTGATCGGGGCGGGTGCTAAAATTCTCGGCAATATTGAGATCGGCCGTTGTTCGCGCATTGCCGCGGGCTCCGTCGTGCTCCACCCGGTTCCTGACCACAAAACGGTGGCAGGCGTGCCGGCAAAAATTATTGGCGACGCGGGGTGCGACGAGCCTTCGCGCACTATGGACCAAATCCTTGCTCTTACCCCGGCCAGCGAATAGCTAGCTTACCTAAGCTTGCCGGTGGCGGCGTTTTCTGGCAGAGGTCTCATCGGCCGCGGCATGATCTGCGCGCGGCTTAAATTCAAAGATTTGGAGCATCCTTTTCTAGAAAGAGCCGCAGGGCTTTTTTGAGAGGATTAGCGTGGTGGCCCTTGGCCTCCGGAGCGAGTCGTGGACAAAGTAGAATTGCGGAAACTGCAGGAATTCCTGCGCAAATCGCTCAGCAATCAGAGCATCAAGGTCACCCCTGGTAAACGCAATCCCGATGATGCCGATGTGCATCTTGGTGAGCGCCAGATCGGCACGATCACGGTCGATGACGAAGATGGCGATCGGTCGTTTGCCTTCGAGATGAAAATTCCGGTGGAGCGGCCAGTCTTGCAAGACTATCTGCGGCGGCTGTTCGAGACTGACAATTTGAAGATCGTGCCGCGCGGAAAAAAAAACGATTCGGTCGAACTCAATAGCGGCGAAGATTTTCTCGGTGTAATCTCGGCGGACGATCCCAAGGCTAAGAGTTTCACCTTGCAGATGGCGATCCTCGATTTCGATCTCGACGAAATTTAAGGCCAATCAGCATGCCTCTTTACGCGCTCGATGGCGTTGCTCCCATTTTGCCCGATGATCAGCGCTTCTGGATCGCGCCCGACGCGCAAATCATCGGCAAGGTGCGGCTTGAGGCCGATGTCTCAATCTGGTTCGGCGCAGTCCTGCGTGGCGACAATGAAGAGATTCTAGTGGGGGCCCGCTCCAATGTGCAGGATGGGTCACTGCTGCACACTGACATGGGTTATCCTTTAACGATCAGCCCGGATTGCACGATCGGGCATCATGCCATTCTGCATGGCTGCACGATCGGCGAGAATAGTCTCATCGGCATGGGTGCGACGCTGATGAACGGCGTCAAGATCGGCCGCAATTGCGTCATTGGCGCCAACGCCCTGGTCACCGAAGGCAAGGAGTTTCCGGACGATAGTCTGATCATCGGTAGCCCGGCCCGCCTCGTACGCACCCTCGACATGGCCTCGGCTAAGGGGCTGCGCGAGAGCGCGGCCCATTACGTTGCCAATGGGCAGCGCTACGCGAAAGGTCTCGTGGCGATCGGCTAGAGCTTGATCCCGGACAGTTGGAGACCTTTCGGATCGGATATGTGACAGAGCAAAGTAACGCGAACGCACAGCTGAGGCCCGTTCCCCGGCGCCACCGATCAATTACGCGACCACCAATGATGCAGCATCAAGCTTCAAACCACACTCACGGACATGACCACAGCGGAGATGGCCATGGGCACGCGCCTAAGACGTTCGGCGCGGCCTTTGCGATTGGCGCGGTGCTCAATCTCACGCTCGTGCTGGCGGAGGTTGGGTTCGGCTTCCTATCCAACTCCCTCGCCTTGATCTCGGATGGTGTGCATAATTTCTCCGATGTGCTCGGTCTTTTGCTTGCTTGGGGCGGGTCATGGCTTGCTACGCGGCGGCCAAGTGACTCGCACACCTATGGCTATCGGCGGGCCTCTATCCTCGCTGCCTTCGGCAATGCGGCACTGCTGTTCGTTGCGACAGGGGCGATCGTCATCGAGGCTATGCGGCGATTTGCGGAAGCGCCGCCGGTTGCAAGCACCATGGTGCTTTGGGTTGCTGGGGTGGCAATTGTTATCAACACGGCGACCGCGCTGCTGTTCCTTGGCGGGCGGGAACATGATCTCAACGTCAAGAGCGCGTTCCTGCACATGGCGGGGGATGCTGCTGTCTCGTTCGGCGTTGTCATTGCGGCGCTGCTGATCGGCTGGACCGGCTGGCTGTGGCTCGATCCGGCCGTAAGCGCCGTGATCGCGGTCGTGATTTTGTGGAGTAGCTGGGGGCTTATGCGCGATGCGCTCGACCTCGCACTCGATGCCGTCCCGCGGAGCATCGATCGCGCGGCGGTGGAATCTTATCTTGCAAGCTTGCCCGATGTCAGCGAGGTACACGACCTTCATATTTGGGCAATGAGCACGACGGAAACCGCGCTGACGGTGCATCTCGTCCGCCCGCGCGCGGAGGTCGACGATCGGTTCTTGGCGGATATCGCGCACGAACTGGAGCATCGCTTCAGCATTCATCACGCAACCATTCAGATTGAGATCGGTGATGTGGAATGCCGCCTCGCGCCCACTCACGTTGTCTAATCCTGGTCTTGGCCCCGCCGTCCGGTTGCGCGCGACCCATGGCCGGCATGCGAGATCAGGTTTTAACCCCCGAACAACTGCTCGAAAATGTTCTGCCCTTCAGGCTGCCTGCGCCGCGGGTAGGTTGAGTTGCCGGCATCCGGAATGTCCGCTGGCGGCACTGGGGCGCCGCTCGGAGCACCGCGGTAATAGCGTGGCGGAGGCGCTTGTGCCGCCTCATCGACTTGCCGCACATCATCCGTCGGCGGGGCAGGGGGCGGCGCGACCTCCCGCGGTTGGCCGGCGAAGGGTCCCGGCGGCAGGCCAGGGAAGGGCCAGCCATTGTTTTCCGCCATCGGAACGCCGGGCGGTGAACCATAATCGTGCCAAATTCCGCCGGGAAGCGGCTGTGGCGGCACGCCTTGATGGGCGGCCTGCATGAAGCGCGACCAGATCTCGACCGGAAGATGGCCGCCGGAAGCTTTCTTCGTCGGTGAATTATCGTCATTGCCGAGCCAGACTCCCGCGACGAGATGGCTCGTATAGCCGATGAACCAGGCATCGCGCCAATCCTGGCTCGTGCCGGTTTTGCCTGCCGCCTGCCAGCCCGGCACCCCGCCCTTGCGCGCCGTACCTGTCAGCAAGGTTTCCTGCATCATGCTATTCATCATCGCCACATAGGTAGGATCGATGACCCGTCCGTTGCTTGCGCCCTTGCGCTGATAGAGGAGCTTGCCAGAGACGGTTTTCACTCTCGAAATGATTTGCGGCTGCACGCCGATGCCGCCATTGGCGAAGGCTGCATAGGCGGTCACGATTTCGAGCGGCGTGACCTCCGAGGTGCCGAGCGCGATCGATGGATTGGCGGAAAGCTCGGAGACGATCCCGAGGCGGTGCGCGACCCGGACAATCGCCTTCGGGCCGACCTCGAGGCCAAGGCGAACCGCCACCGTATTCAAGGACTGCGACAGCGCTCTTGAGAGGGTGACTGGACCAAGATATTCGTGCGAGTAATTCTCCGGCTGCCAGCCCTTCACATTGATCGGAGCATCCTCGCGGACCGTGTCGGGCGTGAGGCCGTTCTCGAGCGCGGCGAGATAAACGAAGGGTTTGAAAGCCGAACCCGGCTGGCGCTTCGCAGAGACCGCGCGGTTGAATTGGCTGTCGGCGTAATTGCGGCCCCCAACGAGCACCTTGATCGCGCCATCGGGGGCAAGCGCGACGAGCGCACCTTGGCCGACGCCAAGCGCCGTGCCCTTGCGGTCGAGCGCGTCGGTCAGCGCTTTTTCCGCCGCTCCTTGCAGCGCACTGCTGAGCGTTGTGGAGACTGTGATATCCTCATCAATGGCGCCGATGGTATCATCAAGTGTATCCATCACGTAATCGGCGGCGTAATTGACGGAACTCGTGTTTTGGTCGCGGGTGGATTGCGCGGGATGGGCGAGGGCAAGGGCTGCCATTGCATCCGTGATGAAGCCTTCGTCCCGCATCGCCTCAATGACTTGCTGGGCGCGTTCAGCTGCGCCGGAAGGATTGTGATTGGGCGCGAGCCTCGCCGGCGCCTTCATCAGCCCGGCGAGGATTGCCGCCTCGGGCAGCGTGACGTTGCGGGCGCCGTGGCCGAAGTATTTCTGCGCCGCTGCTTCGACGCCATAGGCGCCAGAGCCGAAATAAACGCGGTTCAAATAGAGTTCGAGGATCTGGTTCTTCGAATATTTATGCTCAAGCCAGAGCGCAAGAATCGCCTCTTGGATTTTGCGGGAAACCGTCCTCTCTTGGGTGAGAAAGAGGTTTTTAGCGAGTTGCTGCGTCAGCGTCGAGCCGCCCTGTACAGCGCCGCCGCTTGAAAGGTTGTGGAAAACGGCGCGCAAAATTCCGAAGGGATCGATCCCAAAATGAACGTAGAAGTGGCGATCCTCGATCGCGATGAAAGCCTTCGGCAGATAGGGTGGCAGATCGGCGAGCCGCACCGCCGCCCCTCCCGTATCGCCGCGATTGGCGAGTAAGGCGCCCGTCTCATCGAGAATTGCGATGTTTGGTGGCCGCTTCGGAACGGCAAGAGCATCAATGGGCGGCAGCTTCGTCGCTTGGTAGGCGATGACGCAGGCGCCTGCGACCGCGGCCCACACGCTTGCGATCAGGCTCCAATAAACCAGGAAACCCACAGGCGAGCGGCGTTTGCGGCCCGGGGCTCGTGGTCTTCCGGCATGGCGGGGCACGGGTTCACTGATCCTTGAGTTGATTTCGAAAGACTGGCCGAAACCGGCTCGCGGCGCTTGGCCTCTCGCGCTCTCAAGACGCTCGCGCCACGGCGCTGTCAGAACCGACCCTTGCTCCCGCGGAGCATCGCTTCCTGACCCCGCCGAGTTTTTTATGTTAATTCCGGCGGATTAAGGGCAGGTAAAGGATTGGCCCTTCGCTCACGAGGGTTCGGGCCCCGCCGCCGCCCAACGTGAATCGGCTTGCGATTCGGGCGCGGCCGCGCCAAAGTCCGCCCCCGGCCACAACCATGGGCGTGCACGGGGTGGATTGAACGAAAGCGCGATTGGACCGCCATGAAAGTTACACTCGAACGAGCGGCTCTGTTGAAGTCTCTTGGCCACGTGCATCGCGTCGTCGAACGCCGCAACACGATCCCGATCCTGTCGAACGTGCTTTTGCACGCTGAGGATCAATCGCTCTTGCTCAAGGCGACCGATCTTGATCTTGAGGTCACCGAGCGTTTGGGGGCGGATGTTGGCATGGCGGGCGCGACCACGCTGCCCGCGCATCTCCTCTATGAGATTGTCCGTAAGCTGCCGGATGGCGCTCAAATCTCCCTCGAATCGAGTGGCGAGCAAGGCCTGTTGCAGCTGCGCTCGGGGCGCTCGCGGTTCAATTTGCAGTCTTTGCCGGAGAGTGACTTCCCTGATCTTGCGACGGGCGAACTCGGCCATGGTTTCAGCATTACCGCACTAGATCTCAAGCGGCTGATCGACAAGACCCAATTTGCGATCTCCAACGAGGAGACGCGCTATTATCTGAATGGCATCTTTCTCCATACGATCGATGTCGATGGCCATTTGATGCTGCGTGCCGTCGCGACCGACGGGCATAGGCTGGCGCGAGTCGAGATTCCAGCCCCCAAGGGTTCGAGTGGCATGCCGGGCGTCATTTTGCCGCGTAAAGCCGTGGCCGAGGTGCAAAAGCTCATCGAGAATCCTGACGCCGAAGTCCGCGTCGAAATATCTCCGACGAAGGCGCGCTTCACCTTTGGCGAACCTTCGGCAAGCTCGGGACAGGTGGTGCTGATCTCGAAACTGATCGATGGCACCTTTCCCGATTACATCCGGGTCATCCCCTCCAACAATGACAAGCGCCTCATTGTGGATCGGGCTCCCTTCGCGGCCGCGGTCGACCGGGTTTCGACGATTTCCTCGGAGCGTGGCCGCGCTGTCAAGCTCGCCCTTGCCGATTCAAAGCTCACCCTCTCCGTCACCAATCCGGATTCCGGCTCGGCGACCGAGGAACTCGACGTCGATTATGACTCTTCCCCGATCGACATCGGCTTCAATGCCCGCTATCTCCTCGACATCACCGAGCAGCTCGATAGCGATACCGTGCTGTTCAAGCTTGCCGACCCCGGGTCGCCGACGCTTGTGCAAGACCGCGATGGCGCCGCCGCGCTTTATGTGCTGATGCCCATGCGGGTGTGAGCCAAGGCGGCATTCTTATCACATATGATGCTTCGAATTTGCCCAAGAGGGCGGACTTGCCGATTGACGCCCACCCGCCGGGCAGGCAGATGAAGCGCGAAGCCGGAGCAAAAGGATTCCATGCCCAAGATCAACGGAAATCAGATCACGGCCGGCGCCGTCATCAGCCATGATAATGGCCTTTGGGTGGCCGTGAAAACCAATGCGGTGAAACCTGGGAAAGGTGGCGCCTTCAACCAAGTGGAGCTGAAAAATCTCATCGACGGCCGCAAGCTCAACGAACGGTTCCGGGCCGATGAGACGGTCGAATCCATCGATCTCGAACTAAAGGATTTCAGCTATCTCTATGCTCAGGGTGATGTGCTTGTCTTCATGGATCTTGAAAGCTATGAGCAGATTGAGCTTGCGAGCGACTGGGTCGGCGAGCGCGCGGCTTTCCTTCAGGAGGGCATGAAGGTTACTTTACAAATGCATGATGGCCGCCCGATCAGCATCAGATTTCCTCCCCATGTGACGTTGAAAATCATCGAGGCGGATCCCGTGGTGCGCGGTCAGTCAGCCGCCGCCTCCTATAAGCCCGCGGTGCTGGAAAACGGGCTTCGCATCCTCGTGCCACCGTTCATCGAGAGCGGCGAAAGCATCGTCGTCGATACGAGCGAAGTCTCTTATATGCGGCGAGCAGAGTAGACTCATGGCGATAACGCTCTCATGATCAGATCCGCTTTGATGAATGTCATGACCGCCGCCGCCCTCAAGGCGGGGCGCGGTTTGAAGCGCGATTTCGGTGAGGTGGAAAATCTGCAGGTCTCGGTGAAGGGACCTGGTGATTTCGTGTCCGCCGCAGATCGCAGGGCCGAAAAAATCCTTCACGATGAATTGGCGAAGGCACGGCCGGGCTATGGCTTCGTCCTGGAGGAAAGCGGCCGGATCGAAGGCACCGACAAGAGCCACACCTGGTTCATCGATCCGCTCGACGGGACCACCAATTTCCTGCATGGCTTGCCGATCTTCGCGGTCTCGATTGGGCTTGCGCGCGAAGGCCAGATCGTCGCCGGGCTGGTCCATAATCCGGCAACGGGAGATATGTTCATCGCCGAGAAAGGACAGGGTGCCTATTTCAACAACCGGCGGCTGCGTGTCGCGGCCCGGCGCGAGATGAGCGATTGTCTGATCGGCTGCGGCATTCCGCATCTCGGCAAGCTCAAGGAGCATCCGCGCTTTCGGACGGAGCTGGCGGCGGTGATGGCGAAGGCCGGAAATCTCCGCCGCCTCGGTGCTGCCGCGCTCGATCTTTGCTTTGTCGCGTCTGGAAGCTACGACGGCTTTTGGGAGCGCAATTTGCAGGCCTGGGACATGGCGGCCGGAATTATCATCATCAAGGAGGCGGGCGGTTTCGTGACCGATGCGGACGGCGATGGCGAGATGCTCGCCAAGGGCTCCATCTGCGCGGGCAATGACGTGATCCACCGCGAATTGCTGAATCTGATCCGCGTCTGACAGGGGAAGCCTATGGCTTGCGCTGGCGCAAGGGAGCCTATATACCGCCTGAACCCAAGGCGGAAGCCTCAGGGGCGATGGTTTTGGGCGCGTAGCTCAGCGGGAGAGCACTACGTTGACATCGTAGGGGTCACAGGTTCGATCCCTGTCGCGCCCACCATTCCAGCCTTGTCGCTCCGGCCATGACGGAAATCTGGTTTTATCATTTGCAGCGCCAGCCTCTCGAAAAAGCGCTGCCGCAGCTCATCGAAAAGTCGCTCGAAAAGGGCTGGCGTGCGGTCGTTCAGGCGACGAGCGAAGAGCGGCTCGAGGCGCTCGACTCCTGGCTCTGGACCTATTCGGATGCGAGCTTTCTCGCGCATGGAAGGGCGGGGGATGGCGATGGCGAGCTGCAACCCGTCTATCTCACGACCGGCCTCGAAAATCCCAACGGCGCAGCGCTCCGTTTGTTCATTGAAGGGGCGCTAATGGCTCCGGCGCTTGCGGATAAGGACGCCGCCTATGCCCGCGCGATCTCCCTGTTCGACGGCAACAATGAGGACGAGCTCGCGCTCGCGCGGGCGCAGTGGAAAGAGTTGAAGTGCGAGGGTTTCGCAGTGACCTATTGGCAGCAGGCCGAGAACGGACGCTGGGAAAAGAAGGCGTGAGCCAGCGCCTGAAGAGTTGACCGATTGAGGCCCTCAATCGGACAAAAATGTTTCACGTGAAACACTTTTGTCCGATCGGGGCGGAAAACCTTACAAGGCCTCATACGTCTGGCGGCTTCAGCAGGGTAAGATTGCACGGTAAGCAAAATGCGAGCCGGGCGCGGGTCTCGCATTTTGCTTCTGATTTTTGCATGAAGAAACCATCGCGTTTTTAACTGGCTTACTTTCGAGCAAAATGCTTTTGCACCGATACCCGAGACGCCGCGCGGATCGCATAACCCCGGATGTTTAAGTGAAGGCAGGGACAAATGGTTGTCCTAAAGCAGCTCAACACGGCAGCCGATTTTTGGCTGGCAATCGTGGTTCCGGATTATAGCGATTACTTCGCTGCCGAGACTGATCTTCGGCGCGCGCTGCACGCCTCTATATCTCTCTTTCACATGTCGGATTGGGTCTTCCATACTCACGAAGAGCCGGCGCCCTGCGCATAGGCTCTTTGAGCGCGCATGCTGATCCGAAATTGGCTTCTTTGCTGAGCCGATACTAAAGTATACTAACGGCCCCACCGGCGTTCGTCGGTGTCTGTCTCTTCAAGGATGATGTTTTATGAAATCTATCAAAAGATTCTGGCTGGCTGATTGGTTCGGTCGGGGGAATTCCTTGCAAAAGCACCCTTCCGAGCAGACGCCGTCACCGGATTTCGGAGCCATGACTGCCGTCGAACGGCAATGTTACGTATCGCTAGCAAAAGCGCTTGGTAAGCAACCGGTGTCAGAGGCGCGACCTGTCTATGTCGGGACCGCCAATACATTCTCATCAAAAATCGCCGACCTGCGCGCCAGTCTAGGCGGCATTCCGTCGTCAACGGAAGGTTCAGATTTTCTGTTTGAAAGCTTTTATTCTCTCTGCGATCGGCTAGCTCGGGACGAAGAGGACTTTCAGGTAGAGTGCGAAAATGAGCGCAGCATGATTGCAAAATTATATCAAGCCTCCAAGACCTCGATATCGTATTGCCTGATGCCGCAATTCTATATGACGCGCATCCTTTCAAAAATGAATTACGGCAATTTAGATATCGCACAGCCCTCGTTGGACGTTGGAACAGGCGACGGCGTGACGGCTCGCTTTGTCTTTGAGGACAAGCGCATCAGTGCCGGATCGGATCTTTTTATTCACGATCTCATAGAAGCTAAACGAAACAATTCACCCTTCGACGACTACATGGCCTTCGACGCAACGAACGTCCCTTTCGCGGACGGAACCTTTGGAACGGTGGTTTCAATGAACACCGTCTATCACGCAGCGGACAAGATCGCGGCCATTAGTGAAATGGCGCGGGTCCTCGCGCCTGGCGGCACACTATGCTTCGACGACATACAGTCGAACGTTGTGACCGAGAGGCCTTTCCTTCGAGCCATCAAAGACGTTGGAGTCTTCCCGAAATCGGGGGATGAATTCGTGCGCTCCATCCTAAAGCCGCAGCGCTATTTGGGACCGGGGGACTATTGCGAGATTTTGCAGGGCTGCGGCTGCGACGAAGTCGAAGTCACGCCATTCATGTCGCTGCCCTTATATAAGGTCGTCTACTTTTTCTACGATTTGGAAAATTTCTTTGGAATGAATACCGCCGCGCCGAGCGAACGCCGGGTGATGTCGCTCATGGCGTTCTGAACTCTGTCGTCGCTCCGCTCCTCGCGCGCGACCGTGAACTTTCAGCGCGAGTGGGTGGGGCGTATTGGCTAGTAAAAGCAACAAAGCGAGGAACACTTAGCGGGGACACGCCGCCAGCGAATGTGATGAGGCGCGTCGTATGCCCGATCTGTCGATCTGCGACGGCATTCGCCGTGGAAAGCAATCGATGCACCTCATGTGCAACCGACTTTCCAGTCGTTGACGGTGTTCCGATTATTGCTACAGCATACTTAAATTTTTTCAAAGAATTGACGGGCGAAAGACAAAGACATTGAGGTTCGAAACCGCTTCGTCACTTGACTACTCTTGGTTACCCGAGCAATGAACATCGTGAGCGGCTGTAATCCGATGTCCATCGCGGCGCTTGCGCGTTCGCGGTCGCATAAGCGCCATTAGTCAAATCAGTCTAGGGGGTCAAAACTGCAAGAAACGCCGGTCGTTGGCTGCTTTCTTGCGACTCTCGAAATTCTTAAATACCGGTGAAAAAGTCGCGTCCTGAAACGGCAGAGGCGCGGGCGAAACCGCTGAGTTTAACGGCGGCTGCGGATCTTTGCGCCCGCTTTGGTCGCCCGCTGCGGGCTTCATTTGGCGGGGTGGCGACTTTGCGCCCCGA
>DATJBL010000015.1:0-36923 GCA_035515355.1 Methylocella sp.
CGGCGTCGCGGGAAAAACCACGCGGCAGGCCATCGAAAGCTACGAGCGTGACCATAAGCTTCCCGTGCGCGGTGAACTTACGCCCTCGCTGGCACGCCGGTTGAGTGCCGAAGCTGGTATAGCCGAGGGCACCGAACCGCCGGCAGATCGCGTTAGGCGATAATCGCTTCGACTGACCGGCTCCGGCCTCCGGCCGCAAAACAACGAAGGGATGCGGCTGAGATATTAGTTGACTAACTCTATAGACTAATCTAAAACAACGAGATTGTTATAGGGACGGGCGCGCCAGTCCGCACGACCCTAAGAAACCAACCGCCTGGCCGGAAAGAGGTGGCACTCGTGTCCGAGCTCATATACTCTCCGGTCGCAAGGCGTGAAATGGCATGCCCTCATATCGGCGCGCAGTTCGTGATCAATCCTTCTCCTCTAAGCTCCTTTGTGGGTTCGGCCGCGCAGCGCAACCGCGACCCGATCCTGGACGTTTTTAGACAGCTCTTCCCGCCGTCCGGGAATGCTCTCGAACTCGCGAGCGGCAGTGGCGTTCACATCAATTATTTCGCGCCGCATTTTCCACACATCCGCTTTCAGCCTTCCGATTACAATAAAGAGGTCTTCGGGGCGATCCGGAAAATGCAGGCCGAGAGCGCCAACGCGAATGTTTGGGATCCCATCCACATCGATCTCGCCAAAGAGGAGAGCTGGCCCGACGCGACGGGTCTCCGCTATGATGTTATCTTTGCCATCAATCTCCTGCATGTTGCCCCGATCGCGGTCGCGGAGGGCGTCGCTCAGATCGCTGCGCGTGTGCTAAAGGAAACAGGACTCCTCGCGATTTACGGGCCGTTCAAAGTCGACGGAAAATACACGGCACCATCGAATGAGGCTTTCGACCAAGAGCTGCGCGCCGCGAATGTTTCCGGATGGGAATTGAAGGACGTCGGAGAAATCGAGAAAGTCGCTAACGCGCAAGGCATCGTTCTGAACCAGCAACTAGCCTTGCCAGCAAATAACTTCATGCTCGTCTTCGGCAAGCCGTGAGCTTCGCTCATGTGCTTGGCAGACGCGTCGGGGTCTTTTGACAGAAGAATGAGCGAATCCCGCCAAGAGCGGCCATGAGTCCCGGCGATTCCACCTGAGACCATCCTCCTTTGAGGATAGAAGCCGCAACGATTTAGAGATAACGGCGCAAGTACGGCAGCGCTTGTTGAACGCTCGCGGCGCCTTCCGCGATGGCCTCCGCTGCTCGATTAAATTCAAACGGGCCGATTTGGCCCAAGCGCGGCGCCAGCATGATATGGGGCGGTTCACCGGCAAGCCGTGCGCGGGTGATTTGGTCCTGCATAATGTTGAGAGAATTGGCCAAGACCTCGAAATATCCGGGCGCCGTGCTGCGCACAGGGAGCAACCGGGGAATGATCTGTGCGGCTTGACCGCGCCAAGCCTGCGGAACCTGTTCGAGCAATCGCATCATGAATTCCTCGGGCACCGGCCCCTTGCTCGCCACGCTCCGCGATTCGTCAGCAGCTTCAAAGCGCCGTCCGACCAAATCGCTGTTCAGATTAACTGCGATGACGATGTCTGCACCAAGTGCACGGCATACGGAGACTGGCACCGGATTAACGAGGCCTCCATCAAGCAACCAATCATTGGCATGCCTCATCGGACTCAAGATGCCGGGAATTCCGATCGAAGCACGCACCGCCTCCGCGATCGGCCCGGTTTTCAGCCATACCTCGCGGCCCGTCACAAGGCTGGTCGCGACTGCGGCAAAAGGCTTGGCTGCCAGCTCGATCGGCATCGCAATGCCGAGCCGCCCTAGGAGGGTAATGATTTCGTCACCATCGATCAATCCACCGCCAGTCAACCGCACGTCAAGCAGACCAATGATTTCACGCCAAGTCAGCGCGGATGCCCAGTCTTTTAGAACGGAAAGGTGGCCGGTGACGTATCCAGCTCCAACCAGCGCCCCCATCGAACTCCCGCAGACGATATCCGGCTCGAGGCCAGCTTCGCGAAGCGCCTCAAGCACCCCGATATGGGCCCAGCCGCGCGCGGCGCCACTTCCCAGAGCAAGACCGATCCGAGCGCGCGCCATGGGGTCGTCCTCGAAATTTCGCCTAGCAGCCCAGACGTAGTGACATGTTGCAAAATTGCCGACCCCGGCCATCAACGAGCAAGCGGAATATTTAAATGAAAGTGGATTCTTTATGAGCGTGCGACGAGACGGCAGCCGCGCGCATTAACGGTTTCACGCCACATTTTCTACCGATCCGGATTAACCCTCGCCGCCGGCAAGGCTGCCGGGGAGGGCTTTTTGGCGCCCGCTCACTCAAGCAACGTAACTATCCGGCATTTCCATGGGACCGCCGTAGTAATTTAGGTAGCGTACTTCCAAGTCGGCGAGCGGCAAGACCGTGAAGATGTCCGTCGTGCCGAACTGCGCATCAATGACAGCGCCGTCACCGAATTTTGCTCCGGCCCGCAGATAGGCTTTAAGCAGCGGAGGCAACGCCGCAAGGCCCTTGCGCGGTTCGATCGCGGCGCCATCCAGGATCGCCATTTCGACCCCCCGCCCTTCGAGCGGACGCACGCTCCACTCCTCGCTCGCGAGAGCATAATGATGCAGGAAGCTCAAGGGCACGGAAAGCGCCATCGGATCAACACCCGGCAAGCTCGCGCAACCGATGAGCACGTCTATATGATGGTGCTTGGCGTAGGCCCAAAGGCCGCGCCACAAAAGCTCGATGACGCGCTTCGACCGGTAGTCCGGATGGACGCAAGAGCGGCCGAGTTCAAGGAAGCGTTTGCCGGCGTGGCGGGCTAGTAAAGGCCCGATATCGAATTCGGTCTCGCTGTAAAAGCCTTGCTGAGCCGCCGCGATGTCCCCCCGAAGAAGACGGTAGACTCCAACGATCTTAGGCTTCTTGCGGCCGAGGCGATCAAGATGAGCTTTGTCGACGACGAGAAGATGATCACAAAATTTATCGAACTGGCAGATATCCCGCTTTGTCAGGGCCGCGCGCTGATGAGGAATGGCCCGGCCTTCTTCGTAAAAGACCTTGAACCGCAACCGCTGTGCCTTGCGGATCTCCCGCCTTGTCGCTGCAAGCCGTACTTCAAAGGGGCCGAACCGCCCGAGTACTGCCGTCAGGCCGGCTAAATCGCGGGCGGCGCGGTGTGGTCTTATGAAGGCGGCGGTATGCCGGACAGCCTCGCCAAAACCGAAGGGCGTCCCAATGTTCCACATGAGCCGGCGAATCTCTCCCAAGCGCGGATATCAAACGTAGAAACCAGATACGAAGGTTTGATGACGGAACTGGGAAAGAACAAATGCAGCGGTGTCATCAAACTGCAGACTGGCGACTTTAAAGAGACAGCCATCGTAAAGTCTATTCGCGGCGAATCATGGCTTATCTTCGCGCCACCGCCCTCGTTATCGCACTGCTCTTCTTTTTATGTCTCGCGCCTTTGCAATGGGTCGCGCTCCGGCGGCATTGGCCGCTGCGTCTATGGCTTCCGGTTGCGTTCAGCCGGACGCTTGCCGGCTTGCTTCGGCTCGAAGTTATCGCGCAGTGCGCCCAGCCCCCGAAGGGCCCGCGCCTCATTGTTTCAAATCACGTCTCTTGGCTCGACATTTTAGCGCTTTGCAGCGTCGAGCCCGCTTGTTTTCTCGCCAAACGCGAGATCGGAAACTGGCCGGTCGCCTCGGCGTTCGCGCGCCTGCAAGAGACCGTTTTCGTGGATCGCGAGCGGCGCCGCACGATCCCTGCAACCAATGCGGCGATGGCAGAGAGGATGCTCGCAGGGCGCCCCATGTTGCTGTTCCCAGAGGCGACAACCACCGATGGGTCGGCGCTTCGCAAGTTCCATAGCTCGCATTTCGCCGCAGCGCGCGATCTTCTCGCAAAGACTTCCAAGGTCGAGATCGTCTGGGTCCAACCTGTCGCGATCCGTTATTCGACGCCCGCCGCGGCATGGTTCGGAGATGCGACCCTCATTCCGCATTTTTGGTCCGTTCTTAAAGGCGAACCAATCCGGTGCGATGTCGCCTACGGCCAACCGCTTGCCTATCAGCGGGGAGAAAATCGCAAAGTCATCACGCGGCAGGCCGCATCCGCTGTCGCTGTCATGCTCGCTTCCATGGCGCAACCTATTGAACCCGGCCTTGCCAGCCTCGCCAATCCGTCGCCTCTCGATCCGCTCGCGGCAAGTCCTTAGCCGTCGGGCGAACCAAAGCCCGGCTCGCCGATCCTGCCGGCAGGAGGAATGGCGAAATCTATCGTATGAAATCTCAAACACTATCGCTGATTCGCAGCGCCGAAGCCGCTGCGCGGCCGCTTTGCGCGGCGGATTGCCACGTCATCCACATGTCTTTGTTACGTTTTGTAACCGGAATTGACAATACGGTATAAGCCTTTGATATTAAGGTAATCTTTGTGCTTTTACCGGGTCTGCGATGGCGGTTTTTCAAGCGGGCGTGATGATCCCCTTTTGCTCCTTCCGGCGCATGATGCTATGCCACGATTCGCTTATGCTGGAATCAAAGCGGCCGGGAAGCGGCAAACCAAGGTGCAACAGGCCAAATGCCGGACTTCCCCAATCATCTCGTGAACCCATCTGGACTGCCGATCACGCAAGTGCCAAAGACTCAAAGCCTCGCCGATTATGCAACCAAGCGCTTCCGGCTCGCGGGAAAGGCCTACCTTGACCTCGGTGACCCATTTTTCGCGCCGATCGACACTTTACGGCATGCCGCCGATGTAAGTGGCCGACGCTTCGTGAGTTTCGCCAACTATGATTATCTCGGGCTTGCGTCCCACCCCGCCGTGAAAGCGGCGGCGGCTGCGGCTCTCGAGACCTTGGGGATCGGCGCCCTTGGCTCCCGCCTCGTGGGCGGTGAGCGCTCTTCGCATCGCAGTTTGGAGACCGCCCTCGCCAAATTCCTGGGGGTCGAGGAGGCGCTGACCCTGGTGAGCGGCTATCTCACCAATGTGACGACAATCTCGCACATTCTTGGCTCACATGACGCGCTCTTCATCGATGAACTGTCGCATAACAGCATTGTGAGCGGGGCCAAAGGCACCGCCGCCGAAACCATCGTTTTCCGCCACAATGATCTCGATCATCTGGATTTTCTTCTGCGCGAAAAGCGCGCCAATTACCGCAACACGCTCATCGTGGCCGAGGGCCTCTACAGCATGGATGGCGACATCGCCGATCTCGCCGGGCTTATCAGCCTCAAGGAGCAGCACAAAGCTTGGCTGTTGATCGACGAGGCTCATTCGATCGGCGTGCTGGGGGCGGAAGGGCGCGGGCTCTGGGAGCACGCCGGTGTGGATCCGCAGCGAATCGACTTGATCATCGGGACATTGTCGAAAACCCTCGCCTCATGCGGCGGCTTTGTCGCGGGCAAGGAAGCGGTGATCAATTGGCTGCGTTACACGCTTCCCGGCTTCGTTTATAGTGTTGGCCTTTCGCCCGTGATCACCGCAGCGGCCGAGACGGCCCTGCAATTGGTTCAGCAAGAGAGCTGGCGGATCGAGCGGCTGCGCCGGAATGCCGAACTCTTCGTCGATCTCGCGCATGATGCGGGCCTCGATACGGGGCCGGCCGTCGGCCGTGGCGTCGTCCCAATCCTTTTCGCCGACAGCCTGGAGACCCTCGCCGCTTCCAGCCACTTGATGGACAACGGCTATTATGTGCCGCCGATCATTCAGATCGGAGTGCCGAAAGATCAACCGCGTCTGCGTTTCTTCATTTCAGCGCTGCACACGGAAGCAGAGATCAGGGGTGTTACGGAACTTTTGGCAAAGCGCGGATCCCATCGTGAAGCGCCTGCGCCATCGCTGAGTGCAACGGGCTGAAGGCGCCACGAGGCTTGGGTTGGCGCACCGCTGGTTCCCAGTCAACCATTTGCCCCAAGTGCGACCCGGGACCGAGGCACGATGCCCGGGCGCCATGAAAGGGCAGGATCATGAGCGGGAACGGAAACGCAGATAGAATCGAAGTCATTCCGGCAAATGGGCTCCTGAACTTTTTGGCCTTTTGTCGTGTTCCCCGGCTTCTCTATCGAAATCAACCAGGTTTCGCGCCTCCCCTCGATGCCGAACGCTGGACCATGTTCGGGGCGAAGCTCAATCCACATTTCAAGCTTGTCCAGTCACAGACTTGGCTCGCCCGCAAGAATGGCAAGCTTGCCGGGCGGATTCTCGCCCAGATCTACGACAAAGCCCACACACCGGTCGGCGCATCCCCGGCACAATTTGGGTGCCTCGACGCAACCGATGACGACACGGTCGTCGCGGCCTTGACGCGAACTGCGGAGGATTGGCTGCGCCAGCGCGGCGCCACACGCGTGCATGGGCCATTTTCGCCCTCGATCTGGGGCGAGCCAGGCGTGCTTGTTAAGGGTTTCGACGCGGCGCCGATGGTGCTCGTGCCCTGGACCCCGCCCTATTTGGCCAGCTCCTTGGAGCGCCAAGGTTACACGAAAGCGCGCGACCTTATTTCCTACCGCTATGACGTCAGCGAGAAAGACCGGCAGGCCACCCCGAGCATTCTGGAGCGCCCCGAATGGCGCCAGAGACTCAATATCCGGACCCTTGACCTTAAGAATATCGCCAAGGAAGCGGAGATCATCATCGACATATTCAACGATGCCTGGAGCGAAAATTGGGGCTTTGTCCCTCTGACGCTTGAAGAGTTCATGTCGAGCGCGGACGCCCTAAAATTCGTGATGCCCCCGGAAGGCGGCTTCATGATCGAACTCGACGGCGTGCCGCAGGCTTTCGGTATTGTCTTGCCAAATCTCCATGAGATCACCGCCGATCTTGGCGGCAGGCTTTTCCCCTTTGGACTGCCGCGCCTCATCTCACGAGTCAGAAACCATAAATTTACATCGGGGAGGCTCCTTCTCTTCGGCATTCGCCGCGCCCTGCATCGCAAGGCCGCAGGTGGCGCTGTCATCCTCGCTTTCATCGAGGAAATGCGTCAGCGAAGCAAAGCAAGCTCAATCGAGCATGTCGAATTCGGCTGGGTTTTGGAAGATAACATCGGCATGCGACGGCCGATCGAGCTCTCGGGGGCACAAATCGACAAGGTGCATCGCGTTTACGAGAAAAGCCTTACGGCATAATTCGTTAACCTTCTCTCAGAAAGTGCCGGTCACTCGGGAGCAATGCGCACGAGACGAAATCAAAGAGCCGATGAACACGCCAGCCAAACGTTTCCGGCAATGCGACCCAGACGGCACTATCGCCATGGAAGGACGATCTGAGCATGAGCCTTCAATCCTTTGATCGCGAGCACATCGATCCAGCCTCATCCGGCCCACGGCTGAATTCGTTTGTTCCGACGACCTTCCCTCGTCCGCATCCCTTGCGTCGGCGAGCCATCTTGGCGGCCCATCCCGAAGTCGCGAGCTTGATTGGCCACGACCCGAAGACGGCAGCAATCACGCTCGCCGTCGTCGCCGGACAGACCTTGATCGCGGCAGGTCTCGGCGCGCTTGGCCTTTCCTATTGGTGGGCGTCTTTGCTTGCTGCCTTTTGCATTGGGGCCTTTGCCAATCACGCAATGTTCGTGGTCATCCATGACGCGACACATAATTGCATCTTCAAAGGCAATGGCCTGAACAAATGGGCGGCGATTCTCGCGGATTTGCCGAATAGTGTTCCAACCGCGATGGGGTTTCGCTGCTACCACATGAAGCATCATTCGCATCTAGGAGATTATGACTATGATGCCGATCTTCCGAGCCGTTGGGAGGCGCGTCTGTTCGGCAACAGCGCGGCAGGCAAGGCGGCGTGGATGTTCCTTTTTCCGGTTTTTCAGCTGACCCGGCTCTCCAGGCTAAAAGGCACGGTGCCGATGTGGAGCCGCTGGACCTTCATCAACGGCGCCTGTGTTCTCCTCTACGATCTTGCCATTCTCATCTGCTTCGGCCCGAACGCGCTCTTCTACCTCTTCGCATCCTTCTGGTTTTCCGTCGGAGGCTTGCATCCACTCGCCGCACGCTGGCTGCAAGAGCATTTCACCCCTGATCCGGCCCAGGAGACATTCGATTATTATGGCCCCTTGAACCTCGTCGCGCTCAACATCGGCTACCACAATGAGCACCACGATTTTCCGGATGTGCCCTGGTCGCGGCTGCCGCAACTGAAAGAGATGGCGCCAGAATTCTACGCTGATCTAAAGACCCACAAATCCTGGGGCGGCTTGTTGCTCAAATTTATCTTCGACCCGCAATTTACCTTGTACACGCGGGTCGATCGCAGCGCCTCTGCAAGGGCCGGCGATTAACCGGCCTCATTGAGCTGATCAGCGGTCGGCAAGACATCCCGAAGAGGCTGCGTCACGTCCAGCAGAGGTTGCGCGACGTCCAGGAAGGGCTGCGTCTTGGGCGTGCGCTTCCAAGTCTCGGAAGCCCCGAAAACCGTCCTTAGAATGGAAGGCGCGTTCGAAAGACTAACATAGATCATCAAGGGGATCAGCGAAGCCAGCGTCGCGAGATAACGCCCAAGAGAGCCACGCCTCAAAATCAAATAGGGGACGAGGGTCATGCCGACGCCGATGGACAGGATCAAGACAGCGATCGTTGCGATGACCGGTACGTAAGGGGCAAGATCCCCGCCCCGAATGGCCACGCAGAGAACGAGGGAAAGGACGGCGAGCGCAACACAAGGGTAAAAGGTCTGGATGAGGATGAGGAAAGTCGCCGACAGCTTTCGCCAAATAGGCCATTCGGCCATCCAGACTTCGCCGAGCAGCTTGCGGGCGACCTGCACAAAGCCGTTTGACCAGCGTCTTTGTTGAACCTGCCAATGTGAAACCTTTTCTGGAACAAGACCGGGGACGGCAGGTTCCATCGCGAAAATTCCGTGCCATCCGGCGATTTCGGCCCGCACCGTAAGATCAAGATCCTCGCAAAGCGAATATCCAAGCCAGCCACCCGCGGCCTCGATTGCAGCGCGGCGCCAGACGCCGCTGGTGCCATTGAATTGAAACAGCCAACCTGCGCGAGCGCGTGTCGCCTGCTCCATCACGAAATGAGCATCGAACATGAGCCCCTGCGCACGGGTCAACCAATTCGTCCGGTAATTTGCAAACTCGCAGCGCGACTGCACAAAGCTTGCGTTGGGATCGGCGATCAATGCGGGGACGACCGACCGCAGCCAATTTGCCGGCGGCCGAAAATCGGCATCAAGAACAGCAACAAAGGGTGCATCCGATTGCGCAAGACCAGCCGCCAAGGCACCTGCCTTATAGCCACGCCGCGTCGTCCGATGAAGGTGCAAAATATCAAAGCCCTGGGCGCGCAATTTGCGAACGATAGCCCTAGCAATCGATGTCGTCTCGTCGGTGCTGTCATCGAGGACTTGAATATGCAGCCTGTCACGCGGCCAATCCAAACCGGCGGCCGATTTTAAACAATCGGCAACCATGGCGGGCTCGTTGAAAATTGGGATTTGCACCAAGAGATGAGGAAGGCTGGCGTTGCTAAGAACCGGGGCGGTCAACCGCTCGCCGAGCAACTTGCCGGTCGCTTGCTCGAAAATATTGATCCCGATGAGGATCAGAAAGCCGCCGCCCACGAGAAGAAGCCCCACAAAGGCAGCGAGCAGCCCGATCTCGCATAAAATTCTGAAGAGCTCGAGAAAACTCAATGGTCAATCCCCCCGTGACACAGTCACTTCCGGACCACTCCCCCCTCGTCCATCACCTAAGTCTGCGGGACTGAAAAAACGCCTCTGGAATGAGAAGCGCCTTTAGGCTCTGACGACGTCCTTCAACTTATGAAACATCCCTTGCCTGTTTCCCGCCGGATTTGTCCTTCGCGGGGCCGCGTGGCCGGTCGGTGCAAGCAACGGAGAGCTTCATACGGACCATAAAGATGGACACTACTCAAGCTTTGAAGCCCAAACGCATGGCTTCGACAACAAACAAATTGCAACAGTTTGTTGCAGAATTTGAGTGAAGAAGAGGTTTAACTGTTAAAGCCAAGAAAAAGGACTTCCACAGGAAAGCGCGAACATAATAATTTATTAACGAACCCGTTCCTCTGTCGCGGGAATGCTAACCCTGAAATGCGCCATAACTTTGTCCACAAGTCGAATCGGCAAGATCCGGGAAAGGCGCGCCGCCAAATACAGTGCTCTTGGAAAAGCAATGACAGCCTTGCCCTGTTCGAGACCACGCTGGATAAGGGCCGCCGCCTCCGCGCCCGACATCTCGAGCGGTTTCATGGCTTCGATACTCTCGTTGAGCGGGGTCTTCACGAAACCTGGGATGACGAGACTGACGCGCACGCCGCGCGCCTCGAGGCGGCCGCGCAGTGATTCGCTATAGGCGTGAACCGCCGACTTCGTCGCGCAATAGGAGGGCGCATAGGGCAATCCGCGCAGCCCGGCGATCGAACCGATGAAGGCGATTTGGCCAACCCCGCGCGAGCACATCGGCTGGATCAACGGTTCGACCGTGTTCAAGACGCCGATCAGATTGATGTCAATTATGGCGCGAACCGCGCGGGGATCCTCGGCGAGTTCTCCGGGGGCAAGGCCCGTTGTGATGCCCGCATTGGCGATGACGAGATCGAAGGGGCGGCGCGCGTCCGCCGCCGCGATCCATCGCGCCATGGCATCCTGATCGCGCACGTCCAACTGGCCGAGGCTAACCTCGGCCCCTTGCGCGCGGGCGGCGGCGGCGGCGTCCTCCAGCCTATCGCGATCGCGCCCGATGAGCGATAGGGATACACCCTCGCGCGCGTAAACCAGCACGAGTGCGCGGCCGATACCGCTCGATGCGCCCGTGACGAGGATGGATCGAGGCTGCATTTTAGCTCGACTGATGTCTGGCCTTGTGAAGAACCGCGGCTTCCGCCAAGATCGCAAGGTCATTGTTGGGACCGCGCGCGGTCAGCCGAAGGATGAGTTCCGGAATCGGAACTTTCTGACTGCGCAGGACACGGCCGAAAAGGCGGATGCCTTCCCCCGCAAGCACAGGCCGCAGAAATTTAGCCGACAACCGCGCGATGAAGAGATCCCGCCGCCAGCCCATGAGGAAGGGTTCGAAACACGACAGCATCAGCATGCCGTGAACGGGAAGCCCGGCAAGGCCCGCTGCCTTCGCGGCTTCCGGATCAAGATGCAAAGGATTGTCGTCTCCCGAAACGGCCGCATAGCGGACGAGCGCTTCCGGCTCGAAGGGCCCGAAATCTTGCGCGCCGATCTCATCTCCGGTCTGTGGCCAGTTTGGCGGTACCGGCTCCCCCTCGGCAGGGATCATGATTGCGCCTCCCCAGCAAGCCGCACGATCCGCAATGTGGTTTCGAGGCGGGCGCAGACATCCCCTTGGTCTGTGGAAACGGTCATTTTTAAAATCAGGCGCTGCGGCTTTTCCGTTGAGCGAATCTCGATGGCGAGCACATATTCACCATCGATCTTCAAGCCTCTTTCGTAGGCAAAGCTCTGCCCTTCGTGAACCGGCAGACAGCCATCGCCAAGCACCTGCAAAATCGCGCCCCGGATCGAGGGAAGCGCAAGCCAGCGGAACGGAAAGGTGAGAGGGACGAAATCGCCGGAGCCGATGCCGCCCGTCTCGCGAAAAAACGCGGCAACCTCACCAGGCTCGGTCCGGACCCTGATTGCCTGGAGGCGCAGCGCCGTCTTCTCGTCCACCTCTGGCGCCAAAGCGGCGCTGGTGGCTTGCGCCTGATCCCCCGCCGTCGTCATGCCGCGGCGGCGCGCCGGACGACGAGGCTTGCGTTGATGCCTCCGAAGGCGAAGGAATTGGTCAAAGCGGTCCGGATCGGCATGGGACGCGCCTCATTCGGCACCGCATCGACCGGGCATTTGGCGTCCGCCTCGCGCCAATTGATGGTTGGTGGCGCGACATTCTCGCGAATGGCACCGATCGTCACGATGAGTTCAAGCGCGCCGGCGGCGCCGAGTGCATGTCCGTGGATCGGTTTGGTCGAAGAAACCGGCAGCTTGGCGAGCCTTGTCCCAAAGACAGCGCCCAAAGCCTCCGATTCCGTAGCATCATTCGCCGTCGTCCCGGTTCCATGCGCATTCACGTAATCGATTTCTTCGGCATCGACTTCGGCATCTGCCAAAGCATACCGCATGCATGCAGCAGCTCCCCCCGCGTCTGGCCGCACGGGGTCCTTGGCGTCGGCCGAGGTACCGTAGCCGGCCATCTCAACGAGCGCTTCGGCGCCCCTTGCCTCGGCGATTTCCGCCGCTTCGAGGACAAAAACCCCGGCACCCGCGCCAAGGACCATGCCGTTGCGGCCTTTCGAAAAGGGCCGACAAGCATCCGGAGTCAACACCCGAAGCGCTTCCCACGCCAGCATCGCACTATTGGAAACGCAGTCTTCGGTTCCGCCAACGATGGCGCGGTCCACAAGCCCGGAACGAATGAGATGAGCCCCCATGCCGATGGCTTGTGTCGCCGAGGAGCAGGCGCTTGCGACCGCGAAACATGGGCCTCTCGCTCCATAGCGAATGCTCAACAGCGACGGACAAGCACTTGGGATCAGCCGGGGCACTGTCAGCGGATCCGGCCGCCCTTGCTCGACCAGCGACAAATAGAGCCCGTTTTCTATCGTGTGCATGCCGCCGATGCCGGTGCCGATGATGGTGGCTGTGCGGGGCCCCATCGGCTTGGCCGCGGCGAGCCCAGCCTGGGCGATCGCTTCATCGGCAGCGACAAGCAGATACTGCGTCACCGGATCGCAAAAGGGCAATTCGCTCGACGAAAGATATACGCCCGGATCGAAATCCTGGACTTGGGCCGCAATCCTTATGCGGCCGCGATAAGGCCTTATAAAGTGTGCCTCACTGACGCAAGAACGCCCGCCGCGCGCCGCTTCCCAAAGAGGCTTCGCACCTACCCCCGCCGCCGAAACAGCTCCCATGCCTGTGACGAAAATCCGCCGCGCGCTGGCCATTCAGTTTTTTTCTTTGATGATATAAGCAGCAATGGCATCAATGAGATCGCCAATGTTCTTCGCTTCATGGAAGGGTCCATCCATCGGGATGTAGACGTCGAATTTTTCCTCGATGGCTGTTAAAATCATTACGATATCAATCGACTTCAAATCCAGGCTTTCAATCGTCGCATCCAGCGTGGCCTTCTCGCGATCAACCATTCCTTCCTTGACGATCACGTCGATGATCTCATTGGCAAGCTCGGTATGATCGAGGGTTTTCGTTTCCACCGATTACTCCCTGCAAATGTCCAACAGACCCGTCATGCCCGGCGACACGAGGCGGCTTACCTCCGAGGCGTGGATCGCGACGGCTACGCGAACTTTACGCCGATGGAACCGAAGCTCTCCGCAATGCCGCGAGCCGCCTGAAATGCGTGCCTCCCGGCCCGGGCTCCAAGCCGGAGCAATTCGTTAGACCAATCCGCAAAGGAAATAAAGTCCCCCCGCCGGCTGCCGGGCTAAGTGTTAATGATAGACCATCCGGGCGCCGGCTTCGATCACTAATTGTCTCAATCCACTTTGTTTTCTCACGCGAGCCCGAAGCACGCTTCTAAGGAGGCAGCTTCAAACGCCGTTAGGCGGCGCCCAGCTCTTCGTTCCCGCTACGGGACCGCGACGACTGGCGTTCCGATGTTCACCCGATGAAAAAGGTCAATCACATCTTCATTGTACATCCTGATGCAGCCGTAAGAAGCGGCCGTGCCAACGGATCTGCGCATGCTCTGCGTGGTTCCATGGATTGCAACTTCGGACAGATTGAGGGTGATCGCGGCGACGCCCATCGGGTTGCGCGGCGAGCCGCCCGGGATGACTCTCGAAAGTTCGGGATGGTCTCGCCGCACAACATCGGGCGCCTCCCATGCGGGCGAGTAGAACTTGCCTTGGACGGAAGTCTCACCTTGCCACGCCTTGCCGGCCCGGCCGATCGCGATCGGATAACGGACCGCGGTCCCGTCTCCAGTTATGAAATACAGCCGCCGCTCGCTTTGCTTGATGACGACCGTGCCGGCACGATAGCTAGGGGAAGAAAAGGTGACGACTTCGCGCCCGCTCGCCGCGCTCGCCGAACCCCAAACTGCCAGGCCCAAAAAAAATGCGGTGCCAATCCGAATCTTGCCAGAACGGCAGCAACCAAGGTTAATGAAACACTTATTCATCGACGTGCCAATCGAATACTGGAAGGAACCCCTGCGAACCAGCTTGTGCCGAGCTCTGGTTGAAAAAAAATTCAAGAGCTACGCTCGACGCTGGGGAATCTCCAGCATTGGTTAAGATGTGGTTTAGGTGAAGCTTTTCTTTTACAGTGGTGTAACGTGGCTCAATCGATTCGGTTGCGTATCAATTCTTCGACGATGGCTGGATCGGCCAGAGTCGAGATATCACCGAGCGCATGGAATTCCTTTTCGGCAATCTTGCGCAAGATCCGCCGCATGATCTTGCCGGAACGAGTCTTCGGCAGCCCCGGCGCGAAATGAATAATGTCCGGGCTGGCGATCGGCCCAATATCCTTGCGGACCCAAGCGACGAGTTCGGCGCGAAGTTCCTCGCTTTGCTCGACCCCCATCATCAAGGTGACATAGGCGTAGATGCCCTGACCCTTGATGTCGTGCGGATAGCCAACGACGGCGGCTTCCGCGACCGTTTCATGGGCGGCGAGGGAACTCTCCACTTCCGCCGTGCCGAGCCGGTGACCGGAAACGTTGATGACGTCATCGACCCGGCCGGTGATCCAGTAATAGCCGTCCTCGTCACGCCGGCAGCCATCACTGGTGAAATATTTGCCGGGATAGGCAGAGAAATAGGTCTTCACGAACCGCTCATGGTCGCCGTAGATCGTTCGCATTTGGCCGGGCCAAGAATCGGCGATCACCAGATTGCCCGAGCAGGGTCCTTCGAGGATGGTCCCTTGGGCATCGACGACTTCGGGTTTGATCCCGAAAAAAGGCCGTGTCGCCGAGCCCGGCTTCAGATCCGTCGCGCCGGGAAGCGGCGTGATGAGAATTCCGCCGGTCTCAGTTTGCCACCATGTGTCGACAATCGGGCAGCGCCCTTCCCCGACGACGTTGTGGAACCATTCCCAAGCTTCTGGGTTGATAGGCTCGCCGACCGAGCCGAGAAGCCGCAGGGAGGCACGGCTCGTTGCCTTGACCGGCGTTTCGCCTGCCCGCATCAACGCGCGGATCGCAGTCGGCGCCGTGTAAAAGATATTGACTCGGTGTTTGTCGACGACCTCCCAGAAGCGCGACATGGCCGGGTAGCTCGGGATTCCCTCGAACATGAGAGTCGTGGCGCCATTGGCGAGCGGACCATAGAGGATGTAACTGTGCCCGGTTACCCAGCCCACATCGGCGGTGCACCAATGAATGTCGCCGTCATGGTAATCGAAGACGTAGTGATGTGTCATCGCGGCGTAGAGGAGATAACCGGCCGTCGTATGTACGACACCCTTTGGAGCGCCGGTCGAACCCGATGTGTAGAGGATAAATAAAGGGTCCTCCGCCTTCATCTCGGCGCAGGGACATTCCGGCGCGGCTTTGGCTGCGGCCTCGTGATACCATCGATCGCGTCCGTCCACCCACGCGATGGCACCACCGGTGTGGCGGACGATCAGCACGGTCTTGACGAGTTCCCCGGTTTTCGCGACAGCCTCGTCGGCGTTCGACTTAAGGGCGATCTTGCGGCCGCCGCGGCGCCCTTCGTCGGCAGTGATGAGGAGCTTCGAGCGGCAATCCTCGATCCGTCCGGCGAGGGAATCGGGAGAGAAGCCGCCAAATACGACGGAGTGGATCGCACCGATCCGGGCACAAGCAAGCATCGCATAAGCCGCCTCGGGGATCATCGGCAGATAGATCGTGACCGTGTCGCCTTTTTCGACGCCATGCGCCTTCAACACATTGGCAAGCCGGCAAACCTCATCATGCAGTTCTTGATAAGTGATATGTTTCGAGTCGTTCGGATCATCGCCTTCCCAGATGATCGCGGTGCGATTTTTGAGCCGGAGCAGATGCCGGTCGATACAGTTTTGGGCAACATTGGTGGTCCCATCCTCGAACCATTTGATCGAGACCGAGCCGGGTTCGAAGGAGGTGTTCTTGACCCGCGTGAAGGGCTTGATCCAATCAATGCGGCTCGCTTCACTCGCCCAAAAGCCTTCTGGATCGGCGACCGACCGGGCATAGAGCTCTAAATATTTCGTATTGTCGATATAAGCGCGCTGCTTCCAATCCGGTGTGACTGGATAGGACTTCACGGACATGGTTTCCTCCCAAAGGCCGCGTGCGCATTGTCTCTTATATTTGGGTGGGCCGGACAGAAGTTGCCGCACATCTTTTCAAAAAAGCGCGCAGTACACCTCAGGGACATTCCTTGTCGACTCTGTCGAGAGCTTGCGCGAGACCGGCAAGGGAATAGCTATCGGTTGTCACATGCCCCTTCAGCGACGGCGCCTTGACGGTAAGTTTTGCCCCCTTCTTCAAGACTTCGACGAAATGCGGCTCTTCAGCTTGATTCTTAATCCAGGCGTTGGCTCCCTTGGCGACAAAATCGAAGCCGGAGCTGCCAATTTCGGTGCGGACAGAACTTCCCTCTTTCACGGGAAACCCCATGATAATGGAGACTTCCTCCCGGACATTCTCGCCGGGCCGGTTCGCGATGAAGACATAGGCTGGGTCCCGCTGCAATCCTGAGGGCACCCTCTCCTTCGGGGTTGCCAAAGCGTAGCATGTCTTGGATTTTTCACCTTGTGCGACGAACACCCCCCAATCGCCATAACTGGCGAGCTGCGAAGGCTTGCCACCCTTCTTTGCATCCGGCCCCCCTGTATCGGATTGCTCGCTGTTTGCCTTCGGCTTGGTTTTGGAGGACGCCTGCCCAGCACACAGAAGGGCAGCTCCGAAAGCGAGAGACAAAACGGCGAAGAAGCCGCGGAAAAAGGGGCGAGACATGCGCATTGATACTCCTGGCCTTGCGAGAAAAAGGGTGCTGTTTCCTGTATATGCCGTGAGCGCGGCAGGCGGAAGCGGGTGAAGCGGCAGCTCGCAGAAATTTGGAACGCCGCCCGACTACGGTGAGCGTTTCAGAAGGATTGGCTCACGGTCTTTATTCCCATGCCGGCCTAAAGGCCCTCGGTCTTCGCCGCGGCTAGGATAGCACCTGGCCGCTCCGGCGTGCCTTTTTGCACGAGAACGACAAAGCCTTCCCCCTCGGACGCCCGGCCAGGCATATCGAAGGTTGCGGTCTCACCGTTCCAATCGCCGAGCTTGTCGATGGCGCGGACGACATTCGTATAGGTGACAACGCGACCGGCATTCTCCCCGCGCCAGATATGAACCGTGGTCGCATGGACAACCCGGAGGACGAAAACCCCTGCAGGGCCGCCCTTTCCCTCGGGGATCTCGACCAAATAATGGCCGCCGGTCTCCGAGAGACGCATCGGCACGGTCAGGGCGCCATCAAAGCCCTTGGCCGATTTGATGGCTTGTTCGATTTCCTCGCGGTCACCGCCAGGCGCGCCGGCAACCCCATTCACGATAACTTGCGGCGTATAAACCTGGCCCTCGCCAAGCACCGTCGCATAGGCCTTCTGCCGAGCCGTAAAAACTGGGGATGCCAGCGTATCCTGCCAGCCGATATAATCCCAATAATCCACAGGGAAGGAAACCGCAACGACACCTGGCTCACGCGCCATCGTCGCGAGCAATTGGTCAGCCCTTGGACAAAATGAGCAGCCCTGGCTCGTGAACAGCTCGATGACGGACTCGACCTTGGCAAAGGTACGCGGCCCGGCGCCGAGGTTGCTGAAGGCCAGGATCATTGCCACGGCGCGGGCATAGGCGGCAAATCGCGAGGGTTTGCAGAGAGCCATGACGGGCACCAGGTTTGCGGCAGCGGAAATTGCTGCCGAATTTAGAGAAATGCTTAATCCGGGCGAGTCAATTCATGTTTACCGCGGATTGTTTAACCGCCGGTCATTGGATCACGCAAACTCCCTCGTGACGTCCTGCAGATATCGCGAATTATTTTTAGTGACGGCACTGTATTTGCTTGTTATTTGCTTAGGAAATTCTCGTCGCCGCCTGCGCGCCACGAGGAACAGCAAATTGGCCGCGTGAAATTTCTCCTCGCTCATTTGTCCGACCCTCATATTGGGCCCTTGCCGCGTCCGCGCCGACAGGAGCTCATGGGTAAGCGCGTCACCGGTTATTTGAACTGGACGCGCTCGCGTTCTCGTATCCACGGCATGGACGTTTTGGCTCAAATCGTCTCGGATATGAAAGCCCATCATCCGAACCATGTGGCTATGACCGGGGACATATCGAACCTCGGTCTTCCGGCTGAGTTTCAGCTTGCCCGCAGCTGGCTGGAAACGCTCGGAGCGCCAGAGGATGTCAGCTTCGTGCCCGGCAATCATGATGCCTATGTGCGGGGATCCTTGCCGCATCTCGCCAGCGCCTTCCTGCCCTGGACGACCGGCGAGACGCGCGGAGACGAGCCGTTTCCTTATTTGCGGGTTCGCGGCGATGTTGCCTTGATTGGCTTGTCATCGGGCATTCCGACGCCCTTGTTCATTGCTTCGGGGTATTTGGGCAGGAGCCAGCTTGAGGCGGCCGAAAACCTTCTCCTCGAAACCGGCCGGCGCGGTCTCGTCCGGGTCATCATGCTGCATCATCCCGTCGAAGCCACGGCCTCGCGCCTCGGGCGCGGCCTCGTCGACGCACGCAGTTTCGTAGCGTTGATTCGCCGCGTGGGCGCCGAGCTTATCCTCCATGGCCACAACCACAGGCTTTCGTTGAAACGGTTGCAAGGTCCGCGTGGTCTCGTGCCAGTTGTCGGAGTGCCGTCGGCCTCCGTCGTTCGCGGCAAACCGCATCAACGCGCCGGATATCATCTGTTTGAGATTTCAGGCAGCGGGAGCGATTGCAAGATCACCGCGCGAGCGCGGGGGCTGCTGCCCGGGACCACCGTCGTCGGCGATCTCGGCCCGCTCACCCTTTGAGGGCTTGCGGGATGTCAGCGGCAGCGCGTTCCGATGCCGCCAGGACATTTGGCGCCTGGAACAAAACATCAGGCACCTCAAATGGTCCGGTCTCTTCGCCGCGCTAGGCTTGGAATTCGTCTCGCCCCCGGACGCTTTTATTGCAGAAGTCGGAAGAGCTAGATGCCAGTCGCAATTTCTGGCTAGCGGATGCCGGCCTCCTTGCGGCCAGCAACTTGCTTGATCTCGACGTCCGGCTTCTGATGGCCATCATCGTGATGGAGCACCTCCCTCAGCCGGTTGCGTTCGAAAATGATGACAACAAAAATCGACAGGAAAAAAGGAATGAGGAGGTAAAAAAGCCGGAACACAAGCAAGGCCGCGAGCACCTGAGTTTTCGGCATCTCAGGCATAGCCCCGATAAAGAACCATTCAAAGACCCCGAGGCCGCCGGGCGCATTGGACCAAAGCGCCGCCGAAAACGACGCGATAAACACGGCGAGCACGGCGAAATAGCCAGGATTGCCGGCGTCCGGCAAAGCGAAATAGATGATGCCCGCGGCCCCAAGTAGCTCGAGAGGCGCCGCCAGCATCTGGCGGGCGGCGATGTCCGGTTTCGGATATTCCAGGCGGAAGCCGCTTACCATGATCGGCCTAAATCTGAAAATTGAGCCGATCACATAGATCGCAACGCCGCTGAGGAAAATTACACCGACGAGCCGGGCCGTGGTTGGATCAGTGAGAAAGCGGAATTTTTCCGGCAGCATCCCGTGGAAGCGGCTCAGTTGCTCCGGCTCCAAAACCGAAATGAGGCCCCCCAGCAGCACCGTGCCAAGCGCGAACGTCAACGAGCAAATGGCGACGAGAACAGCGACTTGCGCTGCGCTCAGGCCTTTCGAATGATAGGCGCGGTACCGGACCATCCCGCCCGAAAAAACCGTCGCGCCGATGTTGTGCGCGAGCGCATAGGTCGTGAAAGAACAAAGCGAAATGAACACCCAGGAGATATTCTTCACGCGGAGGTGGAGCAGCGCAATCCGATCGTACCAGGCGAGCGCGCCGTAAGCGACGAGCGTGGCTAAGATCGCCATGGCATAGTGCGTCGCCGAAATTGATGTAAGGTGGTCCCAGACTTCCGGGCCGACGGCCTCGCCTTTGAACTCCCGATGAAGAAGCCAAAGCGAAACGGCGACGGCGGCAAAGCCAACCAGCGGCCAGAAAAAATCAAGAATGCGCTTCATCGCTCACCGGACGGCCGTGCATGGCCCTCACCGAGCGAGCTGCCGGCCGCCATGCCCCGCGGCATCCGTGCACTATGCATGTGCCGATGGCAAGGGGGAAGTTGCGATGGCGGACCGCACCCGACTTTCGCGAGCACCTCCCTAGCAAATAGCCAGGGCACAGACGTTCAAAGCTGAATACGCCGCGAACGCGTCCCGCGGGCGCTCTCCCCCTCCGCCTCCGTCCCTTCAGCAGGGTCTGGGGCTTTGCCACCGCCGTCAAAAAGCCGGGCGTTGCTCGGATCGGCGAGCGTCTCATCAAGAAATTGGAGGGCTTCCTCGAGCTGGCCCCTCAGCTCCTCGGCGGAACGCTGGAGATTATCCCGCCGCGTGCGGGCCGCGCGCGCGTAGGTCGGATAGGCGAAGTGGGAGGTATCGGAGATACCGGCCCGTTGCTCCTCGACCGCGATTTCCCGGTCAAGCTCCCGCGCCATCTTGGAGAATTCAGCGATCATCGTTTCGATTTGCGCGACGCGGCGGCGCGTCTCGTCAACCTGGAACCGCCTCAGGCGCGCGAGCGAATCCCGCGGTTTCATTGCCGCCGCTCCAGGACAAGCGTGGAAGAGGCGGGCTGACCCTCAGGGAAAGCCCCGAAAAAACGTACCGGACTTTTCGACAACGACCTTGCTCCCACACAATCAACTGGCCACAACTCTGCCTCAGTAAAGTTGCCCATTCGTTACTCGTGACTAGGCTCGCGCAATCTTTCTCTGCTCTATCGCCGCCGAGGGTCAGGATGGCTTTGATTCGGCGCTTGCCACAGAGCTTGCTGGGGCGCTTGTCCTTCGTCGCGCAAGCTTGGTTCGCCAGGATTTGCGGGACGAGGCGGAACCGAATCAACCGCTTGACAGTAGCAGAGCAGGCGGCGGCGAACCGCCTTTCCAATGGAATGTATTTGTTAACCAATACCCGTTAAGGTTACGAAATTCGTAGCGAGCGACTCATTGCGGGAAAACCAGCCCAATCGGCTGCCGCGGGGGCTTCAAGCGATCTTGCGCGCCGGCAAGGCGACCGACGGGGCGAAGGCTGGAACCTCACATGCGCGTTTTACTCATTGAAGACGACAGCGCGACGGCGCAAAGCATTGAGCTGATGCTCAAATCCGAGAATTTCAACGTCTATACGACGGATCTCGGCGAGGAAGGCATCGATCTTGGCAAGCTTTACGATTACGATATCATTTTGCTCGATCTGAACCTGCCGGACATGTCCGGCTACGAAGTCCTGCGTACTTTGCGCGTCGCCAAGGTCAAGACACCCATTCTCATTCTTTCGGGCCTCGCCGCCATCGAAGATAAGGTCAAGGGCTTGGGGTTCGGCGCGGACGATTATCTGACGAAGCCGTTCCACAAGGACGAGCTTGTCGCACGGATTCAGGCCATCGTGCGGCGCTCCAAAGGGCATGCCCAATCGGTCATCGCAACAGGTGATCTCGTCGTCAATCTCGACCAAAAGACCGTCGAGGTCGCAGGCGCGCGCGTCCATTTGACCGGCAAGGAATATCAGATGCTGGAGCTGCTCTCGCTGCGCAAGGGCACGACACTGACGAAGGAAATGTTTCTCAACCATCTTTACGGCGGGATGGATGAGCCCGAACTGAAGATCATCGACGTCTTTATCTGCAAGCTCCGCAAGAAACTCGCCAACGCGAGCGAAGGCCGCAATTATATCGAAACGGTTTGGGGACGCGGCTATGTTCTGCGCGAGCCTGGCGACGAGGAAGAACGAATCACCGCCTGAGTTTTCTGCCCCAGGTTTTTTCGCCCCAAGTTTTGCCTCGGGGTTTGCCGCCGGGGTTCACCGCGGATGTTTCCCGCCCGCGGCTGTCTTAGCGAGACGCCTGCACCCTAGCTGCGTCGAACTGTCCGCCGCTAGCGAGCGTCTCATATACCGTGAGTGGAATAGAAAAAGCGGGAAGCGATTTTCCTCCGCCTCCCGCTCTCATCTCTTGGATTTGAACTCATGATCTTGGATTGATCACCGTGACGTGACCGAATTTAGTGCCGGAGCCGACCTTGACCTTGACTCATGCCGCCGGCCGCACGGTGTCCGCGGGCGCGAGTTCCCACCGATCAGGCGAACGCCATAGCCGTGAATGCAGAAGCTCACGCTCGAAGACGAATTCCTTGGGAAGCCGATCGAAGAACTTGTCGAACTCCTCTTCGTGCGCCTGCACCTCGGCGGTGCCAGCGTCGCGGCTGACCGTCATAAGATCGTAGAACTTGTCCGCCGGGAAATCGAGGCCGTTCCATTCGATGTCCTCCCGCCGCGGCATCCAGCCGATCGGGCTCTCGACGGCATTGGCGCGACCGTGCACGCGGTCGACGACCCATTTGAGCACCCGCATGTTCTCGCCGAAGCCGGGCCAGATGAACTTGCCGTTCTCGTCCTTGCGGAACCAGTTGACGCGGAAGATCTGCGGCGGATTGGAGAGGCGGCGCCCCACATTGAGCCAATGGCCGAAATAATCGGCCATGTTGTAGCCGCAGAACGGCAGCATCGCCATCGGATCGCGGCGCATCGCTGCCTGGCCGATCGCGGCCGCGGTGGCTTCAGAACCCATCGTTGCGGCAAGATAGACGCCATGGCACCAGTTGAAGGCCTGGAAAACGAGCGGCATGTCCTTGCTCATCCGGCCGCCGAACACGAAGGCTGAGACCGGCACGCCTTCCGGCTTTTCCCAATCCGGGTCGATCGACGGACACTGGCTCGCCGGCGCGGTGAACCGGCCGTTGGGATGCGCGGCGGGGCGCCCGCAGCTGGGCGTCCAGTCCTCGCCCTTCCAATCGATGAGATGTTCCGGCGGCTTGTCGGTCATCCCCTCCCACCAGACATCGCCGTCGTCGGTCAGCGCCGTATTGGTGAAAATGCAGTTCTTGCTGATCGTATGCATCGCGTTGGGGTTGGACTTCTCGTTCGTGCCAGGCGCGACGCCGAAGAACCCCGCCTCCGGATTGATCGCGCGAAGCTTCCCGTCCGGCGCCTTCTTGATCCAGGCGATATCGTCGCCGACAGTGCTGACTTTCCAGCCGTCAAAGCCTTTCGGCGGCACCAACATCGCGAGGTTGGTCTTGCCGCAGGCGCTCGGGAAAGCGGCGCCGAGATAGGTTTTCTCGCCGTTCGGGGCTTGAATGCCCGTGATCAACATGTGTTCGGCGAGCCAGCCTTCATCGCGCGCCATGACCGAGGCGATGCGCAGCGCAAGGCATTTCTTCCCAAGGAGCGCATTGCCGCCATAACCGGAACCGTAGGACCAGATCTCATAGGTCTCCGGGAAATGCACGATATTCTTGCGGCCGATGTCGCTCTCGCACGGCCACGGCACGTCCTTCTGTCCTGGTTTGAGCGGCGCGCCCACCGAGTGCATGCATGGAATGAAGGAGCCGTCGCTGCCGAGCGCATCGAGCACAGCCTTTCCCATGCGGGTCATGATCCGCATATTGGCGACAACATAGGAGCTATCGGAGAGCTGCACGCCGATTTTGGCAATGGGCGAGCCGATCGGCCCCATGCTGAATGGGATAACGTACATCGTACGCCCGGCCATGCAGCCGTCGAACAGCCCGCGCAAGGTCGCACGCATTTCATCCGGTGGTGCCCAGTTGTTCGTGGGGCCGGCGTCATCCTTGTTATTTGAGCAAATGAACGTTCGGTCCTCGACGCGGGCTACGTCGGACGGATGCGAACGGGCCAAATAGGAATTTGGACGCTTCTCTGGATTGAGGCGGATGAACGTACCGGCGTCGACCATCATCTGGCACAACCGGTCATACTCCTCCTGACTTCCGTCAGCCCAGACGACCTTGTCTGGCTTGCACAGGGCCGCCATTTCGCCAACCCATTCGCGCAGCTTGCCGTTGGTTGTCGGACTGTTCACGATAGCGTCCATTTGCTTTCCCTCCCGAGATTTCGTGCCGTACATATTCGCGGCTTAATGCAATCGGACATCTTCTTACCTCGACAGGGCGGATGTACGTTGCTTTTTTGTTCGCAGCTCACCAAACCCAGTCGAAGTACAAGGAATTTTTTCAGCTTGCAAGCCGAGCGCTCGGATCGATCTCAAAATGTATCACAGTGGCTGGATTCACCCCTTATCTCGGCAAAGGCAGCCCTTCGGCTCGACGCACTGCCTCTAGCAACGGCGGGGAAATCGCGAAAAATTTCCTTCGGGTGCGGATGACGTGCGGGAAGACGGTGCGATCGCCGCTGGCAAGGCCGAGCCCCTCGGGATCTATGCCCGTGGCGAGCCAAGCAGGCTGAACCCGAAACGTTGCCGACAATGATTGACAATGCGGGGCCATGTCCCGGATCAGGCCTTGCGGCCCCATGCTGTGATCATGGGCGCTGTGGTCAGCACCAAGTCGCCCGACGCGACCGCGTGCTCATAGGCATCTAGCTCCGTTCGGGTCACTAGGCCCTTATCGAGCAACTGATCCGCCAGCATGGCCGTGGTCGCGGCCTCCAGCCGCGCCATAACCGGGCCGCCCAGCGGAAGGAAGCCCTCTGCGCGGATGTCCTCTAGGCCAGCGTCTCGCAGCAGGCGCGGCAGTTTGCGGCCGAATTTTAGGTCTGCGCCGCGTTCTACGAGCAGAGCGCGAAAGCCGTCGCGAACCCGATTGGCCAGCGCCTCTCGGTCGGATACGGCGTCGGGGCACGCGAGGGGCTGCAGTAAGGGGTCGGCGTCCTCGATCATCAGCCAGCCGCCCGGTCGTAGCGCTGCAACCATGTTGGCCAGGGCTCGCTCGCGATCTGGAACGTGCACAAGCACAAGACGGGCGTGAATCAAATCGAAGTCGAGCCCTGGAAGCGGGTCGGCGGCGACGTCGTGGCGGAGGACTTCGATCACCCCACCTGCGACACCGGCGGCCTTGGATACGTCGATGTCGGTCGCAAGAACGCGGCCGGAGGCGCCGACGCGCGCCGCAAGGCCGAGAGAGGTTGCTTCGCCGCCGACCCCCACTTCCCAGCATCGCCAGCCAGCGCCAAGGCCGAGGGCATCGAGGTGATCGAAGGTCCACTCGTCGAAGAGCTTGGACAATGCGCCGAAGCGAACAGCCGCCGCATCGTATCGGTTGGCCAGGAGGTATCCATCCGTCATCGCAAAACTACTCCGGCCGGGAAGCGGCGCTGTCGATCCTAGCCTTCAACATCCTCCACGCGGAAAGCGCCTTCGGTGTCTTCGCGATAAGGCCAGGCTGACAGGGCTCGCTTGCGCCAGACTCGCGACGAGCGCTTCCAGCGGGAGTTCTGGTACAGCCTGCACGGCTCCCCGCCAGGCCCTCGGCCAGCCGCCAAAGTACGTCTTGATGACGCGTATTCACTTTACACAGCACTTCAGCCTCCGCCGCGACTAAGGCCTCGGCGCCAGCGAGCGAAACGGTGAGTGACTTGGAGCCTCTTCGGGTCGAAAAAGCCGCAAGCTTTATCGAACCCCACTCTAGCGAAGGTGGGCCGGCATCTGAGGATTGTTTGCCGGATTGGTGTCGTGCTTAACCAATTGCATGATCATCTCGCCGCCGACCAATGGGCGCAAGTCTGATTCGAGCGCGTCTGCGATTTCTTTAGCGTATACTTCCTGACCGTTGACATAAAGAGTGAATGATTTGATGTATTTTTCCTTCTTTTCGGGATTCTCAATTGTAACCTTGGTCCACTTATAAAGAGGAAAATGTTCAGGACCTTGCTTTTCAGCTTCGGCAACATAGTCAGCAAAGGCATCGAATTGACATTTCATTGCCGCGTGATGCTTGGTCAAAATATCCATCAGCGGCTTTAGCTTCGGATTGCCTGGATCGCTTCGTGCTACTTCCGCAAACTCACCACCCACATTGATGCGGAGCTGATACTCCCATTGATGGCTCATGGTTGATCTCCTTTGCCCTCAAAGCGGCGGTGCGCTGACGATGATTTACTTCAGGCCGGCACGAGGATTATAGGGCTTTTGCGTTTCCCATTTGCGCATGAGGCTCATAAGTTCCGCATCCGTCTCGTCCGGAAGTACGATTTTCAAGGTCACCAGCAGATCCCCGGCTGGCCCTTGAGGGTTCGGCAAGCCCTTGCCGCGCAGACGCAAGGTGCGCCCGCCATTCGAGCCGGGCGGAACCGCAAGCTCGACTGGGCCGTCCAGAGTTGGCACCGTGACCTTTGCACCAAGCATGGCCTCATAAAGGGTCACCGGCAAATCGAGCCGCAAATCACGGCCTTCAACCTTGAAATGGGGATGTTTGGCGATTTGCACGGTCACCATGGCGTCGCCTGGCTCGCCGCCGAAGGCGCTTGGCTGCCCTTGCCGTTTGAGGCGGATTTGCTTGCCATCCTCGATCCCAGCCGGAACCGAGACTTCTAGGGTGCGCCCCGTCGGAAGACTGACGCGGGCGGTGGTCCCTTTCACAGCCTCGCCGAGACTTATCGTCACGCTCGCGGCGACGTCCTCGCCGCGTGGCGGCGGCGCGCCGAAGCCGCGCGCGCCGCGCCGACGCCCGCCGGTCGGCGCCGCGCCAAAAAGATCAGCGAAAATATCGCTCGTGTTCAATCCCTCCGCGCCGGGCTGGCCGAAATTGAATTCGAAATGCTGGAAACCCGGCCCGCCCGGCCGCGACCGCGCGCCAAACCCCGGGCCCTCGGCGCCGAATCCTTCAAACCCATGGAAACGCGGCTTGCCCTCCGCGTCAATCTCGCCACGGTCGAACGCCGCCCGCTTTTTATCATCGCCCAAAATCTCATAGGCCGAATTGAGCTCGGCAAATTTCTCTTTCGCCTTCGGATCCTTGCTTTGGTCTGGATGATATTTTTTGGCGAGCTTGCGGAAAACCTTCTTGATCTCGGCCAGGGTGGCGGATTTCTCTACTCCTAAAACCGTATAAGGGTCACGCATCGATCAGCCCGTTTTCGCGCTTGTCCACCGGCACAAGCGCAAGTGTCTCGCCCCAATTTGGGATGGCGGCGCGTCCGCCGCAAGGCATTTTGCCGCAATCAACCCACTGAACGCGATCCGCTGCTTAGACCTTTTTCCAGGGCTTCGCTTCCGCGATCGTCCACTCGCCCCCCTTGTCGGAGCAAGCCGTTCCCTGGATCGATTGCGCATCGCCCTTGCGATCGAGCTCGGCAAGGAAGACCCGGCAAATCCCCGAATTCTGAGGATAGGCTCTGCCAACCGGAGTAAAAGATCCTCTATTGCCGGAGTCGGGATTTTCCCAGCCAACAAGCGAACCGTTGCCTTGAGGATCGAGGGCGGTCGAAAGCGCTGCCTTGGCGCGGCGCCAGTCTTCGGCGTCGAGATCGCCGATTGGCAACGCCGGCGCTCTACTTGCAGAATCTTGCTTGGCGTTTAGCAAGGGCGAGATTGGAAATGACATGGAACATCCGGCAAGGAACGCCGGCAGACAGCCAAGAAGAAGGATCCGAACGGAAAGCCCCACGATTTTGTGGCCAATCGGGTCCCGAGAACGAAAAATGGCTCGCAACCCATGAGCCATGCTACAAGGCCGTGCACCTCGCGAATCTCGGCGGTCGCGGTGAAAGATGTCCCCTGGCACGACTAGCAACTCGTAAATTTCGTTCTTGAGGGAGGTTAGCGTTGAACGAGTTAACGAGTCGTGACTTTACTGCCATGGATGAGCCTTTTGCTCTTTTTGCAGACTGGTTCGACGCCGCCAGAAAAAGCGAGCCAAGGGATCCGGATGCAATGGCGCTAGCAACGGTTGATGCCGATGCCCTGCCAAATGTCCGCATGGTTCTGCTGAAGTCCGTCACACCGGCGGGTTTCGTCTTCTACAGCAACTCCGAGAGCGCCAAGGGCCGGGAGCTTAAGGGGAACATGCAGGCGGCGGCGGTCTTGCATTGGAAGTCATTAGCGCGGCAGGTCCGTTTGCGCGGACCCGTGACGCTCGTCGATGACACCGAGGCCGATGCCTATTTCGCAAGCCGGCCCTTACAGAGCCGGATCGGCGCCTGGGCGAGCCGGCAATCGCAACCGCTCGAAAGCCGTTTTGCGCTCGAAGCGGCCGCCGCCAAATATGCCGCGAAATTCGGTTTCGGTGAAGTTCCGAGACCCCCCCATTGGCTTGGCTACCGGATTTCGCCGCTCTACCTCGAATTCTGGTCCGAAGGCACCTTCCGCTTGCACGACCGCCTCGTTTTCCGGCGCGGCACAGAGCAGGAGGCTTGGCGCAAGGAGCATCTTTATCCGTGAACTCAGGCGGTTCTTTCGAGGGGGCCAGCTTTGGATGAGGGCCAGGTTGCGCGGACCTATCCGGCGCGTCCCTATCTTGCCGTGAGTGTTGCTGTCTTCAGGGAGGGCCAGGTCCTTCTTGCGAGACGCGCAAGACCGCCGTTCGAGGGTTTTTTTTCTTTGCCCGGCGGCCTCGTCGAAGCGGGCGAGACATTGGCGAGTTCGGCACGGCGCGAATTGCGGGAAGAAGTCGCGGTCGAGGCAAGGATCATCGCCTTCAACCAGCATGTGGAATGGATCGATTTCGACGATGCGGGCAAGATTCGCCATCATTATGTGATTGCCTCGTTGGTCGGGGAATGGATTGCGGGGGAAGCCAAGCCAGGTCCTGAAGCCCTCGAAGTCGTTTGGGCCGAGCCTTCGCGCCTCGCTGCTCTTGACTGCACGCCGCAGCTCGTGGCTGTGGTGGAAGGGGCGGAAAACTTGCTGAATGCCTGCCTGCGCACACCATCCTTGAGAACCGGCCAATGACGGGATCCTTGACTTCCACCACAGCCGGACACCGTCCGCGACGGGCTCTTCGCGCCCTTGCCGCCGCCACCTTTTGCGTTGTGGTTTCGACGGCGCCCGGAAAAGCCCAATTTGACTTTCTTTTCGGCAAGCCCTCGCCGGCGCCCGCCGCACCACAGTCCTCAGAGCCCGCCAAAACACCGAAACACAAAGCTGCGAAGCAGAAAAAGCCCAAGAAAACCACGGCCGCGAAGCCATCCGTCGACGCGAAGGCAAATGCCCCAGCCCCGGAAGCAGAGCCGCCCCCTCCGCCCTATGATCCCGAAATGCTAAGGCTCGCCGAAATCCTTGGTGCGCTCACCTACCTCAATGGCCTCTGCGGCTCCAACCCTTCCGTGGATTGGCGCGCAAAGATGCAGGCCCTTTTGGAGACCGACGCCAAAACAGAAGCACGGAAGGAGCGGCTGGCGGGCAGCTACAACCGGGGCTTTCGCGATTATGAACGGACCTATCATTCCTGCACGCAAAACGCACAGCTTGTCATTAGCCGATTCCTCGCGGAAGGCGGCAAGATCGCCCATGACGTGGTCAACCGCTATGGCTCGTCGTGAAAGCCGCGCGGCGGGGAGAGCCGATTGGGATTTGTCGCAAGTCCTGCCCAGCCTAGGCCCGGCGGGCCAAGGACCGCAGATATCCCTGATACTCTTCGTTTAGCTCCATATCCACAGCGGGAGCGACTTTCAGCAGCAGATTTGCAACGAAAGGTTGATCATTGCGGGTGTCTTCCAGAACCTCACGCAAGACCGGGAGATTGTCTTCGATGTGATGGAGGAAGGCCACGCCTTTTTCTTGCGTCTCGGTCCAGCGTTCGCGGGTCCATAATGCCAACGGATACATGATCTCCCCGACGAAATTGGTTTTACGTGCCTTCTCGAAGAAGCGCAGTCCCGTATTCCAGTTTTCCTTTGCCCGAAGCGGCGGCGGCGGAGGGTCGCCAGCCAGCAATTTTTTGCCCGCTTGACCAACAAAATCTTCTAACGTGACTGGCGCGTCGATCGTCGCGCGAAAATGCCACAGCCCGAAGGACCCGGGGAATTCCTTCCCCATGCTCTCCGCGAGAGCGGCCTCCACTTTGTCCACCGCCGCCTTGTCCCCCTTCATCGCCGCTGTCATGCAAAATGCGAAGATCGCGTCATTGCCGACGTTATGGACGCCGCCATTTCTGAGCTGCTCTGGGGATAGCTTCGGGGTCACCCCATCTGCGGGAATTTCGGCTTCGCCCGCCCGTTGCGCGGTGATGAACGCAGTAATTTCCAGCCAGCCCATGAAATTTGCGATGAAGGCGTCCGGATCGACATGCACAATCGCCAGATTAAGCGGCATCTTGCGCTTTTTCAGTTCTTCCATGTCCGTCATGATGTTCCTGCGATGCGTCAGCGGTGACTGCGTCAAACGGATGTCGGGACATCTACACGAACATGCGTTTGGGAAGAGGCCTCAAAAGCAGTCGCAAGAAGAATGCCAAAGCGGCGCAACTGTCACGCCCGGCGAGGCTGAACGAACGGGCCATGACCAGGGGAAGCCCTTCGCCGAAAACCAGAGGCTGGAGCGGGCCGAAGCTCCTGGTGCCCGTTTGGCGTTTAGAAATTCGCGGCACGCCAAAGAAACAGCGCCGGAGTCAATCGAGACCACCGGCGCTGGATGATGCATCCAATCACATCAATGATGGAATCACATCAATGATGGTCCTGAATGCCGTTGTGAACCTCTGCGAGGACCTTGCCCTCGACCCAGGCGAAACCCGCGTCGGGATCCGAGCAGACGATCCCCTGCTCGCTGATAAGGCGATCGCAGAGCATGACGCAAATGTCCTCCAAGGGAGCACTTGTATCATTCTCCTCGGTCATGCGATCGATCGAGATTTCTGCTTCTTCCACACCATCGAGGAGATAGATGATGAAGACTTCCTCATGGCCCGCAATGCCATGCGCGTTGACCCTGAACGTTTCCCCACGATATTGAAATTCTCGTACCATGTCGTCTACCAACTCTTCTTGGTTGTTAGCGATAGATCCCAGCTGAATTTCAGCCGGGATTGAAAACGCGGCGACCGTAGACACGCGCAGAAGTAACGGTCAAGGCGCGGTACCGGGACATTATGAAGCATGCCATGCGAAGTATCCGAGGCTCGCAAAACCTTGTGCGCCGCACATTGCTAGAAGGAATAATACATCTAAACTGAAATGATCAGATGTTGACGTTTGGATCGAAATTCCAGCAGTTTTAAACCGTCCTCGTTATTAACTAAAACTAATCTCGTTTGCTTGCGTGCATCAAAATTGAAAAATCTCATTACCGATATTTCTGGCCTCAGCGTTGGCCATGCGCAGGACGAAAAGCTCGGCTCGGGCGTCACGGCGCTAATTTTCGAGGTCCCCGCTGTCGCTTCAATCGCGGTCCTCGGTGGCGCACCAGGCCTTCGCGACACGAGCTTGCTCGAACCCGGAATGACCGTTGAGCGCGTGGATGCCTTGGTGCTTTCGGGCGGCTCCGTCTATGGCCTCGATTCCATGGGTGGCGTCGTCGCTTTTCTGCGCGAGAGCGGCCGCGGTTTTAGCGTGCGCGATATCAAAGTGCCAATCGTGCCCGGCGCTGTACTTTTCGATCTTTTGAATGGCGGCGATAAAAACTTCGGACGCGAGCCCGTCTATTGGCAGTTGGGCTATCGAGCCGCAACGGCAGCCAGGGAAGAATTTGCCCTGGGCAGCATTGGCGCGGGACTTGGGGCGACCACTGAAAATCTCAAGGGCGGCCTTGGCTCGGCGAGCGCGGTAACGTCGGCAGGATTTTGTGTGGGCGCTCTTGTCGCGGTGAATGCTGTTGGCCGCGCGACCATTGGAGACGGCCCATATTTCTGGGCCGCTCCTTATGAAAAAAATCGTGAGTTCGGTGGCCTCGGCTGGCCTTCACCATGGCTGTTGGATGGCCTCGACTTTCGGATCAAGGGCGATGCGCCGGAAAATACCACCATCGCCATCGCCGCCACCGACGCGTCCCTGACCAAAGCGGAGGCCAAGCGTCTTGCTATTATGGCGCATGACGGCATGGCGCGCGCGTTGCGCCCCGCGCATGCGCCGATGGACGGCGACACAATTTTCGCGGCTGCGACCGGCACAGCGCCGCAAGTCCCAACCCTGCGTGACATGACTGAGATCGGGCACTGTGCCGCCGATTGCCTAGCCCGCGCCATCGCCCGTGCGGTGTACGAGGCGACGCCTTTGCCTTTTCCAGGCGCGCTGCCAAGTTGGCGCAGCAAATTCGAGGCACAATAGCCGCACTTACGAGTTTATGGACTCCGCCCGCACTCCCGTGTTAGGGCGCCAACTCGTCGGAACGGCGCCATGATGCCGCCCTCCCTCTCAAAGAGTCTGCCCCATGATCCCGCGCTATTCCCGCCCCGAAATGGCCGCCCTGTGGGAAGCGCAAACAAGATTCCGGATCTGGTTCGAGATCGAGGCACACGCCTGCGACGCACTGGCCGAAATTGGCGTCATCCCGAAGGAAGCGGCGAAAGCGATTTGGGAAAAGGCCGGTCACGTGACCTTCGATGTCGCCCGGATCGATGAGATCGAAAAAGTCACCCATCATGATGTCATCGCCTTTCTGACCCATCTCGCCGAATTCATTGGACCAGAGTCGCGCTTCGTGCATCAAGGCATGACCTCGTCCGACGTGCTTGATACATGTCTTGCCGTTCAGCTCACACGGGCGTGCGATATTCTTTTGACAGACATCGACGCTTTGCTTGCCGCGCTGAAGCGCCGCGCGTTCGAACATAAATTTACGCCCATGATTGGCCGCTCGCATGGCATCCACGCGGAGCCAATGACCTTTGGGCTGAAGCTCGCGCAAGCCTACGCCGAATTCTTGCGCGCCCGCGAACGGCTCATCCAGGCGCGAAAAGAGATTGCGACCTGCGCGATTTCCGGCGCGGTCGGCACTTATGCGAACATCGATCCGCGAGTCGAAGCCCATGTCGCGGAAAAGCTCGGGCTTTCCGTCGAACCGGCCTCGACACAGATCATTCCGCGCGACCGCCACGCCATGTTCTTCGCGACACTTGCCGTCATTGCGTCTTCGATGGAACGGCTGGCAACTGAAATACGGCATCTGCAGCGCACCGAGGTGCTGGAAGCGGAGGAGTTTTTTTCGGAAGGCCAAAAGGGCTCGTCCGCCATGCCGCACAAGCGCAATCCGGTGCTCAGCGAAAACGTCACCGGACTCGCTCGTCTCGTGCGCGGCATGGCGATGCCTGCGATGGAAAACGTCGCGCTTTGGCATGAGCGCGATATTTCGCACTCCTCCGTCGAGCGGATGATCGCCCCGGACGCGACGGTTACGCTCGATTTCGCCCTTGCGCGTCTGACCCAAGTGATTGACAAACTTGTCGTCTACCCCGCCAATATGCAAAAAAATCTTGATCGGTTGGGAGGCCTTGTTCATTCGCAGCGGGTTCTGCTCGCCTTGACCCAAAAGGGTGTGAGCCGCGAGGAGGCTTATGCGCTTGTTCAGCGCAACGCCATGCCGGTATGGCGCGGCGAAGGTGATTTCCTGACGCTCTTGAAAAACGACGAGACGGTGCGCAAGGTACTTAGCTCGGCGCAACTCGAAGAGCTATTCGATCTTGGCTACCATCTGAAGAATGTGGATTTCATCTTCAAGCGTGTCTTTGGCGAGCGCTGAAGGCCAAGCTTTTAATTTAGGGGTTCCACGCAATGGCCTCGAATCTCATTGCATTCACCGAAAGTGCGCTCTTAAGGGGCCTTGAACGCGATGAAATTGCGCAAGCACTGCGCGATGCAGGCTGGCCCAAGGAGGAGATCGCCGCTGCGCTTGATGCATTTGCAGAAACGGATTTTCCGCTGCCCGTGCCAAAACCAAAACCGCAGATTTCAGCCCGCGAAACATTCGTCCAGCTGCTCTTTTTTTCGTCCTTCTACATCTGCACGTGGTCTTTTGTCTCACTCATCTTCACCTTTATCGACCGGTTCCTGCCCAGTCCGCTTCACGAACAGAGCGACCTATTTAACGACATACGTTTAGAAATTTCGACATTGATCGTTTTCTTTCCATTGTTCGTGTTCATGTTCCGCCTCGCCAATCGCGCCGCATCGGACGCAACACGCCGTGCGTCGCGTGTGCGGCGATGGTTCGTCTACCTGACGCTCTTCCTTGCAGCGGTCACCTTTGCCGGAGATGCCGTTACGCTCATCTATTCGTTCCTGAGCGGTGAATTCGGCACCGCCTTTCTCCTCAAGATCCTGACCATTGCATTCGTAGCTGGGTCTCTTTTCGTCTATTTTCTGTATGATGTGCGCCAGGATGAGCAGGAATGAGCAAGGGTAAAACCGCTCGAAGTTCGTTGCTGTTCCTGTTGGTCAGCATTGTCTTGGTCAGCGCCGCCGTCGCGTTCGGACTGTGGATTACGCCTTCGCCCTCCACTCAGCTTGAGATCGAACTCGATAAGCAGCGAGTGAATGATCTTATTGCTCTCGCGGACGCCGTTTTGTCCTATCGGCGTACGAACGGCAGATTCCCCGTCGCACTGAACAGCCTGCCCGAATCGGCGTCGCTCCGTCTCGCGGACCGGCAAACCGGTGCGGCTTACGGTTACAACCTGGACAGCCTGCACGAATTCCGGCTTTGCGCTGACTTTGCGATGGTTTCGGACATAGCCGTGAAATCCTCCCCGCCTGAGATTTCGGGATGGAAACATCAAGCGGGGCATCAGTGCTTCGCCTTTTCGGTGGGGCTCAGTGCGACGAAGGGGGCAGCCAAGATTGATCCCGTGGCCTTCAAGGCTGTCATATTTCTATAAGGGTGCGATCCTTTCGTATAGGAATGGCGAGGGTGGCCCGCTGGCCGCAAACATTGGAGTGAGAGTTGCGATGAGTCGCGAAAATTGCCTTGAGGGCCTGATCGGCCAGATTGTTGCAGATCCGGCTCTGCACGCCCGCTGGCTCAATACATTTTCCTTCTTGGAATATGTTGGCTTCCGCAAGATCGTGAAGAGCCAAAGGGCGGAGGCTTTGACCGCCGGGATCCTCGGCCATGCCTGCGAGGAAGGCCGCCATGCGCTGGGCCTCAAAAAGCTTGCGATGAAACTCGGCGGCGCCGCTTTTGATTCCTACGCTCCCGATGTTCTTCTTTGTGGCGAGGAAGCGGAAGCCTATTTCCAGGACCTCGACCAGTTTTGTGACGAAGCTTTCGCGGACCGCTCAGCCGAGGAGCGTGTCAGACTGGCTTACGGCTATGTGACGTGGCTCATCGAGCGCCGGGCGCTCAGCGTTTATGGTGTGTACCGGAACGCGCTCGGCGACTCCGAGATCGCAAGAAAGCTCGGCGGTTTGCTCGCCGAGGAAACGAAGCATCTCACCGACATCGAGGCTTTTCTGCAAGCCTTCGATCCGCAGTTTGCAAGAAGGTCGAAAGAGTTGGAAGCCGTCGAGACGGCGCTTTACGAGGGGTTCCTCACGTCGCTGACCAGAGCGCTGACGCAAGCAAAGCCGGTTGCGGCGGCGGTTGCCCACTGAACCGCAAAATGCGCACAGCGGACGCCGACATTCTTGTGATCCCGGGCCTCGGCGGCTCCGGGCCGGACCATTGGCAAAGCCGCTGGGAAGCCAAGCTTCCGACGGTGCGCCGCGTTGTTCAGGCGGATTGGGACAGCCCCAGGCTCGAGCCTTGGCGAGGGCGTATCGTTGAGGAGATCGAGCGCGCGGAGCGCCCGGTCATTCTTGTCGCCCATAGTCTCGGCGCGCTCGCAGCTGCCCATGCCGCGCTCTTGTTGGCAAAAGGCGCGAGCGCCGGCAAGGTCAAGGGCGGCTTTCTGGTCGCGCCGCCATCCTTCGAGGTTCTCGCAAATTTGGCGGCGGTCGATCCGGCATTTCTGACCCTGCCGGATGAACCGCTTCCCTTCCCGGCCCTCATCATCGCGAGCCAGAACGATCCCTATTCCTCCTTTGCCGCCAGCGCGGCGCTCGCAAGCGCGCTCGGCGCGGAGCTGGTTGACGCAGGGTTTTCCGGCCACATCAATGTTGAAAGCGGCCATGGCCCTTGGCCCGAAGGCCTCATGCGTTTTGCAGCGTTTCTAAAGACGCTGTGAGATGTTTCAGCCATCAGTTTTGTCCGGTTTTGCCCCGCGACCTTACAAAAAAGTTTCACGTGAAACATTTTTGTAAGGTCGGGCTGGAGAATCTTACAAACCCACAGACAGAGGGCAGCCTTTGGCTTGTGGGATCGCGTAAAAGATTTGTCCTATTGGGCGGGGGGAGGCGCCCCGGAAGCCGCTCGCGATGTCTTCAAATTAACACGCGCTCCGCTTGGCGTCAGTCTGAGCTTCGCGTCAGAGCGCAGCAAGAATCCCTGGCCCCCAATAATCTCTCGTAAAATAAAACGTGCTGATTGCGGTCATCGCGGCGCCTAAGAGAAACACCGTCGCAAGAGTCAATCGTATGGCAGGCCGATGAGTGCCGTTCGTACGGATATAGATTTCAGCGATCACTAGGTTTGGAACGTAGAAGAAGAATGACATGAAATGATCGAAGGGCCCCGTGAAGGAATGCGTGTGCCATAGAGAGTGCGTGAGAGGCAGCCAAAATCCATATTCAATGCGATAGAGCCATGAACCGATGGCGAGCGCGAAGAGCCGAACGCCCCAGGCGCGGTGCTGAGGTAAACGGCGCGCGTAGCCCTGCCGGAAGGTTTCGGCGGCGGCGGCAACCATCAACGCGCCGTAGAGCGCAAAACCAGCATTCATGACCGGACCGCCTACCGTACCTTTGGTGAGGATAAAGCCTAGCAGCCCGTCGGACTTAACGGACGACAGCAGGATACGATAGAATCATTGCATTGATTCTCACACGATGACGAGCCTGTCCGATGAGCAACTTCCGCACGATCGATCGGCAGACCGGATTCCTGTTGCCGCCATCGGTT
>DATJBL010000016.1:0-20896 GCA_035515355.1 Methylocella sp.
AATATGCCAAAGGCGTTGTCGTCTCCGATGACGAAATGGAAAGCCTCAACATCCAGCGCGCCGCCTTCCACGGCGAATGGAATTATACCATCGCTCCCGCAAACCAATCAAAGAAAGCGATTGTTTCCTGACGAGCCCTTAATGGCAGCGAAAACGTCCTGCTAGGCCTCGCCCCATGTCTTTCCGCTTGCCGCCAACCGCGCACGGTCGATCTTCGAAGTCGACCGGCCGGCTGTCGCCGTCGATCCGGGTGCCGAACATAGGGCCCGAATCCGGGGCTTGGCGGCAAGATTCGGACTCACCCCCGCTGAGACGCGCGTTCTTGAGGAGATCGTAGGCTGAAACGGGCTTCCCGCCGTCGCCGCCCGGCTCGGCATCGGCTATGCGACGGTTCGTACGCACCTACAGCACATTTTCGCAAGAACAGGAACCAACCGTCAGACAGAACTCGTCCACCAGTTCTCCGAGGCCACCTTGCCGCTTACCAGGCAGTGAATGTAAAACGATACGCGCCCCATAAGAAGCTGGCATCAATCAATTGGATGATGCCACGGCGAAACATGCGGGCTATGCTGTTTGGAGAGACTGCCTCCAGAGCAAGATCAAAAAGATTGCTTGCCATGGGCATTAAAACCGGAAAAGGAGCACATTTTTCCATCCTGCTTTATACGGGCTGACATTCCTCACCGATTGCTCTAAAGCCTTTAAAGGTGCGTCATCTTAAGAGGCCGAAAGCGAAAACAGGGAGGAGCATATGAGGATCGGCGGGCAGGAAGTGCTAATTCCGACTAGTATGGTCGGCAACTATCCTAATCCGCGGTGGTGGGACGCCTATTTTGCGCGTCATTTCCGCGGCGATAGGGAGCCGCCAGATTCAATGATCTGCGAAGCTCTTGAGGATGCCATTGGCGCTGTCGCACGCGATCAGGAGAGGGCCGGCCTCGATATTATTTCGGACGGCCGCATCCAAGGGGACAACTACGGCGATATTCTCTACTACTATTTCCGGCGCATGGGCTACAGCCTTCGCGGCGGCCTGCTCGGGTTTCCGATCTACAGCCGGCTGCATTCAGCCACCATTGACCAGGAGATCAAGCGGCACGGCACCATAATGGTGGAGCAGGCCCGGGCTCTTAAGAAGGCAACGAGCAAGCTGACCAAAGTCCAATATACGGGCATCCAGGTCCTCGCCCAATGCACAAACGATCTCTACTATAAGAGCGCCCGCGACCGCGCTCTCGCGATCGCAAAGGCGATCAACGAGGATATTTTGGAGGTCGATGCACTGGGTATTGATTTCATCCAGATCGATGAGTTCACCTGGCCTTATTTTTACGAAGACTGGGCGATCGAGGCATTCAATGCTGCCGTCGAGGGCGTCAAGAACGCCCGTATCGTAGTCCATGTCTGCTGGGGCAATTGGGGCGGCACACCGGCCTATTATCCAGATGAGACCGGCAAGCCTGGCGAGATCTTCGACTTGGCGAAGCGCAAGGAGACACCGAATGCTCCGGCGGCGACGCGCTCGATCATACCGAAGGCCTACGAAGCGCACTTCAACGTTCTCAATCTAGAAAGTTGCGGCCGCCGGACTGGCGATCTGTCCGGCCTCGACGCCTTCAAGGAATTTCCTCTTCCCCCCAATGTCGATTTTTGGGCCGGGGTGATTGATGTCAAAAGCACGATTACTGAGACGGCCGTTCAAGTCGCAGACCGGATCCAAGCGCTCTTAAGGGTGATCCCGGCGGAGCGGCTGGGCGTCACCACCGACTGCGGCCTAATTCTCCTCCAGAGATACATCGCCCAAGAGAAGCTCCACGCTTTGGTCGAAGGGACAAAGCTTGTCCGCGAGCGGTTACGGCAAGGCATCGCCGCTTAGCAATGCTCATGGGTGGCGGCGCTTGGCGTAAGCGGCCCGCCACCCGCTCCCCCGGAGTTACTTTATGCCGGTCTACACAATCGTTTGCCCTGACTGCAAGCACGTCACGAAGAGTCTCGTCCTCGAGGGCACGCGGATGCCCAGCGAGTGGGTGTGCTCTCAATGCGGCAGCCGCCGCGCGCGGCCCGACCCAGGCAAAGCTCCCGAGCCTCATCCATGGGAAACTCCGCATCGCGCGGGCTGCCCGTGCTGCGGCGGCTGAGAGGATGGCCGCAGCTCAGCTCATTTCCGGGAGATAAGCGATGGACCAGCTGGTGCAAAAGCAGCCTAATCCAGATTTCCTGACCATCGAGCAGTGGGCAAGAAAGATCGAGAAGGCCCTCAGCGAGCCTGCCACTGTTGGCCCAATCAGGAATATAAACCGGAGCGATTCGAGGGAATTCGATGCAATCTTTCTCGGCGGCGGAGCAGCAGGCCGATTTGGATCCGCCTATCTGCGCGCCCTGGGCGGCCGTCAGCTTGTCGTCGATCGCTGGCCGTTCCTCGGCGGCTCCTGCCCGCACAATGCCTGCGTCCCGCACCATCTTTTCTCGGATTGCGCGGCCGAGTTGATGCTTGCCCGCTGCTTTTCTGGAAGCCTGTGGTTTCCGGATATGAAGGGGCGGATAACCTCGATCAAGGAAATTATTGATCTTTTCCGGCGGGGTCGCACCGGGCCGCATGCCATTATGAACTATCAGAGCAAGGAGCAGCTTGACCTTGAATTCGTACTGAACGCGCCAGCTCAGATCCTCGATGCCAGCACGGTCGAGGTTGCCGGTGAGATTTTCAAGGCGCGCGCTCTGGTGCTTGGGCTTGGCGCCGAGCCAATTCGCCTGAAGGTACCGGGCAGCGATCTCAAGGGCGTGCATGACTTCGCCACGCTTGTCGAGGCGCTCGACTACGAGCCTGGCGAAACGGTGGTGGTCGCCGGCGGCGGCAAGACGGCCGTCGAATATGGCTGCTTTTTCAACGCCACCGGCAGGCGGGTGGTCATGCTTGTGCGCAACCGCGTTCTTGATGTGATCAAAGACGGCGAAACCCGCGCCTATGCCATCGATCGGATGCGCGAGCAGGGCATGGAAATAATCGAAGGGGCGTCAATTATCTCGATAATCGCAGGTGCGTGTGGCCGCGTGGCCAAAGTCGTCGCGGATACACCTTCGGGCGAAGTAGAGATTGCCACCGACTTCCTCTTCCAAGCGCTCGGGGAGCGGCCGCGCTCGCAGGCGGCGGTCGATGCTTTGGGCGTAACTGTGGATGAGAAGGGAGCCGTTCTGGTTGATGAGCAGTTGCAAACCTCCATCCCTGGCGTTTACGCAGTCGGCGATTTGATTGGCGCTCCCATGGAGATGTTCAAGGCGCGCAAGAGCGGGACTTATGCCGCGCGCGCCATCATGGGCGAGAAGGTCGGCTATCGCCCCGCCAATTGGCCCGATTTCTTGCACACCCATTATGAGGTGAGCTGGCTTGGCCTTGGAGAGGAAGAGGCACGCGAGAGATATCGCAATGTCGTGGTCTTGAAGATGCCCCCGGATAATCCAAGCGGCCTAAATATCGGCCTGCCAGCAGCAGACCGCACGATGCTTTATGCGCTCGCGCGGCCGCATATGTCGGGGTTCCAAAAGCTCATCCTCGATGGCGACACAAGGCGCGTGCTCGGAGCGCATCATGTGGGCTACGGCGCGAAGGACGCGTTTCAATATCTCAACATCCTCGTCCGGCGCGGGCTAACCATCGATGAGCTGGGCGAAATGGATGAGCTCTTTCTCAATCCAACGCATTTCATCCAGCTCTCGCGGCTGCGAGCGGGCCAACGGGAGCTACGAAGTCTGTGAGCCGTGTCGTGATGGTAACTGGGGCGGCGTCGGGAATTGGCGCGGGAATAGCGGAGCGCTTTGTCAATATGGGAGACCAAGTAATCGCCCTCGACAAAGACGAAACCGGACTAGTGTTGCTTGCGAGCCGGTTGGGCAGCGCGAACCTGTTGCCTTCGATCGCCGACATCACTGATGGCGCGCAGGTGAAGAAGGCGCTAGCTGAGGCTGTCAAGCGCGTCGGCCATCCTGAGGTGCTGATAAACAATGCCGGCACAACCGGCGGCCCGCACGCGACCACGCTGCACGAAACCCCATCCGAGGTGGTCGATTACGTCCTTGATGTGAACCTCCGTGCCATCATCCGGCTCTGCGCCACTGTGCTGCCGGCTATGTTGGATCGAGGCTGCGGCGTCATTGTGAATATTGCTTCGGTAGCCGGTTTGGTGGCGTTTCCGGCGCGCGCGGCTTACTCCATCAGCAAGGCCGCCGTCATACAGATCACACGGGCCATTGCCATCGATTATGGGCATCGAGGAATCCGTTCTGTCGCGCTGTGCCCAGGGATGATCGACACGCCGATGACTCATTGGCGTCTTGCCGAGCCTGCATTGCGAGAGGAAGTCTTGAGCCGGATTCCGCAGAGGAGGATTGGCACGGTCTCGGACATCGTCAGCGCGGTCGCCTTCTTCGCCAGCGATGAAGCAAGCTACTGCAACGGCGCTGCGATCCCGATCGACGGCGGCTACTTGGCGATATGAGCGTCGCTTCGGATAGGAGCATGTTCGATTACATCATCATAGGCGCGGGAGCGGCCGGATGCGTCCTGGCAAACAGGCTAAGCGAGGATCCAGCCTGCCAGGTCTTGCTGCTCGAAGCGGGAGGCGAGGATAATGACCCCGCGATCCGGATACCGGCATTCTATGGGCGACTTCAAGATGGCCCAAATGATTGGGCTTACAGAACTCTCCCTCAGAAGAATTTATGCGGGCGCCGCCTCTATGTCCCGCAAGGCCGCGTCCTCGGCGGATCAAGCTCAATCAATTACCTGATTTATATCCGCGGCAACCGCGGTGACTATGATGGCTGGTGCGATCTCGGGAACGAGGGCTGGGGTTACGACAATGTCTTGCCTTACTTTCTAAGGTCCGAGGCCAATCAAAATCTATCCGGTCAATATCACGGCACGGCCGGTCCGCTCATCGTAGCAAGCCATCCGCAACCAAATCCTCTCGTCGAGCGCTATCTCGCCGCGGCACAAGAGGCTGGCATTCCATTCAACGCCGATTTCAACGGAGCGTCTCAGGAAGGCTGCGGTCCACTGCAAGCAACGCTCGCCAAGGGCGCTCGCTGCAGTGCTGCCGATGCCTATCTGCGCCCGGCGCGCCCACGTGCAAACCTATCTGTTGTCACGCACGCTCAGGCAACAAGGCTGCAGCTCAGCGGAGCACGTGCCACTGGTGTCGAATATCTCCATTTCGGCGCTGTGCAGCAGGCCCATGCGGCTAATGAGGTCATTGTTTCAGCTGGCGCTTTGCGTTCTCCACAACTGCTGATGCTATCGGGGATTGGGCCGAAAGCCGAGCTTGAGCGGGTGGGCGTCCATGTGCAACTCGATGTTCCAGGAGTTGGCAAAAACCTGCAAGATCACCTTCATACAAGAGTGCGGTGCGAGATCACGCAACCTTTGACTTTTGCTCCGCTCCCGGACGAGAAGAAGGCGGCCGCATTTCGCCAATACGAAAGCACCAAAACTGGAGCGCTATGCTCAAACTTCCTCGAGGCGGGAGCCTTCGTGAAAAGCAAGCCAGACGAAGAATATCCCGGGCTGCAATTATTCTGCCTGATGACGCTCGCTCCTGATTATCCCGAGGCCGGGGCGCCGGATCGTCATGGCATAACCTTCACTTCTTACGTCAACAGGCCTTTGAGCCGCGGCGAGGTTACACTTGCCTCGGCGGACCCCCTCGACCGGCCGGTGCTCAATTTCAACTATTTGAGCGCCCCGGATGATGTGAGATGCGCCATTGCCGGGGTCCGCTGGAATCTCAGCATCCTCTATGCCAAGCCATTCGACGATATCCGTGGACAAGAGATTGCGCCAGGCGCCAAGTTGCGGAGCGCTGGTGATTTGGAGCGCTTTGTGCGGCGCACCGCGTCGACCACTTGGCACCCGGCAGGGACCTGCAAGATGGGGAATGATAGAGCGGCAGTTGTCGACTCGTCATTGCGAGTGCGTGGCATCGAAGGTCTCCGGGTCGTAGATGCATCGGTTATGCCGACGGTTGTGAGCGGCAACACCTGTGCGCCAACCATCATGATTGCAGAGAAAGCTGCCGATCTGATTCGTAACCGCTCGTGGCAGGGCGTATAATGCTCTCGTTCATAAATCACAGCGCGGCGGGCCTTGCCGGCGGCGTAACAAAGTGACTAACCAAAGGGCGGGCAAATGTCCAAGGCTGAACCGCGGCCGGTTTACACTGATTCCGACAAGCGCACGACGCTTGATGATTTAGCCTCGCTCGTCAAGGATGGTGCCGTTGTCGCGATCGGCGGAGGCCTGTCTTCACGAGAACCGATGGCCTTGTTGCGGGCCGTTTTGCGCCGCGGTGTTAGGGATCTTACCGTGGTCGGCTCGGCGCATGGGATCGATATCGATCTGTTGTGTGGCGGCGGAGCAATTTCACGATCCTCGGAAAGCTACGTCGGCTTTGAGCAAGATTTCGGTATGGCGCCGAATTACCGGCGGGCGCTCGAATCAGGCGCTGTCAAAGCTGACGATAGCTGTTGCTATACGCTGGTGCAGCAATTGCGGGCCGCAATCCAAGGCTTGCCCTTCATGCCAATGCGGTCGGCCCGCGGCACGGATTTTTTCTCACTTCATCCCGAATTTAAACAGATGGTATGCCCATTCACCGGCGAAGAATTGCTGCTGGTGCCAGCAATCGAACCCGATATCGCGCTCATTCACGCCCAGTACGGGGATGCGCAAGGCAACCTGCTGATTCAGGGGCCCCCGGTCGCCGACGTCCTCTTCGCCAAGGCATCGCGCGTTGTTCTCGCCACTGTTGAAGAGCTCGTTCCAAACGAGCGGCTAAACGAGCTTCGCGGAGTTCAGATCCCCTACTTCTACGTAACCGCGGTGAGTGAGGTGCCGATGGGCGCGCATCCTACCGCTTGCTATCCGTTTTATGCTTATGATCGCCGCCACACCGTGCTTTATTATGAAGCGGCCCGCAAAGGCGCAGAGGCTTTCAAAGCCGAATATCTCTCCGTTTTCGTCCACGGCGCGCCAACAAACGCCGACTATCTTGACCGGATAGGCAGCGAGAAAACTCGTGCCCGGCTTTCCTCCTGGAACCAAGGAGACGAGAGTTGGCAGCGGCTCTATCTTGAAGAAGCGATGGTTTGATGAAAAGCTGTACCCTCGGCGAGATGATGATTGCGGCCTTAGCCCGCACCATTAACGACGGAACGCTCGTGTTCCACGGATTCGGTTCGCCGCTTGTTCAGCTCGCCATGCATGTGGCAAAGCGTACCCACGCACCGCGCATGGTTTTGGTGGCTGGCGCCACTTATGGTGTTGATCCTGAACCTCCTTTCCTTGCTCCTACCTCAAACGATTGGGTGATGGACCGCGGAGCGTCTTCCTCGCTCGGAATTGAGGAGCTTTTCGACCTTGCTGCTGCCGGACGGTTGGACCGGATGTTCCTTTCTGGACTCCAGATCGATCGATGGGGCAACTGCAATGTGACTGCTCTTGGTTATCCGGACATTAAGTTAAAACTTCCTGGTGGCGGTGGCGGCTGCAATTTGTCGTGCGATGCCGCCCGTATCACCCTTTGGACTACTGCACATCGCTCGCCAAAGGATACGACGGGCCGACGGCGGTTTCGCCTTGTGAAAGATTGCGACTTCATCACCAATCTTGGCCACCGCGCGCGGGACGGCAGGTCAAGCTGGGAACTCGGCCATCGCGGCAACGGCCCGCAATGGCTAGTGACCGAACTCGGATTATTCGACTTCGACGCTGACGGCCACATGCGGTTGACAGCCCTTTATCCAGACACTTCAGTCGAAGACGTTTTAGAGAATACGGGATTTGAACCGGCATTCGCTGCTGAGATCAACACCGTACCAGCGCCTGGGTGGCCCGTTGTCGATCTCATCCGGCGGCTCGATCCGCTCAAAATCCACGAAAAAGAGATTCGCGCCGATGACATGGGGCGCGCATTCGAAATCGCTTAGGGGCGAGGGACAAATGTCTATGCCCGCATCAGACAGCCTCGTCACCGGGAAGGCCAAACCCGCCAGCCCCCTGTTCAAGGACAGGCTCAATTTTATACCGCTGCCCTATCGCGGGGTCAGTGTTCAGTCGTATGATGGGCCCATGACCGCGAAAGGCATTGTGGCCTCATTCCTTGGGCGCGAAACCTATCGCCGCACGGAGTTTATCGTGCTCAGGGCAGATGACGACCAGCACGCAGTAATTGCGGTCGATGCTTTAAACCGCGAGGACCTGTTTGCGCCAATTGTGCATGTCGAGGTGCTCGCTCTGCCTGATCGGTGCGCCTATGTGCGCGATCCACAAACCGATTGCGCCAACCGGTCGGCTCTTGCCGCGCTCGCCGCCAAGCATGGAATTGGCAAGAACCAGACCTTAATCTGCGAAGGAAAATACGATCACGTCAATTTCATTCATCATCCAAGCCCATTCATCGTGAAGGTCGTCGAAGTCGCTCCGCCTGAACCGCCAAAACTCTTCGATCTCGTCAGGCATGTTTTGAGCTATGCCGATCTGCCTCCGATCATTCCAGTGCTCGAGCGAATCGAACTGAAAGAGCTGGTGCGGAACGTTTCGGCGCCAGCCTTCCTGGTCCCGTGCCGCTCGGGAGGCCTCGAGGACCTGGGTGCCCCTGTCTACTATCTCGATGAGCGGCCCGCCGAGCGGCAGGATTGGACCCTGATTGGCTGTGAGCGCAGCCTGCAATTCCACCGTCACTACTATGGCGATGAACCGCCACGGGTGGAAATCTGCCCGCGTGTGATCGCTGGCCCTCGGAAGGAGCCGACAATCCTCAAGTGCTGCCTTTGGGAATTTGACATCGAGCGCCAAGGCGATGTGATGGTCGTCCCCTGGGGGGCAAATCTGGCGATGGTCGAGCGAGCATTAAGGGAGCTGTCGCATGAGTTCGCCCGGGTTTAGCTCTCCCTGGGGGGGCGTTTGGTCGCTCGATGTGATCGTCAAGCGGAGAATTCGCCGGCCGCGAGCGACTGGAGTGACAATGGTCATAGATAATGGCCTAGGCGCCTCCATGGTGCGTGACATCCTGACGATTGCGGGCGAACACATCGATCACTGGAAGTTTGGCTTCGGCACCTCTGCGTTGATGCCGCTCAGGATCTTAGAGGAAAAGCTCGCCTTACTTCATGAGCAAGAAATTCTGACGTATCCCGGCGGCACGCTGCTCGAAGCAGCGATCGTTCAGACGCACTGTCGCGTTTTCATGAAGCGGGCCAAGGAGCTGGGCTTTGGAGCCGTCGAAATCTCCGAGGGTACCATAGACCTGCCAGGAGAGCGCCGCCAACGAGTTATAGACTGCGCGCGTGAGGCTGGGCTCCTCGCCATTACGGAGGTCGGCCGCAAAGACCCTAAGCGCCAGCCGACCGCTTCGGAGCTGGCAGAGCAAGCTTTGAATGATCTCGCGTGGGGCGCCTCCTGGGTCATCATCGAAGGCAGGGAGAGTGGGCAAGGCATCGGCATTTATGACCGCGAGGGTGAGGTCCTGACTCGTGTTCTGGATGAGGTCGTAAAACTGGCCGGAGGCGCCGCTTCGCGCCTCATCTGGGAAGCCCCGCTGCGTCACCAGCAGGCGTATCTGGTTTGCCGATTCGGAGCCAATGTCAGCCTCGGCAACATCCAGCCGCAGGACTGCTTGGCTCTGGAAGCGTTGCGCTGCGGCCTGCGGTTCGAAACTTTTGCAGCCGTCGCCGCTCAGTCCCGCGAGGCAGGCCGATGGGATCCGGCGCGCATCGAGGATGCGTCCGCAGTTCCGCTCTCGGGGAGCGGCCGATGAATCCGGCGAAACCCCTAGACCTTGCGAGCGCGGCTGCCGTCCTCGAAATCGGAGAGCGGCTCAACGAGGCGCCGTCGGAAAATTTAACCGATATTGCCTTTTGTAGCGAACTACGAGCCCAGCTTGGCCTGACGCGGTCGATCAGCTGGGTTGACCTCGCCCACACTTTGACCCTTGCCGAGCGAGGAGTGATACCTGCCGATCCGGCGCGTTCATTGATCGCGGCCCTTCTTGCCCTCCACGAGGCCGACGCCTCGTTCATCCCCGACTCAGTTTATGGAGACCTCTACACAAATCGCGAGGCCTGGCTTGCCGAACGCACGAAGGCGGCCGGTTGGCTTGGCGTTGCCCGGGCGCGCCGGGAAGCGCTGACAACAGCCTATCATCTGGTGCTCTGCGGCGACCTCCTTCATCTTGGTGAGGCATTGGCAGGAGCGGTTGAAACGCTGAGCGCTCTATCCCTGCGGCACCGAGGCACTTTGATGCCCGATTATACTTATTTACAGCGTGCTCAGCCGACCACCTTCGGTCATTATCTTCAATCCTTTGCTTGGCCAATGCTGCGTGATCTCGATCGCATCCTGGCGCTTTACGGCCGCGCCGACCAGTGCCCGGCTGGCATCGGCAGCTCCAACGGCTCGGTCATAATGCAAGACCGGCGCAAGCTGACCGAGCGGCTGGGCTTTTCTCAGCCTGTCCGGCATGCCCGCGATGCCATGTGGCAGGCTGATATTGCCGTTGAGGCCTGCGCCGTTGCCCTGGCTTCCGTTCTGAACCTGGATCGCCTTGCCGAGGATCTGATGATCTTCGCATCGGGAGAATTCGCCTTCATCAAACTCGCGGATCGCTATGCTCGGGCGAGCAAGATCATGCCGCAAAAGCGCAATCCATTCGCGCTGGCCTTCGTCAGGGCTACCGCAAACCGGCTCATCGGCGTGCAGGCCGGCATTGCCGCCGCAGTCCGGACGCCGTCTGGACAAATGGACAATCGGCTTTTCGCTTATGACTCTGTGCCCGATGCGGTGCGCTCCGCCGCTCAAGTCGCGTCCTTGACCGCTGAATGCATTGCCGAGCTGAGCGTGGACGAGGCTCGCAGCCGCGCCGCCTTGGACGACCGCTTGGCCTGCGCGTCCGATCTCGCCCAGCGCCTCATGGTCGCAACCGGAATCGATTACCGCGTCGTGCACAAGGCGGTTGGGCGGCTTGTCAGAGCGCTGGAGGAGCAAGGACGCTGCCTCGCCGAAGCGAGCGCAGAGGACGTACGAATTGCTTGTTTATCGGCTAGCCTTTCGCCCGATGGCGTTACCGATGAAATTGTCGCTGCAGCGCTCGATCTGTCTACATGCATCTCGGCGCGGAAAGACATTGGTTGCGCTGCTCCCGAGGAGGTAGCCTCAATGGCATCCGAGCTCACTGCTTTGGCGAGCGACCGACGCCGCACCTTCGCATCCACCCGCGCGCGCCGCGAAGCAGCCTTGCGCCGCCTCCTTGCTGAGGCGAAAACCTTCGCTGGGGCCGCCACATGACGGAATGGTCTTTTTGTTCGGGCATCTATGGGAGCGCGTGGGCCACGCCTCAGATGAGGGCGCTCTTTGCCGACAGCCCGCGGACCAAGCGTTGGCTCGATCTCCTCGCACTGCTAGCGGAGGTGCAGGCCGATCACGGGATCATCCCAACGGATGCGGCTCAGGACATTAAAGCAGCCTGCCAATCGATCGAGATCGATGCACAATTTTTGGCGGAGTGCCGCGAAGGTTATGAAACAACTGGACATTCGACAGCTGGTCTTATCGCCGCTGTCGCCCGGCGGTGCTCCGGCTCTGGGCGCGAATGGTTTTATTTTGGAGCGACTGTCCAAGATATTACGGATACCTGGCTCATGCTTACGCTGCGCGATGCGCGCGGGTTGCTCGTCGCTGATCTCGAACGAGCCATCGCCGCAACGGCTGATTTGTGCCGTCGCCACCGCGACACGATCATGACTGGGAGAACCCATGGCCAACAAGGTTTGCCGATTACTTTTGGCTTCAAGGCCGCCGGCTGGCTTGCCGAGTTGAGGCGTCATCGGCAGCGGGTTGACGACGCAGCAAAGCGGCTTGATGTCGGCCAGCTTTGTGGCGGTGTGGGCAGTCTTTCTGCAATGGGGCCCAGGGCCCTTGCCGTGCAGAAGCAGTTTCTTGCCCGTCTCGGCCTGCGCGAACCGGATATGTCGTGGACGGCGAGCCGCGATATTCTGACGGAATGGGCGCATCTTCTCGTGCTCTCGACCGGCACCGCTGATCGCATTGGACATGAGGTTTATAACCTCCAGCGCGATGAAATTGGTGAACTCCGAGAGCCATCTGTGATGGAGGGGATCGGCAGCATAACAATGCCGCACAAGCGCAACCCGGAAGTGGCCGAACATATCGGAACGCTGGCTCGCGTGGTGCGGGCCAACGCAGCGCTTCTTGCCGAGTGCCTCGTGCACGACCACGAGCGTGACGGAAGATCGTGGAAGGCGGAATGGCATGCCATACCGGAGCTAACTATGGCGGCCGGAAAGGCGTATGCGCTGCTCGCCTCCGTAATCGAGGGAGTCGAGGTCCGCACCGAGCGCATGCACGCCAATCTTGAGGCCTCAGGCGGGTCCGTTCTCTCCGAAAGAGCAATGCTCGCATTAGCTCCTCACATCGGTAAAGAGACCGCCCGCCATCTCATTCAGCACTTGGCCGCCTCGGCCCGGCGCGAAGGGCGCCCATTTGCTGCACTCCTTGCGGAGGAGCGCGAGATTTGCGCTTGCCTGACCAAAGAGCAGCTCGATTGGCTCATCGCGGCGGATGCTCAGGTCGGGCATTGTCAGGCGCTGGTCGATCGAGTGTTGTCGACTCAATAGGGGAGCCCAAAGAGTGAGTTCGTGGGCTAGCCGATTAGATGCAATTCCGCGCTTAGAGCTCGTAAAGGAGCCGACACCGCTGACTTTTGCCCCTCGTCTCCCCGCTGCTTATGGCGGGCCGAGACTGTTCTTCAAGCGCGACGATCTTCTGCCAGTGGCTTTCGGTGGCAACAAGGTCCGTTCTCTGGATCTGATCGTCGACGAAGCGCTGCGACAGGGCGCCGACACGCTTGTTACCGGCGCCGGACCGTTGTCAAACCACGTCCGCGCTACCGCTGGCATAGCAGCACTCGCTGGGTTGCACTGCGTTGCCGTCTATTGGGGCACACCTCCCGCTCGGGCCGAAGGAAATCATCTGCTCACCCAGATACTCGGCGCAGAGATTCGCTTCACCAACGATTTCGATAGGGCATCCGTCGATTGCGCGATCGATGGCGCAGCCTCAGAGGTCGCTGCTCGCGGCGCCCGCCCTTATTCTGTCCCTCGCGGCGGCGCTTGTGCGCTGGCCGCCCTCGCCCATGCTCTGGCCGTCCGCGAGACCCTCGACCAATGTGCAGCGCTTAAAATTGCGCCACAAATGGTGGTGATGGCCGCCGGAGGAGGCGCTACGCTTGCGGGCTGGCTGCTGGGCTCGGCATTGCTTGGCGCGCATTGGCGCCTGGAAGCCTTCGCCGTTAGCCGTCCGGCTGCTGAGACATTGGCGCGGGCGAGAAAGCTTGCTGCGGAGGCAGCTGCAATCATCGGCTATGGATTTGATCGCGAAATCGAGATCATCGTCATCGACAGCTTCATTGGCGCCGGCTACGGCATTCCCTCAGCCGAAGGGCAAAGCGCTATTGCTGCCACGGCACGGGCGGAAGGGATCTTCCTTGATCCTACCTACACGGCCAAAGCCATGGCCGGTTACTTCGATCTCTTATCCAAGGGCCGCTACTTGGATGTGAAAACCGCTCTCTTCCTTCACACCGGCGGTGCCCCGAGCCTCTTCACCGCAGCCGTTGAGGCGATGTCATGACCAGCTGGCAGGAGGCGCTATTCACCCCTCGGCGCGTGGCAGTCATCGGAGCTTCCGCGTCTCAAGGTAAAGCCGGTGCATTGTTTCTGTGTAATCTCATCTCAGCAGAGGCGGGTTTCGGCGGCGAGGTTATCGCCATTCACCCAACTGCAAACGAGATCCTCGGATGTCCAGTTTATCCTTCTGTTAGTGCCGTGCCGGAGCCGGTCGACTTGGCTCTCGTCGTGACCCCGCCGGCTGCGGTGCCTGGGGTCGTGGCGGATTGCGGCGCGGCGCAAGTCTCAGTTGCAATCATCATCAGTGGTGGTTTTGCCGAGACTGGTCCGCGCGGCGCGGAATTGCAGCGGGAGGTCGCTCGCACTGCCGCGGCAACGGGAGTTCGTATCGTCGGGCCAAACTGCTTTGGTGTCATCAACACCGCTTCCGGCTTGAATTGTTCGCTGTCAATCGGCCTGCCTAGCCGCGGGGGCGTTTCCTTAATTACCCAGAGTGGCGCCTATGGAATGGCGGCGTTTTCGCGCTCGATCGATGACGGTTTAGGCTTTGCCAAGATTGTCGCGCTTGGCAATAAGATCGACCTCGGCGAGGCCGACCTGCTTGCCTTTCTGGGCGAGGACCCGGCGACAAAAGTGGTCGCGATTCTGTTGGAGTCAGTTACCGGCGGCCGGCGTTTTTTTGAGATAGCTGCGGATGTTGCTGCCAGAAAGCCCCTGGTCGTGCTGAAGACAGGGCGACATCCTGGCGCTCAGCGGGCAGCAGTGAGCCATACGGCCGCACTCTCCAGCGACGAAGCAGTCCTATCCGCAGCGCTGCGTCAGGCGGGCGCACATGTCGTCGACGATGGCAAGACTCTTCTTGATGTTGCCTCAGCCCTTGACCGTCAGCCGCCCCTGCGGGGCAGTCGCGTGGGCATCATCACCAACTCAGGAGGGACTGGCGTAGAGCTCACCGACTTGTTCGAAGAACGAGGGCTTGTCGTCCCAGCTCTGTCACCGGAACTACATGCCACAATTGCAAGCGTCCTCCCGCCACATGGGTCAGGCCTCAACCCAATCGATGTTACAACCCAGTGGGAGCACTTCGCCACAATGTACGCGCGCTCGACCGAAGCTCTGATGGATTCGGAGGAAGTCGACGCGGTAGTGCCCGTCTTGCTGCAGCGCTCGGCGCTGATGCCGGAGGTCACAGATGCCCTTATCGCCGCAGTCAAGCAAGCGCGGAAGCGAGGCTCATTGAAGCCCATTCATGTCTGCTGGGTGGCGCCGCGAGCAGCAGACCCAAACCGCGAAAGATTGAGGGCCGCGGGCATCCCTTGCCATGAGTGGCCCATTACGACAGCTGCCGTGTTGGCCGCCACGATGTCAAAGCCTTCCCGCCCATTTGCGCAACCATCGAAACGGAAACCAGTTGCAGCGCCCGGCTGCGTCGACGAAGTTGGCTGGGTGCCTTCGGATGCCGCGCTTTGTTTGCTGCAACAGGCTGGCTTCCCCGTGGCGCGCTGGGCGCTTGCTGCAGACTCGGGCCAGGCCGCTGCTGCAGCACGCGATCTAGGATTTCCGGTCGCTCTCAAAGCCGAGCGCCCTGGGCTCGTGCACAAGAGCGAGGCAGACGCCGTGCGATTGCACCTTCTCGACGATGTTGCCGTCGCAGCGGCATTTGAGGATTTCTGCCGTCGGCTTGGGCCAGGTCCAGCACTCGTGCAACAGCAGGCGGCGCTGGGTATCGAACTCGTCGTTGGCGCCCGGCGCGATGCAAACTTCGGGCCCGTCGTGATAGCCGGCCTTGGCGGTGTGTGGATCGAAGCACTGGAGGACAGGGCCCTGCGGCTAGCTCCGGTCGCAGCCGAAGAGGCGCTGACGATGCTCGGTGAGCTCAAAGGAAAGAAAATTCTCAGCGGGTTCCGGAGCCAGGCGGAAGTCGATGCGGCTCGGTTTGCGAAGTTGATCGCCGATGTGTCTCAATGGTTCGATGGCGCCCGTTGGCTTGGTGAACTTGACCTTAATCCCATCATCGCAAACGGTGATGATTTCAAGATCGTCGATGTACGTATGCGCGTTGCCGATCGTTTGATAAGCTCTTGACTTGGAAAAGGGCAAGACATTGGAAACACTCGCCAGCAGTCCTCCCGCTGTTCCTGTCGAGGAGCAAGCGCGGCGCGAAATAGAGTCCCTCATCGCGCGGGCACGCTCGGCACAGGCCGCTATCGAGTCCTACACTCAGGAACAGGCGGATGGTCTCGCCACATCTGTCGGATGGCAGGTCTATAAGTCGCGCGAGGCGTTGGCCAAGCTCGCAGTCGAAGAGGGAGGCTTTGGCAATGTTCCCGACAAGATCACCAAGATTGCGCTCCGCGTGCTGGGGACGCTCGCCGACATGGCTTTGGTCAAGACCTGCGGCATCGTCGAGGAGGACGCAGCACGCGGCCTCATTAAGATTGCCAAACCGGTTGGCGTCATTGCCGCTTTGATTCCGACCACGGGACCAGATGCAACACCGCCTGTAAAGGCATTGGCAGCACTCAAGGCGCGCAATGCGATCATTATCTCGCCGCATCCCCGGACCCGAAAAGCCTCCGCGGCGGTGGTCGAGGTTATGCGCAAAGGATGTATTCAGGTTGGCGCGCCGGCCGATCTCATCCAATCAATTGAACATCCCTCCATTGCAAAGACCGAACTGCTCATGCGCATGAGCGACCTGATTGTTGCGACAGGCGGCGCCAGCATGGTGAAAGCCGCATATAGTTCTGGAACACCAGCTTACGGCGTCGGAGTCGGCAACTCGGTGCATGTTGTTGATGAAACAGCCGATCTTGACGATGCTGCGCAGATGATCGCAAAGGCCAAAACCTTCGACTATGCGACAAGCTGCCTCGCCGATAACTCCGTTGTGGCTCATTCTTCCATTTACGAAGACTTAAAACAAAAGCTGACCGGGCGCGGCGGCCATATCTGCACGCCTACCGAAAAATCTCGCCTTCAGGCTCTGATGTGGCCGACGGGCGGCCATATTCCATCGATTGAGATTGTCGCAAAACCTGCTTCCCGGATCGCCGAACTCGCCAAGATCGAGCTTGCGCCGGACCGAACCTTTTTCGTCGTTGAGGAGGATGGGGTCGGCGAGGCCCACCCGTTTTCTGGCGAAAAGCTGTCTGTGGTGCTTGCGCTTTACCGCTATCAAGGGGGGATCGAGGGGGCGATCGATCTCGTCAACCGTATCACGTCTTATCAGGGCGCAGGCCATACCTGCGGCATTCACAGCCGCCGTGATGATCATGTGATGGCCTTGGCCTTTGGCACCAAAACGGCCCGCGTCTTGGTCAATCAAAACTTGAATGAAGGGGCAGGAAGCGTGCGCAATGGCCTTCCGTACACGCTTTCGTTATCCTGTGGTTCCTGGGGTGGCAACATCACGACCGAGAACATCAATGTCCGCCATTTCCTCAATCTGACCTGGGTCTCCCGGCCGGTTGCGCCCCACGCAGTGACCGCCGAGCAGATCTTTGACGCGCATTGGGCCAAGTATGGTAATGAATAGGGACACCTCCAACCGGATCAAAAGGGGATTTGCCACAAGAGCTATCCATACCAGCCACAATCCCGCCGATCATTTGGGCGCATCTTCGAGACGGCCGAGGCCGGAGAGCAGATTTCTCGAGGCGAACGGGAAGGCTACGTCTACGGCCGGACACGCAATCCTACCCAAGGCCTGCTTGAGGAATGCATCGCCGGTTTGGAGAATGCCGAGGCTGGACTTGCCGTCGCATCCGGCATGGCTGTGATCAGTTCGACCTTATGGACGCTGCTGGAAGCGGGAGACGCGGTTGTTATCGATCATACTCTCTATGGCAACAGTTTTGCGTTGTTCGTGCGGGGGCTAACTCGCTTCGGAGTAAAGGTTGCCGTCGCAGACTTCACGGATCTCAATGCGGCCGCTGCGGCTATAGCAAAGGGCGCCCCAAAACTCGTCTTTTTCGAAACGCCTGCGAATCCGAACCTCGGGATCATCGATATTGCAGCCATCGGCCGGATGGCACACGAAGCCGGGGCCTTATTGATCGTTGATAACACCTTCGCCACGCCTGCCGTGCAGCAGCCCATTCTCTTGGGCGCTGATCTCGTCGTTCATTCAGCGACCAAGTTCATTGGCGGGCATGGCGACCTGATTGCAGGCATTGTGGCAGGACCGAAAGAGATCGTCGAGCACATCAGGCGTCATGGGTTGCGTTACTTCACCGGCGCCACCATTGCGCCACTGACCGCATTCCTTCTCCTGCGTGGCCTCAGGACACTTGAGCTGCGAATGGAACGGCATTGCTCTTCGGCCCTAGCCATCGCCCAAGTGCTCCAACAGCATCCTGCCATTGCCTGGGTTTCCTATCCCGGCTTCATGAATCGCCTCGCCCTGGTGACGCGAGCTGTAAGCTTGGGCGACGCCGAGACACTCGTCCAGCACCCCGCCAGCATGACGCATTCGTCCTACACGCCCGAGGAGCGGCAGAAGCATAGGATTAGCGACGGGCTCATCCGGTTCTCGATCGGACTCAAGACCCTTTCGGATCTGACACATGATATTCTTCAGGCGCTCGATGCTATCCACTTTTAGCACCGCTTACGCGCTGTATAGGTCGGCTTGCGCTCGCCTCAGTGATCAGCAGGGCCCGCGGGGAAGCAGATGAACAGCACCGATACCGATGCGTTTTTGCGCGATATTCTCTCAACCGTGAAGACTATCGCGGTGGTAGGCGCATCTGACAAAGAGAGCCGGCCTTCCCATGGCGTATTCGGTTTTCTTGTTGCGCAGGGCTATCATGTGATCGGAGTAAATCCAAACCTCGTCGGACAGAGCGTCCACGGTGCGCCATTTTACAAAACGCTCGCTGAAATTCCGGAGCCGATCGACATGGTGGATATTTTCCGCAACTCCGAGGCTGCCGGGGGAGCTGTCGAGGAGGCGCTTGCGCTCGAGCCAAAACCTAAGGTCATTTGGATGCAGCTCGGTATTCAAAATAATGAGGCAGCCGAGCGGGCACGCGTCCTAGGCGTAAAGGTTGTAACGAACCGCTGCGCCAAAATCGAATGTAAGCGCTTGGCAATCTGCAACTCGTAATGACCGGCGTGCCCTGAAAAAAAGGCGCTTATGGTTTACAGCAACCCTTCCCGGCACAAGAAGATGAGCAGGCGCCGGTATCTCATGCGCACGATCGGATACTGTAGCGTATGTTTGGGTGTTGTGGGGAAAGGCGGTAGCGCCCCTCCGCTACCACGCGCGATGGCTCGATTTCATACGCTACACTGCGCTCAAATAGTGAATTGTGCTTACGCTACAATACGCCAATTTATGAGCTCCATCGCAATTTCATGTGTTTTAAGAAAGGCATGAAATTCTCAAAATCCTGCAGAATAGTAGTGGGTTCTTTTTTTAAATAAAGACGTAAGTTGAACAATGATTTTAATCATCTTTCGTTTGTGATAATCTGAATTGAAGAGAAAGAATTGAATTTTTCAGATCAGAAAACCCCACGGTTTCAAAGCTTGACGGCCTCCTCCGGGCAATCGTCGCCGCCAATGACACCGGGCTCACCGTTGCTGGAGTGCGCCCCTTGGGGTGGACACTGATCAGGCTGCTATTTTGCCAGTCTGCCGGATGTGTTGATCCTCGAACTGCTGCGGGCTGAGATATCCCAGCGCGGAATGAAGCCTGCCTTTGTTGTAGACTTCCTCAATGAAGTGGGGAAGCTGCTCGATGGCGTCCTGGAAGGTTTCGTAAGCCATTGGATAGACAGCCTCGACCTTCAACGTTTTCATGAAGCTCTCGGCCTTTGCGTTGTCGTAGGGATTGCCTCTGCCCCCCCATGGAGCCTATCAGGCCATGTTCGGCAAGGAGCTGGCGGTAGATCTCGGCGGCATATTTTGAGCCACGGACGCCCTTCTGTTTGTCAAGCGGCAATTCGCGTGGCGTTGATTTCCTTGCGACGCTGCGTGATGAGCGTGAAGACCTCTCTTGCAAGGTAGCGTTTCAGGGCTCGAATGGCGTCGAGTTTGGAATGCCCTTCTGCTATCCGATGGGCGACGTAATCTTTGGTTCTCTGGTCGGTCCGTAAGCGCCCGATGGCGATGATGTGTAGCGCGCTATTGGCGGCGCGATCTCCGCCGCGGTTGAGCCGATGCCTGACGGTCTTTCCAGACGACGCCGGAACCGGACTGACGCCGCACAGCGATGCGAAGCTGGCCTCCGACTTCAATCTTTCTGGATTGTCGCCGGCCGTAAGGAGAAGCTGCGCAGCTCCAATGTGGCCAATCGAATTGCGGGCGACGAGGTTCGGCGCCAGCTCGTCGACGATGGCGGCGATCATCACATCGAGATCTGCGATCTCATCATGCAGTTCGAGGTAACGGCGGGCCAACGACTTGAGGCCGATGCGATAGGCGGAATCCAGGTCGCGATAAGCGGTAAGATCGGGTCGCCACGAGGCCAGCGTGCGGACGAGCTGCATGCGGGTCAGGCTGCGCAGTTGATCGCGCAGGCCGTCAGGGGCGCAGACGATGGTATTGTGGATCATCTGCAGGGCTACGCGCCTGGCGCTCACCGCCGTCTTCCGGCAAGCCATGAGAATCCGTAGGGATTCGATCATGCCGTCCCGGCTTCGCGGCGTCACGGTCCGCTGACCTGCAAAGGCGGCATGGGCGGCGTTTTGGGCGTCGAGATCGTCGTTTTTGCCGCGTCGACGCCGATCCTGCTTATCGGGGGTCGTGACCTCGAGGACCGCGACCTTTGCCTGCTGCATGAAACGCAGGAGCCCTGCGCCGTAGCTGCCGGTTGACTCGATTCCGATACGTTGTAGTTCTCCGAAGGATTGCATCCAGGCGAGCATCTGGCGATAGCCTTGCCGAGTCGTGGCGAAAGATCGTGTTCCGATGACCCGATCCTGTTCGTCGACGACCGCTGCGACGTGAAGATCCTTGTGGGTATCGACGCCGCCGACGATGCGACGTGTGCCTCCGGTTACCGCCATTCCCAGTCTCCGCATACCCCTGCATGAATGGCTTCGCCGGAACCGAATGCGCGGACAGGACAGTCACGAGACCATGGAGGTCAGGCCCTTCTCGGGTCACAGGCATCGGCGAGGCAAAGCCTCACCGCAAGGCGTTCCCGGGCGGTCGACAGGTCCAGGGAAAGACACGGCTGGTCGATCGG
>DATJBL010000017.1:0-3541 GCA_035515355.1 Methylocella sp.
ACATGTTGCCTTCGACTATACCAACAGTCTCGGCCCCTACGTTGTTGTGCTTTTCGTGGCTCATTCCCACACCCCACATGACTGCTGTGTACGCTTCGCGTCCGCCGTCGCCGACGGCCACGCAACACTCACTGCCAGGCAACCCGCTGCGGCCTTACCTGGGCCGGACTTTCACCGACTGGATCGCGTCAGCTTGACCTGGCGCACTGATATTTGCACTCCCATGTGGCATGGTTCAGGCGATGCTGCTGCGTCATTAGGGTCTCCTTTGGGGATAGCGGTTCCCCAAGGAGATCCTTCTCATTGATAAGCGCGCCGGCAGGTTACTACGGAGCCGTTGAACTGCCGTTAGTCGCTCCAGCAGAGCTGGAGGCTTAGCGATGGGGCTAATGTGCGGGTGGCGGCACCCCGACGGGAGCTCGCGTTTGCGCTCAATTGTCGCATGTCGCCTTGAACCTTTACTCGCTGTCTGCGAATGATATTGAACAATCAAAATCTCCGACCACATGTGAGCCGGCGCCCAGTAGAATCCGAATCGCTGTGATCTCTCTGCACTGCGACTTGCCTTTTTGCTTGCTACAACCTCGGAGAATATGTTCATGACGTTCGCTTTGATCGTCGATTGGAGCTTTTTTATTGCTCTAATCGTCTACCTTGTCAGAGCCTCAAGCGGTCCCGAGCGCCTGTGAAGGCCTTGCCCTGACCCCTGGTGTTGGCTCCGATCTCCTCCTCACATATCAGCAGGCCGGTCTACGCACGCCCAGTAATTGAGGCGCCTGCAAGGTGGAGAACATCGATCGCACGCCAACGGTAACAGTAATGATTGATGCCCAGGAAAAAAGACTCACCGAAGCCCTAATGAAGGTCGACACGCATGGCGATGTCGCGCCAGCTCACGTTCAGGATCCAATGACCATGGTATTCCGCCAGAAGGCCATCCAAGCCAATTTGATGCGCTGGGATGATAACCGCGGTCATTACGTGTTGACCGGCACGGGCCGCAGCCGAATCAGCGCGCGGAGCCGCGCCCCTTGCGCCATCGCACGCTTCAAGCCACGAAACGGTACAGGCGACGCTGCGGGCCACCGGAAAGCCGATTGACCGACTGTAATCACTGCCCGCGAGCGATTATGGTTCCGAAGCGCAATATTTTGGGCGTGGAGATAGAGATATTTTGTTTCCTTGACAGCGTGCGTGTCAGCGTTAGGTGCGGCGCGCATCGAATCTGAAAATCTACGATTTTCCATGTATTTAGGCCACGACAAGCGCCACTGTCGCGGCTCGAAGGAGCCATGGGGAAGATGAATGAATGGATCGACAAAGCCACTCGCGACGAAAGGCTCGCTTGCCAGGATCGCGCTTGAAGAGATCGCCGACGACGACCGCGCGCACCGGCTACGGGCAGCTTCGGTTAAATTTCAAAGGCGGCTTCACGACATCGAGACCGCCTATTTCGAGGCGCAAACAGCTGCGCGATCGGATTATTTGGCCGAAGTTGCCGAGATCAATGGGAGCCAGATGATGAGTGAAAGGGCCGCCTTTGATCGGCAGATCATCATTGGAAATCGGTAATGTCGGAACCACAGGATCACAGGTTAGCATTAGACGGCCCGGCAGAATTTGCCCAGCAAGTGGCTTATTCTGAGCGCATTCGCAATCCTCGAACTTTCACCGCCGCACATGCTGCCCAAATTAACCGGAATGTTGCACGCTGTCGCTGACATCGTGCTGGGCTATTTTCGTAACTTCGGAAACCGGCTTGATCTGATCCAGTCCCTAGCCTCAACGGACCAAGGGACAATGGAAATGCAAGCCCTCCTTCCGTCGATCCGCGAGTTTATCGTCATTAGGAATAAATATACCCATGGCCTCTGGCAGATGGAAAGCGATGGTCAGCCGCATTGGTGGCGGCTGATATCGTGGTTGACGGATGCCACGCGAAATACGCGATCAACCTTCGTCACCAAGGACTCCGTCAAGGCAGATTGCGCCAAGGTCCGTGCGACTCTTCATGCAGCAATTAATTATTCTCAGATGGTCGTCCCGAAAATGCTGCCAGAAGCGCCGCCGCCGGGCGCCTCGGCATATGCCATGCGCTCGGTGCCAGCGCTCAGAACGAAGACGGGCCTTCTCGCGGCGGTTGGATGATGTCATGAAAGCTCTCAGCGTTAGGTTTTGACGACCTTGGCCCACAAGGCCTTGGCTTCATCAGGCGCATCAGCCATCAGGGCAATGTCGCAAGGACCGCTATCCAGCTCGCCCCGAGCTTCCTTGTCACCGGCAGCCGCTCGCCGTTCAAGTTCGGGCTTATTGCTTTTAAAAAGCGCTCGCTCAGATTTCGCGAAATCGACCATCGCGGCGATATATTTCGGGTGATCTGGCTCATATGCCATTGAGCCAAAAAAGACACTGTAAGATTTCGCAAGCAGTGCCCAGCCATTCGGATCTATCTCGGGCCGCTTTGGCGTCTTGTCAGTCCTTGCACAGGCCGTCGCGTTTCGTTTGGCGGCCTTCTCTTCGGCGTCCAGAGCACGCCTGGCGCCCTCATCGGCGAGTGCCTTGATCGGCCGCAACCGCGCGACCTTGGCTTCAAGCTCGGCGACCCGATCTTTCAACCGGCGGACTTCGGCGCGGGCTTCTTCAAGCTCGCTCTCAAGACTGGCGACCGCGTCTCTATCTGCCGGATGAGCCTTTGGCCTTTTGGGCTTCGCCTCCCGTAACTCTTTGGGCGCCTGTGTCTTTTGGAAGTTCCGCCAAACCGCCGATGGATGATTGAGCCGCCGGCGGCGATCCTCGGGCAGTCCGGCCAGCCAGGTTTGAACGGCGGGCAAGTTGGCCATGATCGAAGCCAGCTGGCTTCTAGCGCCGCTGTCGATCGTGTCTAGGGGCTGCTCCCGCTTGAGGATCTTGTGCAGCGCCTTGGTGTATACCGCGCGGTGCTCGATGCGGTTGGTGCCAGTGCAGCCGGTGACCTCGTAAGCCTCTTGGCGAGCCTCTTCGAAGGCCTCGCCGATCGCGATCCACTTCTCAAAGGTCATGCCCTTACGCAGCCAGTGGATGGCAGTCTTGCCTGCCGCATAGCGGGCTTGCCGTAGCGATGACATTGGATTTGACATTGGTTCCTCAAATCCGGGTGGAATTGCTCTAACGGAAACAGGCTTTAATGGCAAAGCTATCGCCAAAGGGAAGGCCAAGGACTGCCCTTCAGTCAGAGAGAGCCTGCGCAGCGCTTCGCTCCGAGCCGGGACGGACGGGTTTTGATGACGAGGAAGGTAAATCTGGACGACAAACCGCGCCCGGCGAGGTTTGAAAATGCGATAGGTCTCGCACTTTTCGGCCAAGCTTTCCGCATCGAACCGATGCGGACGGGCGTGCCGAATCTGGAGGGTTATGTGAGGTCCGCGGGACGATTTTGGGCGGGCGCGCGGGAGCGAACCTCACATAAGCCGGATTGAACGAAGCCGCGGATCATTAGCCGCTATGGGAAAAGCGGGGGGCGCGAAACCGGGAACGGACAAAGACGGGTTTTGCCAGGGAGCCT
>DATJBL010000018.1:0-22645 GCA_035515355.1 Methylocella sp.
AATATGCCAAAGGCGTTGTCGTCTCCGATGACGAAATGGAAAGCCTCAACATCCAGCGCGCCGCCTTCCACGGCGAATGGAATTATACCATCGCTCCCGCAAACCAATCAAAGAAAGCGATTGTTTCCTGACGAGCCCTTAGGGTTCGTTCGGATCTGGCTGAATCTCCAGCATTACCGGCAATTGGCCGCTCCGCCGGCAAAATGAGCCCTGCCTCCCCAGTTTGGTCTATTGCCAGAATGCGGTAGCCGCCCAGATATTCCCAGAAGCAGCATCAACTCCTCTGATTAGCTTAACGCAAGTTTTTTCGCTGCGAGGGAATAAATATGGGCCGTCACCTTCTTACCGCTATTGGCGGTGCGGTTTTAGGCTCGCTGGCTGGAAGCACAGCGAGTGCCACGAGCGTGCAATATCAACAAATCTCCGGCCAGCCTTATGACAGCCTCGAAGTCCGGCCGCGCCCCACCGCCCCGCCGCGGGAGTTTGTCGCATATAGCGGCCCTTACGCGCCCGGCACCGTTGTCATCTCGACCGAGGAGCGCCGTCTTTACTTTGTTCTGCCAGGAAGCCAGGCGATCAAATATGGGATAGGAGTTGGCCGTCCGGGCTTCGAATGGGGCGGAATCAGAAAGGTTTCGATGAAGCGCGAATGGCCATCGTGGAGGCCGCCCCGAGAGATGCGCCGCCGGCGCCCCGATCTGCCAAGTTTCATGGCGGGCGGACTGGACAATCCGCTTGGCGCACGCGCAATGTATCTCGCCGGCACGCTTTATCGCATCCATGGCTCCAACGAGCCGCAAACGATCGGGCAGGCGGTTTCCTCGGGCTGCATCCGTATGACGAATGAGGATGTCATGGACCTTTACGAAAGAGTGAAAGTCGGAACCCGCGTGGTCGTTTTGCGCTGACGCTTTGGTGGGGGCGCATCCCTTGACGTTCAAGCGGCGAGCGCGGTGCGCCGCAAGAAGAAGTCCCTGATCAAGAGATTCCTGTTACGCTGCTCCCGCCCGATCCCGGCTTAGCCCCTTGGCTTTGAGCTCCGCCTCATAGGCTGCCCATTTCTCGGGATAGCGGGCGCCGAGTTCGTAAAGATAGGACCAAGGGAAGATCCCGGTTGAATGGGTATCATCGAAAATCAGCCGCACCGCATAAGTGCCGACCGGTTCAATCCCGACGATGCCGCACTGACGCTTGCCGCCGATGGTGAGGCGCTCCTCCGGCCGGTGGCCTTGCAGCTCCGCGCTCGGGCTCATGACACGTAAATATTCGGCGCTGAGGTCATAGGTGGCGCCGTTCCCGAAAGTGATCCGTAGGACGTGGCCGTTCTCAATCAGGCGCAATTCGCTCGGCCACCGATCGTCTCGATTTTCCTGCATCGCCTTGCTTCGCTCCCCCGTTCAGCCTATGAACTCGCTCTCCGCCATGAAATCAACGCCTTAACAATCGGGGAGGTGTCGTTTTTCGTGGCGCCCGTCTTATGTATGATTTTGCCGTGGTATTCCTGCCTCCGGCTAGGTAAATGTGACTTCATGAGCATTCCCACGCGAGTTCCGCCTGCGGCTTTTGAAGCTGTGTCCATGCCTCTTGCTCCGGCGCCGCTTGTTGATCCCTTCGGCCGCCACATTACCTATGCGCGGATTTCCGTGACGGACCGCTGCGATATGCGCTGCGTCTATTGCATGTCCGAAGACATGAATTTTCTGCCGAAGCGCGATTTGCTGAGCTTGGAAGAACTTGACCGGCTGTGCACAGCTTTCATTGGACGCGGCGTCCGCAAACTGCGGATCACGGGCGGTGAACCGCTGGTGCGCCGTAACATCATGCAATTGTTCCGTGTGGTCAGCCGTCACATCGAATCAGGCGCGCTCTCCGAATTGACCCTTACGACGAACGGTTCGCAGCTCGCCCATTATGCGAAGGAGCTCGCCGATGCCGGAGTGCGCCGCATCAATGTGTCGCTCGATACGCTCGATCCGGTCAAATATAAGGCGATTACCCGCTGGGGCGACCACGCCCGAACGATGGCAGGGATCGCTGCCGCGCAAGCGGCTGGCTTGTCGGTCAAAATCAACATGGTCGCGCTCAAGGGCGTGAACGAGGGCGAAATCGTTCCGATGCTCAAATGGGCGCATGGGCGCGGTTTTGATCTCACCTTGATCGAAGTCATGCCACTTGGCGTCATAGGCGCCGAGCGCTCGGATCAGTTTTTGCCTTTGGACCTTGTCGAAACGCGCCTTGGAGAGCAGTTCACCTTGCGCGAAACGGGTCATCGGACTGGCGGCCCGGCGCGTTATGTTCAAATTGCGGAAACCGGCGGCCGGCTTGGCTTCATAACGCCGCTTACCCACAATTTCTGCGAGAACTGCAATCGCGTGCGCGTGACCTGCACCGGAACGCTTTACATGTGCCTGGGCCAGAACGATGCGGCCGATCTGCGGGCGCCGCTGCGCGCCTCGTCCTTCGACGATCTCTTGCATGAGGTTCTTGACGCCGCCATTGCCCGCAAGCCCAAGGGGCATGACTTCGTCATCCGCCGCGATCATGCAGAGCCCGCGGTTGCGCGGCATATGAGCGTTACCGGCGGCTGAGCAGCCGCCATCGCCGCGCGCCTCGTTCGATCCCCGCCGGGGAAACGGCTTCTTCCTGCTATTGACTTTGCGATTTCCGCTATGGCCTTTGGAGGCCAGTGGAATTTGCGCGGCAATGAAAGAGCTGGAGCTCCTCATGAAATGGCAAGAGTTCGGCCGTTCGGACAATGTGGAAGATCGGCGCGGGCAGAGTGGCGGCCCAATTGGCGGCAGAGGCGGCATCGGAATCGGGACGATCATCGTTCTCGGGCTCATCGGTTGGGCACTCGGCATTGATCCGCGACTTCTGATCGGCGGCGCCGAAATGGTGAACAAGATGCGCCAGGGGACCCAGACCGAGACGACGCAGCCAGGGCAAACCGGGACACCCTCAGATGACATGGGCCAATTCGTCGCCGCCATCCTCGCGGCGAACGAGACGGTCTGGTCGGAAGTCCTGCCGGACCAGAAAGGCATTGCCTACGTCAAGCCGAAACTCGTCCTTTATAGCGGCCGCACCACGTCGGGCTGTGGGGGCGCCATGTCCGCGATGGGGCCATTCTATTGCCCGCGCGACCAAAAGGTCTATCTCGATACGTCTTTTTTCCAGGATATGAAGCGGCGTCTCGGCGGCGGCGGTGACTTTGCTTATGCTTATGTCATTTCGCATGAGATCGGTCATCACGTGCAAAACCTGCTTGGCATTCTGCCGAAAGTGCAAGCGGCGCAACAGCGTGCCGCAAGCCAGGGGAATGAGCCAGGCGCGAACAATTTATCGGTGCGTGTCGAGCTCATGGCCGATTGCCTTGCCGGTGTCTGGGCTGCCAACACAGAGCGGAAATATCGATTCCTGCAGCCGGGCGACCTCGAATCGGCCGTCGCGACCGCCCAGGCGATTGGAGATGATCGCCTGCAAAAATCCTCCCAAGGCTATGCGGTGCCGGATTCCTTTACCCACGGCACGTCGGCTCAGCGCGTCCAATGGTTGAGTACCGGCTTGAAGTCGGGGGAAGTGGATTCTTGCAATACGTTCGCGCAATAGGTCCAAGGGCAGCCGCGCGAAGAACTTGTTTGCCGAGAGGGTTCTTGTAGCAAAGCTCGTATTCCTGAAAGGCGACGCAGGATCAAACGCGCTTGTCATAAAAAACAGGGGAGGAAGTGACGATGGAGCGCGTTTTGGTGGTCGGGGGGATCATGCTGGTGGTCGGGATTGCGCTGGCGGGGGTGGTTGTGGTCTTGACCTCTTTTGGCCAAAGCTTCGAAATGGTCGAAGATCATGTTGTCGGATGGCTCGAGGGACATTGAGGAAGCTTGGGTCTTACCTTGTCCCGGTGAGCGGTCAGATCGAGACAAAAGCTTCCGCATAAAAGACAGGATCGCACCCTGTGCGCGTATATCTCTGTTCCTGCCGATCGGACAAAAATGTTTCACGTGAAACATTTTTGTCCGATCGGCCTGAGGTTTCGGACATAAATTTTCGAACCATTAAAGGCCTGGACCTCGGTCAGCGGATCCGGCGCGCGCGCGTGTGGAAGGTCGTTACAGGAGCAACAAAGCCTGTGAGCCGTGAAAAACTGCCGCGCGGCGCGCGCAACATCAGATCACGGGATGCGATGAGGCCGGCGATCGGCGCAAGAGCCGGAAATATTTGTTCAAGGAAGCCTTCGGGCACGGCACGTAAGCACGCCGCGGACGCTTGATCCTCGCTATGGCTTATCAAGTAATCGCTCGCTTCCCCAACCAAGCCCGACTCCGGAGCAAACCCGCAACGAAGCAGGAAGACATCGCGCCCGCGCGCCGTCTGCAAGGCAAGATGGAGCCAGGCGGCTTCTTGATCCGCCTCGATCAAGCCGCAGCCCGCATGACTGGCAAGGACGGACAGGTCTTTTCCCGCCGGTCCCGCGATCCTGACCTCGCCTGGAAGGCCTTCGATTTTGGCAGGCACGAGAGATGTTAGCGTGCGTGCCAAAAGCTCGGCTACGGGGCGGCTCGCAGGACTGGCGGGCCGATCCTCACAAAAGACTATGATGGATAACATCGCGGGATTTCTTTAGGGGTCCGGCATTGGTTCTGGTATTTGCCGGTCAGGCGGGAAAAGGCTCCACCCAAACGGCGGTGCCATAAGCCAAGACTTCGGTAATTCCATCCATAATGTCGTTGGCGTCGTAGCGCATTCCAATGACCGCATTGGCGCCCGCCTCGGCGGCATGGGCGCACATATGATCGAACGCTTCCTGCCGCGCGGATTCCGCAAGCTCGACGTAAGCGCTGATCTGACCGCCGAATATAGATTGAATACCACCAACAAAATTGCCGACGACGCTGCGCGAGCGAACCGTAATGCCGCGTACGATTCCGAGATGTCGAACAGGTTTAAAACCAATGATGTCATTTGTCGTGGAGACCATCATGGAAAAGACTCAAGGGCAGGTTATGAGGCCAAACGAGAAGAGCACGGATCAAGCTTTTGTCAAGCGTCGGCGGCCTTCACTCCGCCACGTCCTTGTTGCCGCTTGACGGCGGCGGCGGGCGCGCTCAGTCTTGCGCGATGAGCCGTCCCCGTGATCAATTCGAAATCACCCCTGACATTTTGCTGCGCGCCTATTCCATCGGTCTCTTTCCGATGGCGGAGAGCGCCACGGACGAAAGTCTTTTCTGGGTTGACCCCGACGCGCGGGGCATTTTCCCGCTCGATGGTTTGATTATTTCGAAAAGCCTCGCCAAGACGGTCCGCTCCGATCGTTTCGAAGTTCGTGTCGATTGCGATTTTGATGCAGTGATCGATGCTTGTGCCGCCTCCGGTGAAGACCGCGAAACCACTTGGATCAACGGACGGATCAGAAGCCTTTATCGGCAGCTTTTTGACGTCGGCCATGTGCATACGGTTGAATGCTGGGCCGAGGGCGTGCTCGTCGGCGGGCTTTATGGCGTTCACCTCGGTGCCGCGTTTTTCGGGGAAAGCATGTTCCACCGCAAGGCCGATGCCTCGAAAGTCGCCCTCGTGCATCTCGTTGCGCGTCTGGCAAAAGGCGGCTTCCGGCTGCTTGATGCGCAATTCGTGACGCCGCATCTTGCTTCCCTGGGTGCGATCGAAGTGCCGAAAAAGGCCTATCGGCGTCAGCTGGCGCAGGCGGTGTCGCATCATGGCGATTTTTGGAGCTGGCCAAAGGAGATTCGCGTGGGCGGACGGGAGGCGCTCGCGGTCTTACCCCGCGGCAGCGCGAGCTGACACCGGGCTCGGGCAGCCTTATCCGGCGCGATGGGAAGTCCCCTTAAAATGCGACCCCTTGGAAAGGCTTCTGCCAGTCCTATGTTTCGGAAATCCGGCAAGCTGTTCTTTCGCCGGTTTCCCGCCCGGATCGACGATTTGCGAAGAATGTCCCGGAGCAGCCAATGCCGATGCATGATCACCATTATGGCCACGCGCAAGCCCCTTCAAGCGGCGCCAATGAAACCGACGGTCTCGTAAGGGATCCAGTTTGCGGCATGAGCGTCGATCCGCGCGACGGCAGACATCGCGCGGAAGTCGATGGGTCCACCTATTATTTTTGCTCCAACGGGTGCAGAACAAAATTTGTCGCAAACCCTGGCACCTTCATCGCCGAGAGGCCCAAAGCTCCGGTGCCTGCGACAGAAGGCATCATCTATACCTGCCCTATGCATCCGCAGATTCGCGAGAATCGCCTCGGAAATTGTCCAATCTGCGGCATGGCGCTTGAACCCGAGACCGCGCGCGAAGAATTAGGCCCAAATCCGGAACTTGCTGACATGACGAAGCGCTTTTGGATCGCGCTCGTTCTCAGCATTCCAGTGGTTATTCTGGAGATGGGCGGGCACCTCTTCAATCTGCACATGCTGATCGGACAGGCAACATCGAATTGGGTGCAGCTCATCTTTGCAACTCCGGTGGTGCTGTGGGCGGGCTTTCCGTTCTTCGAGCGCGGCGCAAAATCGCTTGTCACCCGCAATCTCAACATGTTCACGCTGATTGGGCTCGGAACCGGAGTTGCGTGGCTCTATAGCGTCGTCGCGACGCTGGCACCGGGAGTTTTCCCGCAAACCTTCCGGAGCGCGGATGGCTCGGTCGCGATCTATTTCGAGGCGGCAGCCGTGATCACGGTTCTTGTGCTACTCGGACAGGTTTTGGAGTTGCGGGCGCGCGAGCAGACGTCCAACGCGATCAAAGCGCTCCTTGGCCTTGCGCCAAAGACCGCACGCCGTCTCCGCGATGATGGTGGTGACGAGGAAGTGAACCTCGATACCATCGCCCCTCGTGACCGGCTGCGGGTGCGGCCGGGCGAAAAAGTGCCGGTCGACGGCGTGATCTTGGAGGGCCGCGCGACAATCGACGAGTCGCTCGTCACAGGAGAGTCCATGCCGATTGGCAAGGATGCGGGCGCCAAGGTCATCGCCGGCACGCTCAATCAGACCGGCTCCTTCATCATGCGCGCCGAAAAGGTCGGAAGCGAGACAATGCTCGCCCAGATCGTGCAGCTGGTGGCGAAGGCACAGAGGAGCCGGGCGCCCATCCAGCGGCTTGCTGATCAGGTCGCCGCCTGGTTCGTGCCTCTGGTAATCGTGGCGGCGCTTGCCGCATTTGCCGCCTGGGCAATCTTTGGTCCCGAGCCGCGCTTTGCCTTTGCGACCGTCGCCGCCGTGTCGGTGCTGATCATCGCTTGTCCCTGCGCGCTCGGGCTTGCGACACCTATGTCGATCATGGTCGGCGTCGGGCGCGGTGCGCAATCGGGCGTCCTCATCAAAAATGCGGAAGCCTTGGAGCGCATGGAAAAAATCAATACCCTTGTTGTCGATAAGACTGGAACCTTGACGGAAGGCAAGCCCAAAGTCACAGCGGTGCGGGCTTCTGCGGTGGTTGGCGAGGATGAATTGCTGCGGCTCGCGGCAAGCTTGGAGCGGGCGAGCGAACATCCGCTTGGTGCTGCCATCGTTGATGCGGCAAGCAAGCGCGAGCTCACGCTTTCGGAGCCTGCGGGTTTTGAGGCTTCCTCGGGGAAGGGCATTGTCGGTGAGGTTGAGGGCCGCCAGCTCGTGATCGGAAATGCCGGCTTCCTCAAAGAGATGGGGATCAGCACCGTGGAGCTTCTGAGGGAAGCGAACGAACTGCGCCGGGATGCCGCTACGGTCGTTTTCATCGCGATCGACGCCATGGCCGCCGGACTCATCGCTATTGCCGATCCGGTCAAGGAAGCGGCGCCGGATGCCATCAGGGCGTTGGGAGCGGAAGGTGTGAACGTTGTGATGCTAACTGGCGACAATGAGACCACCGCAATTGCCGTTGCGCGGGCGCTGGGCATCGAGGAGTTTAAGGCGGGCATTCTACCCGCAAACAAGAGCGAGGCGGTCGAAGACCTGCGTCGGCAAGGCCGCATTGTCGCGATGGCTGGCGATGGCGTTAACGATGCTCCAGCGCTCGCCGCCGCGGATGTCGGCATAGCCATGGGGACAGGAACCGATATCGCCATGGAAAGCGCTGGCGTGACGCTTCTCAAGGGCGATTTGCGAGGAATTTTGCGGGCGCGCCGCTTGTCCGCCGCAACGATGCGCAACATCCGGCAAAATCTGTTCTTTGCATTCATCTACAATGCGGCTGGCGTGCCGATCGCCGCCGGCGTTCTTTATCCCGCGTTTGGCATTCTTCTATCACCGGTCGTTGCAGCTGCTGCGATGTCGCTCTCCTCTGTCAGCGTGGTCGGCAATGCCCTCCGGCTGCGCGCGGCCGTGCTTGAGTAAGGTTTGCGCAGCGAGCCGCGCCTTCCCGCTCTTTAACAGTTAAGTTTGAGGTTACGTCCCGCCCTGGTCTCGCTTGTTCACCGGAATCGAGTGGTTACCCGGAACCAAGGTCGGGTGGCAACGTTCCGAGCGAAGAGGTAGATATAGAGCAGCGGGAGGTCACGGATGACCTTAAGGAACAGGGGCTCGACCGTGAAAGCTAAGACCATCAAGAGCCAAACCGATTTGGCTCGTTGGCTCTTTATGTTTTGCACGCTTTTGCTGCTCGCAAGCGTCATTCGCATGTGGAGCCATTGGCTTGAGATTTCTGCGACGCTTGGATTTTATCCGGCCGCCGTCGCTCTGTCGGCAGTTACGGGTGCCGCGCTTATCGTCTCGTGGTGGGTCAACACGGATAGCGACTGAATCAGCGCGGAGCGGCGGAAGCAGCCGCTGACCTGATCCCGTCGTTCACGCCGCCACTTGACCGGTGCGAAGCTTCGCCATTTACTGCACCCTCAATTTACAATAGCCTCAGCGAGAAGATTGGGGTCGAACGATGACACGCCGCATTGATGTCGCAAAAATCTTCATCGTAGCCGTTGTCCTGGCAGCCATTTTCTATTTTCTCGATCATCATGGCCTATAGGCGTTTTGGACCGCAGCAGTAGATCTGAGCGGATATTGCTACCAGCAAACCGCGAGGGCCCCGGGGCAGGTTTCGGATGATTCAGCTCGCGCCGCGACCGCAAAAAAACGATACCCTTGATCAAGATCGAAACAGACGCCTGCGCATCGTCCAAGACGCGCGTCCTCAGCGGAGAGCGGCGGCATGAAAGGGTCCCTCAGTCGGGGAAAGCCTTAGTTTGAATTTCTGCTTCCGGACCCCAAACTGGCCCTTCGGCTGGCCAACCATCAGCAAAAGAACCCCAAGGATTCTGCTATGCGAACTGCATCAACATGTTTTGTTGCTTTTTGGATGACTGTTTGTTCAGCCTGGGGTCAAGAGAGGGACAAGGCGGAAGACCTCCGCCTGGGCCACCAGTTGGCGGTCACATTATGCGCAAATTGCCATCTCGCAGCGCCCGACCAGCGGCGCACTCCAGATTTGAACCCTCCCGCGCCGTCGTTTGCACAAATAGCTCAACGAAAGGTCATAGATGCCGATTCATTGAAAAATTTTCTGACCACAACCCATAGAGGTTTGGATAACCCAAAGGGCATGCCCGATTTTTCCTTGGCTAATTCTCAAGTCAAACAGGTTGTCGCCTATATTTTGAGCCTACGTAAGTAGAGCACAGAAAAAGGTCCAATTGATGCCATAGGCTGAGCCTCCATAGCGCTCGGGGCGCTAGCCGTGCCGACGCTCGGCGCTCGATGTTTGTGGACACCTGTTTCCCGAGGAGGCGAGGCCGCAGAACTGGCGAGCGCCGAACGGTCGCTCCTCGGTTAGCGCGACAAGCGCGACATGGCCGCGCTTGGTGTGCGATCTGAACTAAGCGATTGATTCATTTGGAGGCCTCGCCCGGAATCGAACCGGGATAGAAGGATTTGCAGTCCTCTGCGTAACCATTCCGCCACGAGGCCCCGGCAGAGAAGCCGAACGGCCCCCGCCTATACTAAGGATAGGATTTTATCGCAAGACATGCTTCTGGACGCGGCAGCAAGCGGAGGGGACGATTTGCCTTTGCAAAGGTGGCGGAGGCTTGTTATATGCGCGTCGCGAAAACGCGCGATTCCCTGATAGCTCAGTTGGTAGAGCAATCGACTGTTAATCGATCGGTCGCAGGTTCGAGTCCTGCTCAGGGAGCCAATGCTTGGATTACGCCAGTTAGGGTGCGGTTTTCGCTCTCGGGCGGCTGGCACCGCTCAGCTTCAAAAGCAAACTCTGAGTTGCAGGCGTCGTCGTCCGGATCACGCTTTCGCGTGGTTTTTCTGCATTTATTTCCCTTGAAGTTGCCGATCTTGCCATCCACATACCATCCAACTGGATGGTGAAAAGGGAGTGACAATGGCGGAGATCCATCGTCTCCGGGATCGGGCGGCCGAGACCGAGAAAATCACAATCAATCTCGGATACGTCGACCTCGGTCATATTGATCTATTGGTGCATGAGGGATTCTATTCCAATCGCACCGATTTCATTAGAACGGCGATCCGCAATCAGCTCGGAACGCATGCCGATGCCGCCAAGCAATCGATCGTGCGGCATGCCCTCGAACTTGGCTTGCGGCACTATAGCCGCGAAGATCTTGAGGCGGTGAAGGCCACGGGCGGCAAGCTGCGCATCCAGGTCGTCGGGCTTGCAACAATAGCCAATGATGTCACACCCGAGCTTGCGCTTGCAACCATAGAATCGATTACCGTTCTTGGCGCGCTTCAGGCCAGTAAATTGGTCAAGGTGGCGCTCTCTGATCGCATCGGGTGATCCTCCCGTCGGCCCCGTTTTTTCAACGAGGAGTGAAGCATGAAAAGCGTCTTTACGAGTGCTCTGCGTGAAGCTACGCGGCTCGTGCGCTCGCAAAATGTTCTTGGGGCGACGCGGGCGATTCAGCGCGCCCTTAGAGTTGGACGGCATACTCGCCCATCCGATGAGCGAGCGTCGGCAAGCTCTCCGCCTATCGAGCTGCTGGCCTCAAGTACCCGGTTCCCAGGAGGGGCTGCAGAGCGGGACCAAGATACCCGGATGAATGCTGCAAGCTTGCGAAGCGCCGCCGACGGACACGCCGCCGCCCAGGTGAAAAAGCCGCTGGGGGAGGTGTTGGAGCTGTTGCGTCAAGCCGAACTGCCGCGTGTCGCACCTGACCCCGCACCATTCAAAAAAACTCGGAAAGCGCCGCCGGTGCCGAAGGGGGCAGCTTATCTGGCGCGCAGCTTCGCCTGCGCAGCTGGTTCGCGGGACTATAAGGTTTATGTGCCGAGCCGCGGGACACGCCGCGAGCGGCCTTTGATCCTGATGCTCCACGGCTGCTCGCAAAACTCCGACGATTTCGCGCTCGGGACAGGTATGAACAGGCTTGCGGAGGAATTTAACCTCTTCGTCGCCTATCCTGACCAGTCACTAGGCGCCAATCCCTCGGCATGTTGGAACTGGTTCAAGCGCTCCGACCAGCTGCGCGATCTAGGGGAGCCGAGCGTCATCGCTGGCATTACGCGCACCCTGATGACGGAGTTTGAAATCGATCCCAATCAAGTCTACGTGGCGGGCCTTTCCGCCGGGGGCGCCATGGCCGCGATCATGAGCACCACCTATCCGGAACTCTACGCCGCGGCGGCGATCCATTCCGGCCTTGCCTATGGCTCTGCCTCCGACATGGCTTCCGCCTTTGCTGCCATGCGCGGCGCCGCGCCTCCCGCAGCCCAAGGTAAGCGCCACCGCAAGAGCGCGAAGAGCGGTGTTCGCACCATTGTTTTCCATGGGGCGTCCGATCGAACCGTTTATCCGTCCAACGCCGAGAGGATCCTGACCGACGCTCGCGCTGGTCTCACGGGTCTCGTTCGTGAGACGCAACACGAGGGTTGGGCAGGAGGCCGCGCTTACCGACGCACAGTGATCGCCGATGCGCATGGCGTTCCCCATGTAGAATATTGGTCGGTCGAGGGATTGGGGCATGCTTGGTCTGGCGGCAACCCGGAAGGTTCATACACGGACCGGCGCGGTCCCGATGCATCGCGGGAAATGCTGCGGTTCTTTTTCGAAGGCCCGGGGCGAATGCCTGCACGCTGATTTTCGCGGAGTGCTTTACAGGAGCGGGGATGCCGCTTTCGGCGATTCGATCACCCCTCGGCCGCCACGTCGAAAGCGCCGCGGTCGATCCCGCCGCCGACAAGAATAGCTCTTTTACCGGAATGATTGGGGGCGCCGACGACGCCTTCCTTTTCCATCCGCTCAACAAGAGAGGCGGCCTTGTTATACCCGACGGAAAGGCGGCGCTGGATATAGCTCGTCGAGCATTTCCTATCGCGCAGAACGATGTTCACGGCGCGGTCGTAGAGATCGCCCGCTTCCTCGGCGTCCATACTGCCGGGCGCTGGCCCGCCGGCATCCTCCGCTTGCCCGGTATCGTCCTCGTTGGTGATCGCATCGAGATATTCCGGCTGACCTTGCGTCTTGAGATGTGCGACGATTTTCTCGACTTCCCCATCGGCGACGAAAGGCCCATGCACACGCGAGATACGCCCGCCGCCCGCCATGTAAAGCATGTCGCCCTGGCCGAGCAGCTGCTCGGCGCCTTGCTCGCCCAAAATCGTGCGGCTGTCGATCTTCGAGGTCACTTGGAATGAGATGCGGGTCGGAAAATTCGCCTTGATCGTGCCGGTGATGACATCGACGGACGGTCTTTGCGTCGCCATGATGAGATGGATGCCTGCAGCGCGCGCCATCTGGGCAAGCCGCTGGATCGCGCCCTCGATGTCCTTGCCTGCGACCATCATGAGGTCCGCCATCTCGTCGACGATTACGACGATGAAGGGCAGAACCGAAAGCTCCATCGCCTCCTGTTCGTAGATCGCCTCGCCAGTCTCGCGGTCATAGCCGGTCTGTACGGTCCGCTTAAGTGTCTCGCCCTTGGCGGCGGCCTCGGTGACGCGGGCGTTGAAACCGTCGATGTTGCGGACGCCGAGCTTCGACATTTTCTTGTAGCGGTCCTCCATTTCACGGACCGCCCACTTGAGCGCGACCACGGCTTTCTTCGGGTCGGTCACGACCGGTGTCAAAAGGTGGGGGATGCCATCATAGACCGAGAGTTCGAGCATTTTCGGATCGACCATGATGAGACGGCATTCCTGCGGCTTCAGCCGGTAGAGCAGCGAAAGAATCATGGTGTTGATGGCGACCGACTTGCCCGAGCCCGTCGTGCCGGCGACGAGGAGATGCGGCATCCTTGCGAGATCGACGATGATCGGCTCGCCGCCGATTGTCTTGCCCAGCGCGATTGCGAGCCGATGCTTGGTTTTCTCGAAATCCTGGGACCCCAGCAATTCGCGAAGGAAAACGGTCTCACGGCGCTGGTTCGGCAGTTCGATGCCAATCGCGTTGCGTCCCTGAACGACGGCGACGCGGGCGGAGAGCGCCGACATGGAGCGCGCAATGTCGTCGGCAAGACCAATGACGCGCGAGGATTTGATGCCGGGCGCGGGCTCGAGCTCGTAGAGCGTCACCACTGGACCTGGCCGCACGTGGACGATCTCCCCCTTGACTCCAAAGTCTTCGAGGACGCCTTCGAGCAATCTGGCATTCTGGCTGAGGGAGTCCTCGGAAACCTTGTTCGCGGCCGAATTCCTTGGCTCGGCGAGAATATGCAGCGGGGGAAAGAGATAATCATGCCACGCGAGCCGGTCGAACATCGACGGCTGCGTTTCCTTGAGCGCCCTTGATCCAGGTTTCAACGCGGCTGCCGCGGACGCGATGACGCGGCGTGGTGCATACATGTTCAGATCCTGCTTTCGCGCTGGCGGGGTCCCATTTGCCTCGCGCGTGGCAGGCGGTGCATAGGCGCTGGGGTCGAACGGGGACTCCAGAGGCTCCGGTTGCGGCCATTGGAGGGGCTCCGAAGCCAGATCAAGCGGCCGCTCGAACAAAGGTTCATGCTCACGCGCTACAGGTCTCAACGCCGCTTTTGCTTGACGGCGGCGGGCGATCTGGCGTGCCACGGCCGCTTTGAGGCTAAGTCCCGCATGAATGACGGCGCCGAGAAGAATGAGCGCGGCGCCGGGCTCGCCAGCTGCGTCCCGCTCCTCCGGCATAAGCGCGCCGAGCTGTTCCGGCGTCGGATGCGTCGCGTCGTCCGAATCATCGGCTATGTAGTCACGAAGACCAACGCAGGCCGAAAGGCAGAGAATCGCACCGCCCGCCAAGATAGCGGCAAAGACGAGCATCCCAGCTTCGTGCCCGGCGAGGAGCCACTTCGGCATTGCAAGAATCGCGTCGCCGACGACGCCGCCAAGGCCACTCGGCAAGGGCCAGCGGCTGGTGACTGGCAAGAGGGAGGCAAGCCCGGCTGACAGAAATCCGCCGATGAGCCACAGCAGCAGTCGGGCCCTCACTCTTTCGAGGCGGCGCGCGATGATGAGCCGCCATCCCCAAAGGCTCACGGGCGCAAGAAATGCTATGACCGAAATGCCGAGCATTTGCACGGCGAGGTCTGCGGCAATAGCGCCTGGCGCGCCGAGAAGATTATGCACGGGCCCCGGAGCGGCGTGGTTGAAGCTTGGATCTTCGACCGACCAGGAGGAAAGTGCCAAAGCCATCGCGCCTGCTAAGCCGATGAGGGCGAGGCCCGCAAGTTCGGCGCCGCGCCGCAAGGCGAAAGCGCGCAGGGACTCTGGAATGTGACCGAGGGTGGAAAAATGTGGTGTTGTCCGCATTCGATCTTGCCGCCGCCGTCCCGCCGCCGCCATATTTGTTTCGTCCTTCAGCTGGCCGCGCTGGCGAGTGGAATGCGATCCGCCTAAGCGGAACCCGGTCTCTGACGAAGATCATGCGAAACCGCGGGTTTTGATGTGCGGCCCAACGCTTTTGCCACAAATTAACAAGGTGCGGTTAACGGGGTTTTAACCCGGCCTTCCCTGAGCGCTCCCAAACTGGGCGGACAGAGATGAGTCACCATGAAAATCAACCACTTGTTCTTTGATATCGGCAACGATCACGAGCTATTCTCGAGGCCGGATTTGGCCGGCCTTGACGCACCCCAAGCCGTGGCATAAGAGAACCGCTCCCAAACACCAGAGGCATGACTTGGGCGGAGGCTTTTAGGCCTGCCAGGCAGAGCCGTTGAGCGACTGGATCACAGCTGAGGTAAAATCATGTCCCGCCGTTGCGAATTGACCGGCAAGGCCGTGCAGACCGGCAATTTGGTCAGCCATTCTAATCACAAGACGCGGACGCGGTTTTTGCCGAACCTCTGCAGCGTGACGCTCATCTCTGATGCCTTGCAGCGGAAGGTCCGCTTACGTGTCACGCCCCACGCGCTGCGCTCGGTGGAACATCGCGGCGGCCTCGATGCATTTTTGGCCAAAGCAAAGGACGCGGATCTGTCGAAAGGGGCGCTTGCGATCAAGCGTGCCATCGCAAAGAAAGAAACTGCGGCTGGCAGTTGAGCCTGCCGGCCAGTGCGAGCGATTTGCCAGAGTTGGCTTTTCCAGGCGAACAAGCGATTTTAAAAGCGATCACTCAACAACTGCAATCGATTGTTGAGAAAAGCCCTCATTTTCATGGGCCGTCGTAGATCCTATCATATGAATTGCGTCTAACATCATTCATCTTTGCTTATGCAGCGCGTCTTGCTAAGCTCTGGTGATGGTGTTATGGATTACATCAGGATTAAATTCCTACATGTTTTGGCTTCGCGCGCTTGACGGGTCCGGCTCGTCAGGCATCGCTAACGCGCGTCTAAATTTTGGGGTCGCGGCAGGCAGTGGTTTATTCCCTTGAAGCGAGTTCAAGCAGTTTTAAGATAAACACAATTTTGCTTTTAAGCGTCCTGTGCGGCGTGACGTGGTTTGCCATAGACGCATTTGTGCTGCCTCCAGGCTTTGGAGGAACGGATATCTATTACTTCAAGGACGCTGGAATTAATTTTTCAGAAGGGCTCGGATTCGTTTCGCGGTTTACATTTGGAAATCCCACTTTCGAGTACCAGCCTTATTCTCAATATCCGCCCATCTATCCGCTGCTATTTGGTGTCTTTGTAAAGTTATTTGGAACGTCGGCGCTGACGAACCAAATCTTCAATTCACTCCTATCGTTCTTCCTTGGTGTGACGGCGTCTCTCGCCTTGAAACCGGTCACCTTCGGTTGGCCACCGCGCTTTGCTCCTCATATCCTTGCTGCAATTTTCGTGGTCGCCGTCTTTGCGGCGTTTTTCTTTCCGGAAGGTGACCGGCCCGACGGACTCGGAGTCTGTTTCGGCCTCCTCGCGCTCATCGTTCTCAATCAGGGTGCGACCCGGAAAAGGGAATTGGCAGCGGGAGCTTTTTGCGCGGTCGCCTGGTTCACGTCACCTTTTGCTGGAATTTGGGCATCGATCGCGGTGATGCTCGTTATCTTCGCGCGCCAGTCTCAAAAGGGTGGGCCGCGCCAGATCGCTCTCCCTCTCTGCTTTGCCGCTGGGGGCGCGTTGGCGGTCATGATCATCCTGGGAGCTGCGATTGCGGCGCTGCTGCCCGGCTGGTTCCCGGCTTTCTTCGGCGTTCTGACCGGGACAACAACGCATAATGAAACGGGCGGCGGCTATTTCCTGGCCTTGCTTAAGGGGGACATCAAAACCTGGGCGAGCGGCTTCCCCCTGGGCTTTTCTGGATTCTACGTCGGGCTCGCCAAATTGCTTGCCGTCGGGGGCTCTCTTGCAGGCGCGCTCGTTTGGGCGCGTTTCCGTTTTGGTTCCTCCTGGCACGGATGGCTAATCGCCGCTCTTCTCGCGGCAAGCCCCCTATGCCTCATCACCTCGCCCTATCAGGTCAATTATCCGCCAATGACTGCGGCTCTGCTGCTCGCCGCCGCGGCAAGCCTGACACTTGGCATGCCGCCCGTTCCCCGGCGACATTTTGCGGCGGCAACCGGGGTCGGCTTTGCGCTCCTGAGCCTGCTGAGCATTCCTTACAAGAGCCGAGAGGTGATCTTACGGGCCGGGACCCGGCCATCATTGGAACGGGCTGTCGATTCCATCAATCGCGACAGAACGGCGATCGGGAGCTCGGGTGGTTTCCTTGCCGTATCGCCGACGGCATACATGGTTTGGCGGCAAGCGGGCATCCGCCCGCTCATTGCGATTTATTCCGGCTTCGATAAGCCGGAGAATCGCAAGAGCCTTGCCTATCTCGCTCTAAGTTATCCTGGTTCGCACAATCCCTTTGAACCCCAAAAGCCGGATTGGCTCTCGGATGAGCAATACCGTCTCGTCTCTCGGCCGGATCTTCCTCAATTGGCAATGGTCTTCGGAAGGGTGATCTCGACCAGCAGCCAAACCTGGGAAAGCGCGATCTACGTGGCGCGGCGAGAGGCGAATTGAGGATCCTTCTGCCAGAACCCTTTCTCCAAAAAATAGAACTTAGGGAAGAAATGCCTGGAGCTTTTGTCAATCGAAGCTGAAAGGGTTGAATGATGGAAAGCCTGTCGCCTTCCGCTGTTTCAAGCGGTGCGAGTTCGTGGCGTCACTATGTTTCAATCGCGCGTCCCGACCATTGGTTCAAGAACGCCTTTCTTCTGCCAGGCGTTGCTCTTGCGTTAATGCTTAGCGGGGAGCCATTAAGGGCCGCCCTGACATTGCAGGTGCTGGCCGCTTTGCTGGCAACATGCCTCATCGCATCCGCCAATTATACAATCAATGAATGGCTCGATGCCGAGTTCGATCGGTTTCATCCAACGAAGCATGCGCGTCCAGCTGCCTCGACGCAAATGTCCGCCTCGCTCGTTTATACGCAATGGTTGGGATTAGCATGCATCGGTTTGATCATCGGCTATTTGATCAACATGCGCGTCTTGCAGTATGAGATAGCGCTCCTGGTCATGGGCCTTGTCTATAATGTGAGGCCGCTGCGGACGAAGGAGCGGCCCTATCTCGACGTCCTTTCGGAAGCGATCAACAATCCAATCCGTCTCATGATCGGCTGGTCGGTGATCGTTCAGATCGTTGCGCCGCCCTCGTCGGTGTTGATCTCCTATTGGATGGGCGGTGCTTATCTCATGGCCGTTAAGCGGTTCTCCGAATATCGCTTCATCGGGGATCCGAACCGGGCCGGGCTCTATCGCAGGTCTTTCTTGTTCTACAATGAAAATAGTTTGCTGTTGTCCGCCTTTTTTTACGGAATGTGTTCCTCGACCTTCCTCGGAATCTTCCTTATCAAATACCGCATCGAATTTATTTTGGGTCTTCCTTTACTCGTTATCCTTTTCGTATGGTATTTAGCGATCGGCATGCGCCATGACTCTGTGGCCCAACGCACCGAGAAACTTTATACGGAATGGAAATTGATGGCGTTCGTTGCGATGCTGGTGGCGTGCTTCACGGCTCTTCTGTTCATTGATATCCCTGCTCTTGATTTCCTGGTCAGCTATCATGTTCTTGATAAATAGGGGCGGGGCCGGTGTCACTCTGGACGAAACATTCCTCTCGTTTTTACGTTATTTCGTCTCGGGAATGGCCGCGCTAGGCGTGCATCTCAGTGTATTGGTTTTCCTCGTCGAAGGGTTTGCGACGGAAAAAACCCTCGCCTCGACAGCAGGGCTCGTGGTCAGCCTTCCGGTGAACTATCTTCTCCAGCACTTTTATGTTTTCCGGGCCAAGAGGTGGATCGTTACGGGTTTTTCAAAATATCTGGTGCTGACCTTCGTGACCGCGAGCCTGAATGCCCTTTTGATGTGGCTCATGACGGCGCGAACGCCGATCCCTTACCCGGTCGCTCAGATAATGGTCACCGGGGTGATTTTTGTGGCCAATTTTTTTGGCAACCGCGCCTTTACGTTTGGCGGGGGCGGATGCGCTTTAAAGCAGGCTGAGCAATGACGTCCACCGATCCAGTCACATCCGCGCAAAATGGACCGGCGCGGCGGAGCGTGGCGATTTTCGACCTCGACGGCACTTTGACGAACTGCGACACGTTTCTGCGCTATCTTGCTGGCTATTGGGTCCGCTCGCCAGTAAGGTGGTGGCGAGGATTCTTCCTAGCTTGGGGCGTTGCTCTGCATTATGCCGGATGCCGGGACCATCATTGGCTGAAAGTCTGGTTTCTGAAACATGTCCTTGGCGGGTGTTCGCGCGACAGCTTGGACCGTTGGACTTGCCGCTTCCTGGATGATCATCTCGCCAAACGACTTCGGCACGCGGCCTTGGCAGCCATCGAAGCGGCACGCCAGCGCGGCGATCACCTCATTTTAGCCTCCGCGAGCCCTGACTTATATGTGAGGGTACTGGCGAGCCGATTGGGCTTTGATCAGGTGATCTGCACAACAGTCGGGTGGAGCGATGATGACCGGCTGATCCCGGTGCTGCTCCTCGGCAATTGTTATGGCGAGACGAAAAGGCGCCTCGTTTGGGCGTATCTCGATACATTGAAAGGGATCGGAAATATCGCCTTTTATACAGATCACCATTCCGACCTCGCGCTTCTCGAAACGGTCGATCAGCCGATTGCGATTAATCCGACCCCGAAATTGAGGGCTGCGGCGCTACGGGGCGATATGGCCATCCTGGAATGGTAGGCTTTGGGTAGTGCGCGGCTATGAGAGTTCGCGAAACCTTCATTCTGAACTCTCCGCGATCCCGCTCGGTTCTGGGGCGGCGGCGTGCATAAAAAAGTATCGCTTTTCATACCCCTCTCTGTGATTGGCCTCTTTTCGGTTGCGCAAGCGATGCTTGGTGCAAGTCCAGTCATTGTTGTCATGTGCGCGGCGGCGGTTGCTTTACCCTTCTCGCTGCTGCGGCTTTATGGGCGAGACCTTTATGGTCTCCTCGGAATCAGCTTCAGCGTGAAATATGTGGGTTTCGCCCTGGCTGCGAAAACCTTTTATGGGCAAACGCTCGAATCGCATTTGTATGATCCTTATGCCGCCTTCGAATTGACATTGCTCCTGATGGCGATCCTGACAGCGGTGCTCATCGTCGCGAGAGCATTGGACCCTGGCAAGGCTCTGTTCGCGTTCCCTATGGATTTGGCTGGTTTACGGCGGTTATCGCTGGCCTGCATTTGCATCGGGATTGCGGGGAACTTCGCCTATTCAGGCGGGGTGGCGGACACAGGTGCTCCGGCTTCCGGAGGTGCCGGGGTTGTTCTCGGGGCTGCTTTTCGCGAGTATTACTATTTTGGCCTGATCGCCGAGTCCGTTTATGCTGCTCTCAAAACGAACGGACGCAGTTTTATCACGGGGCGGCTCGTTGTTTTGTTTCTCATTCAAGCGCTCATCTCCATTTCCTTCAACGAGAGGGGGGCGCTTGCAAGCGGCCTCATCGCCGTTGCGACGGTTGCCTATCTTTACGACATGCTCAAAATCCGCCATGTCGTTGCAGGTACCCTTGTCGGCTGCTTTTTTATTTTTATCTTTACACCGGTCACCATCTATTTGAGATCCAACAAGGAAGGCCTCTCCTTCAGCGAATTTGTGGAACTTGCCGAGAGCACCATCACAAAAGCGGCGACGGAGCCGGACTTCTTCAAACTGATCTCCGAGACCCAAAAAAGCGCCACCTTCCAGAATGCAAATGTACGGGTGCCTTACGACTATTATGGCGTCCGTTCCGAGGTTTTGGACCGCCTGTCCTTCGTCTCGCTCGTCGATGCGGTCTACAACGGCACGAGGACACGCGAGCCGCTAGGAATGGAGGCTGTTGACCAGACGCTCGCCCGTGTCGCGCCCGGCTTCCTTGGCTATGACAAGGAAATTACCATGACCGGGCCGGGAGATTGGCTTTCGTGGCAAACCGGCCTCCTCGAGCCTGGGCGTGTCATGTTCGCGGTGTTCGGCCTTCCCATGGAGGGACTCGCGACTTGGGGCCTTATCGGAATGATTGTTTACCCTTTCCTTTTCATGCTTCCGGTCCTTTATATTTGTGGGCGCCTGTCGAGTTTCCGGCTTCCTTTTCCTCTCAGTGTTTACCTTTTCGTCGTCATCCAGCACTTCATGCTTGACACCACTTCCGACGTCTATTTGGTTTGGCTTTCGCGGAATCTCCCGGTGCTTCTCGTGAGCCTTTTTGTGCTCCACCACTTTGTGCCTCCTCGCCGGCTTCTGCCGCACATTCATGTGGCTTAAGCCTGTCTCATGGTCAGCATGTAACTGAGGCCTGACGCATAAGAGGCTGGAGTTTCAAGTGGCGTTATCTCAGGCTCGATTTCATGCGCCAGCCGATGTAGGTCTTTGGCGCCGGCACGGTCAGTGACGAGGCAAACTACGTCTGGCGGGGTTTCGGGCTCACTGCAATCGAGTCCCGCTGCGAGAAAAAGGAGAAAAACAATGCATGTCACGATCATCGACGCGCAAGTCGCGATCGAGGCTGCCCGCAAGCGCGCGGTCGAGCTTCGCACGGAAATGTGCATTGCCGTCGTCGACTCAGGGGCGAATTTGAAAGCCTTCCACCGGATGGACGATGCTTGGGTTGGCAGTATCGATATCGCGATCAAGAAAGCGAAGACGGCAGTCTTCTTTGGCATGCCGACGGGGCAAATCGGCAAGCTCTCGCAGCCGGGCGGCTCGCTCTTCGGCATCGAACATTCGAACGAAGGCCTCATCACCTTTCCTGGCGGCTTGCCTATTGTCGATCAGGATGGTGTGTTGATCGGTGCCATCGGCGTCAGCGGGAGTTCCGTCGAGAATGACCACGCGGTCGCGCTTGCCGGTGTCGCTCCCATCGGCGTCAGCGATTTGCCAGCCCATCCGTGGCGTACATGACGCGCGGGGCGTCTTGACAAAAAGCCTTCTCGTCCTTGGTGGCGCCCGGTCAGGCAAAAGCCGCTACGCGCAGCGGCTCGCCGAAGCCTGCGGGCGTCACCCTGTTTTGCTCGCGACGGCGGAGGCGACGGATAGCGAGATGGCCGAGCGCATTGCCCGCCACGCCGCCGCGCGCGATGGGCACTGGACGCTTGTAGAAGAGCCCATCGCGCTGGCCGAGGCCCTCAAGCGCGAGGCCCGTGAGGATCGCATCGTCGTCGTCGACTGTGTGACGCTTTGGCTCGGCAGGCTTCTCATGCAAGAAGCGGATCTCGGTGGGTGGGCGTGCCATCTCGCGCAAAGCCTTGCCGGCCTCGAAGGGCCGGTGATTTTCGTTTCGAATGAGGTGGGCGGCGGGATCGTCCCGGAAAACCCGCTTGCGCGCAGGTTCAGGGATGCGCAAGGCCTGCTCAATCAGGCGCTCGCAGAATCGTGCGAGGCCGTCGTTCTCGTCGCCGCCGGTCTACCGCTATGCCTCAAGCCCGCGCCTGAGGTAGAGTTTCGGTTCTCAAGCCGACTTGCAGATTAAATCTCGAACGCAAGTAGACTGGTGCGGCCAAGATGATTCTTACCCTATATTTTCCTCGATAAGCCATTGATTTTGCTATGTCAAGAATTTCCCAGAAAAGAAATCTATACCAAAATTAACCCCAAGCTCAAGTTACTCCATCAATTGTTAAGCTTGGCAAAGCGATCCACCCAAGACCCCTTCCCCTGGCCGAAAGTTTGTGTTGGGGGAGCTATCTTCCAAGAGTTGCTTTGGGGCTCAGGGGGCCTCACGTAAGGAGGCAGTGCAACTTGAGCTTTTCGCTCTTGTTCAGCCTGTTGCTTCAGGACTTGCTCTTTTGAGACGTCAGCATCCGGTGAACAGCGCAGCGACACTATTTCGTGGATCGGATCGGGGGCGGCGTCTTTCCGTCCGCCCTCT
>DATJBL010000019.1:0-4261 GCA_035515355.1 Methylocella sp.
CGGCGGTCTGTCCCTGCCGCTCGGCGAGGACGAAATGCTCGACACGAATGGCCTCGCCCGTGAGCCGGTCGGGCCATCTTGCGATGTCGCCGGCCGCGAAAATGCCGGGAGCGCTTGTTTCAAGATATTCGTTCACCGCGATGCCGCGATCCACGGAAAGCCCCGCTTGCTCAGCCAATGAGGTTAGGGGCCGCACACCGATGCCGATGACAACAAGGTCGGCGTCGAGGATCTCGCCATTTTTCAAAGCGACGCTGCGTTCCGTGATGGAGATGGCGGTCGTGCCGAGGTGAAACCCCACCCCGTGTTCCGCATGAATCTGCTTGAGGAAATTTCCAGCTTCGGGGCCAAGAATCCGCCCCATCGGCACTTTCTCGGGCGCGACGACGTCAACCCCGATTTGGCGCGCGCGGAGCGATGCGGCGACTTCGAGCCCGATGAAGCTCGCGCCGATCACGACGGCCCGCCGCGCGGACTGTACTTCGGCGATGAGAGCCCGGCTGTCGGCGAGCGTCCGCAAATAATGCACATGTGGAAGCGCGCCGCCTGGGATGTCGAGCCGCACTGGCGTGGCGCCAGTCGCTAGGAGAAGCCCATCGAAACCCAAATCGCTCCCATCAAGAAGCCGGAGCTTACGATTCCCTGGGTCAATTGCTTCGACCCGGGTGGCAAGCCGGAGATCGATGCCGTGTTCCTTGTAGAAGTCCGGCGATCGCAAGGGGATCCAGTCCTCTTCCGCCGAACCCGCGAGAAAGCCCTTTGAGAGGTTTGGCCGATCGTAGGGAGCACTCTCATCCGCGCTCACCATGGTGATCGCGCCGGTAAAGCCCTCGCGGCGGAGGGTTTCGGCGGCGGCATTGCCTGCCGCTCCCCCGCCCACGATGACGACCCTTTGAGGCAAGCGCGGCGAAGAAAGAGGGCGTGGCGGGGCTTTTCCAAGCTTTTCACGAACATAGAGGGTTGCGCCCTGCCGTTCCACGCGCCAGCAGGAGACCGCGCTGAGCGCCGGAGCCCGGAGTGCCTCGCCTGTGCGCAAGGAGAAGCAGGCGTGATGCCAAGGGCAACGCACCGTCTCCCCCACCATGAGACCGTCGGCTAGCGGGCCGCTATAGTGGGAACAGACAGAGCCGATGGCGAAAACATCTTCCCCTCGGCGGGCGAGGAGCACAGGCTCATCTTCGACATGGCCGGCCAGCATGCCCCCGTCTAAGAGATCGTCGAACGCCACGCCCTGCCGCAGATCGGGGCCGGTTGGTGCGGAGTTAGAACTCATGCGAACCTCCCTCGTGGCTGGGACTTCCGGCGCAGCCATGCCGCTGCCGTTCGATCGGCGCAGGCTTTACCGATAGACGTCCTCCAGCCACGAAGGTTCCATCACGACAAATTCAGCAAGAAAGAGAGGTGAGAAGGCAAAGCTCAGAGCGCGAGCCCATTTTGTGCGGCGAGCTGGCCAAGATTGGCGAGCGGCCGCGCCCCGATGTGCTGAATGATTTCGGCGGCGGCAAGCGCCCCAAGCCGAGCGCATGTTTCGAGGCTTTTGTTCTTGGTGAGCCCCGCCAGGAATCCGGCGGCAAAGAGATCGCCAGCGCCTGTTGTATCGATGACTTGGTCAACGGGGAAAGCAGGGACGGCGAGAACGTCGCCGGCAGTTAAGATGACCGACCCGCGTTCGGAGCGGGTGACAACGCCAAGAATGTTCTCCGCACGCAAGAGCGACGCGGCGGTGTCGAAGTCGGCTGTTTGATAAAGCGAATGCAGCTCGCTTTCGTTGGCAAAAACGATTTGCACCGACCCAGAACGGATCAGCCCGAGGAATTCGTCACGGTAACGATCGACGCAAAAGGAATCGGATAGAGTTAAAGCCACCTTTCGCCCTGCCGCCCGGGCGACTTTCGCGGCCTTTGCCAAGGCGGCTTTCGCGGCGGGAGGATCCCAAAGATAGCCTTCGAGATAGACGATCGCTGCCGCCCTTACGAGATCTTCGTCGATGTCCGCCTCTGAAAGGTTTTGGCAGGCACCCAAGAAGGTATTCATGGTGCGTTGGCCGTCCGGCGTCACGAGCACGAGACAGCGCCCGCTAGCGGGGCCATCCTTCGCGAAGGGGGTCGAAAAATCTACCTTCGCGGCGCGAATATCATGGGCGAAGGCGCTGCCGGCGTCGTCCGACTTCAACTTGCCTATGAAAGCGGCGTCGCAGCCAAGGCTTGCCACTCCGATGACCGTGTTGGCGGCCGATCCTCCAGAAACGATCGTTGCCGGACCCATGGCCTTATAGAGAGATTCGGCGCGGGCTTCGTCGATCAATGTCATGGCCCCTTTGTTGAGGCCCTGGGCCGCGAGTAAATCGTCGTCGGCCCTGCTGATAACATCAACGATGGCGTTCCCCAGACCAAGCACATCGAACCGGCTATCGGGCATGAATCTCCCTGTGCTCCAATTTTCACCACTTGTTGAAAAGCGGCTCGTCCAAAACCAGTTAAGGACGCCGAGGGCGCTGCGTGCACCTTTGCACGTTCCTGAGTTTGGCTCCAGCGGAGCAGCTATCAGATGAGGTCAAGCCAAGGCAAGCATTGTTTTGGGGGAACTCGGTGGAAGGAGCTTCTAGGGAGCGAGAAGCAAGCCGCAAGCTTGAGCCCTGCGTAGGGGTGCAATTGACGGAGAATTGCAAAGACAAGGCGGCGAGGACTTGGGGGAAAGAGTTGTGCCCCGCCGAAATTCCCTGTGTTTCAGACCGAATAATCAAAGTAATAGCAATAATTATAGTTGTTAGGTTGCCTCCAGCCCCCTTCCGCCGCGGCGCCCAGGCAAAGTCGTACTGAGTTAAAGCTTATGTTAAGGCTTATGATCTGACGTTTGCCGCAGATTATTTCTGAGGCCGGCGGCTACGCACTCTCGCGGGCACGCGGGCGAGGCCCTCCTGCTGCTTAAACTGCAGGATCATTGCTGTGGCCGTAAGCGTTGCCGCACCCAGGAGAACAAGCTCTAGCATGGGAAATCTCCGTTTTTGAACCATCCATTCAAAGCAACTTCTATGCCAGAATGTGGGTTCTCCCATATCGGAGAGCAACGAGTCCTTCTACAAAAAGTTCCCTCATCTTATGGGTGAAGCTTTCTGCCAGATACGCTCTTTTTCTCAAAGCCCTTCGAACAGCGCGGTCGATAGGTAGCGCTCGGCAAACGACGGAATGATGAGGACGATGTTCTTGCCTTCAAATTCGGGACGCAGTCCGACTTCGATCGCGGCGGCGACGGCGGCGCCAGAGGAGATCCCGACCGGAATCCCTTCCAAGCGCGCAACAAGACGCGCGGTGTCGAAAGCGGTTTGGTTTCCGACGGTCAAGACTTCGTCGATTTGAGAGCGATCGAGAATCGCCGGGATGAAGCCAGCGCCGATTCCTTGAATCTTGTGCGGTCCTGGCTGCCCTCCGGAGAGAACCGGCGAATCTTCCGGCTCGACGGCGATGATTTTCAGATTTGGCCGGCGCGGCTTCAGGACTTGCGCCACGCCGGTGATGGTTCCACCGGTGCCGACGCCGGAAACGAACACATCGATTTGGCCCTTCGTGTCGTTCCAGATTTCCTCGGCTGTCGTCAAACGATGGATCTCCACATTCGCCGGATTTTCGAACTGCCTAGGGATAACGGCGCCGGGCGTTGCCTCGGCAAGTTCCTGGGCCTTCGCGATCGACCCCTTCATGCCTTGCGGCGCCGGAGTGAGGACGAGTTCGGCGCCAAGCAAGGCGAGCATTTTGCGGCGCTCGATCGACATCGATTCCGGCATGACGAGGATGAGCTTATAGCCGCGCGCCGCCGCCACAAAAGCAAGGGCGATGCCGGTATTGCCAGACGTCGGTTCGATGAGAGTGGTTTTGCCAGGCGCGATTTGGCCGGCCGCTTCCATGACCGAAATCATATGGACGCCGATCCGGTCCTTCACGCTCGCGATCGGATTGAAGAATTCGAGCTTGAGCGCGATGTCGGCGGCGATCCCCTCGTCGGCGCAGATGTTGGGAATGCGCACCAGCGGCGTGTTGCCGATCGTCTCCGCGATGCTGTCGTAGATCCGACCGCGCAGCGGGCGATCGAAGGTGATCGGCTTGCGGGTTGACGCCATGGGGTTGCCTCCTGCGCTTGTGTTGCGGCGGCCATCCAGAGACCGTTTTCCGCCGCGAAGCAAGGCGGGCCCGCTCGGCCAACGGAGTTTCTCCATTGGCCGGTCCACGGATGACATTCTTGCGCGGCGGAGTCCGATTGGGCGAGA
>DATJBL010000020.1:0-48826 GCA_035515355.1 Methylocella sp.
TAGTCCACTCTCGCAGCAACCGCTCGTCAGGGCATTGCTGTTTCCGTTGAGCAGTGCTGGATGGGTTGCCCTTATCCAGAACGGGATGCTTCCTGGCTTATAGAGCGTTTTCGGCGAAGGCTCATTTCGCTGCATCTTGGGGCAATATCTATCGAATCCGATCCGACTCGTAGGGTTTTCCCGTGGATTTTGTTCATCAAGCCGAGTTATCTTGCCGAGCTGGCCAGCAGCGATAAGATTTTGAACGTCGAACAGCAAACGGTATGGGCATGACGAAGGCCAAAGCTTCCAAGGTTTCGCCGCTGCAATGCCTGCTGATCTCTACCCTTTTCGTCCTCGGCACGACCGCCGCCACATGTGCGACGCCGTCCGTCATTGAGCTTCCCGGAAATCGCGCCTTTCCCGAAAGCATCACATCGGGGCCGGATGGAACACTCTACATAAGCAGTCTCGCGAGCGGCGGCGTTTTCCGCGTTGAACCCGGGCAGGCGCAGGCCGAGATCTGGATCAAGCCCGGAGCCTATGACAGCCGCTCGACTTTTGGCGTCTTTGCCGACACAGGCTCCAACACGCTTTGGGTCTGTTCGAATGATGCCTCGGCTTTAGGTGTGCCTGGACCGAGTTCCATCACGGGGAGTTTTCTGAAGGGATTTGATCTTGCGACAGGCACCGGAAAAATCAGCGCCGCCTTGCCAGGTCCGCGCACGCTTTGCAACGATATGGCGCTGGGTCCGGACGGCTCGGTCTATGTGACCAACACATTCGCTCCGGAGATTGATCGGCTGAAGCCCGGCGCCACGCAGTTGGAGATTTGGCTGACGGATCCGCGTTTCGAGCCGCCGACGAACGGTGGCGGCCTCGACGGGATCGCCTTCGGCGGGGACGGGAACCTTTATGTGAATACCTTCACCCCCGGCGAATTTTTCCGGATCGAGGTGAAAGATGGATCGCCGGGAAGGGTGGCCAAGCTCTCAACGTCGCGCCAGCTTTCGCATCCAGATGGCCTGCGGGCGCTGCGGGGCAATCGCTTTTTGATGATCGAAGGCGGCGGCAGCCTCGATGAAGTGACAGTCACCGGAGACAGTGCGACGATCGAGACCCTCAAAGACGGGCTCGTGCAGCCAACCGGCGTTACCTTGACCGCAGACACCGCATGGGTGAGCGAAGGGCAGCTCTCTAGCCTTGGCTATCCGCAGAAGGGCGAGGCGCCAAGGCTGCCGTTCAAACTTTATGCGGTGCCGCGGCCGCAGCCCTGACCCTCTCTCGATTGGTCTCCATTCCTGTGCACAATGGTTCACGGCAGTGGTGTGCCGCTCCTAGCCGCCTGATAGAGCCAATCGTAACGGGCGAGCATTTTTTCAGGCGAGAGCGCGCGCAAGGCGGCATCCCGGAGAAAGGCGGCAGGGGCGCCAAGATGATAGATCATGGCTTGCCTGCGTGATTCTTTTTGGACCCGTGTCGCGCGGGGCAACCGGGCATTTTGGTACTTGAGGAGACTGGCTTCGATAGTTTCGCCGCTCGCCAAGACCTTGCCCAAAACGCCAGCATCCTCGATCGCCTGGGCGGCACCTTGCGCAAGGAAAGGCAGCATGGGATGCGCCGCATCGCCGATCAGCGCGACCCGGCCTGATACGTAGCTTGCGACGGAATGACGGTCGGCGAGAGGCCATTTCCGCCACTCGAGAGGCGCGCGCAGCAAATCCCGCGCGGTTTTGTCCCAGCGCGCAAAACGCTCTTCGAGAAACGCGGGATCACCCGGGCTCGACCAAAACGCCTCATCATCGGGCCGGAAATCTTCATCGATGATCGCGACGACGTTAATAAGTGTGCCGCCCCGCAAAGGATAATGGACAAGGTGGGCCTTGCGCCCGAGCCAAAGGTTTGCCTCTGGCCTTCGCATCGCGGCCGAAACACGGCCGGCTTCGACTGTCGCACGCCAAGCGGTTCGCCCGGAAAATCTCAGCTCATCGCCATGAAGCCGCTGCCGCACAAAAGAGCGCAGCCCATCGGCCCCGATCAAGCAATCGCTCTCTTCCTTCAAGCGGACCGCGCCCTGAGCGATCGCCACCGCAATCCCCTCCTTCCCGGAGGCAAAACCTATGACGGCCGTTCCGGTCCGAAGCTTTATCGCGTTCTCATCCGCCACCGCTTCGAGAAGTGCGCGCTGCAGATCGGCGCGGTGCGCGACAAGATAGGTGGCACCCCAACGTGCTTCCGCACCTTCAAGGGGCATGAGGGCGAGAGTGGCGCCATCCCGCGCCCGGCGGATTCGGATCGCCTCCGGAGCAAGAGCGAAAGGTGCAAGACGCTCCGTCACACCGAGCGTTCGCAGAATGGCGCTGGCGTTTGGCGAGAGCTGGAGGCCCGCGCCGCTCTCTTCGAGGACTTTGGCTTTTTCACAAAGACTAACGCGCCAGCCCGCGCGCGCGAGGCATAAAGCAGCAGAAAGTCCGCCGATTCCAGCCCCAGCGATCACCGCATGCGGCGGCTTCATCCGCGCGATCGCGCCAGCTCAGACATGCACAGCCGTTACTTTTGCTCCCGGCGCGTCATCGGGTCCCGGCTCGAAGACACATTCGGCCGGTTCGCAGCCGCCATGGAGACTCTCGTCATACACATAAAGGGTCGAGCAATAGGGGCAGATCGCCTCATTGTCCTCGCCCATGTCAATGAAAATATGCGGATGGTCGAAGGGCGGCAAAGCGCCAACGCACATGAATTCCTTGGCGCCGACCCGGATTTGCGGAACGCCCGGCTGATTGTGGAAATGGGGAGTGCTGTGCGTGGCCATGGTCTCGTCCTGATTCAAAAAAGCGCCGGAACATAAGCCAGGGGGGAGAGATTGGATAGTCCCTCTTCATCGGGGGATGAGTCCGGCTCGGGGGACCTTGATCCGGAGTGCTGGTTTCGAAGCATTTGCCTGCGTCATGTCGCCATATGCGTCAATATGTCGATGTCGCGCCGCCTCTGACTTGATCCAGATCAAGCCCTCCGAAAGGAGCCGTCATAATTTGGAAACATCCTTGTTGTCGCCGGTACATAATCACGTTCAGATCGTCTTGTCCGTGCAATACAGGTATCCGGACCAATTAGGGAAAAACAAACACCTAGGGAGATTTATGATGGCTACAGTACTTCCAGCAGCACAGGGCACGATTGATACGCTTGAAGGGAGCGGCCCTAGCCTTGTCATTCTTATTGCAATGATCATCATATTCGGGGCAGCTGCATTTTTTACTGGTCGCCTCTATGGAAAGATTGGAATGGTCGCCGTAATAGCAGGATTTTTAGTTGTCGTTACGGGGCTATATACGCTTGGCGGTATTAGCTTCGGATAATCCAAGCACCGGCGAGATCTCGGCGTGGCGTGACTGCGCGCCACGCTGCTCCCTTTTTGCTCCCACGAGGGTACACGCTCAGCTTGGGCTTTTCTCAATCAAGGAAAGATGAAAGAACCGGGCCGGAATTGGCCGCGAAGCGTCGCGCCGGGACGGGCCGGAGGCAAAACGAGGTGAATAGCGCAAGGCCGCAGTGGTTCACGCGCGGCATTGAGCATATCTGGCTGCCCTATACCCAAATGAAGACGGCGCCAGAGCCGCTCGCGGTCGTGCGCACCGATGGCAGCCGTATCCTCCTTGCCGACGGCCGCGAGCTGATCGATGGAATTGCGAGCTGGTGGACCGCCTGCCACGGCTACAATCATCCGCACATTCACGCGGCGGTCGCCGAGCAACTCGCACGGATGCCGCACATCATGTTCGGCGGCCTCGCGCATGAGCCGGCACTGACGCTCGCGCGGCGGCTTGCCGCTCTCCTCCCAACGGGGCTTGACCGGGTCTTCTTCTGCGACAGCGGTTCGGTCGCGGTCGAGGTCGCAATGAAAATGGCGGTCCAGCTCTGGCTGAACCAGGGCAACAGCCAGCGCAGCCGTTTCGTCGCGTTTAGGGGTGGCTATCATGGCGATACTTTTGCGGCCATGTCGGTTTGCGATCCCGAGGAAGGGATGCACGGCCTTTTCGCCAAAGTCCTGCCGCAACAGCTCATCGTCGATCTTCCCCTCGATGCTTTGTCCCGGCAGACTTTCGACGGGCTGCTTGAGCGTTACGCGAAGGAACTCGCAGGCATTATCGTTGAGCCCTTGGTGCAGGGCGCGGGCGGCATGCTGTTCCATCCGCCGCAAGTGTTGCGGCATTTGCGGGCAGCCGCTGATCGCTATGGCCTGTTGTTGATTTTCGACGAGATTTTCACCGGTTTTGGACGCAGCGGAACCCTGTTTGCCTGCGAGGCAGCTGGCGTGCGCCCAGATATTATTACCTTATCGAAGGCACTGACCGGCGGAACGATTGGGCTTGGCGCGACGGTCGCGACGAACCAAGTGTTCGAGGCTTTTCTGTCGGATGTACCAGACCATGCGCTGATGCATGGGCCGACATTTATGGCCAATCCGCTCGCCTGCGCCGCCGCCAACGCGTCTCTTGATCTTTTTGAGCGCGAACCGCGTCTTGGACAAGTCGCGGCCATTGAAGCGGCGCTCGTGCGCGGTCTCGAACCCGCCCGCGCCTTGCCGCATGTGCGCGACGTGCGGGTGAAAGGCGCGATCGGCGTCGTCGAACTCGACCGCATCGATGATCTTCGGGCACTAAAGCGCTGCTTTGTCGAGGCTGGCGTTTTTGTGCGGCCCTTCCGCAACATCGTTTATCTGACGCCCGCCTTTACGATCAGCGAGGAGGAACTCAACCGCCTCACCGGAGCGGTCGTTTCAGTCCTCGAAAAATGGATGCGGCCTTAGTGCGTTCAAGCTCACCTTGTGGCAATATGGGTCCGAAGGAGGATCCCAAATGTCAAGGCGGCTTCGCGAAATGCGGCTTTCCCGGGCACGGGCGCGAAGGCCTGCTCCTGAGCCGCCCTCCCCCGCTCTACGCCCGTTTGTGACGCCGCAAAATCCGGCCGCCCCAGAGCAGCCCGAAAAATTCACCGAGGAAGCGCAAGACCTCGACGCCATTCGCAAGAGTGTCGAGGACGCCGCCGCTGTTAGCGCGGGAGTCTGGCTCAGTTATCTTTTTGCTCTTTTCTACATCGGCATAGCGGCGGGAGCCGTTACCCATACGGATCTGCTGCTTGGAAGGGCAGTGAATCTGCCCTTTCTAGGCGTCGAACTGCCACTCGTAGCATTTTTCGTTTTAGCGCCGATTCTATTCATCATTTCGCATGCCTATACGCTCGTGCATTTCGTGATGCTGGGCGCGAAGGCCAGGATGTTCCATGATGAGCTTTTCAAGCAACTCCCCGATGCGCCTGACACAAGGGAAGGATTGAGGCGGCAGCTGCCGAGCAATATTTTCGTGCAATTCCTGGCAGGGCCGGAAGACATACGCAAGGGCGGGCTAGGGCTCATTCTGAATGCAATTGCCTGGATCTCCCTCGTCATCAGCCCGGTCCTTCTGTTGCTTCTCATCGAGGCGCAATTTCTGCCTTATCATCTTGAGTGGGTCACCTGGGTCCAGCGCTTTGCAGTCCTCGCTGACATCATCCTTTTATGGGCACTTTGGCCTACCGTGCTCGATGGCCGAAGCAAAATTGCGTGGCCGCGGGTCTGGCGGCACAAAGTGTTTGCGGTCCTGAGCCTTGTCCCAATCTGGCTAGCGTTCATAACGGCGACTTTTCCGGGAGATTTCATCGACCAGCGGATCGGACCATGGAACGTGATCCCGCCGAATAGAGTCACAGCTTGGCTCGGACAGGAGGGGTGGACCTCAGTTCACAATATCTTGTTCCACGGCAAGGTCGATCAAACCACCCTGTGCCGCATGAGCTATTTTTCAGATACGCTCGTGATCGCCGATTTCGACGCGCTGCAAGCCGCGAAAATCGCAAGTCCGGAGAAGCTCGGTACCGCCAAGCACACGTTGGCCCTACGGGGGCTAAATCTCAAGGGTGCGGTTTTCCTAAACGCAGATTTGCGGAGGGTTGATCTGACGGAAGCGCAGCTTCAAGGCGCTGCCCTCGCCGGTGCGCAGCTTCAAGGAGCAATACTGGATGGCGCGCAACTTCAGGCCGCAACGCTCCACTGGGCGAAACTTCATGGCGCCAATCTGAATAACGCGAGGCTTCAGGGCGCCAACCTAACCAATGCTAAGCTTCAAGGTGCAACCCTCTCTAAGGCCGCGCTTCAGGGCGCAACGCTAGACTCAGCGGAGATTGAAGGCGCGTCGCTTAACAACGCTGAACTTCAAGGTGCCGAATTAGAAAAATCGACGCTCAATGGCACGGACATCAGCGGTGCCGAAGTGTGGCGCGCGGCCTTCGATGCTTCTTCGCTGATCGCGGTCTCTGCGGATGGCTTGAGCGAAACCGCAATGCCAAAGGATGAGTTTGACAACCTCCGAGCTCAAATCGAGCAGGCGCCAGAAGGGGAAGAACGTAACAACGCTCTGGAACGCATCGAAAAATTGAACCCGAACAATTCTGGCAATATGGCAAGCGCGCGGGAAACTCTCGAAAAAAGGAGCGTAGCCAGAACTGCACAGGCGATTTCTTTAGTGGATCAACTCAAAACTCTCGCCTGTTCCGTCGATGAAAACGCCCTGTATATCGTGCGCGGCCTCATTGTGAACGGCCGCATTAGCGACAGTCGCACGAAGGCTGCCAGTCTCGTCAAAGCGATTGTCAGCCCAAAAGCGGTGCAGGACTGTCCGGTCTCGGCCGCCCTCACCGAAGCCGACAAAGCGGCATTGAACAAGCTGGCCGAAGAGCCCGGACTGAGCAAAGACCAGCAATAATTCGTCGCCTCATCACATCAGGCTGGCGCAAGCCACGAGGCGCTTTCCTGAATGGCTGCTTTTCCCCTCATGGTTCAAACGAAATGCAAACATTGCTCAAACCCCTCGCTGCGCGGGACGGCCGCCAATCGGAGACGGCGCTTGCCGTCGCCCGCGGCACCCAGCGGCTCTTGCGGCGCCTGAATTATTCGACGATCACCGAATTACCGCTGCTCACCGGGAGGCGCGCCGATATCGTCGCTCTCGGCGCCGATGCGACCATCATCATTGTTGAAATCAAATCCTCGGTCGCCGATTTCCGCTCCGATACCAAATGGGGCGAGTATCGCGCCCATTGCGACCGGTTTTACTTTGCCATTCCTGAGAGTGTACCCATCGACATCATGCCGAAGGATGCAGGGCTCATCTTGGCTGATGCCTACTCCGCCGACATTTTGCGGCAGGCACCAGAACAGCGCATGGCCCCGGCCACACGCCGCGCCGGCCTCATGCGCTTTGCCCATGCGGCGGCGCAACGCCTGCATCGCCTCGGCGATCCTGCGGGCGCTGCCCGTCTTGCACAATGATCCTTACTCCGGCGCGCGGCCTCGAGAGGACAAGCAACGGCTCAAACTTTGGGCAGACGCGCGATCAATCTTTCATAGAGCGGGTTTTCGGCCGAAAAGACATAATCCTGTGCCGCGACGCAGACATGGGCCGCTCCTTGCACGATCAGCCAATCGGCGAGCGGCGCGGCTTTTTCCCTTGGGCAGTTCAACGTCAAACACCCATCACTTGAATGAAAGCGCAAGCGCGCTGAAAACGCCGCCTTGGCTTCCGCGACGAGAGAATCCGCAAAGCCCGCAATGACGGCCGAGACTTCCCGCGTGGTGCGTGCCTCTTCTTCCGCCGCGATGCGGGAGAGAATGATGCGCGCCAAGTCGCGTTGGCCAAAGTTCCAATCCGCCCGCAGCGAGGCGACAAGATTGGCCTGCGAGCGCAAAATCGTGCCGTCGTCGAGAATTTTCAGGGCGTTGGCGGCAAGCGTCGCACCCGTTGTCGTAATATCGACGATGAGTTCGGCCTGGCCAGCCGCCGGGGCGCCTTCGGTCGCGCCAAGACTCTCGACGATCCGGTAATCAGCCACATGCCGCTCAGCAAAAAAGCGGCGTGTCAGATGGACATATTTTGTGGCAACTCGCATCCGCTCACCGCGACGTGCGCGAAAGGCGGCCGCGACATCCTCGAGATCGGCCATGGTTTTCACATCAATCCAGGCGCAGGGCACGGCGACGACGACGTGCGCGTGCCCGAAACCGAGCGGCGCCAGGAGCTCGACCTTGGTTTCCGCTTCGGCGATGGTTTCGCGAATGAGATCCTCGCCCGTGACACCGAGATGCGCATTGCCCGCCGCCAATTGTGCGACAATATCTCCAGCCGAGAGGAAGGCGATCTCAACATTGTCGAGGCCGGCCAAACTTCCGCGATAATCCCTTGCGCCGCGGCCCTTGATGATATCGAGCCCAGCGCGCGCGAAAAAGGTGGCGGCGTTTTCCTGCAGCCGCCCTTTCGAGGGGACGGCCAGCACGAGAGGGGAGCCCTGGCCGCCGCTCATGGCTTCTCCCCGGCGGATTTCAAACGACCGATCCAAATCGCCGCGCCAATGGCGGGAATGGGAGTCTTCGCGCCAAGGGCTTGCGGCAGCCCATCATAGCGGCCCCCACCGACGGCAGGCGCGTCCGCGCCCGATTCATAGGCCTCGAAAACAAAACCTGTGTAATAGTCGAGATTGCGGGTGAACTGAGCGCTGAAATGGAGTTCGGCAAGGTCGAGCCCCTGCCCCGCGATCAATCCGAGTCTTGCATCAAAATTGTCGAGAAGGGCCGAAAGATCGAGCTTTGCCTTGCAAGCAAGGGAGCGCAATTGCACGGACGCCTCCTCGGGTTTGCCCGCGATGCCCAAAAACGCCTCGATGACCGCTCGTTTCTCGGAGGAAAATCCAGAGCCGGCCCTGAGGGCTGCCTGCTCGAGAAAGCGATCGGCGATCTCGCCCGGGGTACGGCCGCCGGCGGGGGTTATGCCCGCGATGGATAGAAGATCCTCGACGAAAGCGCGCGCCCCTTGTTTGTCGGCGCCTTCGAGAACGCCAAGAACGCCGGAATGGTCCGTGCCGTTGATGCCGACGGCCAGGATGGCGTCGAGGGACTTGCCTTGACTGTGGCCGCGCGCGATGCGGCGGCGCCATTGGGGCGCCAAGTCGAGCGCTTCGAGGAGCCTCGAGAAGAGCCCGGCGTCGCCGACCCGCACGGCAAGGCTCGATGAAACGGCGGTCTTTGGCCTTGCGGCGGCGGCAGCTTCGAGCGCAAGAACGAGAATTTCAGCATCCGCTGCCTCGCGGTCCAGGCGGCCGAAATTCTCGATACCGGCCTGCGTGAATTCACTGTTCTGGCCAGGGTGAAAGCGGAAAACCGGCCCACAATAGCAAAAGGCGGCGCGCGCCCCGGCCGCTGCCGTGGCAAGATAAGAAGCCAAGACGGGAATGGTATATTCCGGGCGAAGGCAATAATCAGCCCCGGAAAGATCGCTCGTCAAATAAAGCTGGGCACGCAGATCCTCGCCGGAATCAAAGAAGATCGAGGCCGGCTGCAAAATGGGCGGCTCAACGCGGGCGTATCCGGCAGCAGTCAGATGGGAAATGATGCGCGCAGCGCGTTGATCGGCAATAGACAAGGCGTTGTCCCGGAAAACTCAAGGATTGGAGCCTCTCTTAGCAAGGCTCCGCCCGCCATGCGACTGATTTTGGCAAAAGAGAGAGGCGGAGCAGTTCGGTTTGACTGATTTTCGGGCTCCAATCGCACAAAAAAGTTTCACGTGAAACAATCTTGTCCGATTGGAGCCTTATGGCGCTTCACTCGCGCCCCCGCTTGAAACGAATCGCGAAAAAGGTGGTCAGGCCGGGACGGGCTCGGCAACGCTTTGATAAAAGGGCGAGTTCATCCCACGGTTCGCCCCCTCGGTCACGTCTCCATCGAAGAGCTTAACGGTCAGACTGCCGCCCAGTTGTTTGGCGGCATGAGAAAGATAGCCATCGGCATAGGCCTTGGCGTTTTCGAGGGAGTCGAACTCGTAGAACCCTCCGATCGTATGAGTATTGACGCCGCTGAGCCACGTCTTGCTCTTGAGACCCTCTTCCTTCTGCATAGCGATGTTGATCGAAGGCCAGTCCACATTCTTGAACGGGACGGAAACTTGGATTTCCGCGTAGAGAAAAACCTTGGCTGCACTCATCTCAGTCCTTCCTTTCGAAGAAAGATTGCTCCGGGGGTATTTGCTCGGCTGCTCGCACGCAGACCCATTGAAACGACATCCGACCCCTCGTTCAAGGGGCCTGACCTGGAGTAAAGTTGATTAATTCTATCGATTTAGATTAAATTGTCGCTGGAAGGAAGCGCTGCGCCAAGGCGCTGCTGAGGGGGAGCCCAGCCACCCCTGCTCTCCGGAAAAGAGGAAATCTTGGCCGACTGCTACGCACAGGACATTCATGGGCCGTTCGAAACGCATGATTTTGGTGATTTCGATCTTGAGGATGGCGGCAAGATCAGGGCTCTGAAGCTGGCCTATGCAACCTTTGGCACGCTTTCGCCCCGTAAGGACAATGCGATCCTGTTTCCGACCTGGTATTCGGGCACGAGCAAGAGCATTGAACTTGCCTATGTCGGACCTGGTCGCGCGCTCGACCCCGAGAAATATTTCATCGTCCTCGTCAACCAGATCGGCAACGGCCTTTCTAGCTCCCCGCACAACACGCCCATTCCATTCAATGGGCCGCGATTTCCCTATGTGCGCATTGGCGATGATGTGCGGGCGCAGCATAGGCTCGTCACAGAGAAATTCGGCATCGAGAAACTGGAATTGGTTCTAGGTGCTTCCATGGGCGCCCAACAGACCTGTGAATGGGCCGTCCGTTTCCCCGCTGCCGTCCAACGGGCAGCACCGATCGCGGGCCTCTCGAAGGTCACGCCGCACAATCGCTTGCTGGTTGAAACCTTCATCGAAGCGATCAGCAGCGATCCTGCTTTCGACGGTGGCTGCTACGCGGATCCCCAAGCTGTCCAGCGAGGCCTGCGGCGCCACGCCCGGCTATTTGCCGCGACCGGATTCACACCGAGCCTTTTCAATACCGCCGGATGGAAAAAACTTGGCTTTTCTTCGGCCGATGATTTCGTCATTGGCTTTGTGGAAAACCATTTCCTCGGTCAGGATCCGGGCAACCTGATTTTTCAGCTCTCGAAATGGAAGGCCGGCGATGTCGGCCGCAACACGGCGGGCGATCTCAAAGCCGCACTCGCCCGCATCACGGCAAAGACGTGCGTCATCGCGATCGAAGAAGACGGTTTCTTTTCTCTGAAGGATATCGCCTTCGAACAGGCTTTTATCCCAAACAGCACCTTGCAGCGCGTCTCTTCGCAATGGGGGCATTTGGCGCTGTTTGGCATCGATCCTCTATACAATGAGCGGGTCGATACTCTTTTGAAGAAACTCCTGGCAAGCTGACGGCCGTTCGGGTATCCCGAGTGTACCGGTCTCCAGGCACCCTAGTGTCATCGCAAAGAATCGAACGACCCGTAAAACTATCCTAGTCCCGTAGAGCATAAGAAGGAGCGTATGATGCCCGATACTGTCGTTGATGACCGGCCCGCGATCGATCCCTATCCGCTCAGCCCCTATGTTGCCTGGGCGGGCAACCGCAATCGCGATCCAATTCTCTCCGTCTTCGAAGGGCTTTTCCCAACGACCGGCAATGTTCTCGAACTTGCGAGCGGCAGCGGCATGCACATCAACTATTTCGCGCCGCGCTTCCCGCAATTGCAGTTTCAACCTTCTGACTACAACGCCGACGTCTTCGAAACGATCAAGGCCAAAAGAGCTGAACAAGGCATTACCAATGTCGCCGATCCCGTCAGCATCGACCTGACGAATTCACAGAGCTGGCCCGATCCCCAGGACCGGCTCTATGACGTCATTTTCGTCATCAATCTCTTCCAGGTGGCGCCTCTCTCGATCATCGATGGAATCGCGCAAGTGTCGGCCCGGGTTCTGAAAGACTCCGGCTTTCTTGCCATCTACGGCCCGTTCAAGGTCGATGGAAATTACACGACCCCATCCAATGCGACATTCGACAGCGAAATTCTCGCCGCGAAGGTTCCTGAATGGGGCCTAAAGGATGTCCGGGATTTGGAGAATGCTGCCAACACCCACGGCATCATTCTCAAGGACAAAATCGAGATGCCAGCGAACAATTTCATCTTGCAGTTCAGCAAAGGCTGACGCCGGATATGTTCCGCGAGCGCTCTTCGCGGCGGTGTGCTGGGGCAATCGTGCGGGCTTTTGTTAAAGCCCGTGCCGCGTGAGCTGGATCAGGATTTGAAGCTCACACCATGGCGCGCAAGAACCTCCTTGACTGACGCCACGAGGCGGTCTTCCGGAACTGTGAACTGAGCCTTTGAGCGCAATTCAAGATAGTCCGCGCGTTCCTTGGTGGAAGCGGCGAGCTCAGCGCCGAGCACAAGATCGCGAATCGTCACCAGGGGTCCGTCTGGATGGCTGCGTTCGTTCGAGCCCTGGATGACGGCACAAATCGAGCCGCGCTTGTCGGCATATTTGAGCTGCGCGTTCATGCCGGAGGCCCCGAGGTAGAGTTCGGCGCTGATATGTTCCGCGCGGAGTTTTGAGACAAGGCTTTGGTAGCGGACGAGTTCGGGCTTATCTAGGACGAGGACAACGACGGGTCCGGGCGTCGTGGCTCCCGCGATGATCGGCGAGTTGATGGCTTTCAGCGCGGAATAGAGTCGTGAGACGCCAATCGAGAAGCCAGTCGCTGGAACGTTCTCGCCGCGAAAACGGCCAACAAGGCCATCGTAGCGCCCCCCTCCGCCAACCGAGCCGAAGCGGACGGGCTTGCCATCCTCTCCTTGAATTTCGAAGGTGAGGTCTGCCTCCAAGACGGGACCCGTATAATATTCCAGGCCTCGCACGACCGAAGGGTCAATGCGGATGCGGCCATCATTATAACCCGCGCTCCTGATGAGTTTCCAGACCTCCCGCAGCTCACGCAGACCATCGAGTCCGGTCAAGGAAGTTTGCACATTCGCCTCAACCCCACCCATCACACCTTCAAATCTGATATCTTCCGCTACTTGAGGGTCAATATCGCCGATTTGTACCTCACGCCGAACGCTCTCATATTCGCGCCTCGCCTGCGCAGCGGCGCCCTCAATCTCAAGCAGCATCATTATTTTTTCGATCGCGTCCGGGGCGAGGCCCGCGCCTTTCGTGAAGTCGCCGCTCTCATCCTTGCGCCCCGGCCCAAGCAATGACCGCACGCCATCCAGTCCCAGCCGGTCGTATTTATCGATCGCCCGCAAGACCGTTAGCCTGCGTCCCGCGTTCTCCTCCCCGCCAAGGCCGATGGCCTCCATGACACCGTCGAGCACTTTGCGGTTGTTCACCTTGATCACATAGTCGCCGCGCTTGATCCCCAGCCTTTCGAGCGTATCAGCCGCCATCATGCAGAGTTCGGCGTCGGCCGCGATGCTTGCCGAGCCGACCGTATCGGCATCAAACTGCATGAATTGACGGAACCTTCCCGGCCCCGGCTTCTCATTGCGGAAGACAGTGCCGACCCGGTAGCTGCGGTAAGGCTTTGGCAGTCTGTCGAAATTTTCCGCGACATAGCGGGCGAGCGGCGCGGTGAGGTCATAGCGCAGCGACAGCCAGCTCTCGTCATCGTCCTTGAACGAAAAGACCCCTTCGTTTGGGCGGTCCTGGTCCGGCAGGAACTTGCCGAGCGCCTCGGTAAACTCGATCATGGGCGTCTCGACGGCCTCGAAGCCGTAGAGTTCGTAGGTCTCCTTGATGAGGCCGAGCATTTTCTCTGTCGCCGTAATCTCGGCTGGCGGCCGGTCGAGGAGGCCGCGCGGCAGCTTCGCGCGGGTGGTTTGCGTCTCGTTCTTCTTGCCGTTCATTCTTTGCACAGCCTTCCTGTTGCCGCTTGTTTAGGGGCGCAAGCGCGCGCCGGCAAGCGCGGGCTCGCCCTTGAGAGCAAGCGCCACCCTTGGAACCTACCGAAAACCCCTTATATTGGCGCCTCGGGGGAGCAACCCCCGCTCAAGGGAGAATCAAATGTCACCCGAAGAACGCCAGTTGCTGACAGGTTTGTTCGACCGTATCCGAGGCGCGGCGAATGCACCGCGCGATCAGGAAGCCGAGGCGTTGATCCAGGACGCGACCAGGGCACAGCCTTACGCGCCCTATTTCTTGGCGCAGACCGTCCTCGTCCAGGACCAGGCGCTGCGTGCCGCCAACGATCGTCTGCAAGAGCTCGAAGGCAAGATCAAGGATTTGGAAAGCCAAGTTGCGAGCGCGCCGCGCGCAGGGGGCTTCCTCGGAGGTCTTGGCTCGCTGTTTGGCGGCTCTGGCCCGGCGCCCCGCGCGCCCGCACCGCCCCCTCCCCCACCTCCCGGCGGCCGCTGGGGCCAATCACCACCGCAAGGCGGCTGGCAGCAGCCTCCGCAAAGCTATGGCCAGCCGGCACCCGGGCCATGGGGTGGCCCCCCGGCTGGAGGGCCCGGCGGCGGCGGATTCTTGACCGGCGCGCTTGGCACTGCGGCGGGAGTGGCGGGCGGTGTCCTCCTTGCCGATTCCATTCGCGGCCTCTTCGCCGGGCACAATAATACGCTCGGTATCGGAACCGGCTTCGGCGGTCTGGGGTCAGGGCTTGGCGGAGGTCTCGGCGGCGAAACGATCGTCAACAATTATTACGGCAGCGACAGTCTGAGCCAGCAGGATGCGGCCCAGGATGCGCAGCAAGACGCAAGTGATGACGCGCAGCGCTACGCGGATACCCAGCAGGATGCCGACCAGGATCAGGACGACATCCAGGACGCTGACTATGACTCGGACGATTTCGGCTCCGGCGACGACGGCAGCTACGACGTTTAAAAATTCATCCCGGCAGCCCTGGCCGGACTGTTTCCGGCCATTGGGAGGATGATCATCAAAGACGATCTTGATCGATTATTCTGAGGCGATCAGGGTCTGTTGCGGTCTTATGTACGACAACAGCACCTCGACGTAAGCATCGGCGTTGTGGTGGAGCGCGAATGCCTTGGCGCGCTCCTCCGCGCGTGCCCTGCAGGCCGGAAGACGCGGAATGAGCCGTGCGATGGCGGCGGCCAACGCCTCGCTCGTGTAGGGGGCGAACACTTCCCCTTCTGCTTCATTTTTTTCGACGCTGGTGCCAGCGAAGGTTCCTTTTGAAGCAACGATGGGACGTCCGGCAGCGAGCGATTCGGTGAAAATGCCGGAGCCACGCGCGCTACCAAAGGCAACCGGATCATAGGGCAAAAGCATCACATCAATCCGGCTGGTCCAGGCCGCATATTCGACGCCAGTCAGAACGCCTTCCAGAAACTGCACGCCCTTCAGCGCACGCAAGGCACGTTCGGCTTCAACGGTACGATGTTCCCAGCCACTGTGCTGAATTTGGATGATGAATTCAATACCCGACTGTTGACGCTGGCAGAGCTGGATCGCCCTCGGCAAGAGGGGGAAGCCCTTATCGCATTTCGAATAGCCAAAAAACCTAAGCGAGTCACGCCGTCGCCGGTTTCCTTGCGGGGCGAACCAGCGAAAGGCATGGGCAGTATGTTGGCGTGGATCCCGAATTTCTTTGCAAACAAGGCCTGCATCGCTTCGTTCTCCACTGTGAAGAACAAGGAGTGGTCGAGCAGCGGGCGGGCCAATCCAAAGGCATCCCGGTAGAATTGTTGACTGTGCCGTGAAACCTCGCCCCACGGGGTCCAACTCGGCGGGAACATCAATTGACAGACGACGCGCGGCAATCGCTCTTGCGGCTGACGAAGGAGGAAACGAATCAGGCCTAGAATCTGGTTCTGAGAGATCGAGGGCACGACCACGAGATTTTTGAAGTTCCAAACACCAGGAGGCAAGGCATCGAGGTCCTCTTCAAATGTCTCATTGAGTGCAGCCCAGGTTCTTCGTTCTGATCCGGCGGGGCCGCCGGCCAAAGCGCCCTTCAAAATGCTGGCAATGGGCCGGAGCCGCTTCTCCTCTCGAGAAGCAGCCGCGTTGTCATAGAGCGAACGAGTGAAATGCGGGATGGCGCCAAGCTCTCTAATGATCGACGGATCGAGCGCCCGAAGCCCGAACACGCGGTGGCGCAGGTTCCGCCTCGACAGCGCTTTCACAAGGGTAGCGGCGAGATTATAGCTGTGCTCTCCCTTGGTGATCAAACCATTGTCGAGGCATATAACTTCCATGGAGGTGCGACTCACCCTCGCTTTTTGCGTTGGCGCCGCAGACAGGCCAACAAAACGACATGGGGCGCTACCCTTAGCCGTGTCAACAACAAGACGAAGTTAAAAAGCCCAAGCTCTCGCGCGACGGTTGCCGACTCAGAGACAAGCATTCCGGCGAGATAAGACCGGCAGCCCTTGACGGTCGAAGGAATCCGCGGCCACGCGGTGTCGAGCGCCCATAAAGCTTGCGTGTAATGTTGGGCCGAATGCAATTTGCGCAAAAAGAGATGGGCATTCACGATCAAGTGATCAATGACCATTTTGCGGCCCAAAATGTCATTGTCCGTTGGACCGCCCCTTTCATAATGCAACAAACAGTAAAGATGAGGATGCTTGGAAAACGCATTCATCCCATGCAGCCGGTAGACCGCAAGCGAACGGTCAATGAGGACACTCCCCATCAGCACGCTGATTCCCCGGATAAGATAGGCATCCGTGCAACTGCGAAGATCGCCCAGCCTTTCGTTTTGCAGGAAAAACTGAAGCGCATCCCGGCGAAAGCAATTTCCGGAGGTCGGCGCCCAGCACCAAGTTCCAACATCGCAAGGCTCAACAAGATGGATCTGACTTTCGAGTGCCGCGTCGAAACGGCGCAAAGGCCAGACTTCGGGCGCGCTTTCATCGATGCGCCGCAATAGCCCGGACTTTACGCCTCGTTTGGAGCGCACATATTCGCTCAATCCGTAAATTGTACCAAGAACCATATGGGAGCCAACCGACTGAACCATATCGGCTGAAGTAAAGCCTACCGGTATTCTCAGTGACAGATGTACAAAGATATGGGTTTCTACAAACGAAGGAAGAAGGACATCATCCGCGTCGACAAAGACGACGTATTCGCCCGAGCTTGCCTCGAAACCCTCGATCGTGGCGGTGCTTTGACCGCCATTTTCGGTTCGCCGCAATATTATTGTGCTCGGATATTGTTTTGAGATTGCAAGAAGAACGTCGCCGCTCTCATCTGTCGAAGCATTATCGACGATAATGCACTCGACATTCGGATAGGTTTGTTCGAACACGGAATCGGCAGCCTGCTTCAAATAGCGGCCGTAATTGTAGTTAACAATGATCACACTCACCAATGGCAAGCTGGATAGACGGGAATCAACTTTATCTTCGAAACTATGTTGGTAATTCTTGGTCATATAATCCACTTCGATGCCTATCGGTATAGTTTTATTATATCAAGGCTAGTATGGAGAACCCCAACCTTATTGAATTCGTAAACCTAAGCCGCACGGGGCTTGCGCCGCAAGCCGTATTCTTTGAATTTTTCGATTGTCTTTTCGACCTCTCCGGCATCAAGCACCAGCGGCATTCCAATCTGAAGGGCGAGTGCATATTGCTTGCAGAGCGTTTCGAGCTCCACCGCAAGCCACATTGCCTCGCGGAGATCCGGACCCGTTGCAATCATCCCATGATTGGCAAGAAGCGCGCAGGTCCGACCGCGCAGGGCTTCGAGTGCCGCCTTCGACAATGCCTCCGTGCCGTAGGTCTCATAAGGTGCGCAACGAATGGTCGGGCCACCCGCCGCGGCGATCATATAATGCACCGCCGGTATCTCCATGCCGCAGATCGCGAAGGCCGTGGCGTGGACCGGGTGGGCGTGGACCACCGCATTGACGTCTCCGCGTTCGCGCAAAATGTCACGATGAAAACGCCATTCCGAGGATGGGGCGAGCGGGTGCGAGTAGGCGCCGCCCATGTCCATAAAGACAATGTCGTCAACCGTCACCTCGTCGTAAGGAATGCCGGAGGGGGTGATCAAAAGCCCCCCCTTCCAGCGCAGAGAAATATTGCCCGCCGTGCCTTGATTGATGCCGGTGCGGTTCATGGTAAAGCAGGCGTCGATGATCGCGTGGCGCGCGTCCGCCTCCTCGTCAGCGGCCATGGCTATATCCCCCTCAACGGCAACCGAGCGCGGACGCTTCCCGTGCGAGCTGTTCGATTTTATCGAAGTCTTGCGCTTCGATCAGCCCCGGCGCCACCATCCACGAACCGCCGACGCAAGCAACATTGGGAAGCGCCAGATAATTTGTGGCCTTTTGTGCGTCGATACCGCCGGTCGGGCAGAAAATCAAATCGGGCAAGGGCGCGGCGAGCGAAGCGAGGTATTTTGCCCCACCCGCGGGCTCGGCCGGAAAGAATTTCAAGGCCCGAAATCCCTGCTCCCGCAACGCCATGGCTTCGGACGCCGTTGCCGCTCCCGGCAAAAAGGGCACCGGCGAACGCACCGCTGCCTCGACGAGGCGCGGCGTCGCCCCCGGACTGACCAAAAAGGCGGCACCGGCCTTGCTGGCGGCCTCGATCTGAGCCCCCTCAATGATCGTTCCGGCGCCGATGCAGGCGCCGGGAAACGTCTTCACAAGCTCCGCCACGGCACCGAGCGCCGCCCGCGTGCGCAAGGTGATCTCGAGGACACTCAGTCCGCCAGCGATCAACGCGCGAGCCTGGTCAAGCGCATCCTCGACGCTCCTGACCGTGAGCACTGGAATGACTGGCGCCCGGCAAAGCACGGCCAGGGTTGCCTCGGGATGCGGGTAAAGCATGGAGCGCCCTTTGCAGTAAGCCTAGCCGAAGACGCTCGCGCCGATTTCTGGTCCGCTCGCATTTTCGCGGAACATTTGGAACAGCTCGCGCCCAAAGCCATAATAATGCGCTTCAAGATCATATTCAGCCGGCGAGCGGTGATGCAAAGTCTCCGGGGAGAGGTCCACCGTCAAGGAGCCTTGTTCCGCATCAAGCGTGATGATGTCGCCATTCCGCAGCCGGGCGATTGGGCCGCCATCGAGCGCCTCCGGCGTGACATGAATCGCAGCCGGCACCTTTCCGGACGCGCCAGACATGCGGCCATCGGTGACAAGCGCGACCTTATGGCCGCGTGCCATAACTGCGCCGAGGGTGGGCGTCAATTTATGCAGCTCGGGCATGCCGATCGCCCGCGGGCCCTGGAAACGAACTACCGCGACGAAATCGGCATCGAGCTCGCCTGCGCGGAACGCCGCTTCCAGCGCTTCCTGGCTGTGGAAAATCCGCGCCGGCGCACGAACCTTGCGGTCTTCCGGCGCGACCGCGCTGATCTTAATTACAGCGCGGCCGAGATTGCCATCGAGTACCTTCAAGCCGCCATCGCGGGAGAAAGGATTTGCCGGCCCGCGCAGGACCCCTCCATCTCGGCTTGTCGAAGGCGATGCCCGGAAGTTGAGTTTTCCATCCTCAAGATAAGGCTCTTGTGCGTAAAATTCGAGGCCATGCCCCGTGATCGTTTTTGCATCGGGATGCAAAAGACCCATTTGCAATAAGGACGCGACGAGGAAGCCTGTACCGCCGGCGGCGGTGAAGTGGTTCACGTCGGCGGTGCCGTTTGGATAGATCCGCGTCAGCAAAGGGACCACCTTCGAGAGATCGGCGAAATCGTCGAGCTCAAGAACAATACCGCCCGCCCGGGCCATCGCGATGAGATGGATAACATGATTGGTCGAGCCGCCCGTCGCGTGCAAAGCAACGATGCCATTCACGAAAGCGCGCTCGTCGAGGATCGAGGCAACCGGCGTGTATTCATTTCCAAGTGCCGTGATCGCCAGGGCGCGCTGCGCGGCGGCGGCGGTGAGCGCGTCTCGCAGGGGCGTGTTCGGATTGACAAAGGCGCTGCCCGGCAAGTGCAGGCCCATCACTTCCATCAGCATCTGATTGGAGTTGGCGGTCCCGTAAAAAGTGCAAGTACCCGGCGAATGATAAGAGGCAGCTTCCGCGTCAAGCAGATCTGCAGGGGCTGCCTTGCCTTCGGCATGGAGCTGGCGAATTTTGGCCTTTTCCTGGTTCGGCAGACCGGATGGCATTGGGCCAGATGGAATGAAGACAGCCGGCAAATGCCCGAAGGCTTGCGCCGCGATGACGAGCCCTGGCACGATCTTATCGCAAATTCCAAGAAATACCGCTGCATCGAACATATCATGCGACAAGGCAATCGCCGCCGACATAGCGATGACGTCGCGCGAGAAAAGCGAAAGCTCCATGCCCGCCCGGCCTTGCGTGATGCCGTCGCACATGGCCGGAACGCCTCCCGCAACCTGCGCGACGCCACCCACCTCGCGCGCCGCCTGCTTGATGAGCGCCGGGAACCGCTCATAGGGCTGGTGCGCCGACAACATGTCATTATACGCGGTAACGATTGCGAGATTAGCCGCGGCACTCTTGCTTAGATCCGCCTTATCCTTCGCGGCGCAAGCAGCAAAGCCATGCGCGAGATTAGCGCACCCGAGCGCGATCCGGCGCGGGCCATTTTTGCGCATGGCCTCGACGCGGCCAAGATAAGCCTCGCGCGAGGGCTGGCTGCGCGCGCGGATGCGGGCCGTGACATCGGCGACTGTCGCTTGAACCATCTCGGACTCCTCACTGCCATCGAGCGGCATGATGCCTTTGCACCAAATTAATCTGTTTCCTCGTTCCAGCTACGCCCATCGCGCTCAACAAGGGCAATCGCGGCGGCGGGGCCCCATGTGCCCGCGAAATAAGGACGCGGCGGTTCGTTCATCTGGTTCCAGGCCTCGCGGATCGGATCGATCCACCGCCAAGCCGCCTCGACTTCGTCGCGGCGCATGAACAAAGTCGCGTTTCCGCGGATGACATCCATCAACAAACGCTCATAGGCCTCCGGCGCATAGATGCTAAAAGCCTCGGCGAAGTTCATATCCAGCGGAACATGTTGCAGCCGCATGCCGCCCGCGCCCGGCTCTTTCAGCATCAGCCAGAGCTTGATGCCCTCGTCCGGTTGCAACCTGATCGCGAGTGTTGTTGGGGAGATCCTTCCCGACTCACTCGTGAAGATCGAATGCGGCACCTCGCGAAAAACGACGATGACCTCGGAAACCCTTTGCGGCAAGCGTTTGCCAGTCCGCAGATAGAAGGGAATGCCAGCCCAGCGCCAGTTCGCAATTCCCACTTTGAGCGCGACAAAGGTCTCGGTCTGAGTTTCCTCTTTGCCGACCTCCTCCGCATAGCCCGGAACCGCGCCCCCTTCGCTCGCCCCGGCGCGGTACTGGCCGCGCACGGTCAGCGCCGCCGCATTGCTAGCATCAATCGGCAAAAGGCACTTCAAGACCTTGAGCTTCTCGTCGCGCACCGAATCCGCATCAAGAGAGGCAGGTGGTTCCATGGCGACGAGACACAAAAGCTGCAGCAAATGGTTCTGCACCATATCGCGCAACGCGCCCGAGTTCTCATAATAGGCCGCACGGCCCTCAACGCCAATGGATTCCGCGACCGTGATCTCGACATGATCAACATGGCCTGAATTCCACAAAGGCTCGAAAAGCGCATTGGCAAATCGCAGCGACATCAGATTTTGGACCGTCTCTTTGCCAAGATAATGATCGATGCGGAAGATGCGTTCTTCGGGAAAGACCGCGCCAATCGCATCATTGATGAATGCGGCCGAGGTGCCATCCTTGCCAATTGGCTTCTCGACAATGATGCGGGCGGCCGGAGTGGCAAGGGAATAGGCATCGAGCTTCTGGGCGATCGGTCCGAAATGATCCGGTCCTGTCGCAAGATAGAACGCCCGCACCCGGAAGGGATCGCTTTCTAGCGCTTTTGCGAGGTCGGCCCACCCTATATCGCTATCGATATCAAGAACAAAATAATGAACCATCTCGAGGAAATGCTTGATCGCCTCATCATGCGCGGATCTGCCTGCGAATTCCTTCAGCGCCTTGGCGATCAAAACCCGAAAAGAGGAATCATCGAGGGCCTGGCGCGAGACGCCGATGAGCCGCGTTGGCTGCGAAAACTGCCCATCAAGAAAGCGATGGAAAAGGGCAGGAAAGAGCTTGCGGCGGCCAAGATCCCCTGTGCCGCCGAACACCACCAGATCGAAGGGGACGACCTTGACGATACGCGAAACCATCGCTTCCCCTCCTCGGTATGACCGTTCGCGGCTGATCTCCCTTGTCGCAGACGTGCGAACACAAGCAAGTGATACGCCAGAGCTACATCCCAGGGGCAGGAAATGGGCCGTCAATCAGATGTTCATAGGCCGTCGTTCCTTCAAGTTCAAACCCCGCATCGACCAATCTCGGACAAGTTTTAGGCTGGCGAGCTTTTGCAAAAAGGGAGGAAGGCCTCGACCTGAGAGGGCGGTTAAAGATGCCTAACCCCTTTGTGGATGGACCGCGCCTGGCCTCAGCCGGATGTGCTCTTTTGTGCGATCCGGAGCCCACCACCGACATCAAAAAACATCTGGTTGTGAATGTTGCGGCTTCATTGGCTGGGACAACTAGCCAATGAAGCCGATTGGCATGGGTTGATGCTTCGCGCTATCGGCGATATTAACTTGCCTTAATCGCTGTCTTTGCACCCGCCGCCGCTCTATTGAAATAGCGCTTCTCGCCCTATGGTGACCTATATCTCCTCGATGACTTACCGCTTGGCGCGGCGATCGCGAGTGCGCGGGCATCGCGGGGGAGAATTCCGATGAAAGGCAAGACGGTGGTCGTCACCGGCGGCACCTCGGGAATTGGCGAGGTTGCCGCGATCGAGCTTGCCCGGATGGGTGCTAGGATCGTCCTCATCGCGCGAGACAAATCGCGCGGCGAGGCGACATTGGCGCGGCTTCACGAAAGCGCGCCGGGGCTTGCCCATAAAGTCCATCTTGCCGATCTCGCGCGCATCTCCGAGATGAAACGTGTCAGTGCCGAAATCGCCGAGAGTGAGCCGCGCGTCGATGTCCTGATCAACAATGCGGGGGCTATGTTCGGCAGCCACAAGCTTTCGGAGGACGGACTCGAATACACCTTCGCACTGAACCATATGTCCTATTTCGTCGTCACCGAGGGATTGCGCGAACGGCTCCAAGCCTCGGCGCCCGCGCGTGTCGTCAATACCGCTTCGGGCGCACACCACGGCGTTTCCCTCGATTTCGATGATCTGCAATCGGCAAAGAGTTTCAGCCCGATAAAAGCCTATGGCCGCTCCAAGCTTTGCAACATTCTTTTCACGCGCGAACTCGCCCGGCAGCTCGCTGGCACGGGCGTGACCGCCAACTGCCTGCATCCTGGTTTCGTCGCCACCCGCTTCGGCGATCAAACTGGCGGCGTCATCTCGCGTTTCATCGGGCTTGCCAAGCTTTTTGCCCTTTCGCCGAAGAAAGGCGCGGAGACTCTCGTCTATCTGGCCTCTTCCCCCACCCTTGCCGAAACAACAGGCGAATATTTCTACAAGTGCCGCCGGGCTGCGCCGTCGCAAGAGGCACTGGACAACAGAGCCGCGTTGTTGCTCTGGGCGCAAAGCGCTGCCCTGGCTGGATTTACGTCTTGAGGCTTCCCACAAGAAGGCTTCATGCCGCGCCCGCAGTAGCTCTCTGCCGGAAGGGCGGTCCTTTGGCAGCGGATGACGGGCTCAGGAGCAAGGCTTTCTGGAGCGTCCAAGCGCTGCCTTCGTCGATCGGCTCGAGGAATTGCACTTCGCCGCCCGCGAGCAGCGCGACCGGAACGCCGTCCCGGTAAAGGAGGCGGCTGCCAGTGAGTGCGGGAAGCCTTGGCCCGGGGGTCAGAATCCCCACGAGATTCAGCGGATCGGCGCCCGAGAGCGAGAGGATTGCGCCTGTTTGCGGCTCACGCCGAGTGTCCCGCAAGAGGCCAACCGCCTCGGGCAGCGCGAATTGCTCGCCCGCAAAGCCGGAGACAAAGCGGCCGCCGCGAATTTCCCCGCGCGCTTCGAGCTTGCGGTAAGCACGCAACAAATCGCGCCACGGCGGCAGCCAAGCCGCTTCCCGCTCAAGGACACGCCGGAACACCACGCCATAACGCCGCAACAAGCTCTCCGCGATATGAGTGATGGCGTCTGCCTCCGTTTGCGGCCCATTCCGAGGCGGCCGGACACGGCGTGACAGCGCCCAGCGGCCAGCGTGCTCCATGCTGAAGGGGGCGGCACGCCGCCGATGTCCTGCGCGGGTGGTGGATCTGCGTTGGCTGGAGGGCACAAGCAGCGCCCGCAGGCCGCCAAAGCTGTCCGAATTCACGAGGCCGAGCGCAACGAGTTCGGCAAGCGCTTCTTCGACCTGCGAGCGCAACAAACCCGTCCCCTCGACGAGTTCTTCGAAGAAGGAGGCCCCGTGCTCCCGCAGGCAATCAGCGACGGTTTGCGCGCGATAGCTCAGCTCGCTGCTCTCTGCCGGCGGCGAAAGCGAGCCCCAAAAGGACGCATGACGGCGGCTGAGCAAAGTGATCGGTGTCGTGCGGAGGGGCGAAGGCGCCGTCGTGCGCTCGCCACCATTTGACCGCTCGTTGATTGGCCGCAATCGCGCCCAAGCAATCCGCCCGGCGAGACATTGATCATCGAGCCAGGCGGGATCGTAGTTTTCAAGACGCGCCGGCAGAATCTCGGTCTCCCAGGCGCCGGCGGGCGCCTCAAAACCTTCGAGCTGCTCGACAATCATCTGGAGCGCATCGGGCCCCTCCATGCGCGTTGCCGGGGTAAGCCGCTGCCAGGCAAGCAGAAAGCGCAGGAAATCACGGGGGGAAACAGGCTCGATCTCGGCGCGCAACCGCTTGACCGTGTAATGGTGGATGCGGGCGAGCAACCGGCGGTCGCACCACTCTTCTGCGATGGTTGCGGGCGTGAAACGGCCATGCAGAGCAAAGCCTTCCGCTTCGAGCGCCGAGAGGGCCGGCATGACTTGGGAAGGCTCGAGGCCGAACGGAGCCGCGAGCGCCGCCACCGTGGCGGGACCCTGCCCCTCGAGCCGGCCACGCAGAATCTCGACGAGGGCCGTTTCCGGCGGCGGGGGCGGTTCCGCAGCGCTGCCTGGCGCGATGATCGCCGGCTCAAGCCGCGCCTCCGGCCATAGGGCGCAAAAGTGCGCCAGCCGCTCGGCGGCGGCCCAGAGCGGCCCACCCGGCGCAAAGATGCGCGTGGCACGATTTTCGCGGGTGAGCCCCGTGAGCCAATCGCCCCAGCCGGGTTTCTTCCGCACCTCCTCCTCGGTCAGAAAGCCGAGCCAGACGAGGGCATCGTGCAGTTCATCTGCGTTCGTCGCGTCGGGCCAGGCCTCAGCGCGGACCCGAGCGACGGCTTCCGGATCGAGGCGGCCAAGGTCTGCGGCGGTCTCGGGGGCGAGCCAGCGCCGCGCCAGGACGGCTTGGGCCCGGCGCTCTTCCAAAGGAGCATCGTCGAGATAGGCATAGGGGCGCGCTGCCAGCACTTCGAGCGCGAGCGGCGAAGGCGCTGTGAGATCACGCGCGACCACGCGAACCGCGCCCGACTCGATCTGGCTCAGGAGTCGTTCAAGGCCCGCGATATCCATCGCGTCGGTGAGGCAATCAGTGATGGTTTGACGGACAAGGGGATGGTCGGGAATCTCCCGGTCACCGTTGAGATTTTCGAAGCAGGCGATCTGATCGGGAAAGACGGCCCCGATGAGATCTTCGGCGTCCATCCTTGCAAGATAGGGCGGCACTTTTTTGCCGCCCCGGAAACGCGGCAGCGCAAGCGCTATGCCTGCTACCCAGCGCCAACGGGTCCGAAACATCGGCGCGTCGAGCAGCGCCTGAACCAGCAGGGCCCGGACATTCGCCGCATGCAAGTAGCGCTGGACGTCGGAAAGCTCGAAACTGTGGGCCGCCGTCAGCGAAAGCAAGATATTGTCGTCCGTTGCGGCGGCCTGAAGTTCGAAATTGAATTTGCGGCAAAAGCGCTTCCGAAGTGCGAGCCCCCAAGCCCGGTTGATCCGGCTTCCGTAAGGCGAATGGATGACGAACTGCATGCCGCCCGATTCATCGAAGAAGCGCTCGAACACTAAAGTGTCCTGGGTCGGCAGGCAGCTCAAGGCCGCGTGGCTCGCAGCGAGATATTCGACGAGTTCCTTGGCGGGAGATTCGCTCAAGCCCACCTCCTCGCACAGCCAGTGCAAGGCGCCCTCCGCCGCTCCGTCACGCAACAGTGCCGCGATCTCACCCCGCAGCCGCGAGACCGATTGCGACAGCTCGTCCGTGCGGCCGGGCGCTTCACCAAGCCAGAAAGGAATGTTCGGCGGCGTCCCATGCGCATCCGCGACCCGGACGGTGCCGCGCTCGACCCGCAAAATGCGATAGGACTGATTGCCGAGTTGAAAGACATCGCCGGCAAGGCTTTCGACGGCGAAATCCTCATGCACGCTTCCGATGAACTGATTGTCGGGCTCAAGCAGGACCCGGTAATCGGCATTGTCAGGGATCGCGCCGCCAGAGGTCAGAGCCGTCAGACGCGCACCGCGCCGCCCGCGCAGCCGATGGTTCACGCCATCATGATGGATCAATGCGCCGCGCCGCCCGCGCCTAGTGCTGAAGCCTTCGGCGAGCATTGAGACCACAGCCGAAAAATCAGCGCTTGTCAGATGGCGGTAGGGCCACGCGCGGCGCAGCATGGCAAAAAGCGCGTCTTCTTGCCAATCGCGCGCCGCGGCTTCCGCGACGATCTGTTGGGCGAGAACATCGAGCGGCTGTTCGGGGATTTCGATCCGGTCAAGTTCGCCGCGACGAACACTATCAAGCAGCGCCGCGCACTCAACAAGATCATCGCGCGAAAGCGGGAATAAACGGCCCTTCGGCGTGCCACCGATCGCATGGCCCGAGCGCCCAACCCGCTGCAGAAAGCTCGCGATCGAACGCGGGGAACCGATCTGGCAAACGAGATCGACATCGCCGATATCGATGCCGAGTTCGAGCGAGGCGGTTGCAACGAGTGCTTTGAGCTCACCATTCTTGAGACGATTCTCGGCATCGCGGCGATGTTCCTTCGCCATGCTGCCGTGATGGGCCGTGATGTGGTCCATCCCTAAGCGGTCGGACAAAGCGCGGGCGGTGCGCTCGGCCAAGCGGCGTGTGTTCACGAAGATCAGCGTCGTGCGATGATCACCGACAAGAGCGGCGAGCCGGTCATGGACGAACTCGCGGACTTCGCCCGCCATCACGGCTTCGAGCGGCGCGGGAGGAAGCTCGATTGCAAGATCACGCGCCCGGCGATGGCCGATGTCGATAATCTTGCATCGGTTTGCCAGAACATCTGGGCCAGCCCCAGTCAGAAAACGTGCGATCTCCTCGATCGGCTTCTGGGTCGCCGACAAGCCGACACGAAGCAAGCGATCGCCGCAAAGACTCGCCAGACGTTCGAGCGACAAAGAAAGATGCGCCCCGCGCTTATTTGGCGCGAGCGCGTGGATTTCATCGATGATCACAGTCCGGGTCGTCGCCAGCATGGCACGGCCGGATTCCGATGTCAGAAGAATGTAAAGAGATTCCGGCGTCGTGACGAGGATATGGGGCGGCTTGCGGCGCATCTGGCCGCGCTCGGCCTGGGGCGTATCTCCCGTGCGGACCAGGGTACGGATTTCGACGCCGGGCAAACCCTGCTCACGCAATTCGGCTCGGATACCGGCAAGCGGCGCTTCAAGGTTTTTCTCGATATCATTCGACAAGGCTTTGAGAGGCGACACATAGACGATCTGCGTCCCATCCTCGAGCCGACCTTCGAGCGCTTGCCGCACAAGACCATCGATCGCCGCAAGGAAAGCCGCGAGCGTCTTGCCGGAGCCCGTCGGTGCGGCGATAAGGACGTGCTCGCCCGCCTGGATGGCCGGCCAAGCCTGTCCTTGCGCCGCTGTGGGCGCCTGGAATTGGCGCTCAAACCAAGCGGCCACCGCGGGATGAAGAAGGGACGTGGGATTCACGGAATTAAATCAGCCCCGCATAGGAAGAAAAAGAATAGCCTATCGCGCGCCGAAGCCAAAGCCCGCTCCCGGGGGCCAATCGAGCACAAACGCAAGCGCAGCCCCATGTGGCACTGCGGCTTTATTCTATTTGGGGGCGGGCGAGCGAAGCCGAAAGGCCTTATCCGTCAAGCTCAGGATAATGCCTGAATATGCCTTGCTCATTGAATGGGAGGCGGCGGCTGTTCAGATAGGCGCGAATGCGCGGCCGCTCCGCAACCGACTGATGCAGGACCCCGACGCGCGGAACCTCGACAAGGACTGCTTTCGTCCTGCGGGGAAAGGCGTAGAGCAGCCCCTCGACGACTTGGAAAAGCGATAGATCGGCATAGGTCACTGTCTTGCCCACGAGATGCGTATCGTTCTCGGGATTGCGCGCCAATATGCTCTCGAACCAGCGCAGGAACTTGGGAATCCGCTCCTCGCGAAAATGCTTCGCGCGGCGCAGCGCCTCGGGCTTCTGCTCTTCGTAATAGAGTTCGGCGCTCAAAGGATGATGGCTATCATGAGCCTCCGCGACAAGATCGGCGATGGTGAGCTGAATTTGGTGGACCCAAAGGCGTTTGACCGGGTCCTTTGGAGCCAGCGCCTGACGATCGCCGAGATAGAGCAGAATGGCGGCGGTCTGGCCGATGATGACATCTCCATCCTTCAGGAAGGGTGGTGCAAACGGCGGATGGGCGATGCCTCTCGCCTCCATCGCCGCCATCAAAACAGCGAGGGCGTCGTCCTCGCCCTTCGGATCGTGAGCGACATCGATATAGTTGGCGCCCGCCTCTTCCAAAGCCAGCCGAACGAACTCGCCGCGCCCCTGAATGCCGGGCCAATAATAGAGTTCGTAAGCCATGTGCTCGCTCCTCCGACTGCCGCCAAGAACTTTTCAACGGCCCCATATAGGCCAGGGTGGTTCAAAAGCGAGGGCGCCACGTGGCTTCGCCAACCGTCAGGCAATTCTAGTTCAGGAAAGCAGGAGTTCAGAAGCTGCTCTCAGATTTTGAACGACATGAGTCGGCCTCTGCAAGAGATTCTTCTCCTGTCCCGGCTGGTATTTCCCCGTTTGCACGAGAATGCCCTGCAGGCCCGCCGCCATCGCTCCCCCGACATCGGCCTCTGCATCATCACCAATCACTACGACGTCCTCGGGACGGCACCCCAAGCTTTCCACGGCAAGCTTAAAGAAGGCCGGCGCCGGCTTGCCGAGCACGGTTGCCGTTTTGCCGGAAGCATATTCGAGCCCAACAACGAAAGGACCCAATCAAGACTCAGCTCGCCATCATGATCGAGGAAATTGCGATTCTTTGCGAGCGCAAGAAACTCGGCGCCATGGCGGATTTTGCGATAGGCCTTGTTCAAGAGATCGTAGGTGAAGAACGCGCCTGCGTCGCCGACAACAACAGCCTCGCCGCCGCCCCCCTGCAAACCATCGAAATCCTCGCGCAAGTCCGGATGCACGATGAGAAAGGGCACAAGATTTTGATGGGCAAGGAAGTCTCGCGCAAGGGCGGCCGGCGTAAAGAGGTCCTGCGCTGTGATATCAAGTCCGAGCTGCGCGAGATCCGACACGATCCGGCGCCGAGGCCGGCGGGTCGTGTTGGTGATGAATTTGAACGGAAGGGGCGATTCCCGGATTTGGCGGATCGCGTCGAGAGAACCGGGCAAAGCCCGGTTGCCGACATAAACGACTCCGTCAAGGTCGATCAGAATACCTCTGACCATTTTGTCTTCCCGGGTTCCCGCCGGCGCCTCTCAAGTGCACCTCCCGCACCTGCTCTTCGAACGAACTCTCCGATCGATCGGGCCATTCTCATTTCATATGGGGTTTCGACGCGTCCTCAACACTCTGGCGCCACATGAACGTCATGGCAATTCCAGCGAGAGCCGCGACACCGAGGACCAAAAAGAGTGCATAGCTTGTGAGCCACGCGATTGCCGGAACGGCAAGCGCCATGGCGAGGCCTAGGATGCAGATCTGCCACGAAACGTGAATTCCGGCGACAAAGGTGCCAAGCGCGAGCAGCATCAAAAGCGCCAGTCCCGTACCAGGCGCAGTCAGCAGCCTCTGAACGTCAGACAAGACAATGATGTTCATCGCGACCAAAAAAGCTAGCCAATGGAGCACCTGCGTCCAAACCATCCGGAATCGCGCTTCCCTGCTGTGAGCATGAAGCCAACCCGTACCGATGCAAACAACGCCCATGGCCAGAGCCAAGAACTCCCAATACCCGACAAGGGGCTGGTGAGAAATGCTGGTGTAGGCGACGCCCAAAATTGTAAGCGCAAGCACGGCAACGTAGGGAAGCTCCTTGAGCCAGAGCCGTGCTACGCGCGAATGGGCGAAAGGAGGTTCCGCATGTATTGCCACTTCTGGTTCGCTCATCCTTATGTTCCAATCCTTTTGGCTGAATGACGCCGACGGATACGACCATTTTCGGCTTGCGAAGAAATATCCAACGTGTTTGGCACATTTTTAGAAGAGGTGCCACATTAGCGCGATGTTATCAATTGTCCGGAGAAAATGCCTCTCGGCCAGCGCCGAGGGCCTTTCTCCCGCTCTTTCTGCAGGCAAAGGTATCCTCATGACCGAACCCTCCTCCGCAAGTTTTTTCAATAGCTGGGACACCTATCGGAAGGTTGTCGCTGGTGATTACATGTCTCACCGGGAAATCGGAGCGGAGCTGAACCGGCTGCTGCGCAAGCGGTTCGAGGACCAGCCGGTTTCCTTCCTAGATCTCGGCTGCGGCGATGCAGCAACCTTGGCCCCAGCGATGGAGGGACTGACTCTTGACCGCTACAAAGGGGTCGATTTATCGGAGACAGCCCTTGCCTTGGCCGCCGAAAACCTCAAAAGCTTGCCTTGCCCGGTCACACTGGTCAATGGGGATATCCTCACCGCGCTGGCTGACGACGTTACTTTCGATGTTATCTACAGCAGCTTCGTTCTGCACCACCTGCGGACCGCAGAGAAAGCTGAATTTTTCCGTCTGGCCGCGCAAAGACTGAAGAAAGGCGGCTTATTGCTGCTCGCCGATGTCATGCGCGAAGAGAACGAAAGCTTGGAAGCCTATCACGAGCATTATTGCGACTGGTTGCGCCGCAGCTTTAGCGCTCTCAACGAAGATGAAAAGGATCTCATCTGCAATCATATCCTAAAGGATGATCTGCCTGATCCCTGCTCTGTCCTCAAGGCCCAAGCGAAGGTGGCGGGGCTCACGGACGCCTTTCCCAGCACGCACTTCGGCTGGCATCGGCTGTTGAGCTTCAAAGGCGCATGAGCATTTCTGCAACATCGTAAGGGGACGCGGCTCGATCAGCTAGGGCAGGATCGGCGCCGTTACAACTGATGCGGACTCGCAAGCACCAGAGAGCGCGCGCGATGCCAGCCCTTATCCCGAATTGCGCAGTCCCGCAGCGACGCCATTGATTGAGATGAGGATGGTGCGCAAGATTCGATCTGCGTGCTCACCACCCCGCCAGCGCCGCAGGAGCTCAACCTGAAGGTGGTTGAGGGGAGCGATGTAGGGAAAGCGATGCCTGATCGCGCGGGCGAGCGCGGGGTTATCGGCGAGCCGCTCGGTTGTCCCTTGGATCTTGTCGAGCGCTTTGGTCGTGCGCCGCCATTCCTCTTCCAAAATGCCGAAGACTTTCTCAGCGAGCGCCCGGTCGGGAACAAGCTCGGCATAACGCTTGGCAATCGCCATGTCGGCCTTGGCGAGCACCATGTCCATATTTGACAAAAGCGCGCGGAAGAATGGCCATTCGCCGTTCATGCGGATCAGAAGGGCCATGCGTTCGGCGGGAGCTTCTTTGAGGAAGGCGTCCACTGCTGAACCGAAGCCGAACCAGCCTGGCAAAGTGATTCGTGCCTGACCCCAGGAAAAGCTCCAGGGAATGGCGCGCAAATCCTCAATCCGGCGCGACGCACGGCGAGATGCGGGACGCGAGCCGATGTTCAACTCAGCGATTTCGGCGATCGGCGTCGCCGCGAAGAAAAAGTCGACAAATCCGGCCGTTTCATAGACAAGGCCCCGGTAGGCCGCCATACTTAGGCGCGAGAGCGTTGCAGCGGCATCAAGAAAATCCGCGGAAACGGGACGGGCGGGCGTCAGAAAGGTTGCTTCGAGCGTCGCGGCAACCAGCGTCTCAAGGTTATGCAGGCCAATGTCGGGATTTGAATATTTCGACGCGATCACCTCACCCTGTTCGGTGAGCCGGATGTGGCCATCGACGGTATTTGGTGGTTGCGCCAATATGGCTTGATAGCTTGGACCGCCGCCCCGTCCGACGGTCCCGCCACGCCCATGAAAAAGTCTCAGTGTGATCTCTTCGTGCTCCTTGAAATATTTCGCTAGCTTTGTCGAAGCACAATAAAGCTCCCAATTGCTCGTAAAGAAGCCCCCGTCCTTGTTGCTGTCCGAATAGCCGAGCATGATCTCCTGCTGTGCTCCCGAACTGCGGACAAGATCCACAATTCCTGGCACCATATAAAACGACCGCATGATTGCCTCGGCATTGCGAAGATCGTCGATCGTCTCGAACAATGGCACAACGAGCAAAGCAGCGGTGGCATCGGAGTCGCCGAGCACGCCATGGATCATGCCGCACTCCTTTTGGAGAAGGAGCACTTCGAGGAGATCGCTCACCGTCTCGGTGTGGCTGATGATGTAGTGCCGAATCGCCTGCTTGCCGTAGGACTGAAGCAAGTCGCGCGCTGTTTCGAAGATCTCGATTTCGGCTTCGGTCGGCGCAGAGTAGATGACACCGGGGACGCGGAGCGGCCTTGGATCCCGCAAAAGAGAAATAAGCAAGGTTTGCTTCGAGGACTCATCGAGCTTCGCGTAATCAGGCGACACTCTCGCAATCGCCAGGAGCTCTGCGAGCGTTTCTTCGTGCCGGTCCGAGCTTTGCCGAAGATCGACGGTCGCAAGGTGAAAACCGAAGACATCCACCGCGCGGCGCAAAGGTGCAAGCCGTGCTGGAATCAAGGCTTTGCCATGATTTGCGGCGAGCGAGGCTTCGATGATGCCGAGATCGGCTTGGAGCTCATCCGCATTGCAATAGGGCTTGTCGGACGCCACCGCGGCATGGAGCGAGACCTCGCGGCCGGTGAGCGCTCGCAAGGTCGTGGCGAGCCTTGCATAGATGCCGATCAAGGCGCGGCGATAAGGTTCATCACCACGTTGCGGGTTTTTATCGCCGGAACGATCCGCGAGAGCATTGAGCTCCGGCGTGCAGCGGACGAGCAACAATGTGGAGGAGAGTTCGCCGCCAAGAAGATGGACCTCGTTCAAGTAATAGCGCAGCGCGACTTCGCACTGGCGCCGCAAAGCCCGGACCAGCGTCTCAGCGTTGACATTGGGATTGCCATCACGGTCACCACCGATCCAGGACGCCATGCGGAAAAACGAGGCAACATGGAGACCCCCGAGCTGGTCTTCGAGTTCGGCATAAAGCTGCGGAATCTGCTGCAGAAAAGTTGTCTGGTAATAGCCGAGCGCGTTTTCGATCTCATCATCGACGCTCAAGCGCGAGTAGCGTAGAAGCCGCGTCTGCCAAAGCTGCGCGATCCGAGCCCGCAAGAGCATATCGTTGTGTTTTTGCTCCCGCTCGCTCGCGAGCGAGTCACGCTCAAGCAGAAGTTGCGCGATCGAACGTTCCGCGTCCCGCTGGCTCTTGCGCTGCACCTCGGTCGGATGGGCGGTGAGGACCGGCGACACGAGACCGCCGTCGAGCTTTGCCGCGATGGTTTCCCTTCCAAGGCCAGCTTCGGTCAAGCGCTCGAAGGCCGCGGCAAGACTGCCATTCTCGCGGCGTCGCGATGGCACGTTTGGGCGGGCCGTGCGGTGCCGGATGTGGTGGCGGTCCTCGGCAATATTGGCAAGATGGGAGAAATAGGTAAAGGCACGCAAGACCGCCATCGCTTGATCGGCCGTCAAGCCTCGCAACAGTGCGCCAAGCTGTTGACCGGCCTGCGGATCAGCATGGTGTTCGAAAGCTATGCTGAGCTTCCGGATCGTCTCGACAAGCGCGAATGTCTCTTCCCCTTCCTGTTCCCGGATCGTGTCGCCGAGCACCTGCCCGAGCAAACGAATATCCTCGATAAGTGGCATTTCCTTCGCGGAAACATCATTTACCGGCGTCGAATTTGCTTCAGTTGTCATGAAGGCCTCATAGGAGCATTGTCACGTCCATTCGTTCGGCTTGTCAATAGCTCGGGCTGCTCACAGGACCATATCGAATTCTCAGCACCTGATTTTGCTCATTGACGAGTCAGACGCGATCGAGGACGCCTAATTTTTTGCCAACATGCCTGGGCGCTGGCGCGTGCTTTGATGGGACGCTGTGCCGGGCAAATCCTTGAAGCGCCGCGCCCGCCGAGGCGGCCTTGTGCTTAACTTAGCGCATTGAGATATATCCCTAGTGTTCTTACCCTCGGGCTGCCCCCGCGCCCAGTCAAAACATTGATGGGCTGAAACATTGATTGTTCAGGGAAACTTCTCACGGAGGAAGCGATGCCACTTGGAGCGGATTTCATTCTCGGCGCCTTGGCTTTGGAAGAGATCGATCATCTGTTCATGGTCCCGGGTGGATTGGTCGACCCTTTTCTTCCCGCGCTTGGCAGACAGAAGGCACTGACCCCGATCGTCGCCGCTCAAGAGGGCGGAGCCGCCTACATGGCGGACGGCTACGCAAGGGCGAGCGGAAAATTCGGCGCCGCCTTATGCATAGGCGGGCCTGGCCTTGCCAATACCGTGACGGCGGTCGCCACAGCGGAAAGCGACGGTTCGCCGATCCTCTTGATGAGTGGTGAGGTGAGCACGCTTGTCGAGGGCCTTGGTATGTTTCAGGACGCCAGCCCGCAGACGCTTGACGACGTCGAGATCCTCGAACCGATCGTGCGGTATTCGTCCTCGGTCGATAATCCCAGAAATTTGCCGCATCTCTTCAAGCACGCGATGTTGCTGCTTCGGACCCGGCCCGCCGGCCCGGTGCATCTGTCCTTGCCCCAGGATAGCCTGAATGGCGAGCTGCAGGTCCGCTACACTCGGGTCGAGCCGGATCTCGTCGATCCTGCCGCGCTCTCTCTGAAGCTCGCGGAATCTTCGCTCCTACGCTTTCTTGGGGATCCCGGCGGCAAGCCGCCAACGAGGATTGTGATCCTCGCCGGGGCTGGCGTCGAGCACGCCAATGCCGCACAAGCACTTCGTAAGTTCGCCGAGCTCTGGCAGATCCCCGTCGCGACAACGCTGAGAGCGAAGGGTGTGTTTCCCGAGGATCATCTTCTCTCCTTGGGCGTGTTCGGTTACGCCGGCACCCACCATTCGGCAGCTGCCTTGCTCGATACGCCGCCCGATCTGTTGATGGTGTTGGGATCTGGATTGAACGAACGCGACACGATGCATTGGGCCCTTCGCCTCGAGCCAAGTGCCACGATCTGCGTCAATCTGGCACCCGCGAGCATTGGCGTGCATACGCGGGCCGGCGGTGTTGTCGGCGATTGCGGCGCCTACCTTAATTTTCTCCTTGGCCAGAGCGATCAACTGCGGCTTTCTCTTGGGGCAACCATGCAGGCGCGCGCCACATGGCTGTCGGGCATCCGGTCGAAAGCCCGTTTGCAAGATATTGAAAATTGTTCCAGCGATGCCACGCCCGTCCATCCGGCACGGGTCATCAGCGAATTGCGAAAGATCTTCCCACGGGACGGCATTTTGGTCGTCGACTCGGGGGCGCATCGGGCATTTGCCGGTCACTACTGGGAAGCCTATGAACCGCGCAGCTATATTTCGGCGACCAATCTCGGACCCATGGGCTGGGCGATCGCCGCCGCATCCGGCGTGCAATGCGCGCAGCCGAAACGCAGAGTCGCGGTCGTCACGGGAGACGGCTGCATGCGCATGAACGGGATGGAGATCTCCACCGCCGCGCGCTATCAGCTGCCAATCACCTTCGTCGTCATCAACAATGCGGCCCTCGGAAATGTCTGGCTGCGTGCGCATAGGCTTGGGGAAGTTCCCGACAAACTGACGAGACTCCCCGATCATGACTGGGCGGCTTTCGCCAAAGCCTTTGGCTGCCGCGGCGAAACGGTGCGAAAGCCGGACGAGCTTGCCGGCGCTTTCGAGCGCGCCCTCGCCGGAGCTGGTCCATGCCTCGTCGATGTAAAGGCTGACAAGGCGTTCGAAACACCCGTGAAGGACTGGGCATTGGCCAATGCCGCCTTCTCCTACCACGAATAGTTGAGAAACACTCATGGCCCCCTTGCCCTTTGATCCTTCCAAGCTCTCGCCGCCGGACCTCGCGGTCTACAATGGCATGGTGCAACGGCGCAGAACGCAGGGCACCGGTTTCGGGGGGCCTTACGCGGCGTTGATGAATCATCCGACACTCTGCTCGAAGATCGAGGACCTCGGCTATTATCTAAAATTTCAAGGCCGCCTTCCCCGCAACATTTATCAGTTTGTGGTCTTATCTGTCGCTCGCAGCACCAACGCCGCATTCGAGTGGATCGATCATATCAAGCACGCAGAAGCGGCGGGCGTCCCCGCATCGGTGATCACCTCCCTCCAGAAGGACGGGCTTGCGGACGGCGTATTTCCAGCGCCCTACGACCTCATCGCAAAGCTGTTGGCTGTCACTTTGTCCTGGAAGGAGGTTCCGCAAGCCCTTCAAGATGAGATCATTCAACAATTAGGCATCGAAGCCTTTATCGAATCGGTGGTTTTATCAGGATTTTACCAGATGTTTTCCGCGATCAATCAAGGCTTCGGCGTGTCGTTGCCAGCCGGTGAGTCCGTGTCTTTTGGGCATTCTAACGATTAGAACTGCTCGGCTCTCCGTAGCGACTATGCTGTTTGCCGCACCCATCAAGAAGCTACGCGGCACAGCGCCCGACTTTGCCCGGGATGGCGCTTACGCGATTGCGAAGAAGTGACAAAACGCACATCCATTCCCCACCTTTCACGATATGAAGAGCTTCATTTCAATCCTGGCTGCGGAGGAAAAACGGACTTTCGACGGCGAGCAACGAACAAGGGAAGTTTTAACTCTCCCCGAACCGGAGCGTTGGCGGCAATCGCAAAATCGGATGAACAGATGACGAAGCGCACAGAACTGTGTCGCGGACAGATAAGCCAGGACATCAGGAAGAAATATTGGATGCCCTTGGAAAGCAGCTATAAGGCGGGCGCGTGGGAGGCACTCGATGCCGGATACTCCGAGTCGCACCGCGCCTACCATACATGGGAACATATCGCGGATCTTCTCGAAAAGCTGAGCACGCTTTCCCACCTTTCTGCCCGCCCAGATATCATAACATCATCCGTTTTTTGGCACGATGCTGTGTACGAGACCCAAAATCGGGATGGCAGCCCGCGCCAGGATAGTGAGAATGTCCGCGACAGCGCCGAGCTGTTCCGGCGATATAGCCTATTGAACCCGCCCGACACCGGGGCTGTCTACGATCTGATTGTTGCGACAGCCAATCACCTTGAAGCGCACGTTGAGAAAGGCCATTATGAGGGCTTTGCTGGCGATCTTGATCTCTTTTTGGATTTGGATTTGAGCCCGCTGGGCGCGCCCTGGGAGGTGTTCGTCGAAGATTTTGCCCGGATTCGCTTTGAATTCGCCTGGGTTCCAGAGATCGTCTTTTACACGAAGCAACTCCAGATTCTTGAGAGTTTTGCCAACGAAGATGTGCATCTCTACCGGCTCGCTGCGAGCCGCGAAAAGTGGTATCCCGCCGCAAGATCAAACCTCACGTGCTGCATCGGAGAAATGAAGAAAAAAATCGCTGAACTGTCTCTGGTTCGTTCCAAACCTTGAAAACGCAATGTGAGGTGATCGGAGAGGCTTGAGGGTACAGGAGAGATCCTCGCTCGCGGTTTAGCCGTAAGACCGCTCTGACATTAGGTTTCGATGGCCAGCGCCGGGGCGATCTTCTCGCGTGCGAATCCCGCGCCGCAGTTTGATGCCGCATGCATGGCTGCAGCCCAGATGCTCACTGCATCATCGTGAAATGGAGGCGCAACGAGTGTCACGCCAAATGGGAGACCATCGCTCCTGAACCCGGCAGGAACCGCGATAGCAGAGCAGCCGAGAAAATTTACGAAGTTGGTATAGGTTCCAAAGCGGGCATTCAGCCGGATCGGATCGGCACGCACATCTTCCAGCGTGTAAATCGTCGGAGAGGTCGGCAGCAATAGGAAGTCGGCCTTGGCCCATTCGGTTTCGGTCTTTCGGCTCAACTCCCGCAGTCTGTGCAAGCCAGCAAATGCGTCCACGGCACTATGATGGTGCGCCGCTTCAAAAAGCGCGCGCACAACCGGGTCCAGCTCTTGCGGATGTTTGTCGGTAAAGCTTCCCACGGCGGCGAGCCTTTCAGCGAGCCATGGCCCCTCGTACAGGAGCGCCCCGATCTCCCGAAAGGGCCGATAATCGAATGCGACAATTTCGGTCCCGAGTCGGTGCATGGTTTCGATCGAATGCGCATAAAGAGCAGCGCTCGCCAAATCTCCGTAGAACTCGCGGTCGCTCTCCGCGAGAACACCGACGCGTGGGCGCGAAGGTAGGATCTTTTGGCTTCCATGCACCGAATAGGGATCGCTCGCATCAAACCCCTCGGCAAGGCGTCGAATCCGCACGCCATCCGCGACGCTCATCGAGAGAATGCTCACGCAGTCGAGGCTCCAGCAAGCCGGAATAACGCCTGTGGTACTCAACAGGCCGGGCGTTGGTTTGATTCCGACAATATTGTTAAACGCTGCCGGCACCCGCGCCGAGCCCGCCGTATCGGTGCCGAGCGCAAAAGGAACGAGACCTGCCGCGACAGCGACCGCGGAACCCGAGCTCGAGCCGCCGGAGACGTAATTCCTATCGAAAACCGACCGCGGCGCGCCATAGGGTGAGCGCGTGCCACTGAGGCCCGTCGCGAACTGGTCGAGATTTGTCTTGCCGACAACGAGCCCTCCAGCTGCTCTGAGACGTGCGACAATACTTGCATCCTTGCTCGCGCGATAGGCGAAGGCGGGACAGGCTGCCGTCGTGTCGAAACCCTTGACGTCGATATTGTCTTTGACCGCAAAAGGAATGCCCCAAAGCGGCAAGGACGGGGGACGGGGTGCACGTTCCAGAAGCTCCCGTGCCGCGCGCCGCAGATCGTCCAGGGAGGCGAGCGAAATGAAGATCGCGCGGTCTTGCGCTATGGCTAGGCGCGCAAGCATCTCCTCAACGGTATCCAGCAAGGCAAGCGGCTGATCGAGATAAAGCGTGCGGAAGCTATCAAGCGTAAGTGGGGCGGGAAGCAACTCAACCTCCTCAAGCGTCCAAGCGGGTCGGCCACACGAATCGGCTAAGCGGAACGGACGGGATTTCGCATCGCGAACGCTCGAGACAATGTGCATTTGCGCACGCCGCTAAGAGACCTAGCCGTCTAAGTTAGCGCTCACTTAAGCACCTAGCAATTTTGTCGGCCTGCAGGGTGCGCCGCGATCAAGGCGCCCCGCAGTGCCACGTTCCGCCGCCGCCTTACAGCAGCCGGCAGTTGTGCTATTCCAGATTGAGCTCGGGCATTTCCTTGCTTCGAGCCATTTTAACGAGCTGGTGGCCATGCAAACCCTTGCCCATGTTCCATTTTTCAAGGACGTAACCGATCTGGATTTCGAGCGATTCGACCGGCGATGCAATTGGCGGCGGTGCAGGAGCGGGGAAATCGTCGTCGATTACGAAGATGAATCCTCCGATGTTTACTTTATCATCTCAGGCGAAGTCAGGATTTTGATCCGCACCCAGGCGGGCAAGGAGGTCATTTTAGGAGAAACGCGGGCCGGCCAATTCTTCGGTGAAATGTCGGCCATCGATGGCGCGAAACGTTCGGCCAATGTGACCGCCCTGACAAACTCCGAGGTCTGTATTATGCCGACGAGCGTGCTCTGGGAAATCATTTTCTCATCGCCCACGACATGCCAGAAAATTCTACGACTTCTAACCGGGCGTGTGCGCGAGCTCAATGCACGCTTTGCTGAACATTCGATCTTCGATCTGAAACACCGGCTTTATTCCGAGCTTTTGCGCATGGCGCACCCCCGCCCCAGCAGGCCAGATGAACGCGCCGTGACTCCGCCGCCTTTCCACCATGTGCTGGCGGCGCGGATTGGATGCCGCCGTGAGCAGGTCACGCGCGAACTCTCCGCCATGGCCGAGGAGGGATTGATCGAAAAAACCCGCGGCGCACTGATCCTCTTGCAGCCTCGAGTACTGGAGCTGCGGCTCAACGAAGCCATGCGAGAGGGCGGCTAGCGCGAGGTGGCTAAGGTAAAGGACAAGCTCACGCCTTCAACTTCCTGCTCTTGCGAGTGATTTCTGCCTTACTCCGCGGCTTCCGGAAGAATGCGTAGGGGAACCTGCTTAGGGCATCGAACCAAATAGTCCGCGGCTCCGATTGATGGCACCAATTCCCCAGCAATCGGAGGCACCCATGTTCATTCAGCAGATCGACACGACCGCCAAGCAGCCAGCCGCCACATGGCGGGATTTCGCTCCGGCCGGCGCTCCGCTCTTCACCTGTGCACCCGAGGTCTTGGGGACAACCTTCTCCTACGACCGGGAGGAAGAGATCTACGGCGAAGGAGAGGAAACCCAATTCATCTATAAGGTTGTCTCCGGAGTGGTGCGCACCTCCAAACTGATGCGGGACGGACGCCGGCAGGTCGGACGATTTTACCTGCCAGGCGAGTTGTTCGGCCTCGAGCTTGGCAACCAGCATCACTTCACCGCCGAGGCAGTCGCCGATAGCAAGATCCTTCTGTTCAAACGCCGTCAGATCGAAGCTCTGGCTAGGCAAAACCAGGATGCCGCGCACGAAATGTGGATGATGACGGCCGATCATTTGCGCTATGCCGAAGATCATTTGATGCTTCTCGGACGCAAGACGGCGCTGGAGCGGCTCGCCGCCTTCCTTGTCGACATGGATATGAAACACGGCAACAGTGGCTTTTTCGAGCTGCCAATGTCCCGCCGCGACATCGCCGATTATCTTGGTCTCACCTTAGAGACAGTCTCGCGCGGGTTCTCTGAACTTCAGAAGCAGCAGCTTTTGGAGCTTGCCGGAGCACGGCATGTTGTTTTGCGCGACCGCTCATCCCTTGTTGCAATGGGTGAATAGAACCCCTGCGGCGAGTGGCGATAACGCGCCGCCTCCCACAATTCCGGCGCCCTTGCTTGAATTGATGAGCGCTCGATGCTGAAATACCAGCACGAATCGATTTTGACGCAGAGCGTCTAGAGGCCTAGCGCATGAGGCTGGCACATTAATATAAGCCAGCCTTGATCGCAAAACGGACCAATTCGGAAATACTCCCCGCTTGCATTTTCGTCATCAGCTTGGCGCGGTACACTTCAACCGTGCGCGGGCTCAAACCAAATTCGCGGGCAATTTCTTTATTGGTTTGACCATTCACCAGTCCCTTTAAAACTTGTGTCTCGCGGTGACTGAGCAAAGCCAGCCGGGACGTGATTTCCGCAGTCACCGAATCTGCTTCGGAGACGTTGGAAATCGCCGAGTTCGCCTGGAAGGTGGAACGCACCAGTTTCACGAGTGCCTCCCCGTCGAAAGGCTTTTCCAGGAAATCCACCGCACCAAGCTTCATGGCCTTGACCGCAAGGGGTACATCGCCGTGCCCGGTCATCACGACCACCGGAATGCCATGACCCGCTTCCCGGAGCTGGCGCAAAAGCCCAAGACCGTCCAGCCCTTGCATACGGACATCAGTCAGGACACATGCTCCGGCCATGGGCGGCGAAGCCGCGAGAAAAGCCTCGGCCGAGTCGAACGGTTGAACCGTGAACCCAGAGGAAGCGAGCAAAAATGAAAGTGAGTCACGCAACGCCGAATCATCATCGATCACATAAACAATGCCCTCGGAGCTCACCTTCTACTCCTCGTTCACGGCGGGCAGTGTGAAACGGAATATGGTTCCGCCGACCGGGTTTGCTTCCACCCAGAGGCGCCCGCCATGAGCCTCGATGATCGCCTTGCTGATCGACAGTCCGACGCCCATGCCGGTGTCCTTGGTTGTCACGAAAGGCTCGAAAAGCCTAGGCAGAAGCTCCTCTGGTACACCATGGCCAGTGTCGGAGACCATGATTTCAACTAGGGAGTTCGATGTGAGGGTCGCCGCGACCAGAAGCTCCTGCCGGGCGCACTCCTGCATGGCTTCGACCGCATTGCGCAGAAGATTGACGAGCACCTGTTGGATCTGGATCGCATCGACAAGCACGCTTGCAACTGAGGGCGCGACCTGAAAGCGAACCATGACTCCGAGCTCTCGCGTTCCCACGAGAGCAAGGGCGCTGGCTTCTTCAAGCAGCCGCGCAACGCGGACAATTGTCTTCTCGCTCTCACGACGGGTGACGAAATCGCGCAGGCGCCTGATGATCGCGCCAGCGCGAAGAGCCTGCTCTGCCGCTTTGTCGAGCGCTCCCAGGATCATCGCGGCCCGCGGATCTTGACTCTCCTGGAGCAGACGCTGTGACCCCTTAAGATAGTTGTTGATGGCCGCCAGAGGCTGATTGAGCTCATGGGCAAGGCTTGAGGCCATCTCGCCAAGGGCGCTAAGACGGGATACGTGAAAGAGATTTCCTTGCAGTTCGTGCAATTTTGCCTGCGTTTCCTGCCGCTCCGTCAGGTCACGGATGAAGCTTGTGAAATGACGGCGGGTAAAGCCTGTCGAATGCCGGGGGTCCTCAATCAGCATCTCGCCAACCGAAAGATGCATGGGAAAGGTCGATCCGTCTTTGCGTTGGCCCGTGACCACCCGGCCAACACCAATGATGCGCCGTTCGTTCGTCCGCCGGTAACGCTCGATGTAGCCATCGTGCCGGCTGCGATCGGGCTCAGGCATCAGAATGTTGACATTTTGGCCGACCACTTCAACGGCCGCATAGCCAAAGAGCCGTTCGGCGGCAGCACTGAAGGAGCTTATGATTCCGTCCTCGCCAGCGACGATCATCGCATCGGGGACAGTGTCGAGGATCGACTGAAGGTGCTGCCTGTGCGAGCGCAATTCATCTTCCGTGCGCTTTCGCTGATCGATGTCGAGAACAATTCCGGTCATGCCCTTCGGGCGGTCATGGCCAGGAGGGACCGCGCCCTTGACGTGCAGCCATTGGTCCTCCCCGACAGCCCGGACAGCGCGAACTTCGATGTCGAGAGCGCCCTTTGTCCTCGCGGCGGAGAACGCCGCGCTCGCCCGCGCCTGGTCGGCAGAATGGAGGAGGGAAGTCAAAGCCTTAGAACTTATGGGCCTGCCGGGCATTGTACCAAATAGGCGGGCGCAGCTTTGCGAGCACGAGATCACATCTTGATCGAGATCCCATTCCCACGATCCGATTCCCGCCGCTTCGATCGCGAACCGCATATGCCCGGTTTCATCGAACTGCACGACCAGGAGAGCTCCCTCTGTTGGGGTGTTGACAAGAATCCCCGCCGAACGCCGAGACGCTCAGGATAGTCTCAGGGGTCTTAAACGCCAATACGGCGAATTCAACCTTTAATTGTATCACCCGAGGATTTTACAATTGATCCAGATCAGATGCAAAAGCCCTCGCTTGGCAGAATGATTGTCTTCCGGCCGGACGCCGGAATCTCCCTTCGGCGGTGAGCCCTTCGTGGAGGTCCCCAGGATTCCGATAAAGGCCTCGACCCCGTCTGGTGCAGTCCCTTTTCCGGACCGGCCGGATGCCGCCTTCGAGGAGGCGTGACCTGTCTGACCTGGATCAATGCGAAAAGGCCTTGGGATTGGCATGCTTTGTCATGATTTCCCCGGATCTCAAAACCAGAAAGGTTAGTTCGATTGGCGCCCCCCCTATTCTCCAGGATTCATTGAATACTGCAAAGGTCGTGCTTGTGGACGACGACTCCGCGGTGCTGAGTTCGCTGCAATTTCTTTTGGAATTGGAAGGATTCGACGTCGTCACTTTCACAAGCGGCGAGGAACTTCTTTCGCAACCAGTGTTACCCGACCGGGGTTGCTTCGTGATCGACTACAGCATGCCGTTTATGAACGGGCTAGAGGTGCTCGCACGGCTGCGCGCTCGCCGTTCGATGCTTCCCGTCATCTTCATCACCGGGCGCTCCGATGGGTCGATCGAACGACGGGCTTTGCAAGCGGGCGCTCTCAAAGTCTTGCGCAAACCACACATTAATGAATCTCTCATTGGCGCGATTGGGGAAGCCTTCTCTGCCTATTCCCCTCCCGGCGAGCACCGGGGATAACCTATGCGGCGAGATTCCCTCATGGGGCAAGCCTCTCCCGCGGTACCGAGAGATGGACCGTGAGGCCCTCTTCCTCCCAATCACGAATAATCTTGCCACCCAATTGGCCTGTCACGATCAGCCGGGCGAGTAAGCTGCCAAACCCTTCGAATTGCGGCTCTCCATGAAGCACAGCGCCGCCACGCTCTCGCCAGTCCAGCAAAAGCTCATCCCCGCTGAGCAACCAGCGCACATCGACCCGGCCCCCCTGAGAGGACAACGCTCCATATTTGGCGGCATTTGTCGCAATCTCGTGCAGCAAAAGGGCGATACTCATGACGGCGTTCCCACCGACGGAAACCTCAGGTCCATCCAGGGTAACGCCCACATGACCCGGCGTAACATACGGAGAAACAATCGTCCGCAGCAATAACGGCAAGGTCGTCGCTTCCAAAACGCCGGGGAGCGTAAGGTCATGGGCGCGCGCAAGCGCCGCCAGCCTTTCCCGGACAGACTCGGCCAACGCTTTGGGTGTTGCGGCGGAGCGTGCGCTGAGGGTCACCAGCCCTCCCGCCAGGGCGAAGAGGTTTTTCACACGGTGATTCATCTCTTTGATAAGCAGACGCTGCCGCTCCTCGGCCTGTCTGCGCTCAGTAATGTCTCGGGCGATTTTTGATGCGCCGACGACCTTACCTTTAGAATCTGTGATAGGCGACACGCTCAAGGAGATTTCGACCAAGCTTCCGTCCTTGCGCTGGCGAATCGTATCATAGTGCTCGACACGCTCACCCCGGCGCAGCTTCGCTAAGATCTCGGCCTCTTCGGTGTGGCGATCTGGAGGAATGAGGATCATGACGGGCTTGCCGACAAGTTCCTCGCTTTTGTAACCGAAGAGGCGCTCGGCACCTCGATTCGAGGTGGTGATGATACCATTGAGATCTTTGCTTAGGATGGCATCATCCGAAGAATCGACGATGGCCGCCAGGAGCTGCGCGGAATGCTCGGCTTTCTCGCGGTCGCTGACGTCCACCAACATGTTCAAGGCGCCAATCAGGGTGCCCGACTCGTCCCATAATGGCGTCGGATATGCACGGAAAGGGACCCGCGTACCATCCGGGCGCTCGGCCAGAGCCTCCACCCCGCGGATCGGACGCCGCTCCTTGAGTGCCCTGGCCATGGGGCACTGGTTGTGCGGCATCGGTGTACCGTCCGGCCAGTAGAGACGCCACGAGCCGCACCACTCGCTTTTGCCGAGCTCAGGGCGGTGCCCCCAAAGCACGGCCGCGGCCTCATTGTAAAACGTGATCCTTCCCAAGGCATCGGTCGTGTAAACAGCTGCGGGCAAGGCCTGAAGCAAGACACTGCAAGGAATGCTGTCTCCTCCGTGCGCCGCTCGGCTGTGGCCGGCGACCAAATCTCTAGGCAAAACCGCAACGCCCTCATCACTTAGGACGCGATCCACTGGGATGTCCCTCCAACGTGTCCTTGACAAAGTACCCACGAATACAACGCCGCAGGAAAGGTCCGGGTTCCTCTCCGAGAGGCATTCGTGGCGTCGGGTGTCAAGGGAACCAAACACTGCTCGACGCAACTGACTGCTTCGCGCATACGTGGTTCCCCTGCCCCAATCACTTAAATTTCATCCTATGCCCCTTGGAGAAAATCGCTATTGTACAACCGCAAGTTCATATGGGCGGTCCTTATGCGGAAATCCAACGCGGCAGTGGCTCTCTGTTTCCTGTTCCAAGGGTGTGCGCTGGTTCAGAACCAACAAGCCGCTGACGCAAGCTCAGCCCTCATCGGAAGAAGACGCGCGGAAATCATGGCGTGTGCCGGAATTCCGGATAGGGTGACATATGCCGATGGCAAGGAAACCGCTACCTATATCGTGTTCGGAGCAGCCCGTCATTTGGTGAGTGGAGTTCCATTAGGCGTCGGCCAGTGCACCACGAACATTGTATTTGAGCGCGGCCGGGTGTCGGATGTCAGCTACATCGCAGAGGACCCTGGCATTCTCGCGCCGCTGGAGTCTTGCGCCCAAATCGTCGCCGGTTGCTTGCGATAAAAACGCGCCTTCACCCGATCGCCGGCGGCGAGCAAGTCTCTAGCGCCGCTTTCCGGTAAGCTGTGTAGCAGCGCGATGTTGCGCCAAGTGAAAACAACGCTCCTGCCTCGAAGATCAATTCTCAAAACACTCGGAACCACACCCGAAGGCGTGAGTTTCGGAGGCCATCGCGCTGATACGAGCGGCGGCAAGCCGCGGCTTTCCTCCGCAGAGGACAGAGGAGCACGCTAGCAAGGCTTAGCCCCTTTCGTTGCTTCGCTATCTTCGCACCAGCACGGCAACTTCAAGTCACAGAGGTGAAATCATGGGCTTTTTCTCCAAAGACATCCAAACGATGGATGATCTCTTCGTGCACACCCTTCGCGACATTTACTATGCTGAGCAGCAGATCGTGGAAGCCTTGCCGGCCATGATCGCCAAAGCAACGAACTCGAAACTGAAAGAAGGCTTCGAGCGCCACCTCGCCGAAACACGTAATCATGTTCGTCGGATCGAGCGAGTCTTTGAGATGCATGGCGTGGAGCGCGGCACGGTTCACTGCCCGGCCATCGACGGGATCATCAAGGAAGCCAACGAGATCGCCGGCGAAGTGGATGACAAGCAAGTCCTGAATGCAGCTCTGATCGCCGCGGCGCAAGCGGTCGAGCATTATGAGATTGCCCGTTATGGTGCGCTCATCTCCTGGGCCGAGCAGCTCGGACGCAGTGACTGTGCAGATCTACTCAACGAGACGCTTGAAGAAGAGAAGGCGGCGGACCGCAAGCTCACAGACATCGCGAAGTCGGAAGTGAATCTTGAAGCTTCAATGTCGTGACAGCTTGACAAGGTGAGGGAACCCCACACGCAGTCCTGAATTAACGCCGAACTCAACGACTTGGAGGTTTTCACATGGTACATCGCCTACGTATTGCGCTCGTCGCATCTGCTGCCATGATCGGGGTAGCGCTAGCACAGAGCCCCACAGCGACGCCGGGTGTTCAATTTATGAGCGTGCCGGCCGACGCGACCCTGGGATACAATTTGATCGGACTTAACGTCTACAATGGCGCTCAGGAAAATGTCGGCGAAATCAAGGATCTCGCGATCGTGAAAGACAAGCTTGATGGATACATCTTGTCGGTCGGTGGATTCTTGGGAATGGGCCAGCATTATGTCGCGGTGAAACCCGATTCCATCGCCATCAATTATGACCAAGCCAAAAAGAAATGGATGGCGTCCATCAATGCTACGAAGGATGAGCTGAAGTCGGCTCCCGAATTCAAATATGAAGGACGCTGGAACGCATCCTGACACACGCGCTTTTGCCGAGCATGTGAAAGTGCAACAGAAGACACGGCGATAGCCGTTGAAATAGATGTGGCCGCGATGTTGTCGCGGCCACAGCTGAACGGCCCGCCTGGTCGTGAGACATCCTCACGGCAACGGAAGCACGTCAGGGCGCCACTCCTATATGACGCGCTAATTGTGGCTTGGGACTGAGCCTGGGCGCTCTCGCATTTATTTTGATTTATGTCTTTGCGCCTTGCGCTGAACGCACAGCGTTGACGCTCCGAAGAAGTCTCCTCGCGGCCTGCGCGCAACGGGGCGTCCCGCCATCCTGCGGGTCACCGCCGGAATGTCTTAGTCTTGCGAGATCTGATGCCCCTCAAAACCTTCTTCCGTTTTCGCCCTAATCTGCGGCCATTCGAGCGATCTGCGGCCGATGATGAAACCCGCTGCCATCGCCAGCACGACCAGGGAGAAAGGATGAAGTTGCTTCACGATTTCGGTGCCAAGTTCCAGGGCAACGCGTTCGCGATCGCGCCCCGCATCATGTAAGATGCTAAGAAGGGGCGCCACAGTCTCGTCAAGGCTCGTCGCAAATGCGAGTTTATGCGAATTGTCCATGGCTCCAATCCCTACGGCGCCGGCCGCCCACACGCCACTTAGCAAGTCGGATCGCGAGGCGATCAATCTCGGAGGGAACGACACTTGGAGATCGTACCAAAAGCGTGCCTTCAACGGTGTGGGTCAAGGATCGTCATTTACGCCCGCGGCTGACCCTTCCAACGACCACGCCGGCAACCATGGCGATAAGCACCGCTATCAGCGGATTTCGCTCGATAGCTGACTCCAAATCAGCGCCGGCTCCTGCGACGCGATCCTGCGTGCTGATTGCCGTATCAGAAATCTTCTGCCGTGCATTATCGACGGTGTCAAAGACCGTATTTGTCGTCGAATTGGTTTGGGAGCGGATAAACCCGGAAAGCGATGAGCTCAACTTTGCGATGTCATCGCGCAAGGCCGCGAGATCAGCTCCGAACTCGGGGGCGATGTCTTCCATCGATTTAATGCCAGCCATGTAGGTGCTCCATCCATGAGGAGGCCGAACCGCCGAGTCCGGCTCGATTGCGCGTGCACCGGCACTCTCGACGGATGCCGCTGCGCTTTCTTCTGCGCTTTCTTCGGACGCGGCGCCCCTTAACGCGCCATTCGAGGATAAGTTGCTTGGTCTTGAATACCGGTGAAAAAGTCGCGTCCTGAAACGGCAGAGGCGCGGGCGAAACCGCTGAGTTTAACGGCGGCTGCGGATCTTTGCGCCCGCTTTGGTCGCCCGCTGCGGGCTTCATTTGGCGGGGTGGCGACTTTGCGCCCCGA
>DATJBL010000021.1:0-3577 GCA_035515355.1 Methylocella sp.
CTTGCGCACCATGGTCTGCAGGAAGAGGCGCATGCCGAGCCTAATGGTGGGCAGCGTCGCCACCTTCTCGAGCTGCTTGAGCATGATCCTGATCTCGGTTGGCGAAAGCGACCGGTCTTTCGGTACGAAGGTCGCGATCGAGGCCGGGCCCACGTCGTCAGCCGGATTGGCGACCTTCTCGCCGTGCAGAATTGCGAAGCCGTAAATCTGTTTGACGATATCACGAACATGGATCGCGGTCGCTGGCGCGCCGCGCTCGACGATTGCCCCACAATGAGCTCGCAGGTCATCCGGCGTGATTTCCGTCAGAAGCCTGTTGCGCCACGCCGGTAGCAGTTCGCGTTCGAAGATCGCTCGGCGCATGGCTCGCGTGCTGTCCGCCATCGGCGCAGCGGTCAGCCATTTCTCGCCGAATTCGCCGAAGCTCCTGGCTTCTAGGAGGCGACGCTTTTCCCGCTGCTTTTCGATCGCCGGCGATCGCCCCTCGGCGATTGCCCGCTTGGCATCGATGCACAGCTCACGGGCTCGCGCGAGCGACAGCCCGGCGGGACCATACTTGCCGAACGTGACGGTCTCACGCCGTCCATTCATGCGGTAGTCGAGCTGAAAGGTGAGAGTCCCCGACGGCCGGACGAGCACATACATGCCGTCCCAGTCCGTCACCTTGTAATTTTTGTCTTTCGTTTTCAGGTGCTTAAGGGCTGCATCCGTCAACATTTCGCACGCCTCCGCTAAAAAAGACCGTCAGGCCATTTTCCAGCATCCTCGTGACATAAATCATTTTTCTTTCAGCATATTAGCTCTGAAAAAAGACCGTCAGAGGGCGCTCTGACCCTGACGGTATCAGCCTACTCGAATTGTGCAATGGGAAAGGAGACCGTCAGACAGTCCGTCAGATACCGTCTCTGCCGGCCGATAGTCCCCGAAGGGTGCCGGATGATTTATAATGTTTTATCAGTGGCTTACGTAGGTCTAAGGGATACTACGGGATACCCTGGGATGGGCTAAAATCATTCCCACTCGATCGTCCCTGGCGGCTTGCTCGTCACGTCATAGACGACGCGATTGATCCCTTTGACCTCGTTGATGATCCGCGTCGCCGTCCGGCCGAGAAACGCCATATCGAACGGAAAAAAATCGGCGGTCATGCCATCAGCCGAGGTCACCGCACGCAGCGCGCAAACGAAGTCATAAGTCCGGCCATCTCCCATTACTCCAACGGTCCGCACCGGCAGCAGGACCGCGAAGGCTTGCCAAATTTCATCGTAAAGCCCCCCCTTTCGAATCTCATCGAGATAGACGGCATCCGCGCGGCGCAGAATATCGAGTTTTTCAGGTGTCACGCCACCCGAGCAGCGGATGGCAAGGCCAGGCCCCGGAAAGGGATGCCGGTCAACAAAACTTCCAGGCAAACCCAATTCGCGGCCAAGCGCCCGCACCTCATCCTTGAACAATTCGCGCAAGGGCTCGACGAGCTTCATGTTCATGCGTTCTGGAAGGCCGCCAACATTATGGTGCGACTTGATTGTGACCGAAGGGCCGCCGCCGAACGAGACGCTTTCAATGACATCGGGATAAAGCGTCCCCTGCCCCAGGAATTCGGGCATGCCACGCCCGTCGGCGCCAATCTTCTGGGCCTCGCGCTCGAAAGTGGCGATGAACAGCCGGCCGATGATCTTGCGCTTTTCTTCCGGGTCGGTGACTCCGGTCAAGGCACTGAGAAACAACCCTCCTGCCTCGACGTGGACGAGCGGGATGTTGTAGTGGCCTCGAAACAGGCTGACGACCTCGTCCGCCTCGCCAAGCCGCAGCAAGCCGTGATCGACAAAAACGCAGGTGAGCCGGTCACCGATCGCCTCATGGATCAGCAGCGCAGCGACCGCGGAATCCACCCCGCCGGAGAGGCCACATAAAACCCTTCCCTGACCGACCTGTGCGCGGATCGCGGCGACGGTCTCTTGCCGGAAGGCGCCCATTGTCCAATCCGCCTTGAGCCCGGCAATCTTGTGAACGAAATTCGAAATCAGCCTGGCGCCGTCCGGCGTATGGGCAACTTCAAGATGAAACTGGACGCCGTAAAGCCCGCGCGATGGGTCCGCAATCGCCGCCATCGGCGCGTTTGCCGAGGCGCCAATCCGCGAAAACCCCGGCGGCAATTCCGTCACCGCGTCGCCATGGCTCATCCAGACGGGATAACGGCCGCCCTTTTCCCACACCCCTTCAAAAAGCGGGTTTTCCTGCAAAACCCCGACTTCGGCGCGGCCGAATTCCCGCTTATGACCGGCCGCAACCTTGCCGCCCAATTGCGCCGCCATAACCTGCTGGCCGTAGCAGATTCCAAGGACCGGCACCCCGGCAGTGAAAAGGAAATCAGGCGCGCGCGGTGCCCCCTCGTCGTGCACGGAGGCAGGACCGCCGGACAGGATCACCGCCTTCGGGTTCAGATCAGCGAAGGCCCCGGCCGCGTTTTGGGGGGGCGCGATCTCGCAATAGACGCCCGCCTCGCGGACGCGGCGCGCAATCAATTGCGTCACCTGCGAGCCGAAATCGACGATCAGAACCTTGTCATGGTGCGAAACTATGCTGCTGTGGAGCGGATCCTCCGCCATCGATGAGCCTTCTCTCGGGATCAAAGGGTTCGCTTAGGCGATTGCCCCGTCAGGTGCAAGCACCCGCGTCAAAGGCTTGGGCGTGATGTCCGATTTCGCGCCCGGATCGGACAAAAATGTTTCACGTGAAACATTTTTGTCCGATTGGAGCCCAAAACCTTACAAGGCCGAGAACATTAGCCTCTCGTTCAAGCTGTAAGATCGGTCGATTCTTCAGCGCGATTGTAACAAGGGTGGGAGCAGCAGCGCTTCGATTGCTTGTCTGCTCATTCGCGGCTGGATTCGAGGCTGTCACCTGGGAGGCCCATGCCGTGCTGGCATTTGCCAATTTCCCGGACCTTGCTCTGCTTCACGTTTCTATGTTTTCGCCGTGTATGCCCTTCCCAAAAACCAGAACGGTCAAATAGTGGTGAAGCCAAATATCTCCGCGATCCGATCCCCACCCGCCCATCGAAGGAGGGCACTGAAAGATGGTAATCACCCCGGAGCTGATAGGGTTTGCGATCATCTCAATTCTGCTGATTTTGATATCGGTGTTTGGCGCCAAATGGAAATGAACAGGCACCATAAGGTCATTTTATTGGGTCGCGCATGCCTCGAAAGGCTGATTTTTGCACAGAAGAAAGAGCTCGGAAGATCGCATCGAGGCCATCGTTGTTCTGGTTGCGCAGCTATATGGCGGGAAGGAATGGGTCCGCGCGAAGACGTGTGAGTTTGGCTCCCTTGAGAAACAGGCCGCGCTTTAGACGGGCAACGAGATCCGGATCGCCCTGGCCGACGTGGTCAGCGGGTCGGGGAAATTACGGGATCTGCTTGAGATGGATGGGCCAATCCCACCAGCAGGCGAATAACAGTCCAGCAATTGAGGAATGTTGATGCCATCGCTGCGTCAAGCCGACGGTCCCGGCAGGCCTTGATGCCGTAGAGCCCAGCGGTGAGACAGGAACAACACGCCCCCGGCGAGTCCG
>DATJBL010000022.1:0-55287 GCA_035515355.1 Methylocella sp.
CCCATCATGCTGCGCTCTCCCTCGAATTAACCATTCGATGGAATCACGAAATGCAGATAAATACAAAAACGTTCAATGCAAAAAGCTCGATCTTGCGACCTTTTCAGAACGCCATGTGCGCCGACTTTTTCACCGGTATTCTTGAATTTCGCATCGATCCGCATGGTTCGCCCGCATCAGACATGTCGGCGGTTATCGGCGGCAGCGGTTGGTCGCCTGGATTTTCAATCGGAGGCGGCGGCGGATCAGGAGCAGGAATATCAGGCTGTTGTGAAGGAGGTGGAATGTTGGGCTGTTGCGGCGGCGGCATCTCATCCGGCCGACTGCCCGGTTTGGGTTCGAGAGATGGGGGGCCCTGCGCGGCAGGGTCAGTGTCACGCTTTTTCAACCGACATCCCTTTCAGTGGTGTCTCTTGCGACGGCGAATATTTGGCCTGCAAACGCTCGCCCGGACGCCGGGTTCCGGCATCGAGAGGCAGCGGAAGCCGAGTGCCCGCCGAGTTTGGACTGCTCTCAAGCAAAGATCGAGTGGAGCGAGCCTTTAATCGCGGTTGGGCTCTGAGCGCTGGCAGCACGACTCTCGGAACCAATCCGGGGAAGTGAAGTTCTATCGGCGCAACTGGAGAGGGACCGATGACAAAGGAAGCAAAGAAGCTCGATGAGCTTTTCCACGATGCCTTGAAGGATATCTACTTCGCGGAGAAGAAAATCCTCGCAGCTCTACCGAAGATGGCGAAGGCGGCACAAAGTGAGGAGCTAAGAGCGGTCTTTGAGAAGCATCACGGCGAGACCGAAGGGCAAATCAAACGACTCGAAGAGGTCTTCGCGATGATCGGAAAGAAGCCTCAGGGAAGGACCTGCGCTGCAATCCTTGGAATCGCCGACGAGGCGTCCGAAGTGATGCAGGACTACAAAGGTTCGCCTGCTCTTGACGCGGGGTTGCTTGCCGCCGCCCAAGCCGTCGAACACTATGAAATCTCCCGGTACGGGAGTCTGTGCACCTGGGCCCGGGAACTCGGCCTTAATAATGCGGTCTCTCTTTTTAAAGACACGCTTCACGAAGAAGAGGCGACGGACAAAACATTGACCGAAATTGCCAAGACAGCCGTCAACCAGCACGCTAGGGCAGCCTGAAACTCGGGGTTTTGACACTGGGCGTCAGCGCAGTTGAAGAATGGAGAACAATCATGAATCTAGGCAAAGGTGTACTGCTTTGGCTTATCGGAATTCCCATCCCGATCATTATCTTGCTGGCCCTGTTCTGGCGATAGATTTGCGCCGTTTTGAACGCTCCAAGCGCACCTGCTATTCACCAAGCGAGGTGAATGGTGCGCGCAATGACATCCTTGCCGAGCGCGTTGGGTTAGGGGCTCGCCATGCCCGCAAGAGGAGATTGGAAGGGCCCTTAAGCGTTCGCTTGCAACCTGTCCAATCAGGCTGTTTGCTGCGGCGAGTGGTCAGGAGAAAATTTCCTTCCATCTTCTGACCAGCGTCACCGGGCATAGGCTCAAAAAGCAAGAGGTGGACAGGAGAGGGGCGCCTTCGTGCCAGATCATGAAAAGACGATGAGGTTAGCTGTTGAAATGGGCAAGAGCAATCACCTCCTCGGCTGCTTCCACACCGGTCAGATAGGCGCCATGCGCTGTTGTGAAGTTGTGCCGCGAGCAGGCTTCCCCAGCAAAAAAAATCCTCCCGTCCACGGGCGCGGCAAGCGTGGCCCGCGCATCCACATAGCCAGGAAGCGCATGCGAGTAAGATCCCAATGCGAAAGGATCGCGCCCCCACCCTGTTTCCACAAGCGAATGCAAGCGGCCGCGAATGTCGCTGCCGAGAAGATGAACGAGCTCCGTGGCAGCAAAATCGAAGAAAGCTCCAGGTTCAGCAACTTCTAGCTCACACGCCAACCGGCCGCCAAAGAATGCCTCGATGAGAGGTCTGCCAAAGGGACGCAAATGATAGCTGCCGGTCGCGGCGCTGCTTGGATTACCGATAAGATGGCCTTCCGCGGGAAAGCTCCCGGGCTTGTCAACGGCTATGACAAGCTTGTCGGCAAGGCCAAGTGGCAGCACCGAGGCTGCGTGGATCTTCTCTGTCAGATCCGGCCGGAATCTGATCGCTTGCGTAGCGATGAGCGGCGTCGGAATAGTCAGGATGATGGCATCCGCCGTCACCGTGCCGAGCGACGTCTCAATCTTAAGGCGGTGTCCGCGATGGTCGATCAGCGTGACCTGACAGTCGAGCCGGACCGGCAAGCTCACTGCCTGCGCCGCGATTGCCGCTCCATAGCCTTCGACCACACGCCAGTTTATGCCAGTATCGGCGTAACGGTTGCTATCTTGCACAGAAACGCGGTCGAGTTCGACCCCATTGACATAAGTGCTGACCGCGTTGAGGAGAGGGTTGAAACGGCAGCCGGGTTCGAGAAGGTCTGCCGCAGGTATGTCAGGGCGGTCAGGGCCGACCGCCTCAAGGCGCGAGTAGAAATGCTCCGAGCTCTCCGCGAAAGCGGCCTGATCCTCGGCGCTGAATCCAAGATCGAGGCTTTGCGTGCCCCAGCCGGGAGTAGTCTTGTCGATTGTAAATCCAGCCTCGGCGGCGATCTTCGTCCAGGGATTACGATCCGCGGAATGCAGCCAGCCACATCCGAGATCAAGCGGGAAAGGTGCAGCACCCATGGTATAAGCCCGACCGCCGACCCTTTCGCGAGCTTCGAGGACAACAAACGGAAGTTTCGCCGCTGCAAGCTGCACGGCGGCGCCAAGCCCGGCAGCACCCGCACCGACGACAACGACCTCAGGTTTGTTCGTGTTGCCGGAAAGCATGAAGGCTCCCTTCAGATGGATCCACCGACAAGCCGGCTGTGAAGAAGGCCGCGCGAGGCATCGCCGGGATGACGATGCCATGGCGTCGTATATCCATGAAGGGTACATAATGTCGAGCTGGCAGCGCAGCTAGGTCACCTCGATGAGAACTCCCTCGTTTGGGCGCAGGCTCAAGACCGAAGCGACGGGCTCGCCACGGCGGCCGCCATGAGTGGAGATCGCAACTCTTCCCTTTACCGATGCGGGTGCACGCCAGACTTGCGAGCTACGATTGAAATTAAGGATCACAATCAGGCTCTCATCGCCCTTGTGGCGCTCATAGGCGAGAACATCACTGTTCCGTGACACAAGGCGCCACGCCCCTTCGGTGAGCGCGCTATGCGCGCACCTATAGTGCAGCAGGGTTCGTACCAAGAAAAGCATCGAGGTTTCGTCCTCGCGCATTGCCAGCACATTGCGCAGTTTGTGATCGGATGTGAGCGGAAGCCAGGGCTCATGGTGTGAAAAGCCCGCAAAGATGCTCGCGTCCCACTGCATTGGCGTGCGTGACGGGTCCCGCCCAACGCCTAGGCCTGGCTCCCGCTTTGCCCAAGGATCCCTTACGAGATTTGCTGGGACTTCGACATGACCGATGGCGAGTTCATCGCCATAATAGAGCGTTGGCGTGCCGCGCAAGGTCAAGAGCAACATGGCTGCAATGCGGGCCTGTTCCGGCCCGACGCGCGCCGCGATGCGGGGTCTATCATGATTGCTGAGGACCCAATTTGGCCAGCCCCCTTGCGGGAGAGCTGCCTCATAACTTTCGATCAGCTCGGCGATATCGAAAGCCGTCCACACGGTATTCAAAAGCTGGAAGTTGAATGGCAGATGCGCCCCTGTAAGATTCTTGCCGTAATAAGCCACGAGCTTTTCGATTGGCAGATAAATTTCGCCGATTAAGACCCTGTCCTTAAATTCCTCGATCACCTTTCGTATTCCGAAGACGACTTCATGGACTTCGGGCTGATCCGACGAATAGATCTGGAGCAGGCGATCGATTTCTGGCTTGTCTCTGGTCCAGGCTGGATTTGGCGGATTGTCACGGAACGCCGCATCCTTGATGAGATGCCACATCACATCGACCCGGAATCCGTCAACCCCTCGCCGCAACCAGAAACGCAACACATCATGCATGGCCGCGCGCACGCCAGGATTACGCCAATTCAGATCCGGCTGTTCGGCAAGATAGGCGTGATAGTAATATTGACCCGTGCCCTCATCCAACGTCCAGGCACTACCGCCAAAATTGCCAATCCAGTTGTTCGGAGGGCCGCCATCTGGCGCCGGATCCCGCCATATATACCAGTCGCGCTTTGGATCGTCGCGCGAGCGCCGGCTCGCCTCAAACCAAGGGTGCAAACTCGACGTATGGTTGGGAACAAAGTCAAGGATGACTTTGAGCTGTTTTTGATGCGCTTCGTGAATGAGACAGTCAAAGCTCTCGAGCGAACCGAAAATCGGATCAATCCCGCAGTAATCGGTAATATCGTAACCGAAATCATACATGGGGGAGGGATAGATCGGCGAAATCCAGATCGCATCGATTCCAAGCCACAGGAGATAGTCGAGCCTCTGCCGGATGCCATCGAGGTCACCTATGCCGTCATCATTCGAGTCCTGAAAAGACCGCGGGTAGATTTGATAGATGGTTCCTGTCCGCCACCAATCAGGCATGTTGCGGGCTTCCAGTATGCATCATGTTGAACATTGAAGTTATTTAACCACTCATGTGATGCAAGAATTAGGGTCCTGTTTTTTCAGTCGAAAATTCTGATGATCGATATTATCAAATAATATCGGATAGGAATCCTTGGCCGCATCAGATTGAATCGCCAATGTCCTATTGACAAACCGAACGTTCGAAGGTGCAATGCTAGACAAAGGCAGTCACGAACCTTGAGGTTGTGTGATGTCTGGCATTGTTCAGCAAACTCTTCGTCCCTATTGGTCCTTAAACCGTCGGATTTGGGATCGCCTTCCGCCCAGCTGGCGTGTTTCTTCAGTGGGCCGGGCGTATGGCAGGCATTTGCAAAGTGTCGTTCGTTCGCGCGTTGAGCGCAAACAATATTTCGGCACCTTTTTTCTTCGGAATCGAGCGGAGCTGGAGTTGATGCGCCGTCTCGTGGGACAGAAGGCAGCGAATTCCAGGCTAACCATCGCGGTCCTAGCCTGCAGCAAAGGTGCGGAAGTTTATTCGATCGCATGGACGATCCGGACGGCGTGTCCCAACTTGCAGCTTAGCGTGCATGCGGTCGATATATCGGAGGAAATTCTCCAATTTGCGAAGGACGGAGTCTATTCGCTCCTTAGCCCTAATACTTCCCGCGCACAAAGTCTTGGACGCTCGGGCGAGAGGGAGCGCGTGACCTGGAACACCAACAGGGATCAAAACGACGCGTCGATCTTCAAGTACATGACCGATGAAGAATTGGAGGCCATGTTTGAGGTCGAAGGAGGCAAGGCAACGGTCAGGCCATGGCTCAAGACAGGGATCAATTGGCTCCATGCCGACGCGGGCCATTCTGCCTTCGTCGATGCCTTGGGCTCTCAGGATATAGTGGTAGCAAACCGATTTCTTTGCCATATGTCCCCTGAGGCCGCGGACAGCTGCCTTTGTAATGTGGCGCGGCTTGTTAAGCCAGGTGGATACCTTTTTGTGTCCGGGATCGATTTGGATGTGCGGACAAGAATAGCACGTGCGATGGGCTGGACACCCGTCACGGATCTGATGAGGGAAATCCATGAAGGCGACGCTTCTTTGACAGATGGATGGCCGCTCACATACTGGGGGTTGGAGCCGTTCTGTACCGACAGGCCTGACTGGAGGATTCGCTATGCGTCAGTCTTCCAGATCGGCAAGACAAGAGCCGTCGCGGATAGCGCTCGTGAACACGCTGTTGTCGGCTGAAGCTCCGAACGATTCTCGCAATCTCTGTTCGAGAACGTTGGTTGGCGGCATCGGGCCGCGGCCGGCTCGCACGCAGCGCTCCTCATCGAACGGCTCAAAGCGCCGCCAGCCATCCTGCTGATGCTGATCAGTGTTTTCCTAACGCTCATTTCCGGCCGATCCGCCACCAAAAAAGTCGAGAAATGAGCTGAGCGCCAGATAGCAGACCTCTAGCTACGCACTGGCATTAACCCAACCGATCGCAAGCCTCGAAAAATTCGTTCTGTTGAATTCGAATGATGCTTGCGGGATCCCGCTGGCGGGAACGCCAACGGGAAAGAAACTTTTCAAGAGCAGGCCCTACCAATGGGCTGATCCGGCACTATCATCACAGCACACCCGATGCTAATTGCCCGCGTAGCACCGCGAGGAAAATAAGCATGAGCCATGCTCCGCCGGTCGGCTACGACAAGCCGCTCTACATCCTGCCGTTCGATCATCGCAGCTCCTTCGAAAAGGGCCTTTATGGATGGAGCGGCGCGCTGAGTGCGGAGCAGACCGAGCGCATCGCCCAAACCAAAGAGGTCATTTATGGCGGCTTTAGATTCGCGCTCGGCACCGGTCTTTCGAAGGATCGGGCCGGCATTCTTGTCGATGAGCAGTTCGGTGCGCGGATCTTGCGCGATGCGTCCGCCAATGGCCTCATCATTGCGATGCCGGCGGAGAAGAGCGGCGAGGCCGAGTTTCAATTCGAATTCGGCCCCCAATATGCCGCCCATATCGAGGAGTTCAAGCCAACCTTCGTCAAGGTCTTGGTGCGCTACAATGTCGATGACGACGAGGCAATGAATCGCCGGCAAGCCGCGCGTCTCAAAGAGCTTTGCGACTACTGCCACACGCATAATCACTACTTCATGTTCGAGCTCTTGGTACCCCCCACCCATGCGCAAATGGAGCGCGTGAAAGGCGATCAGGCCCTTTATGATCACGACCTGCGGCCGCCCCTCATGGTCGCGGCGCTGAGGGAACTCCAGAACGCCGGGGTCGAGCCGGATGTCTGGAAGATCGAGGGGTTGGACCGGCGGGAGGATTGCTTCAAGATTGTGGAAGCGGCGCGCAGCGACGGCCGCGAAAAGGTCGGCTGCATCATCCTCGGGCGCGGTTCCGACGAAGAGAAAGTGCTGGAATGGCTGCGCACCGCGGCGGGCGTGCCGGGATTCATCGGCTTTGCAGTGGGGCGGACTTCATTTTGGGAGCCGCTGGTCGCATGGCGGGATGGTAAGATGGGACGCCAGCAGGCAGTCGAGAGAATCGCCCAAAGATACCTTGAGTGGGTGAAGGTGTTCGAAAGCCTGGCGGCGTGATGATGTGGACGCCCTCCACCCCCTTCAAAAGGGTTCGGGAGGCGTCGAAGCAATGACAAGATAAACGAGCAGGCCGATCATCGTCGCGCCGAGGACAATGAGAATAATATTGAAAAGCATGGCAACGCCTCACAGCTTCGCACACGCCAAGGGATGACGTGGCGATGGAGATCACAGCAAAGACCAAGTCAAGGAGGATGATCGACTTGGGAGGATTCCTTTAAGGGCTTCTAAAGGCTTCCCCGCATACGAGAAAAACAAGTAATTTTAACTTCGGACGCATTTTGGATGCTTTGATCTGTCGCAATTTCCCTGCGGCCATTTTAAAAAAATCGTGACAGGTTCCTGCCCCGCCTGCTCGATCACAAATCATCTCGTAAAAATAGAGACATAGATCGAATGGCCGGGTTCCTTCGCGCCTCGAAACACCCCAATTGACTCTTTGCCCGACTTGAGAACAAATAGAGAACTATAGCTCGCCTACCCCTCGGTGGAAGATGACGCACGCGCGGCATGCACGCGTTTTGAATGATTTGCGCGCAAGGATCGCCGGCCTTGAAAATGCCGGCCGGGCCCGCCGTCCCGTCTTGCCCTTCACTATCCGTGAGGTAGATGCGCGCCTTCCGCAAGGGGGGCTTGTGCTCGGTGCGCTCCATGAGGTGGCTGGCGGAGGGTTTGGCGCCATCCACGGGGCGGCCGCCGTGCTCTTCACCGCTGGTGTGCTCGCTCGCCTCAAGGGGCCCATCCTCTGGTGCCTGCGCGCACGCGACCTATTCGCCCCGGCCCTCGCTGGCGCCGGTTTACATCCCGACCGGATCGTCTATGCCGAGGCTGGCGACGAGCGGACCGTGCTGCTCTGCATGGAGGAGGGTCTGCGCCAACACGGCTTGGCTGCTGTCGTTGGCGAAGTTTCGCGGTTGACGATGACCGCCTCCCGCCGCCTGCAGCTCGCGGCCGAAGCATCTGGCGTGTCTGCCTTTGTCATCCGGCGATGGCGCAACCCCGCCGCCGCGGCTGATTTCGGCCAGCCGACCGCGGCGGTCACGCGCTGGCGGATTACCGCGCTCCCCTCCTCTCCTTTGCCGGTCGCGAGTGTGGGGCGTCCGCGCTGGTTCGTCGAGTTGATCCGCTGCCGTGCCGGGGAGTGCGCGGATTGGGAATTGGAGGCTTGCGATGCGCAGGGTCGTCTCGCTCTACCTTCCGGCCTGGCCAACGGACCGGCTGCGGCGTCAAAAGGGCACCGCCGCGCCTCCGCGTGAGAAGCCCCTTGTCGTCGCGGGCCGGGATGGCCGCCGCCGCATCATCGTCGCGGCGGATCGCGCCGCCTTAGCCCATGGCGTGCGGCCAGGTCTTGCGCTGACGCAAGCGCAGGCCCGGGTGCCCGGCCTTCATATCGAAGCCGCCGATCCCGCCGCCGACGCGGCGGCAATCGGCCGGCTGGGCCTTTGGGCACTCCGTCGTTACAGCCCCGTTGTTGCCGTCGATCCGCCGGATGGTCTTCTCATCGATATTAGCGGTGCTGCGCATCTCTTCGGCGGCGAAGCGGCGCTTCTTGACGATCTGCTCGGCCAATTGCGGGCGACCAACATTGATGTGCAGGCCGGCCTCGCCGATACGATTGGAGCGGCCCATGCGCTCGCCCGTTTCGCCCGCGGTCCAGCAACGATCGCAGCACCCGGTAAAACCCAAGCCGCGCTTTCTTCTCTGCCGCCAATGGCCTTGCGCCTTGATCTGGATCTCGTCGATCGTCTGCAAAGACTTGGCTTTGTCACCATTGCCGATCTGGCGGCGGTGCCGCGCGCGGCCCTAACATTGCGTTTTGGCTCCGCCCCTGGTCGCCGCCTCGATCAGGCTTTTGGCTACCTCGCCGAACCGCTGCAGCCGATCTGCCCGCCGAAGCTTCCTCAATCACGGCGTGCTTTTGCAGAGCCGATCAGCGTACCTGAGACACTCATCCGATATATCTGCAAGCTCGTCACATCGCTCTGCGGGATGCTGGAACAGCAAGGGCTTGGCGCCCGGCAGCTCGACCTGCTCTTTTATCGAATTGACAATACTATCCAGTCGATCCGTATTGGCACCGCCAAGCCAGTTCGCGACGTCAAGCGGCTGACGCGGCTGCTCACCAATCGGCTGCCAACCATCGATCCAGGATTCGGTGTTGAGGCGATGGCGCTCACCGCCTCGCTGACCGAGCCACTGACCTCCCACGAGGGTGATACATTCGGCCGGGACGCCGCGATGGATATCTCGGCGCTCATCGACACGCTCGCCAACCGCATCGGTGAGGACAAGCTTTATCGCACGGCCCCTGCCGAGAGCGACCTTCCCGAGCGCTCCGTCCGCCGCCTCCCGGCACTCGCTCCGGCGGAGGGCGCCCTCTGGCCGGTGCATTGGCCTCGCCCAAGCCGTTTGCTGTCGCCGCCCGAGGCGATCGAGACCTTAGCCCTCTTGCCGGACCGGCCTCCCGTTCATTTCACCTGGCGCGGCATCCGGCGGCGCGTGGCGAAAGCCGATGGCCCGGAACGGATATTCGGCGAATGGTGGCGGCATGATGCCGAACTCCTGGCAATCCGTGATTACTTCATGGTGGAAGACGAGGCCGGCGAGCGCTTCTGGCTGTTCCGCAGCGGTGACGGACAATCACCTGAAACCGGCGATCTGCGCTGGTATATCCATGGCATCTTCGCATGAGCCGCTACGCCGAGCTGCAGGTCACAAGCCATTTCTCCTTCCTTCGCGGCGTTTCAAGTTGCGAGGAACTGTTCAATGAGGCTGCGCGGCTCGGCATCGAAGCGCTTGCGATCACCGACCGTGCTTCGCTCGCGGGCATTGTGCGTGCCTATGAGGCGGCGAAAATCACCGGCGTCCGCGCCATCATCGGCTGCCGTCTCGATCTAAGAGACGGCACCACAGTGCTGGTCTATCCGACTGATCGCGCCGCCTATGCGCGGCTTTGCCGTTTGCTTACCTTGGGCAAGGGCCGCGCCGGCAAGGGGCGCTGTGATCTTGCATCGAACGATATCGCTGAATATGGCGAAGGTCTCATCGCCGTCCTTGTCCCCGATCAGCCGGACGAGCTTTGCGCCTCACGGATTCGACACCTCGCCAGCGAGTTCGGCGATCGCGCCTATCTTGCCCTCACGCTGCGCCGGCGTCCGCAGGATCAACTCCGTCTGCACGAATTATCGAAGATCGCGCGGCAGGCGCGTGTCGCAACTGTCGCGACCAATGACATTCTCTTTCACGTCCCGGAACGGCGCATCCTGCAAGATGTCGTCACTTGCATTCGCGAAGGCTGCACCATTGAAGATGCGGGCTTCCGGCGCGAGCGCCATGCTGATCGCTATTTGAAGCCCCCGCAGGAGATGGCACGGCTCTTCGCCTCCTGGCCGGATGCTGTCGCGCACTCAATCGAAATCGCCGAGCGCTGCCACTTCTCCCTCGATGAATTGCAATATCAATATCCCGAGGAGATCAGCACTCCTGGCGTGAGCGCGCAAGAGACGCTCACAAAGCTCACCTTTGGAGGTGCCTCCGAACGCTATCCGGACGGTGTGCCGGAGAAAGTGGTCAAGGTGCTGCACCATGAGCTGCGCCTGATCGCGGAACTTGGCTATGCGCCCTATTTCTTGACAGTCCATGCGATCGTCCGCTTCGCACGCTCGCGAGGCATCCTCTGCCAGGGCCGTGGTTCGGCCGCCAACTCCGCCGTTTGCTTCGTGCTTGGCATTACCTCGATCGACCCCGAACGCAACGATTTGCTGTTCGAGCGCTTCATATCGCAGGAGCGCAAGGAGCCGCCGGATATCGATGTCGATTTCGAGCATGAGCGCCGCGAAGAAGTCATTCAATGGATCTATGAAACCTACGGCCGCGAGCGGGCCGCGCTCTGCGCCACCGTCATCCGCTATCGTGCCCGGGGCGCGGTGCGGGAAGTCGGCAAGGCGCTCGGCCTCACCGAGGATGTCACCGGTGCACTCGCCTCGCAGGTTTGGGGTTGGAGCGAGGAAGGCGTGCAGCCGGAGCATGCCGCCGAACTCAATCTCAATCTCGCCGACCGGCGGCTGCGTCTTACACTTGATCTCGCAAAGCAGCTCATTGGCACACCGCGCCATCTTTCACAGCATCCTGGCGGCTTCGTGTTGACGCGGGACCGGCTTGACGAGCTGGTGCCAATCGAGCCCGCCGCAATGGAGAAGCGCGCTGTCATCGAATGGGACAAGGATGATATCGACGCGCTGAAATTCATGAAGGTGGATGTTCTGGGATTAGGAATGCTCGGCTGCATGCGCCGCGCCTTCGATCTTCTAGCGGAGCATAAAGGAACAAGGCTCGATCTTGCCACCATCCCGGCTGAAGACCCACGTACTTACGCGATGATTCGCAAGGCCGACACCATCGGGGTCTTTCAAATCGAGTCCCGCGCGCAGATGTCCATGCTCCCGCGCATCAAGCCCCGCACTTTCTACGACCTCGTCATTGAGGTGGCGATCGTTCGGCCAGGACCGATCCAGGGCGACATGGTTCATCCATATCTCCGCCGGCGGGAAGGAATCGAGCCGGTTGACTATCCCAAACCTGAGTTGAAGAAGGTGCTCGGCAAGACCCTCGGCGTGCCGCTCTTCCAGGAGCAGGCGATGCGCGTTGCCATAGAATGTGCCGGCTTCACCGCGAGTGAAGCCGACCAGCTTCGCCGCGCCATGGCGACCTTCAAATTCACCGGCGGCGTCAGCCATTTCAAGGACAAATTGATCACCGGCATGATCGAACGCGGCTACACGCCAGACTTCGCCGCGCGGACCTTCGCCCAGCTCGAAGGTTTTGGCAGCTACGGGTTTCCAGAAAGTCACGCAGCCTCTTTTGCCCTGCTTGCTTATGCGTCGAGCTGGATGAAGTGCTGGCACCCGGACGTGTTCCTTGCCGCCATTCTCAACGCGCAACCGATGGGTTTTTACGCGCCCGCACAGCTCGTCCGTGATGCGCGCCAGCATGGCGTTGAGGTGCGGCCCATCGATGTCAATGCCTCGCGCTGGGACTGCAAGTTGGAACCATGCGAGGGAACCGATCAGCATGCGGTTCGTCTTGGCCTGCGCATGGTGCATGGCCTTGCCAATAAGGATGGCGCGGCGATTGTTGCGGCGCGAGCGGACACGCCCTTTGCCAGCGTCGATGATCTCTGGCGCCGCTCGGGCGCACCGGCTGCAGTCCTAGAGCGCCTTGCCAATGCCGATGCCTTCAAGCCTTCACTCGGACTTGCCCGCCGCCAGGCGATCTGGGCCATTCAGGCCCTGCGCGATGAGCCGCTGCCGCTCTTTGCCGCCGCATCAGCCCGCGCGGCGCAACCAATCCCGGAAATGGAGGAACCGGCTGTCGCCTTGCGCCCGATGACGGCCGGCCAGGAAGTGGTCGAGGATTATGCAACGACCGGACTGACCCTCCGCCAGCACCCCGTCGCCTTCCTCCGGCCTGACCTTGCCGAAAAGCATATCGTTACCTGCGCTGAGGCCACGCATGCGCGGGATAAGCAATGGCTGACAACGGCAGGCCTCGTCCTGGTGCGGCAGAGACCTGGATCGGCCAGCGGCGTATTGTTCATCACCATCGAGGACGAGACCGGCATCGCCAATCTCATCATCTGGCCTAAAGTCTTCGAGAGGCAGCGCCATCTCATTCTTTCGGCTGGCATGATCGCGGCAAAAGGCCAAGTGCAGCGGGAAGGCGAAGTCGTGCATGTCATCGCGCGCGAGCTAATGGATTTATCCGGGCTGCTGCGCAGTGTCGGCGACCAGGATCAGACTTTCCCGCTACTACATGGACGCGGAGATCAGGTCACGCATGCTGGTGGCCCCGACCCCCGCGAGCCTGGCGGCCGGAAGCCGCGAGATATTTATTTTCCTGATCTGCGCTTGGGATCTGGGATCACAATCTCCGTCCGCAACTTCCGTTGAAGACCTCAGCGGCAAAACCTTGGTGCTTCCAGCTACTGAAGCACAACAACTTTGGTGCCCACCTTGACCCGGTCAAAAAGATCAACCACGTCCCGGTTGGTCATCCGGATGCAGCCTGATGACACCGCAGCCCCGATTGTATCCGGCTCGTTCGAGCCATGAATGCGGTACATGCTCGAACCAAGATAGATTGCCCGCGCGCCGAGCGGGTTGTCTATGCCGCCCGGCATATGGCGGGGCAGATCGGGACGGCGCTTCAGCATCTGTCGTGGCGGAGTCCAATCCGGCCATTCGCGTTTCATGCTCACTGTCTTCGTGCCGGACCAAGTGAAGCCTTCCCGGCCAACGCCAACGCCATAGCGGATCGCCTCCCCGCCGGGGAGCACATAATAGAGGCGGCGTTCACTCGTTGAGATGACGACTGTGCCCGGTTCGTAATCGTGCTTCCAAGCGACGACCTCGGCCGGTATCGCCTGCTGCCGGAAAAGATCAAAAAAGTCGGCAAGCGGGCCGCGGCTCAGCGGATTGAAATTCGCCAGTTGTATATCACTGAGCGGATTATCGAAGGCGAAAGCCGACGATCCGGTCAAGAGCATAAGAAACAGTCCGGCGCGGATAAATGTGCGGATCATTGTTGTCCTTGGTAATTGTGCCGGCGCGGCAAATGACGCTTAGCTGAAGTCCTTATCCTTTTAAGCTTTGAGGCTAAAATTGGGCGAAGGGCCACAAGGCCACGCGGCGGCTCGCAGCCGCGTTGATTCCTCGCCGCGATCCAGCCCCTGAACACAGCGCTGGCGAGGCGGCAAAAGGCTTTTCGCCAGTGCCCGCCAGTTTCGACAAAAGAAGGACTCTAACGGCCGCGATGGGGTATGAGAGAATGAGGGGGCAGTGCCTCACCGAAGGTATAACCACCGAAGGTTTAACCAATTGACCGAAGCGATCGACCATGCCGAAGCGCGGCTCGCCGAAAACGGCTCGTCCACGCTCGTGCGGGCTGGCGTCCGCCTGCCCGGCATCGACCGGATGCGCGGGCTCGTCATCCTTCTTATGGCACTCGACCATGTGCGGGATTTCTTCAGCGCCGACGCACTACGTTTCGAACCAACTGATCTTGCCCATACCTATCCGGCCCTGTTCCTGACCCGCTTCATCACGCATTATTGTGCACCAACCTTCGTTCTTCTTGCGGGCGTCTCGGCATTCTTGCATGGAGTAAAACTCGACAATCGAAAGGCGCTCGCGTGGTTCCTACTCACCCGTGGACTGTGGCTGATCCTACTCGATGTCATTGTGGTGAGCCCAATATGGGGGCTTGAGCTCGGACCGATCCATCTCGCCACGCTATGGGCCATCGGTTGCAGCATGATGGTGCTTTCATGGCTCATCTGGCTGCCGCGGTCTGCCGTGCTGATCGTCGGAGCAGTCATGCTGCTCGCTCACAACTTGCTTGATCCCATCCATGCGTCAGCGTTCGGACAGTGGGGGCCATTTTGGAGCATTCTCCATGAACCGGGTGCCTTACCTTTTGGCCTGCGTGGAGGGGTGAGTTACCCCATCCTGCCATGGATTGGCATCATAGCCGTCGGTTATGGCCTCGGCGGCGTCTTCCTCGAGTCTACTTACCAACGCGAGCGGCAACTGACACTGCTGGGGTTGGCTTCGATCGCGCTGTTCCTGCTGCTGCGCGGAGCGAATCTCTATGGCGACCCCAGCCCTTGGAAGGTGCAGGGAGACACCGTGATGACAGCGCTTTCGGGGCTGAACGTCACAAAATACCCGCCTTCTCTGCTCTACGCGCTGCTGACGCTAGGGCCTGCCCTCCTCTTGCTGCCCGCCATGGAGCGGCTCGGTGGGTTAGCTGGCGAGGTGCTCACGACATTCGGCCGAGTGCCGCTTTTCATTTATGTGCTGCACCTTTATACGGCGCATGCAGTGGCTGTCGCCCTCGGGCTCGCGGAAGGTTTTGCCTTCCAGGACCTTCGAGGCTTCGGGGTCCGTGCGGCTCCGCTGGACAGCCTTGGTCTAAGTCTGGCCGGCACCTATGCCGCTTGGGTCCTCATCATGTTCCTACTTTACCCGGCTTGCCGCTGGTTCGCCGACGTTAAGCAACGGCGCCAGGATTGGTGGTTGAGCTATTTGTAAGGTAAGTCGACAGCAGGACGACCGATCGTGCCTTAAACCGACAGCCGGACGCCGCTGTTCCTCAAACGAGCGGATTTGACACACCGCTGCCAAAGACCATTTCTATTTCAATAGGGATGGATCCCTGCGGCAATGGCTGTAGGCCCCCTTCAGATGCGGCGTGGGAGGATACGCGCTCCCGCCGCGCTCATAAGCGATTTCGTGACAATTCGATGAATGATCTGGCGCAATGATAGCGTAGTACAATTATGATTTACGCGTGCTTCTCCGAACAGGTGGCTCATGAAAACCGAGATTATCGAACGGCTTGGCGAGACCGATATTCTACTGCCGTCCCTCATCGCCGAAGGCTTGGCAGCCAACGATCGAGTCAAAGCCCGCCTGAGTGTCCTTCAGGCAGCTGGCCACCATGCGCACGATCCCAAGGGAATGCGTTTCGATTTAACGGATGAGTGCCGCACTGCCCGCATCGATTCCATGTCGATGGAAGCCCTTGTCAATGGCGCAAGTCTTTTGGCCGGGGAGCAGATCGCGGCGCCTGGCCTCGGCAACTTGGGACAAGCAATTTGGAATGACGTAGCGGCCATGGCCGAGGCCGTTAAAGCCGGAGACCCAGCCAAAGGCGATGCGCTGCTGGCACGTCTGACTGGGCTGAAAGCAGCGGCGGGCTTGGAACGATCCGACACGATCGGGCTCGGGCGAATTGCAAAGCTCACCGGACTTTCGGACACCGACGGTGACAGCCTGCACCGGCTCATCATGGACTTACATAAGGCGTTGAATCAACTTGCCACGGTGCACGCTGAAGAGGTGCTCGCGGGAGCGCATGCCTATGGCTTGCTGCCTGAGGACCGGCCAGCGGTGGAAGCATTCATGCGAGGGGTCGACTCGACCCGGAAGCTGAAATTCGGCCACCCCGGACTTGCCACAACCGCCGCTCGGTCAGGCACGCGGCTTACTATCCAGAACGACATTGGAGAAACCGATGCACATGTGGTGGTGATCACAGTTGAACCGGATGCGGTAACGATCACCTATACAGATATTCATTTGGCGCGTGCGAAATTCTTTACCAACCTCTTCAGGACCTTTTCTGTCTCCTGGAGCGGGCTTGATCGCAAAAATGCAAAGGGCATGGGCGAGGATGCTGTATTCTATCTCGTCACCGGCCGCTACCCGATTACAGATAATAAGGGCCGCGATGGCTTTCTCGAAGGGGTTGGCGCATCTCTTGTCTTTTTGATTGATTGGAACAAAGCCCGCAAGGTCCTGCAGGCCTGGATCCCGAAGGATGATGCGGTGCGCGTGCTTGATTGGGCGGCACGTAATCGATTCGGTCACAGGGCGTTCCTTGAACTGGGTGGCAGCGAACTTGTCGCCTCAGCCGTGCGCAACGCCGCGCCGAGTCGAATCGGGTTTGCTGAACGGCTTGATCATGCCCTCGGACGCGAAGGGGCCGCGGATTTTCTCAAATCCGTTTTGCGCACTTCAGCCGAAGCCCTCCTTGAAGGTGGCTCGGTCCGGTTGGCGAGAGATCGCATCGAAGCGGAGCTCATCCGGCATTTGCAACGTGTCGATGCTACCCTATTGGCAACCATCGCGCGCCAGGCCGGCTTGGCACGCGAAATCGCCGCTGAAATTGCTCACTTTCTCACCGAGCAGCAGACACATAGGACATTCGACCGGGAGGAATTGGCGCTCAAAGCACGGCGAATCGAGGAGAAAGCAGATAAGATCGCACTCGATGCCCGCAATGAGATCGCCCGGTTCGACGCCGACCCCGGCATCGAACGCCTCGTGAACCGCATCGAGGATGCGATCGACGAACTCGAGCAAGCCGCTTTTGTTGCTTCGCTCGTCCCGAGCGAAATTGCGCCAGACCTCTTCAAGCCGCTCTTTGAACTTTGCCTCGCCGCGGTCTCTGGTGCGGAAGCCGCGGCTTCGGGTATTTCCGCCGCAGCGGATGTTCCCGAAGGTCAGCGCGTTGATTCCGAGGATGCGCTTGCAGCGGTTGGCCGGCTCTTGGAAGCTGAACACAAGGCCGACGCTGCGGAGCGCAGCGTCACAATGATTGTGTTTCGCGGTGACTTCGACCTAAAAACCGCTTTATCGGTTCTGGACCTTGCTCGTGCTCTTGAACGGGCAACCGACCGGCTCGCAAGTTTTGGGCATATGTTGCGCGATCATGTGCTTGCCGATTTATCGACGTAACAGAGGGAGCAGGCGGTGATGCAGATTGCCTACATTGGGAATGGATCGACGCAACGGTACCCAGCTGAATTCGTGGGTGCGAAGGCAGCGAATCTGGCGCGCATGGCCGCTCTTAATCTTCCCGTGCCCCCTGCCTTCGTGGTCCCGATTGATCTTTGTGCCGCGATCATCGAGGGCGATCGAGACGCAACACAAATACTGATAGACGGCCTGCGCGAAGGAATTGCATTTCTCGAAAACGCCACTGGCAAACGCTTTGGTGACCGGCGCCGTCCACTGTTGGTCTCGGTGCGTTCGGGTGCCGCACGATCCATGCCCGGAATGCTGGATACAGTGCTCGACCTTGGCTGCACCTTGGACGCAGTCCACGGCCTCGTGCGCATGACCGGACATCCGCGTTTTGCCTGGGACTGCCGGTGCCGGTTTCTCGAAAGCTACGGCAGCGTTGTTTTGGGCATTGACGCGGCCTCGTTTGCGCAACGGCTTACCGGACTGATCTCCGTCGAGGGTGTCAAGAACGAGGAGGGGCTCGACGGGGAATCGGTCGAACGCCTTGCTGGGTTTTATTACAAACTGATCGAAGATGAGGACCACACGGCATCTGACGATCCCATGGAACAGCTCAAAAGCGCGGCGCAAGCGGTTTATCGCTCATGGACGAGCGATCGCGCCCGAACCTATCGTCAGCTTGAGGGTCTTGAAGACTTGCGCGGCACCGCTGTCACCGTTCAGGCGATGGTTTTTGGCAATCTTGATTTCACCTCTGGCGCAGGCGTCGCTTTTTCCCGCGACCCCTCGACTGGCGCTTCCCAGCCGGTCGTCGACGTGTTGTTTGCTTCCCAAGGCGAAGATGTCGTTTCTGGACGCCGCAATCCAGAAACGGAGGAAGCCATCGCCCGTTCGGTCCCGGCGGTCGCAACGCAACTGCGCGACGTGCTGACCCGGCTCGAACAAGAATTCGGTGACGTGCAAGATGTTGAGTTCACGATCGAGGAAGGCAAATTATGGATCTTGCAGACGCGCTCGGCGAAGCGGACGCCACAGGCTGCCCTGCGATTTGCGATCGCCTTCGTCAAGGAGGGGTTGGTCACCCCGTCGCAAGCCCTCCAGCACCTCGAAGGTTTGGATTTAAACGCGCTCGCACACAAACGCCTAATCAACGTCCCCGAACCTGCGACGCATGGCACCGGTGCCTCGGCCGGCATAGCGGTCGGACGCGCGGCCTTTGATTCCGGGAGCGCCAAGAAGCTCGCCGCCAGCGGCGACCCCGTCATCCTAATCCGGCCCGATACGAGTACAGCCGATGTCGCGGGCTTTGCCGCTTCCGCTGGGATCGTGACGGCGGTCGGCGGTCGGACGGCGCATGCGGCCCTTGTGGCGCGCCAAATGGGGAAACCTTGCATCGTCGGAGCCACGGCACTTGCGCTCGATCCAGCAAACCACAGCGCACAGCTCGCCGGGGTGCAGATCAAAGAGGGGGATTGGCTCTCGATCGACGCCGAGAACGGAGCGATCTATCTTGGGCGATGCAATGTTGCTGTCGAGCGGCCGGAGGAGGAACTCGCCGAGATCGAACGTTGGCGTGCGGAGTCGCTTGAGCCTCCACGATAGGGTTCGCGGGGTGGGAAATGCCGGTGTCTCAGGCCGCCGAATGCCATCCCATTGACAAAGGAGACGAATGAACGTGACATCGCGGCTGTGGAGGCCCAAGCGCGATGACAAGGTGGAATCCCCCTGCCACGGAAAAAAACGAAGATGCTGGAGCCGCGAACGCGCAAGCCTCTTCGCCCAACCTTGGCACAGTTGTCTCGGTGCGCGGCAGCGTGGTCGACGTTCGATTCGAAACGCGGCTGCCTTCCATCTATACGTTGCTGCGGGCGGGAAATGGCGGCCCGATCACCATTGAAGTTCTCTCCCAAATCAACGCGCAACGCGTACGCGGCATTGCGCTGACCCCGACGCAAGGTCTCGCCCGCGGCATGATGGTGGAAGACACCGGGGGGCCCTTGCTAGCTCCGGTTGGCCATCCAATTCTCGGACGGATGTTCGATGTCTTCGGCAACGCCATCGACGGTGAGGGAACACCTTCCGTTTCTGGCTGGCGCTCGGTGCATCAAGCCCCTCCGCCAATTGCCATAAGGTCGACCAAGTCCGAGGTCTTTGAAACCGGCATCAAGATCATCGATGTCCTCGCGCCGCTTGAGCGCGGCGGCAGCGCCGGCCTGTTCGGTGGCGCGGGCGTTGGCAAGACTGTGCTCCTGACCGAGATGATCCACAACATGGCCAAGCAGCAGGACGGCGTTAGCATTTTTTGCGGCATCGGCGAGCGTTGTCGCGAGGGAGAGGAACTCTACCGTGACATGAAAGCAGCTAAGGTGCTCCCGAACATGGCAATGATTTTCGGCCAGATGAACGAGCCCCCCGGCAGCCGTTTCCGAGTCGGTCACGCGGCTCTCACCATGGCCGAATATTTTCGCGACGATGAGCATCGTGACGTGCTGCTGCTGATCGATAATATTTTTCGATTCATTCAGGCCGGGATGGAAGTGTCCGGCTTGATGGGCCAGATGCCGTCGCGCCTTGGCTATCAGCCGACGATGGGAACCGAGCTGTCCGGCTTGGAAGAGCGGATAGCAAGTACCCGCACGGGCGCCATCACCTCGATCCAAGCGGTGTATGTGCCGGCTGACGATCTCACCGATCCTGCAGCGGTGCATGCGTTTTCGCACCTTTCCGCATCGATCGTCCTGTCGCGCAAGCGCGCCAGCGAGGGACTCTATCCCGCGGTCGACCTGCTGCAATCCTCCTCCCGCATGGCAACTCCCGGCACTGTTGGCGAGCGTCATTATCGCGTGGCGCAGGAAATCCGCCACACCCAAGCTCAATATGAAGAGTTGAAGGATATCATCGCGATGCTCGGGCTGGAGCAACTTTCGCCGGGAGACCGCAAGATCGTCGGCCGCGCTCGCCGCTTGGAGCGGTTTTTGACCCAGCCATTCTTCACGACCGAGCAATTCAGCGGCATCGCCGGTAAACTCGTCAGTCTCGAAGAGGCTCTCGATGGTTGTGAGCGGATTCTAGGCGATGAGTTCAAGGATGTTCCCGAGAGTGCCTTTTATATGATCGGGCCGATTGAGGAGGCATTGGAAAAAGCCGGTACAAAGAAGCAGGAAGGCGCCGCCAAACCGGAGCCGGAAAAATTCGACAGGGCGAATCGAAATGGCACCATCGCTCATGAAGCTTAAGGTCCTGCTTCCATTTGAAATCTTCGCCGAGAAGACCGACGTGACCCGCATCGTAGCTGAGACGCGCGAGGGTTCCTTCGGACTGCTGCCGCATCGGCTAGACTGTGCCGCGGCTTTGGCGCCGGGAATTCTCACTTATGAGACCGCGACGGAAGGTGAGGTTTACTTGGCCGTGGATGAGGGTATTCTGGTCAAGGCTGGCCTCGAGGTTTTGGTTTCAGTCCGCAACGCGATCGCTGGAACGGATCTCAGCAAGTTGCGGGAGGCGGTGGAGCGACAATTCATGAACCTCGACGAACAGGAGCAGAAGGTCCGCTCGGCCCTGGCGAAATTGGAAAGCGGTTTCATACGCCGGTTCGCGGCTTTTCAACATGGAAAATGAGGCTGACAAGTTTAGCCGGAGAATCGGCGCCAATGCGGCACGCAAACTCAAGGCGCAACGCCGTGCAACCCGGAGCATATGGTTTGGCTTCGGTATGTCCGGGCTGATCGGCTGGTCGGTGGCCTTGCCAACTGTCCTTGGCGCGGGATTAGGCCTCTGGCTTGATAAGCACTATCCCGGGGAACGCTCCTGGACTCTCATATTTTTGCTCGCAGGATTAGTGATCGGCTGCTTCACCGCATGGCACTGGGTGCTCCGGCAAGACGAGAAAATCCACAATGAGTTGGAGGATAAAGATGAGTGAAGCCCTCGCTTTCACGCCCGCTTTGCTGGCGGGCTTGTTGCTTGGCGCCATGTTCTTCGGCGGATTGTGGTGGACAGTGCGCAAAGGAGTTTCGTCATCCGTGCCGGCGCTGTGGTTCCTCAGCAGCATGCTACTTCGCACGAGCGTCACACTCGCGGGATTTTATTATACCGCAGCCAGCCAATGGAGGAATCTCTTTGCTTGTCTTGCTGGATTCGTCGTCGCGCGCATACTCATCATGCGCTTGACGCCAGCACCCGCTTCTACGACCACGCGATGAGCGAGAAAGATGCACTTTACTCCGGATCAGGTGGTGTTCTGGCGGTATGGCTTCGTCAATCTCAATTCGACCATCGTGACGACTTGGGGCTTGATGCTTGTCCTCTGGCTCGGCGCCCTGCTGATTACTCGCGGACTCCAAACTGAACTGACACTATCACGCTGGCAAGGCGGGCTTGAGATTATCGTGACAGCCATGATCAAACAAATCGAGGAAGCAGGCTTGCGTCAGCCGGAGAAATATCTCGGCTTTCTCGGAACGCTGTTTCTGTTCATTGCAACAGCTGCCCTCGCAACGATCCTGCCAGGCTATGAGTCCCCGACGGGATCGCTCTCAACCACGGCGGCACTGGCAATCTGTGTCTTTGTTGCGGTGCCGGTCTTTGGCATCGCGGAACAGGGATTGCGCTCCTATCTCGGATCCTATTTGAAGCCGACGTTCATTATGCTGCCGTTCAACGTCATCAGCGAACTGACGCGAACCCTGGCGCTGGCGGTCCGGCTCTTTGGCAACATGATGAGCGGGACGATGATCCTTGCCATTCTTTTAACAATTGCGCCCCTCATCTTCCCAATCGTCATGAGTGCGCTCGGTCTGCTTATCGGCATGGTACAGGCCTATATTTTCAGCATCCTCGCGACCGTTTATATTGCTGCTGCGACTCGGAAAGATTGAAGCATGACACAGTCTGAGGGCGCGGCAAAGGACAGACTATGGATAGCGTGACACTAATCGCAATGGCCTCGATCATCACCGCAGGCATTACGATTTCGATCGGATGCATTGGCCCAGCACTCGGCGAAGGCCGATCGGTCGCCGCCGCGCTGAGTTCGCTGGCGCAGCAGCCCGACGCCGCCACCACCATCACGCGGACATTATTCGTCGGCCTCGCGATGATAGAGTCGGTAGCGATCTATTCATTTGTGATCTCAATGATTCTTATTTTCGCCAATCCCTTCTGGAACCATGTGATTGCTGAAACCGCAGGGAAGTGAACCATGCTGATCGACTGGTTCACCGTTGGCGCTCAGGCGCTCAACTTCCTCATCTTGATGTGGTTATTGAAACGCTTTCTCTATAAGCCGATCCTCCACGCCATCGATGCCCGGGAGAAGCGGATCGCGGACGCGCTTGTCGAGGCTGACGAGAAAAAAGCCGAGGCTAGCAACGAATATGATGATTTCCGGCGCAGAAATGCCGAGTTCGACCGCCAGCGGACCGAGCTTCTTCGGAAGGCCACCGAAGATGCGAATGCCGAGCGCCAGCGCCTTATGGATGCGGCTCGAAGCGAATCCGAGGCGTTGCGGGCGAGAATCCAAGAGAATTTGCGAAGTGAACAAGGCGGTCTCGCCCAGGAAATCGCCACCCAAACTCAAAGGGAAGTTTTTGCCATCGCCCGGAAGACGCTGGCGGATCTCGCCACAGCGGGTCTTGAGGGGCGAATGGCCGATGTTTTCGTCGGGCGCCTGCGCAAGCTGAGTGGCGCTGATAAGCAAGCGCTAATGGCGGCGAGAACGGCACCGGGAGGGCCGGTGCTTTTGCGCAGCGCATTCGACATGCCCCCTCGGCAGCGATCGATGATCGAGTCCGCCGTGAAAGACACGCTCGGTCCCGAGACTGAAATTCAGTTCGAGACCGCCCCGGAGCTCGTCAGCGGCGTCGAATTGACCGTCAACGGACACAAGCTGGCCTGGAGCATCGAGGATTATCTCACGTCCCTTGCGAACCACGTCAGTGAAGTCGTCGAAAAACGAACCGAGCGAAACCCTGAGCCGAAGCGAGGGGCTAAAGCGAAGCAGGAGACGGCAGAGCATGCACTCCGACAGCTTGCGAAGCCTAATTGATTCGGCGTTCGCAGACATTAGCCGAGCCAGCGAGTCCTTCGTACCGCGGCTGACGCCGCGAGAGGTAGGAACGATTATCTCCGTTGGCACCGGCATCGCCAAGGTTACCGGCCTCCCTGGGGTTGGGTTTGAGGAATTGGTGAAGTTCCCCGGTGATTTGCTTGGCCTCGCGTTTAATCTCGATGACGATGAGATTGGTGTCGTGCTTCTCGGCGACTGCTCGCACCTCCGTGCCGGCGACGAAGTTGCGCGGACCGGCCGTGTTATGGACATCCCTATCGGCGACGCGCTCATCGGCCGAGTCATCGACCCTCTCGGCGCTCCACTCGACGGAAAGATTCCGATCAGTTTCAGCCAACGTCTGCCGATTGAGCGGAGCGCGCCAACCATCATGGATCGCAGCCCGGTCACCGAACCGCTTCAGACTGGTATCAAGGTCATTGATGCGCTGATACCGATCGGGCGCGGCCAGCGCGAATTAATCTTGGGCGACCGGGGGACAGGGAAGACCGCCATTGCAATTGACGCGATCCTCAATCAGGCCGGTAAGAATGTAATTTGCCTCTATTGCGCGATCGGCCAGCGCGCTTCCTCGGTGGCGAAAGTGGTCGCGGATCTTCGCGAAAAAGGCGCGATGGAGTACACGATCGTTGTCGTGACGGAGGGCGATGACGCCCCTGGTCTCACCTACATCGCCCCCTATGCCGCGACCAGCATCGCCGAGAGTTTCATGGCAGCGGGCCGGGACGTTCTCATCGTCTATGATGACCTTACCCATCATGCGCGCGCTTATCGCGAGCTCTCCCTGCTGCTGCGGCGTCCGCCTGGCCGCGAGGCTTTCCCTGGCGACATATTCTACATCCACTCACGACTTTTGGAGCGCGCGACACATCTGCGCGAGTCTCTTGGAGGCGGTTCCATCACTGCCCTGCCCATCATCGAAACCGAGGCACAGAATATTGCCGCCTATATTCCAACCAATCTGATTTCCATCACGGACGGCCAGATCTATCTCTCACCGACACTGTTCGAGCTCGGGGTTCTGCCCGCTGTTGATGTCGGCAAATCGGTTTCCCGCGTCGGCGGCAAGGCGCAACTTGCCGCTTACCGCGGGGTGACGAGCGATCTTAAGCTTGCTTATGCGCAGTTCGAGGAGCTTGAAAGTTTTGCTCGCTTTGGCACTCGCCTCGACGAACACACCCGCCAGATTCTCGATCACGGGGAGCGCATACGCAGCTGCCTCAAGCAGCCGGAATTCGACCCCATCTCCGTTCCCGAGCAGATCATCGTTCTTATCGCGCTAACCGGTCGACTCCTCGACGGCGTACCACTCGACAAAATGCGGGATGCCGAAAGTGCGCTCCGCGCGGAGGTGCCTAGGCTTCCGGTAGCGGTGCTCCAGCGTCTCAATTCAACCGAAACGCTAAGCGTCGCCGACCGCGAGGCGATCCTGGATGTCGCCCGCAAGGCGCTCGAACCCTTACGGACGAGCCATGAGTGAGTCATTGAGCGGTTTGCGCCGCAAAATCGATAGTGCTGCAGAGCTCAAATCGGTGGTCCGGACGATGAAGGCCCTCGCCGCCAGCAGCATCGGCCAATACGAAAAAGCTGTACTCTCGCTGAATGATTATTATCGCACCGTGCAGCTTGGCTTAGCCGCATGCTTGAGACAGTCTCCTGCGGAATATCTTCTCGAGAAGAAGGGGGACGCTGAAACCGGGCCGGCCGGCGCCTTCATTTTCGGTTCGGACCAAGGGCTAGTCGGTCCCTTCAACGATGTCCTCGCGGCATACGCCGCAACAACGCTCGCCAGCAAGGGCGGGAAGAAAGACGTCTGGGCAATCGGGACCCGGATGGAATCCTGCTTGGCCGACCTCAGCCTGCCCGCCGTTGGGGTCTTAACCGTCCCAAACTCGATCCCCGCGATCACGCCGCTTGTCGGGCGAATCCTAGTCGAGATCGACGCCCGCCGGAGAAAGGATCGACTTGGGCAGGTCTACATCTTCCACCATCGCCCGAAATCCAAAGCGACCTATGAACCGGTCGGTCAGCGTCTGCTGCCGCTGGATACGACGTGGCGAGCCACGCTCGCGGATTTACCTTGGCCGAGCCAAAACCTGCCCGAGGTTATGGGAGGCGGAGAGGCAACACTCAGCGCGTTTCTGCGCGAATATCTCTTTGTCTCACTGTTCCGGGCCTGCATCGAGTCGCTGACGAGCGAGAATGCCAGCCGCCTCGCGGCGATGCAGCGCGCCGAGAAAAATATCGATGAACTGCGCGAAGACCTTAATCGCACCTTCCACCGCTTGCGCCAAAGCACGATTGATGAGGAGCTGTTTGACGTTGTCTCGGGCTACGAATCCTTGTCCTCCGAGAAGGGCGCCACACGTGCGAACGAATAGCGGTTTGCAGGCTTCGACAGCGAAGTCAGCGGTATCATAAGCCAAACGGATAGGTATCCGGGGCACCGTGCGGCCGGCCAGATGCGAGGGGCGTGACCGCCCTCGTTTCCTCGAACCAGACATAGGCATCAAACTGATCGGGAAGAACCGCCTCGAAATAATGACTAAGAAATTCCGTTTCCGGCCGGTAGACGACGCCAATCGCGCGCTCGAGCCTAGGCTTTGCGAGAACATCGCGCAGTTCGCTCTTTTGCCCTCCTCCCCAATTAGTGAGGGAACGCCCAACAAAGGCCTGGCGGAAGACCCGCTCATAACTGTCCGGACGCGCTGGAAGGACCGTCTTCATCTCCATGGGGCCGCCCCAATCACTCGCAGCCGCAACCGTCCCGCGATCGGTGCCAAAGCCGATCAAGACCGCTGACTCTCCAAAGGCCGCGCGCGACGACTCCCCAATGTTGAACTCGCCTTGCCAGCCCATCGCCGTCGCCGCGGCATTCCCGACATGCGAGTTATGCGCCCAAACAACAGCTTTCGCATCGCTGCCGCGCGCGGTAAGCAGCCGCACGAGGGTGTCGAACATGTGCCGGTCACGCAGATTCCAGGATTCCCTCGAGCTGTGATACATCAGACGGTAGTAATTCTCCGCGGCCCGCACCACTCGCGCATTTTGCGCGGCGTCGAAGAAAGCTTCGCCGTCGCAGCGGACGTAAGCAAGCCGCTGGTCGAGCAGGGCCCGCAGCTCCGCGAGCGCGCCTTCTTCGCAGGGCGACGTGCCGAGCCGGATCGCGGCACGGCCATAGGCGCCAGGATCCTCTTGCCAGGGAGTGAGGCACCCGTACCGCCGCCGCGCGGCGGCGGCTTCCTCGGGGTCGACTCGGTCGAGATAAGCCAGAATGGCTGCGATCGAACTTCTCAGGCTATAGATATCGAGGCCCCGGAATTCGGTCCGCGCTTTCGCAGGCAGGTGCTCATTGTGGCCCCGCAGCCATTCGACGAAGTCCCGGACTTCAACATTGCGCCACATCCAGACCGGAAAGCGCGAAAAGGCCTCTTCCGGCGACGGTTGATGCGCGTGGTGGCGCACATAGCGGTCGATGCGCGCGGCATCGGGCCAATCCGCTTCGATCGCAACGATATTGAACCCGTGGCTTTCGATGAGACGACGGGTGATTGCCGCCCGGGCCTTGTAGAATTCAGACGTCCCATGGCTCGCCTCGCCAAGAAGGACAACCTTTGCCCCAGCAAAACGGTCAAAGAGTGCGCCAAACTCGGCCGCCTCGTCGGGCGAGGGAAGAGGCTCACAAAAGGCGCGAACGAGAGCAGTGGCTTCATCGGCACCCTCTGCGCGAACGGCCTCGGAAAATAACAGAGTGTCCGCCATCGATCGCCCTTCCTTAAAGCTGAGACCTCTAGAGAAAGCTGCCGGACGAGATCACTGGATCGTGCGGTCGCGGTCCGGCCGCCAGTGTCTAAAGCAGATGGTGTTTGCCAACCTCCCGAACGGTGCTCGCCTGCGGGCCTTTCTCCCCCATCTCCTCGATGAAACGGACCTCGGAACCGACGCTCAAACGATCGAAAGCGCCGTCAAGCACACTATTGCGATGGAAGTAGATCTCGCGACCGTCAGCAGTCTCGATGAATCCGTAATCATCACCGGCAACAAATTTCGACACACGGCCATGGTCTTCCGCCTCGTGCGGCTTGACCTGACCGCGCATCTCGCGGACCGCATCCTCAATCTGGCGCTGAGCCGCGGCAAAGGCATCCTTGATCGCCACTGCAATATGCTCGTGCTCCGGGACATCGCCGTGGCTTCTCGTGACGATGATGTCCTTATGCTCTGGCATAGCAATGCGAATGTCGATTTTAAACAGGCCGCCGGTCCGGTGCCGCGTCGGCGGGGCGATGATCGCGACCTTGCAGCTCGTGATCCGGTCGTTGAATTTTTCTAGCCGCCTGGCATGCTTCTCGACTTCGGATCGAATAGCCTCCGACGGCTCGGAATTCTCAAAAGTGATAGCGAGCGGCACTTGCATTTGTTGTCCCCTATTTCAAAACTTTCTGCGCCCGGCTCCGCTCAGAGCGAGACCCTGACATGCGGCAACGCCGTCCTGGCTGCCTGATCTTGTTCACCGCACCTGTTCGTGTGTCTAGAGCACTCCGAACCAAACATATAGACGCGCCCGTCCAACTTCCCAGTCGGCATCCCGTCAAAGATGGCTCTCGAGGCCCTTGTAGTCCGGTAGGAAAGGGAAGCCTTGCGGCAGATCAACTGTCGCGCCTGGATTGCTGGACGGCGTGAGTTCACGCTCTCTACTCCTGGGCGAGGCTCCGGATGTAGGCCGTGAGCGAGTCGATCTCTTCGGAACTCAAGATGAAATTGGGCATGCTGGGATGGGGGGAGCGAAGAAAGACCTTGATAGCAAGGTCGGTCATCGAGGGCATGTGGCTGATATCGACGAAGCTCGGTGCATCCGGATTTGGACTGGGAAGTGTCGAAGCCGCATCCGTCTGATGGCAAGCGCTGCAGACTGTCTCCGCAAGGTGCCGTCCGAGGGAAGAATCAACCGATTCTGCCCTCGCAAACGTGATCGAACCGATCGAAATGACAAGGGCTGTTGCAACCACACATTTTGTCATAGTTCCGCTCCGAAGCATCGCCGGCGGCCGAGCGCTGGTGACGAAAGCTCACGCGCCAATCAGCGGTAACGTCGGCCGCTGGCGCATTTATCAATTAATTCTCATGATGGATCTGTTCCGCTTCCGCAACTTGACCAGGATCAACTCCCAAGGCGCGATGATGATCGCTCTAGAGGAAAGACTGCAAGCTATCGCTCGAGCTCTGTCAGAGCCCTTCTCCGGCAAAAGGACGCGGCTTTGAGTGGTGGGGGAGGTAGGACTCGAACCTACGAAGGCGTAGCCAGCGGATTTACAGTCCGCCCCCTTTGCCGCTCGGGACACTCCCCCAATGCCTTGAAGCACCGGCGCACGCGCTTATGCGAACCGGGCTTGCCGCTGTCAACCCAAAACACCTGGCGAGAGCTCGCGCGCTTGGCGACGTTTCACGCAAAACTCCCAAAAACCACAGAGTTCTGCATAGATCCGGCACGAAAAGGAAGGCCTTGGACCATCAGGGTCGCATTCGAGGCGGTCATAGTTTAGCGTGCGCTCTCCAGGTTTGCCGTCACTTGAGAAAAATTCGCCTCGCAAAAAGCAGGACAAGAATGTGACCAGGGACCGCTCGAAACACTTCGGTACGGAGAAAGGTGCCTTCAGCAAAACCAAAAGATTGCAAGGCGCGTCTCCGCGCCCGGCGGCCCTCGTCAAAAGTTCGCCCATCGCCCGGGAGCCTTCGTCGGTTGGGCGAGGTCTTGAGAGATTAGGTCCTGCCGAGGGGACGGCATTCCGGCGGCCAGGAAGCCAGTTCTTAGTTTTTTATGGCTTTCACGCCGTACGCGAGGCCTTGCGCGCTAAGAGACGGAAAATTCTCGATCTACATGCCACGGAGGCTGCAGCCCGGCGGCTTGAGCCAGAAATCGCGGCAGCCGGCTTGCGTCCTCATATCGTGACGGCCGACGACCTCGCCCGCCGTCTTGGCGCAAATGCGGTGCACCAAGGAGTTATGCTTGAAGCCCTGCCGCTGGAGCCACCCGAGCTTGCCGACATCCGGCCGCAAAGCGGAATCGTGCTCGTGCTCGATCAGATCACCGATCCGCACAATGCGGGCGCCATTCTTCGCACCGCCGCCGCCTATGGCGTCGATGCGGTGGTCATGACCGAACGCCATGCCCCCGAGATGGCTGGGGTCGCAGCAAAAGCTGCCTCCGGTGCCCTCGAATACGTCCCTATCGTGAGAGTGGTTAACCTCGCGCGCGCGCTAGAAGAATTGGGCGAAATGGGCTATCTCCGCCTCGGCCTTGACTCGGAAGCAGGCACGAGCCTGGCGAAGGTTCCTCTCCGGCGACCCGTTGCGCTTGTGCTCGGCGGCGAGGGTAAAGGATTGCGCCGTCTCAGCCGGGAAAATTGCGATGTCCTCGTCCGCCTTGACATGCCCGGCCCGATCAAAAGTCTCAATGTTTCAAATGCCTGTGCGGTAGCGCTGACCCTCCTGCACGCGGGCTTGATAGTTTAGCACTGGCCCTTGTTGCCGCTTTCGTGTCCGCTGCGCGCTGCAAAACTCCAAGGGCGCCACCAGCGTGCGTGGCTTGGCAAGGTCTCAGGCACCGGGTCAAATCCCGAAGTGCCCCAAGGATGGCAACGCAGAAACCGGCCGATGCCCAGGGCGCCCCCGGCCCAAAGCCCGTGCCGGGCAATCGCCTCGTCCATATAAGACGAGCACGTCGGCAAGTGCCGGCAATGCGCACCAGCGATCGACGACAGAGTGAGCTGATAGGTGCGAATGAGGATATGCGCCGCAAAGCGCCCGATACGAGACAGGTCTTGCTTATGTCCGGGCATCATTCCAATCATAATTGTCGGAAACTGTGGCAGATATACACTGGCGGGACCGGATCCTACAGCTCATAATGAATGAGATTTTCATTGACTCAAGATTCGGGCGGCCACCATGTCCATCGCGCAACGGCTTTCTCTCGCAAGTTTTATCGTGCTTGCTGGCTCCGCGGCTGTCAGCGCGGCCGATCTAACACAGCCGCCACCCCCTGCACCAACCGAGGGCTGGACGGTTACCTTGGCAATCGGGCCCGACGTTTTCACATCCTTCCCGGGTGCGAAGAGTGTGTCGATCTGGCCGACCGGTTATATTACTTACCACCGCCCCGGCGAGCCCGATCCTTTTGTTTCTCCCGATGACGGCTTTGGCATTGCGCTCCTCGACCTGCCTTGGATCAAGGCGGGGCCGGTCGCGCGCTTCATTTCCGAGCGCACACTGAGCGGCGGCTTCGGAACCCTTGGCAACAACGACAATTTCTACGGCCTGCATAATATCGGATTTACCGCCGAACTCGGCGGCTTTCTGGAGCTTTGGCCGACCGACTTCCTCCGCGCCCGCTTGGAAGCCCGCCAAGGGGTCAGCGGTGCTCAGGGCTTCGATGCCAATGTCGAACTTGATCTCGTCGAACGGTGGGGCGGCTTCACGTTTTCCGGCGGCCCGCGCTTCCAATTCGGCGACCGTCAGTTCATGAACGCCTATTTCTCGGTGACACCGGCGGAAGCATTCTTGAATGGCAATGTCTACCCCTATCAAGCGACTGGGGGGCTTGCTTCGGTTGGCGGTTTCGGTGCGATCAAATATCAGTTTACGCCGGCCTGGAGTGCCACGGCATTTGGAGGAGTAAACCGCTGGGTCAGCAGTGCCGGAGGCAGCCCGATCCCGAACCGGCTCGGTTCTCTGAATGATATGAACGCTGGTCTGCTTCTGGCCTACACATTCAACTGGAATTGGTTCTGATTCCAACACTGTGCAGGCTTGTTTGTGCGGCATTTCCAACGTCCGCTTTTCCGCTCGCGTTCCTGGCGGCTTCGATCTGATTCACGCAATCGACAGTGGCGTCGAAGGTGAGAAGGGTTGAGGCATGCCGGGCCTTGAAATCACGAACCGGCTCAAGAATTGCAATATCTGACCATTTCCCTGTAGGAGGAGGCCCGTTTTCCTTGAGCATGGCGCGCACCTGGTCACGGAGCGCGCGCAATTCCGCTCCACTCGCGCCGATGACGTGTTGGGCCATGATGGACGCCGCCGCCTGGCCCAAGGCGCAGGCTTTCACATCATGAGCGAAATCCACGACTTGGCCGTCCGCCATGGCGAGATCGACGATGACCGTCGAACCGCACAGTTTTGAATGGGCTTTTGCGGTGGCATGAGGCGCCGCGAGCCGTCCCTGGCGCGGGATATTGCCTGCCAGTTCGAGGATCCGGTGATTATATAGGTCGGGAAACATGGATTCGTGCGGCATAAAGGACAAGATGACGGCAAGGTTCATATCCTATATAGGACACCAGGGTTTGGCGAACGAGATCTGGCAAATTTCAAGGCGAAACTCTCCAAACAAACGTCCGTCCGGTGCTCTTTCCCACAGAGCGCGGCGAGGGATGACCATTCAAACTTTATCGGAGGCGCCACATGGATGCCGTGGTTAAGTCCTTGCTCGAACGCCCACAACCCCAATCCAACCCGGTCTTGCCGGTTCGCCCTACGCGCGAGGAAGCGGAGGCGGCTGTACGGGTTCTCTTGCGGTGGACGGGTGATGACCCCTCGCGCGAAGGCCTGCGCGATACGCCAAAACGGGTTGTCAAGGCATTCGAGGAATTCTTTTCCGGCTATCAGGAAGACGCGACGAGCGTGCTCTCTCGCGTTTTTGAGGAAGTGCACGGGTATGACGATGTGGTTCTCGTCCGCGACATTCCGTTTTCTTCACACTGCGAACATCATATGGTGCCCTTCTTCGGCATGGCGCATGTTGCATATTACCCCTCCGAGACGGGCGTCGTCGGGCTTTCCAAGCTTGCGAGACTTGTCGATGTCTACGCTAAACGCTTGCAAACGCAGGAAGCGCTGACCGCGCAGATCATCGGCGCGATCGATCGGCATCTGCGCCCGCGCGGCTGCGCCGTCATGCTCGAGGCGCAGCATCTTTGCATGTCCATGCGCGGCATTCGCAAACACGGAGCGGAAACCGTCACGACACAATTTACGGGCGTCTTTCGGGACGATCCCGCTGAACAAGTCCGTTTTTTGACATTGCTGCGCGGCGGCAAGTAAAAAAGCGCTGCCCCCGGGACGGCGCGGCCACTCGGGGGCGGCTCGGACAAAGACGGCTGCCGCTTTTGGGCCCTGCGGCCCTAGGTGTGGGCATCCGCCATGAATTCCTCCCCTTCCAACGCTGGCTCCGCTTACAAGAGTGAATTGGAAGAAGGAACATCCTTCACCCCGCGCTTCGATGCTGACGGTTTGATCGTGTGCGTGACAAGGGACGCGCGTGATGGTCAAATCCTCATGCTCGCCTATATGAACGCGGAAGCCTTGCGCCTAACCGTGGAAACCGGCATTGCGCATTATTGGTCACGGTCGAGAAAGGCGCTCTGGCGCAAGGGCGATACATCTGGCCAGATCCAAAAAGTCACCGAAATTAGAACTGATTGCGACCAGGACGCGTTGCTTGTGACAGTCGAACCCGGCGGCGATGGCGGCGCTTGCCACACTGGCCGCCGTTCCTGCTTCTACCGTAAGCTTGTGCTCGGTGCCGGTCCGGCCACGCTTGTTTTCGACTAAAGCAATTCCGATTTCCAGTAGATATTGGAACGATTCGGCATCGTCATCGGGTTGGTGAGCCTTGGTCTCAAATTCCACGCCACGCCAGCGGCGCCAGCGTCCACCCCGGGGTACCTTTCGAGCGCCCTTCAAGAATTTTCAACAAAAGCGATTTAGAACTGAAACAAGGCTATATGTCCATGGTCAAGGCTAAGGATTCGTGGCGGCACCGCCAAACAATCACCGTTCAAGCCAGGACTCTTACGGGAGGGCTGAACAATTGAACAACGTGCCCCCATTTTTCGACAAGACCGATGGCGCCGTCGGCGATCGCCAACCCGTCGAACATGCCGACGGCATGGCACTGCGCAGGCCGAAGATCGGCATTGCGCTTGGGGCGGGAGCGGCGCGCGGGTGGTCCCATATCGGTGTCTTGCTGGAACTCAACGCAAAGGGAATCTATCCCGACGTCGTCGCCGGCACTTCGATCGGTGCCGTGGTCGGGGGTTCCTACGCTGCCGGAAAACTCAAGGAAATGGAGCACTTCGCCCGCAATCTGACGAAGAAGCGCGTCTTGAGCATGATGGACGTGTCTTTTTCCGGCGTGAGCTTTCTCGGTGGCGAGAGGCTCCGGCGTGAGCTTGAACGGGAATTCGGCGACCGGCACTTCGAGGATCTCGAAAAGGGCTTCGCGGCGGTCGCGACCGAATTCGGGACTGGCCACGAAATTTGGCTGACCAAGGGGAATGTCGCAGATGCCATCCGAGCTTCCTATGCCCTGCCCGGCATTTTCGAACCCGTCAGGATCAATGGGCGCTGGCTGTTCGATGGTGCCTTCGTCAATCCTGTCCCCGTCACCCTCTGCCGGGTGCTTGGCGCGGAGGTTGTCATTGCCGTCAATCTCGTCAGCGACACAACATTTCGTGGAACCGTCATGCACGATTCCTTATCAATGGAACCGGCGCTCGAAGCTTTCAGCTTCACCCCGCCGGAAACGGAACGGACGTTGAGCGCGCGCATCTTCGGCGGAATGGGCGGCAATCTGCGGCGGCTGTTTGGGAAGCGGGAAGACGGCGCGCCGGGAATTGCCAACGCCATGATGGATGCGTTCAATATCGCGCAGACACGGATCTCGCGCTCGCGCCTCGCTGGAGATCCGCCCGACGTTTACATCAATGCGCGGCTCGGCAAGGTCGGCCTCTTCGATTTTCACCGTGCTGATGAGCTTATCGCGATCGGCCGCGAGGCGACCCGCCGAACTCTGCCTGAGATTGTCACCGACATCGCCGCGACCCCTACGGAGAACAGCGCTTTCGCGCGCTGAATTCTGCAAAAGAGCCAAGCTTATGCGGTCGCGATATATTCTCGCATGGCCCGATGCTCATGTTCCAACTGCTCGAGCCTGTATTTGACCACATCACCGATCGACACGATGCCAGTCAGCCTCTCGTCGACAAGGACGGGCAGATGGCGGCAACGGCGAACGGTCATTTTCTCCATGGTACTATTAATGGATTCATCCTCATGCGTCGTGACAACGGGCGTCATGTGTTTTGACACGACATCATTAAGCGTTGCCGGGCCATCCCTGCCGATCGCGTGAACGATATCGCGCTCCGACAATATTCCAAGAACACGGCCTTGTGGATCGGTGACAACCGCCGCGCCAATATTCCGCGCCATCAAGATGGCAGCGGCTTCGGCCAGGGTACGGTGAGGCTGCGTGGTGACGACGTCCCTTCCTTTCGCCGCAAGGATATGTGCAACGGTCATTCTCTCCTCCCTGAAGCTCTTGACTTTTTTTTGCGGTTTTCTGCATCTCCCAATCACGAGTAACGTTTGAGGGCCGTCTCCGAGCTGCAGCGGCAAATTGTCGCAGGTCCCACATGCACGACATGGCTTCGTTACATGCGCCCCAGCCATGCCTTCGATATCGCCTGGAAATTTCCATAAGAACAGCCGGATGAAACCGGCCATTCTCACTGTGATTATTTTACGCTGCTGGGTGACGCGGCGTATTGCTCAGGCATGCCCAGCATCCGAGGACAAATGCCCAAGATCGATGCCCGCCAAGCGAAGCGCCCGCTCATATTTCGAACTCAAGGCCGTATCGAAGATCAGCGAGGGATCCGCGGGGCAGTTGAGCCATCCGTTGCGCTGCATCTCGGCCTCGAGCTGACCCGCCGACCACCCAGCATAGCCCAAGGCGAGGAGGGCTCGCCCGGGCCCGGATCCGCGCGCAATCGCCCGCAAAATATCGATTGTCGCGGTCAGGGAGACGCCCCCACCAATCGGCAAGGTGGAATTGTCGATCGAAAAATCGTTGGAATGCAAGACAAAGCCGCGGCTCGTGTCCACGGGACCGCCGTTCAGCACCAGCATGGAGCTCGCCTCGGCCGGCAAGCGGATTGCCTCGTCCGGGCCGATCACTTTAAGTTGTACCAGAAGCTGCGGAAAATCGACCTTTTCGGCGGGACGATTGACGATAATCCCCATCGCACCTTCTTCGGAATGGGCGCACACGTAAACAACCGCGCGGGCAAAGCGATCGTCCGCCATCCCCGGCATCGCGATCAGCAACTGCCCGTCGAGAAAGCCTCCCTCACCCTGCTGGAGACTGGTTGGAGCCTTTATTGATCCCATATCACGCGCCTCTCAGGAGCCAAATGAATTTGGAACAACCACGGTTGCGGCTTTTTCGAATGAAACATAAATTCAAGGCCTCGCCCGCCAATGATCGGCCTATCTCCTTGCATCGCGATCTTCCCTTGCAAATCTCCGTCCAGCCTCCGATGCTCGGCTGGAGAGCAGTCATCCTTTTTCTGTGCGCGAACCTTTCGCTGGTTCCATTTCCTACTAGTGTATCCTGTGGTCCTTACGCCAGCACTTGGGCCTTGGGTCCGAAATCATCGCTGCGGCTGATTGCCGCCGGTGGCCCGCCGCAAGGCTTTTATCGCGCCGGGATTGAAATCCGCCTCGATCCGGGCGCTCTTACCTATTGGCGCACACCGGGTGCCGCCGGCATCCCACCGGTATTTTCCTTCGAAGGCTCGGTCAATGCCGCCGATATCACGGTTTCCTATCCGGCTCCGACGCGGATCGAGGAAGACGGAATCGACGCCTTCGGCTACCGCGACCGCGTGACTTTTCCCCTTCATATCACGCCAAAGGATGCAGCGCGCCCCGTCTTTCTGGCCGTCCATCTCTCCTATGCGGTCTGCGCTCGGATATGCCTTCCCTCCAAGGCCGACGCTACGCTTACTCTCGATCCAAGGGAGGCAACAGCCAACGGCCCGGAAGCCGTCACCATCGCCGCTGCCGAAGCCGAGGTGCCCATACGCCTGACGCCTCAACAACGCGATGCCAAGGTGACGATTGATCGAGACAAGGCGGCGATCCCCCCGACTTGGCGGTTGTCGCAAAATGGCGGTGCCCAGGATCTTTTCGTGGAAGCCCCGCCTGGATGGTATTTCGAGACGCGAAAGTCGAGCCGCCCGGATGAGTTCTTGATCGTCGCAGTCGAAACGCCCACAGGAGACCGCGACGCGCACGTTCCAGTGACCTTGACGGTGAAGAACGAACGGCAAAGCTACGAATTCGCGATTGACCTTGACGTGGCATCATTGCGCTGAGATCAAAGCCTCAACGGAGCGGCATCATTCCACGGAGCGTTTCCGACGGGCGGCTTTTTTTTGACGACGGAAGGGGCAAAGATGGCGATCAAGATCGGAGATCCGATTCCGCAAGCAAACTTCACGGTCATGACCCAAAGCGGCCCGGAACTGCGAAGTACGGATCAGATCTTCAAGGGCCGAAAAGTGGTTCTTTTCGGCGTCCCCGGCGCATTCACGCCCGCATGCGACAAAGATCATCTACCGGGCTTCCTCAGCAAAGTTGGTGAATTCAGCGCCCACGGAATCGGCGCCGTCGCTGTAACCAGCGTCAATGACGTCTTTGTCATGAATGCTTGGGCAAAACAGGCCGGAGCCGAAGGCAAGATCATTTTTCTTGCCGATGGCAGTGGAGATTTCGCGCGCACGCTTGGACTTTCACTCGATCTCTCGGCGCACGGGCTCGGGCTAAGGTCACAACGCTATTCAATGATCGTCGATGACGGCATCGTCCGCAAACTCAACGTCGAAGCAGCACCAGGCAAAGTCGAGACTTCAAGCGCGGAAAGCCTCTTGAAGCAACTCTAAGTTCTGGCCGCTTACTATGAACTCTCTGCGCCACGATCTACGAGCGTGCTCACGGCGGGGTGTGCCGCCCTGCGTACCGCCCTAGCCACGTGACCGAAGTGAAAGCGCCGAGCCATGAGCCCGCTGCCGCAAACAGAACGTAAACGGCGTTTTCCGTGTAGCTGATGACCGCGAAAGCGGACAAGAGATACCAGAATGCACTCCAGTTTGCGGCCCAAATCCGGCGGCGGCTGGCGACGGCGGCATTGAAGAACACATAAGCAGCATCAGTCACCGCAGTCGAGGCGAGCACGCCCATCGCGATAAGCGGATTGAAAGGAAGACTCATCGGGCCAAGGTCCTTGTCGCTGCTTCACATGGGTGACGCGGAAGCGCTGCTAAATCCTTCGGCCCTATTTAAAGGCCGCCATGCCTTTGCGCGCGAGTGCATCTGCACGTTCATTCATGGCGTCCTCGGCGTGACCCTTCACCCAACGCCAATCGATCGTGTGCGCAGCGGCCGCGGTGTCGAGTCTCTTCCATAGCTCGACATTTTTGACCGGCTTCTTATCGGCCGTGCGCCAGCCGTTGCGTTTCCAAACAAGAATCCAGGTCGTGATGCCGCCCTTGAGATAATTCGAATCCGTGTGGAGGTGGACGAGGCACGGCTTCGTGAGAGCCTCCAGCGCTTCGATCGCGGCCGTCAATTCCATCCGGTTGTTGGTGGTCTCGGATTGGCCGCCAAAAAGCTCTCTTTCGTGAGTGTCGCAGATGAGGATCGCGCTCCAACCGCCCGGACCCGGATTGCCGGAACATGCGCCATCGGTCCAGATTGAAACCTCGCCCTTCACCGCAGCAAACCAAGTTCGCGCGTGCTGGCAATTTTTTGATGAAAGCACAATTTGCGGAAATATTCGAGCGGGTCCTTGGGGTGCACCAGCGCATCCGCCGGGACATTCAGCCAATCGACCAGGCGGGTCAGGGTGAAACGAAGCGCAGCCCCACGCAGCAGGACCGGAAGCGCTTCGATTTCGCTGCCATTCAATTTGCGCACGCCCTCGTAAGCGCTAAAAAACGCCAATCCTTTGCTAATGTTGAACGAACCATCCGGCTCGAAGCACCAAGCGTTGACACAAATCGCAACATCGTAAGCAAGTGCGTCCACGCAGGCGAAGTAGAAATCGATGAGCCCGGAGAGCTCATCGCCGACAAACAACACATTGTCAGGAAAAAGATCAGCATGGATCACACCTCGCGGCAAATGACGCGGCCAGTTTCCTTTGAGAAAGGCGAGTTCCTTTTCTATTTCCTCTCCAAGGGACGGCCGCACTTCACCAACGCGCGCCCGAGCCTCCTCGAAGAGCGCCGGCCATGCTTCAATCCCCAGGGCATTCGAGCGGCAGCCCGCAAAATCGGCGCCAGACCGATGAAGCTTGCCGAGCGCTTCGCCGACCGCGGCGCAGCGGCGGACGCTTGGGCGGGGATGCCACATGCCTTCGAGAAAGGTCACGATCGCCGCCGGACGCCCCGCGATGCGGCCGAGCGCAGTGCCATGCCTATTGTGCACCGGCTGCGGACAATTCAGTCCGTGACCGGCCAAATGCTCCATAAGCCCAAGAAAAAATGGGAGGTCCTTTTCATCAACCCTCTTTTCATAGAGGGTCAGGATGAAATATCCGGCCTCGACGTGCAAAAGAAAATTGGAATTTTCAACTCCCTCCGCAATTCCTTTCAACGCCAGAACATGGCCAAGATCGTAGTCGGCAAGAAAAGCGGCGAGCTCCGTTTCATTGACTTCCGTGTAGACAGCCATAGAGCATCCGCGCGATCGAACAAACGCGCCGCAACCTGCGGCGGGCCTTCCTGTTAGCCACCTCGGGGCAGGAGGTCAAACGGAGCCCGGAACACAAAGGACTACAGCGGACCGACCTGCCTTTCCGGAAAAAACGCGATCGGAAAGCGGTCCCGGCTCGGAAAAAAAGCGTTCGAAGATCTGTTTCATTTTATTGAACAAGCGCATAACGCCTGCCCGCGAGCGATGCCTTTGCGCATGGGCACTTTTATAAATCTAGGTGTTTTGCGCTGCAAAAAAATGAGCGGCCCGAAATCTCAGCTTCACCGAAGATATTTTCACATTTGTGCTCCTCAAGAGACATTCTGCCTAATTGTGCGTGACATTGCCTGCGACGTGAGCTACGTTCCAAATGTAAGCCGTTCAAGGCCGAAGCCGTTATAAGTTCGGCGCAGTAGTCCAAGTCTTGGGAGGACGCTTGTTCTCTCGCCCAATCACCACAAGCTGGTGTAGTCTTCGTGGAGAAGGCAAGTCGAGAGCGCAAGTTATGGACGGGACTCGAAGGGGCGAGGATATTCATTAATCTTCGCCCCTTTTTTCTGCCGTTGAGCCGCAGCAAGGCACCCTTACCTAGCCCACTTTCAGTATTTCCCAGTTGAACGCTTAACTCATATGTTACGTTTATTGATTATTATCATACGTAACTTAACTGATTGCTACTTCTGCTACTTGCCCAAACCCGGCGCAAGCGGAGTTCCTTCGGGTGCCGGAAGAGCTTCGGTTGCGGGCGGCGTGGGGGGCAGCGCGGTAGGCGGCGGCAAGTTGCCCAAAGGTTCGGTCGGATTCGGGTTGGACAGCTCGTCGCTGGAGGTCCGGGGTTTTGTGCGGGCCGTACCGTCCGGATTATAAAGAGTGCCGGCCTCTTCACTCATTTCAAGGCACGTCAAGATTTCCACATAGCTTGGCATCGGGAAGGCGCCTTGCGCGACGCAGTCCCTGCGGTCTTCGGGTTTGAAATGCGCCCATTTTCGAGTCAGCTCGGCACGCGCGTCATTCTCATCCTTGATGCAGCCTTGATAGGTCAGATTCCTGTTATCGCCGGCATACTCCCGTGCTTCCAGGCACGAAGGGGCGACATTGAGGACAGGCACGGAATCTCCCTTCGCCTCTGCCAGGCTGGGCAAGGCCAGAACAGCGATCCAAACGAGCCCGGCGACCGGTCTAGGCATGCGACTCTCCTCTTAACGAACTAGTTTGAGCGGCGGCAGCGGAGCCAGTCTTGATCACCCGGCTGCGGTCTCCCACGCATTCATCGCCTTTGCGCTACCAGCGGGTATCAGCATGCGCCAACGTTGCCGCGAGCAGGGTCGCGGCAACGATTATCGTAATCTTCATGGCTGTTTCTCTTCGCCCTTCAGAATCCCGCCAAGCAACTCAATTTTTGCCTCACCTGAAACATTTTCGTTAGGCTCCATCAAGAAACCGCGCCACAGCGGGGTTTGCACGCAACAGAGCGAATTCCTCCACATTCGGCAAGCAAGGTTTGTCCCGTGCGCTATTGACGAGACATAAGAATCCGAGAGGCTCCGCCGCAGACGCTCGAAATTGATGCCAGGTCCAGGGTTCTATCATCACAAGATCGTGCGGGTTCAGGGTGTGCACCGCCATGCCAATCAGACATTGGCCACGGCCGCGCAGGATCATGACGCCATGCATATGCGCGTGCCGCTCGAGGGTCGAGAAGCCGCCGGGTTCGATTTCGAAATAGCGCAATTCGCCGTCGAGCCGTGGATCCGAAAACAAAATCTGCCGTGAGATCGCCCGGAATGGCCCCGCCTCCGCATCCTTATAAGGGTGGCGCGCGACGCCTTCCCAGGCAAAGTCCGCAGCTGCCTTGCGTAAGGACATAAACTCAGCCGTTTCACTGGTCATGATGTTCTCACTTATAGCTGTGCTCGGAAACCGCACGGACAAAGGCGGCCGTTTCCTTGACGAGCGTCTCGGGAGGAGCCGATAAAAGCGCGCCTCCGATCAAAAGCATCGCCCTACGCCCATAATAATCGAGCAGTTCCGGAACCCTTTGCAACGTCATTCCGCCGGCCGGCACCGGTAGGCTAGCGCGCAGGCCATCCAAAGGGCCGCAAAGCGCCTCCACGATTCGTCCGCAACACGCCTGACTGAAGCCGAAGCGGCCACCCGGATTGGGAAAGATAGAAGCATCGGCGCCAAACAGACGGTAGAGCCTGGCAAAGAGATAGGGCGAGACCCGTGCGGCGCCAGTCATCGCAGGATGCGCAATGAATGCAAATTCCGGATGCGCCTGCCGAAGCGCCTGAAGGGTTGAAACACCAGCAATCATGGGTGCGATCATTGCCGTATCGACGCCCTCGGAGCGGGCCACGCCGATCTGCCGCTCGATTTGCCCGAGGTCTCCACAAAGATTGGGGACATAGCGTATCCGCCGTCCGGTGAGCGCTGCCGCCTTCCGAACCGCGGCGGCACAGGCGCGCACCCGATCCTCGAACGGACTGAAGGATTGATTGGCGAGCCCATGATCATCCTTGATGTAATCAAGGCCGCCCAGCGCCAGTTTGAAGGCAAGGTCCGCAAGCTGTTCAACAGGCAGGCCTTGTGGTTTGAGCGCCGAACATGTCAGTGCCCGGCCTTCCGCTTGCGCGCGCGCGAAGAGCCCTTCGGCGCCGTGACGAGGGCCGCCGAAAGCCCGAAGGAGCGCCGCTGGCAAAACCGCATCATCGAGCACCACATCGTCATAGAGCGAAGAATTGCCAAACAGCATGTTCAGAAGCTGACCGGCGTCCTCGCCAACTGTCGCAGACGCAAGATCGATGCGCACACCAAACCAGCCGCCGCCTTGATCTTCGATCGCGGCCACTTCACCGACGATGTCGGACAGAACGCGGGGATCGCGGATTGCCGCTAGCGGTGCCTCGATGCTCTGCTCGATCGCGATGCCCCGCGCGCGCTCTTCGATCGAAGAGGCATCGCTCCGGATCTTATAATAAACTTGCAGCCTTTCAGTCATGCAATTGCTCATGCTGGCTGTTTGACTCGCTGCTTGGCCACATACGCTCCACCAGTTGTCAAACCCGGCAGTCGACAAGCCCGACGTCTAGAGCAGGCCGAGGATCAGCATGGCCTTTTGCCTCTCTCATCCCTCGTAATAATCGGCGACGAGTTGGTTGAGCAGGCGCACGCCGAACCCAGAGCCCCAGCTTTGATTGATCTCGCTCATCGGCGAGCCCATGCCGGTGCCGGCAATATCAAGATGCGCCCAAGGCGTGCCATTGACGAAACGCTGAAGGAATTGCGCGGCGGTGATCGAACCCGCATGACGGCCACCGGTGTTTTTCATATCGGCGAATTTCGAATCGATCATTTTGTCGTAGGCCGTGCCAAGCGGCAGCCGCCAGAGTTTCTCTCCCGTGACCTTGCCCGCGGCGATGAGCCTCTCGCCCAATTCGTCATTATTGGTGAAAAGGCCCGCATGCTCCTGACCAAGTGCGACAAGGATCGCGCCTGTCAGGGTCGCAAGATCCACGATGAATTTCGGCTTGAATTTGTCCTGAACATACCAAAGGAGATCGGCGAGAACGAGACGGCCCTCGGCATCCGTGTTGATGACTTCGATCGTTTGACCGGACATGGACTTCACAATGTCGCCTGGCCGCTGGGCTTGCGGACCCGGCATGTTCTCGACGAGTCCGATGACCCCGACCGCATCCACGTTGGCCTTGCGTTCCGCGAGGGCCTGCATAAGCCCGACGACACAGGCGGCTCCGGCCATGTCACCTTTCATATCCTCCATCCCTGCGGCCGGCTTGATCGATATGCCGCCGGTATCGAAGCAAACGCCTTTGCCGACGAAGGCGACCGGCTTCGATTTGGACTTGGCGCTCTCTTTGACCCCCTCCTTGGGAGCCTTTCCGCCGCGCCAGCGCATAATGACGGCGCGGCTCGCGCGCGCCGAACCCTGGCCGACCCCGAGAAGCGCACCCATGCCGAGTTCGCGCATGGCAGCATCGTCGAGGACCGTAACCTCGACGCCGTGCTTCTTGAGAGCCATGGCTCGGTTGGCGAACTCTTCCGGGTAGAGGACATTCGGGGGCTCGTTGACAAGGGAACGGGCGGTCAAAACCCCAGCCGTCACCGCTTCAGCCGCCTTGACGTGCAGGCGAACAGCGGCAGGCTTTTCGACGGCAATGGTGATTTCGGTGCGGCCTTTTGCATCCGAATCTTTCTTCTTGGTTTTGTAGTTATCAAAACTATAGTCTCGCAAGCGCATCCCAAGGGCAAAGTCGGCGGCCGCGCGCGCCGGATCCTTGGGCGGCTGCGGCGGATCGAAGGCGACGATCGCCCTTGCCGCGTGACCTAGCTTGCCCATAGCGAAGCCGCCGAGCTTCGCGAAATCCTCTAGTTCTTCTGGCTTTGGCGATACGGTGCCACCAGTTTTGCCGGCTTCATGCTCGTCTCCCCTGCCATCCCCCCCGGTGCCAATCACGAAAAGTCGTTCGGTGGCAAGCCCCGCCGGTGCGACAAGATCGAGCGCAGAGAGCGTCTTTCCCTTGAATTTAACAGCGCTCGCCGCCTTTTTGATCAGGGCTTCGCCTTGATCCCCAATAAGACGGAGGGTCGCTGCGCCGAAAGCGAAATCCTTGCCCATGAAAATGACAAGGGTTCGCTCCCTCCCGGTTTTCCCGCTCACCTCATCCGGCAAAGGCTGGTCAGGCAATTGTGACGGCAAAGCCGCAAGCGCGACAAAATCAATTTTGGTTGTTTCGGTCATCAGTTCCTCTGCCGGCGCGGGAGCACTCCTGCTATGCGCGGGTTAGTAAAGCATCATTTGCGGTAAAATTATCTTGTAAGACGAGATCATACGGCAAAACAAGGAGATAAAGACCGAGAGCGACCGCAGCAATTATGGTCTGGATCTCCGAGCTGGGGGTACCCGGCCGCGCCAAAAAACCGCCATGTCTTATTGTTTGGGTTGCTCTCTAAATAGGCAAAATCGTGGAACGAAGTTTCCCAAAGCGTATCCGTAACCATTATGTCACGCACCCGGTGCTTGAGGGTTTTCCAAGATCGCGCCATTCCATGCGGCCTGCAAACGGCGTAGATCATGACCGGTTCAATTGCACAGCCGGGTTCTGGCGAGATGGCGGACATGTCCTTTCTTGGAGACTCTCGCGAGAGACGACATCAGGCGTGCCGCCGGGCCATAGCCATTAAGACAAGGGCGCCCCACGCTGCCGGGGCGGGCTCGATCAATTCTCTCCGTTACTCGCTTTCCTGTCGAGGCGCTCGCCCGGCGGAAATCTCCGCAGGGGTGGTCGCGCTATGATCGGTCGGACACTCACCCTTTATTTCTCGGCACGCTTCCTTCAGACGATCGCGGCGGTCTTTCTCATGATTTCCGGCATGGTCTATGTCGTCGATTTTGTCGAGCTGCTGCGCCGCACAGGGGACATGCCAGGCATCTCCGTCGGATTTGTCGCTTATTTCTCCCTCCTGCGGGTCCCTTCGGTCTCCGAGCAGATCATGCCCTTTTGCGTGCTGTTTGGCACGATGGCGACTTTCCTAAACCTGACCCGCTCATTGGAGCTCCTCGTGGCGAGAGCCGTGGGCGTCTCGGTCTGGGGTTTCCTTGTTCCTCCACTCGCCATTGCGGCCGTCGGCGGTATTGCGTCCGTGGCGCTGTTCAATCCGGTCTCCGCAGCCATGAAGCATCGCGCCGACGGGATCGAAGCGCAGCTATTCGGCCTCAACGGGAAACAAAACGACGACACGAGCTTGTGGATCAGACAGCGAACTGTCGACGGTGAAGCCTTCATCAAGGCCGCTAAGGCATCGGCAGACGGCACCAGGCTCACCGCGGCCACAGCCTTTGCTTTCGATCACAGCGGAACGTTCGAACAAAGGATCGAAGCCCCCACGAGCAAACTTTTGCCGGGTGTGTGGCAATTTGATCATGCCCTGGTCGTGGCGCCAGGGGAAGAGAGTTTTGCCTCAAATATATATCTTCTCGCTGCCGGGGTTTCGCCGGACAAAATTTCCCAAGGCGCGACCGCGCCGGACGCCGTTTCCCTATGGGACTTGCCGTCTTTTCGCACAGCCGCAGAAGCGGAGGGCCTCGATGGAACCGCTTACCAGCTTCAATTTCACACCCTGCTCGCGAGGCCGCTTCTGTTTGTCGCCATGGTCTTAATCGCGGCTGCATTTTCCTTAAGGTTTTTCCGGTTTGGTGGCATTGGAAAAATGATTTTCGGTGGCGTGAGCGCAGGGTTCGTGCTTTATGTGGCGACAAAATTCGTCGGTGATCTTGGCGGCGCCGGGTTGCTCAATCCCTTTGTCGCCGGATGGGCCCCGGCGGTCGTCGCAAGTCTGCTTGGTGCGTTCGCCTTACTGAACCAGGAGGACGGTTAATGGGGCGGCGTTTTTGCCCCGTCGGTACCATCTTCCCCAAGCTTTGCGCGATCGGCGGCAAATTGGGGACGAGACCGCTTTCCCGGCTGCGCGGCTGTCACCGCCGCGGATTGCGCCTCACGACCATGGACGACGCCCCACCGGTCCGAAACGCTGGGATGTGGCGGCTCATCCCGCTTTGGCTCGCGTTCGCAGGAGCCGTTCTGACGACTGCCTTCCCGGCAGCGGCACAGGCTCCGGCTGCCAACCCCGCGGAAAAGTCTTCGGCCGAGACAGGAAAGATGCTCGTCGAGGCGGACGAGCTTCGCTATGACACGGATAAGGACATTGTTTCAGCCGAGGGCAATGCAAGAGTCTATTACAAGGGCCGGGTGCTGGAAGCTGACCGGGTGGTCTATAACCGCAAAACCAACCGTGTCTATGCCGAAGGCCACGCAAAATTGACCGAGCGCGATGGCACGGTAATCCACGCCGAACGGTTTGATCTTACCGATGATTTCCGCGAAGGTTTCATCGAGAGCCTGCGCACGGTTACACCACCCAAACCAATCGTTAATATTCCAGGCATTCCAATCAACACAGCAGGGACCCCTCCGGGCACCTACAAAACCTATTTAAGCGCGCCGCGCGCCGAACGCATCGAAGGTGATACCACCGTCTACGATAAAGGCACCTACACGGTTTGCGAAGTCTGCAAGGACAACCCCGACAAGCCGCCCTTGTGGCGGGTGCGCGCGAAGCGCATCATCCACAAGAACGATGAAAAGATGATCTATTACGAGGACGCCTCGCTCGAGTTCCTTGGCATCCCAGTCGCTTACGTGCCCTTCTTTTCGACTCCCGATCCGACAGTGACCCGAAAGTCGGGAATTCTTTCGCCCTATCTTGCCTATAGCCCCCAGTTCGGCGCCGGTCTCGGCGTCCCTATCTTTTGGGCACTTGCTCCCAATTACGATTTGACGGTCACGCCGATCTATTATTCCCAGCAAGGGTTTTTCGGCAGCGCGGAATGGCGTCACCGGCTGGAAAACGGCGAATATTATATCCGGGCAACAGGAATCGACGAGCAAAACCGCACCGTCTTCCCCGTTTCTCCTTATGGGTCCGGCGATCAATCCTTGCGCGGTTCGTTTGAAAGCAAAGGTAATTTCTATATTGCCGATCAATGGCAGTTTGGCTGGCAATTCACTCTGCTATCGGACAAATGGTACCTCAACGACTATTACGTGCCGAGCCAGACCGTTTCATCAACTTATTTTAGCGAAACGACCTCGACCGTCTATCTGACCGGCCAGGCCGACCGCGGCTATTTCGACCTCCGCGGTTATTCCTTCGAGGGCTTGTCGAGTCACGATATTCAGGCTCAGCAGCCGATCGCGCATCCGGTCTTGGACTACAACAAGACCTTCGACATCGACCCCGCAAGATCCTTCGGCATTGGCGGCCAAGCCGAGTTCGACTTCAATCTGACCAGCCTTTCGGCGAGCGCGGCGAGCTTCCAGGCGGTCGGTCCCCGGGTTCTCGACAGTGCGTATGGTCTTTATGATATCTGCACCAATTATGTTCCAGGCCAAGTCGTTGGCGACTGTCTTTTGCGGGGCATCGGTGGCGACTACACGCGTGCAACGGCCGAGGGATCCTGGCAGCGCAAATTCATCGACCCGCTCGGCGAAGTCTTCACGCCCTTCGCCTTCGCGCGGCTTAACGGCGAATGGCTTGATATCAATACGACAAACACCTACACTTTCGGCTCGGCTGCAGGCGTGTCGACCTATACCAACGCTTCGCAGCAGAATTTCGTTGGCACCAACAATCCAACCTTTTACGGCCAGTTTTTCCCGGGAATAGGGCTTGACTACCGCTACCCCTTCTTTGCCAAAACTAGCTTTGCCTCGATGGTCTTCGAACCAATCGGACAGATCATCGTGCGTCCAAATCAGCAAATCGGTGCGAACTCCGTTGTGAATTTGGACGCGCAAAGCCTGGTTTTTGATACGTCCAACTTGTTCGATTGGAGCAAATTCTCGGGCTATGACAGGTTTGAAACGGGAATCAGGGCGAACTACGGTGCTCAGTTCACGATGAACTTCAATAGCGGCGCCTACATCAACCTGATCGGCGGACAATCCTACCAGGTCGCCGGAACGAATTCTTATGCGACGCCAGATGCCACCAATATTGGGCTAAGTTCGGGGCTGGACACGCGGCTCTCCGACTATGTAGCCGCACTTACGATCGCACCCAATCCGATTTTCTCCTTTATCACCAAGGCACGGTTCGATGTTAATTCCTTAGAGGTCAGGCGCCTCGACGTCGGCTTGAACTACAACTTAGGCGCGCTAACGGGCTCGATTCAATTTGCCGATTATGCCTCACAGGCCCTCATCGGTTATGATGTTCGCCGCGAAGGGCTCGCACTTACCTCACAATACAAAATCAGCGAGAATTACTTCGCCAAAGGCAACATTACCTTTGACATGAGCCGTCAATATTATCCCCCATACCTGATCGGCTATTCCAATCCCGGTCCCTTCGCGGTCGCCGCCTATGGGATCGGCGCGGGGTATCAAGACGAATGCACCACCTTTTCCATCAATTATAGCTCGGTGTATCAAGATTATGGGAGTGGCTCCTTGATTCGCAGCCAAACCGTCATGGTCCAGTTGCAACTACGTACGTTGGGGGAGGCAAAGTTCAACCAGTCTTTTCTTAATACCAACATGCTCGATGGCGTGAACACTTCCGCTCTCGTCACGAGATATTAAGGCATTGCGTGCCGGAACCAACTTTGACGCACGAAAGGGAGAAAACTCAGGTCATGAAAACAAAAAACGATGCGCGAGAGAACCGTGGTGCGCGCGTCGCTTGCTTGCCCTTAGGTCTTTGTGTGGCCATCGCGGCAATCTCCGTCTGGGTTGCAAGCTCGACCGGGTCCGCCTTTGCCCAGGCCATTGTTGCCAGCATCAACGGCGATCCGATCACAAACATCGATATAGACGAGCGGATGAAAATGCTGCGTGTCTTGCACAAACCGGCAACCCATGACGCTGCCGTCGAAAGCCTCTTCAGGGATCGGCTTGAAATCCAGGAATCAAGTAAATTTAGCATCGATCCGAAGGATAACGACATTTCGCAACAAATCGTCAAAGTTGCGCGGGACATGAAGGTTCCCCCAGAGGCGTTGGTCAGCTCGCTCCAACAGGCCGGCGTGACGGCGGATCATTTCAAAGCCCATTTTCGCGCGGACGTGGCTTTCGGCGTCCTCGTGCAAGCCTTGAACAAGGGTGTCGAAGCGAGCGAAGAACAGGTGCGGGCCGAACTCGCCAAGGAGGGGGGCAAGGCGGCATCAGGCACGGAATATACGGTGCGCGAGATCATTTTCGCAGTTCCCCATGATACAACACCCGCAGCCTTGACGGAGCGCGCTCACCAGGCCGAGGATTTACGCGGACGGTTCAACGACTGCGATAGCGGTCTTTCTATGGCCCGTGCCATGAGCGACGTGACCGTTCGCGCTCCCCTCGTCAGGAGCGCGATCGAGATGAATGACAGTCTTCGCCAAATGCTCGATAAGACCCCAACCGGACATCTAACCGCGCCGCAACGTTCCAGCGAAGGGATCGAGATGATCGCGGTGTGCTCCAAGGGCACGGCTAAGGATGATAGTGCGGCACGCACCGCAATTTCACAAAAGATTCTCGCCGCGCATATCGAGGCCGATACTGAGCGCCGTCTCAAGGAATTGCGCGAGAGAGCCGTGATCGTGAAGCACTAGAACCCGTGCCATCCATCCCTGTGGTCGCATCGAATTGATAGAAGCTCTTGTCTGGGTGATTGTGGCAAGATCTCGGCGAAACAACGATGCGGGCGAGATCATGCGGCTAAAGTTGAATGGCCCGTGGTTTTCATCTCTACGTCGATTGCATGATCTCATCCAAAAGCGTTGCACCTCTCGGAATCATGCTCAAACAGCGAGGTATTAATGGCACGAACGCTGCCGGCACATATCCTTCCCTTGGCATTGTCACAAGGCGATCCGTCCGGTGTCGGTCCGGAACTTACCTTGAAAGCTTGGCTCAAGCTGCATGAAGAGCCCGACGCTCCGCCCTTCTTAGTTGTCGCCGATCCCAATCACCTCGCCACGGTCGCGCGGGATTTGGGTCTGAATGTTCCGATCAAAATCGTCACTGGCCCTGAGGCCGCGCCAATGTTTCGTCACGCGCTGCCGGTCCTTGCCTTACAACATTCCGTTTCCGGAAAGGCCGGTGCGCCGGATGTGCGGGACGCCGCCGGGACCATCGCCTCGATTGAAACTTGCGTGCGTCTGATCCGCGCTGCAGAGGCTTCAGCAATTGTCACCAATCCGATCGCCAAGGAGCTATTCTACCGCGCAAGTTTTCGCTATCCGGGCCATACTGAATTTTTAGCGGAATTGGCGGAACGCTATTTCGGTGAAAGCGCCCGGGCGGTGATGCTGATCTGGTCGCCGCAATTCGGCGTCGTCCCGGCAACAATTCACGTTCCGCTTGCACGGGTTCCCGTACTATTGACGCGTGAGCTCCTCGTCGAAACCGGTCTCATTACCGCGAAGGGCCTCACTTCGCTTTTCGGAATCAAAAGGCCGCGTCTGGCGTTCACCGGCCTCAATCCTCATGCCGGCGAAGGCGGCACGATGGGACGCGAAGAGATCGAAGTTATCTCGCCGGCGCTTGCGGAACTCGCAGCATCGGGAATTGCGGTGAGTGGGCCCTATGCGGCGGATACTCTGTTTCGGTCCAGCGCTCGTAAAGGCTATGATGTCGTCATTGCAATGTATCACGATCAGGCTTTGATCCCGGTGAAAACCATTGCTTTCGAGCGCGCGGTCAACGTCACCTTGGGCCTTCCCCTGATCCGCACCTCGCCCGATCACGGTACGGCTTTCGATATCGCCGGAAAGGGAATCGCCGACCCCGCAAGCCTCATTGCCGCCCTTCGCCTCGCAGGCAAGCTTGCACACCGCGCGCATAATTCGCAGCGCCGCCGGAATTTATCGTGAGGTCCATCCTCCGTTTTCTACGGTAAGCCTGCCATGCGAAAATTTGGCCGGCAATCGACCGGGAGTTGTGGCCCGCTCGATGGTCTCCCACCACTCCGCGAGGTTGCCGCCAAGCATGGACTCCTTGCCAAAAAATCGCTCGGCCAGAATTTTCTTTTCGACCTTAACCTTACCCGCCGCATCGCGCGCGCCGCGGCCCCGCTGCATGGAACGACAGTCGTCGAGATTGGCCCAGGTCCCGGGGGCCTCACGCGAGCCTTGCTTGCCGAGGGCGCGCGAAAGGTCATAGTGATCGAACGCGACGCTCGCTGTCTTCCCGCGCTTGCCGAAATTGCAAATCATTATCCGGGGCGTCTCGATGTTATTGAGGGCGATGCCTTGACGACGGATCTTGCCGCACTCGTCGGCACGGCAAGGCCCGCGCGGATTTGCGCCAACCTGCCTTATCACATTGCGACCGCGCTCCTAGCGTCCTGGGTTGCAACTGAACCGTGGCCGCCGTGGTTTGACCGGCTCATTCTAATGTTTCAGCGAGAGGTGGCAGAGCGCATTGTCGCGAGTCCGGCCGAGCGGGCGGCTTATGGACGCCTAGCCGTACTATGCAACTGGCGCTGCGAGACTCGCATTCTTTTTGACATCGCGGCCTCGGCGTTCACGCCGCCACCGAAGGTGACCTCGGCCTTGGTCGAACTTGTTCCACGTCCCGAGCCCCTGTCTTGCGAAACACCACTTCTGTCGGAGGTGACTCAGGCGGCCTTCGGACAAAGACGCAAGATGCTGCGGCAATCACTGAAAGCACTCGCGGAAGGCGACGCAGGGAAGCTGCTCGCCCCCGCCGGCATTGATCCCACCTTGCGGGCGGAAGAAATTGGTATAGAGGGATTTGTCGCGCTGGCGCGGGCGCTCGCGGATGCGCGTTCATCGCGTGGTTGATGATGGGCTTTTCCTCGCCAGAGCTGACGTAGACAATCAAGGCTTTTGTCATGCGCAGTGCGGCTGTTTCCGCCATTTTCATTATTGCGGCTGTTGCCCTCCTCGGCGTTCACGGTGCAAAGCTGGCACGCAGCAACATCGAACTTGTTTGCCGTTCGCCGGCCCGGCCCCTTGCCAAGATCGAACTCGTGTTCGGCACCCAGCGCAAGAACGCCCTTGCTATCAGCGATGAAGAATGGACGGCTTTTCTGGCGGCCGAGGTCACCCCTCGCTTCCCCGATGGGCTTACGGTGCTCGCGGGCTATGGCCAATGGCGAGATGCTTCGGGACTCCTCGTCAAGGAAACATCGCGGCTATTGCTGATCTGGTATGCGCCTGAGACTGACGCAGATGCGCGCATCGAGGCGATCCGAAGCGCTTACAAGACCCGCTTTGGCCAAGAAAGCGTGCTGCGCGCCGATGGGGCACCGGCCTGCGTGTCCTTTTAGCGGCACACAAACCGGTATCCACTTCGGTTAAATGCTCTGGATCGGACGGCTTTATCGCATTCCGCAGCATCGTCCGCGTTTCGTTTATCAAGCCTGTTTCAAATCCGGCGGTGTTGCCTCTTCGGCAAGCCGCTGCAAGGCCTCCTCCAGACCCATCGCGATCTGATCCTGTGAGCCGAGGCGCCGGATCGAGACGGTCCGCGAAGCCGCCTCCTTTTTGCCGAGAACCAAGAGGACCGGCACCTTGGCGAGCGAATGCTCGCGCACCTTATAGGTTATTTTCTCGTTGCGAAGATCGCCTTCTGTGAGAAGCCCGAGTTTTCGCGCCGCAGCCATGACTTCGAAAGCATAATCGTCGGCTTCCTGAGTGATCGTTGCGACAACGATCTGCAAAGGTGACAGCCACAAGGGAAGATGCCCGGCGAAATGCTCGATGAGAATGCCAGTGAAGCGCTCAAGCGAGCCGAAGACGGCGCGATGGATCATCACGGGTGTCTTTTTCTCGCTATCTGGCCCAATATAAAAAGCGCCGAAGCGACCTGGCATATTGAAGTCGACTTGTGTTGTGCCACACTGCCATTCGCGCCCGATCGCATCACGCAAAGTATATTCGAGCTTGGGGCCGTAGAAGGCACCTTCGCCTGGATTGACGGCGGTCTTGGCACCACGCTCCTTGAGGGTTGCGAGGATACGAGATAAGGCCGCCTCCGCCCGGTCCCAGGCCTCGTCGGAACCCACCCGCTTCTCCGGTCGCGTCGACAATTTGATGACGATGTCATTGAACCCAAAATCTTCATAGATGGAAAGGATGAGGTCGTTGACCTTCAAGCTTTCCTCCATGATCTGCTCCTCGGCGCAAAAAATATGTGCGTCGTCCTGGGTGAAGGCGCGCACCCGCATGACACCATGAAGCGCCCCTGACGGCTCATAACGGTGGACGATGCCGAACTCAGCGATCTTCATCGGCAGGTCGCGGTAGGATTTCAGGCCATTCTTGAAGATTTGGACATGGCCCGGACAATTCATCGGCTTCAAGGCAAAGACACGCTCGTCCTCGGTCTTCGTGAGGAACATATTTTCCCCAAACGTCTGCCAATGTCCCGATGTTTCCCAAAGCACGCGGTCAAGAACTTGGGGCGTATTCACCTCAATATAACCAAGCTTAGTCTGGCGCCGCCGCATGTAGGAAATCAAGGTTTGGAACAAGGTCCAGCCCTTGGCGTGCCAGAAAACCGTGCCTGGGCCTTCCTCCTGGAAATGGAACAAATCCATCTCCCGGCCGAGCCGGCGATGATCCCGCCGCTCCGCTTCTTCGAGTTGCTTGAGATAGGCCGCGAGTTCCTCCGGCTTGGCGAAAGCCGTCGCATAGATGCGTTGGAGCATCGGTTTTGTAGAATCGCCGCGCCAATAGGCGCCGGCGACCTTCATCAATTTGAAGGCATTGCCGATCTTGCCCGTTGAGGTCATGTGGGGGCCACGGCAGAGGTCGAGCCAGTCCCCTTGCTTATAGATCTTCAAATCCTCGTGACCTGGAATCGCATCGACGAGCTCGACCTTGAAGGCCTCGCCGTGGGTCTCGAACCAGGCTTTGGCCTTGTCGCGCGTCCAGATCTCCTTTGTGAAGGGCTTATCCAGGGCGATGATCTCCGCCATTTTTTTTTCGATTGCCGAGAAATCGTCCGGCGTGAAGGGTTCGGGACGATAGAAGTCGTAATAGAAGCCGTTTTCGATGACCGGCCCAATCGTGACTTGCGTGCCGGGAAACAGAGTTTGCACCGCCTCAGCAAGGACATGCGCGGCATCATGGCGGATGAGTTCGAGGGCTCTGGGATCCTCACGGCCGATGAACTCGATTCTGGAATCCGTCGTGACGGGATCCGCGAGGTCGCTTAATACGCCGTCGAGCGCCATCGCGACCGTCCGCTTGGCGAGCGAGGGCGAAATGCTTTTGGCAATCTCCAATCCGCTCGCGCCGTGTTTGAAACCACGAGACGCGCCATCTGGAAACGTTACGGAAATCATGGGCGGGACCCCTCCTGCTCACTCGCCGACACCAATCGACGTAAGCCCTTGTTTACACGTTCGCTGGCATTGCCGCGGATGAGAAGATGGACCTTACTTTCGAAATTGCGCGAGCTGCAAGCCTGGCTTGCCCCTTGAGCTTCTCTCCTTGACCGGCAGGAGCGTCATTCCGACGCATTCGGGAGCGTCATTCCGACGCATCCAAGTAGAGATGGACTTTGGGAAATACAGATAAATGCTTTGCCGTATATTCCATATTGCAATATCTGGAATCATATGCTTTACTATTAAGGGTGAACTCATACTATTAACTAAATGATTTTATTATGCTTTATGTTAATTTTATTTATCTGTCCAATATCTGACGAAAGAGGAATTCCATCATGATCTACCCGCTGTCAGCGGCCGTTCTGCCCTTGAGAATTCCGGGCAATCTTCGGCAATCTCTTTCTAAATCATACACTTGCAATTTGCCACCCGCGAAATCGCGGGTGCCTTCCCCGGTTTTTAGCCTTTCCACTCACAGTTCAGAAAGGAACCTCGAGCTATACAAGTGTTAGAGCTTGTTATTCATCATTTTATTCTTTAACAGGTTTCATAAATCGGCGTCTCCAGATGAATTTTCGAAACCCCTTCATCCTGGGTTAATGTGACACCTGTCTTAAAAGTGGAATGATGAATTTGGTGCGTCCATCCCGTTATTGAATCGCAGAATCCTTGGTGAGAAATGACAATTTTGGACATGAACTCAGAAGTTGGCAGCCTGCGCGCTGAAGAAGAACGCATTCTTGCTTCCTTCACCCGGCGATTAATCGAAATTGCGGCCGTCGCTGGAACGCGCGGATCAGGCTCCGCTCCGACTGCGGCGCTCAACGCTATGCGCCTGCCCGCAGTGGCCCTTGACCGGAATGGATACGTCGCTGATGTGAACGCGGCGGCCGATGGCGTTTTCGACACCAACATCAATATTAAGGATAGGCGGCTGTTTGTTCGTGATCCGGACTCCCGGACGCTGCTCAAAGAAGCCATCGAGCAATTAAAAGATTCGCCGAAGCCCAACCCCTTAGCGTTGGAGCCAATCATTGTACCCCGCACCGATAAGCTACCAGTTATCGTGCGCATTTGGCCCTTTGAGACCACCACGCAGTCGCCGACTCAAGAAGTGCGCGCACTCTTGACACTCAATGCCTTGGGACCAAGGCCGGGACCGCCAGCAGCGATCCTCGCCAAGACGTTCCGCCTAACGCCCTCGGAGGCAAAGCTCGCCTGCATCATCGCGCGCGGCGCTCCTCCGGATATCGCGGCTCGGGAA
>DATJBL010000023.1:0-7566 GCA_035515355.1 Methylocella sp.
CCCATCATGCTGCGCTCTCCCTCGAATTAACCATTCGATGGAATCACGAAATGCAGATAAATACAAAAACGTTCAATGCAAAAAGCTCGATCTTGCGACCTTTTCAGAACGCCATGTGCGCCGACTTTTTCACCGGTATTCACGAATTTTGCTCAAAACCCAGCCCGTTGAAAAATAACCCCTTTTTCTTTGCAAAAATGACGTGCAGAATTGCCGCATGATTCTGGGGTATGCACGGGTATCGACCGACGGCCAGAGCGTTGACGCGCAAGTGAAGGCCTTGCGCGCCGCCGGAGCCGAGAAGGTCTATCGGGAGACGGCGAGCGGCGCGCGCGCCGACCGTGTGCAGTAGCGCCGCGTCCTCGACCAACTCGACAAGGGCGACGTGCTGATGGTGACGCGGCTCGACCGGCTGGCCCGCTCGACGCGCGATCTTCTCAACACACTTGCCGCAATCGCCGACAAGGGCGCAGGCTTCCGTTCGCTTGGCGACACATGGGCGGACATGACGACCGCGCCCGGGCGCTTGATGCTGACGGTGCTAGGCGGGCTTGCCGAGTTCGAGCGTGAGTTAATCCGCGCCCGCACAAGCGAAGGCCGCGAACGCGCCAAGGCAAAAAGGCGTGAAGATGGCGCGCAAGCCGAAGCTCACCGAGCACCAGAAGCGCGAGGCGATCCGCCTTGGTTCTGGAAATGAAAAGCAGAAATGTTGGTGCTCGTGACCTATGACGTGAACACGACGGATGGCGGAGGAGCCGGAAGATTGCGTCGCGTCGCGAAGGCCTGCCGTGATTTCGGCCAGAGAGTGCAATATTCGGTCTTCGAGATCGGGGTGGATCCCGCGCAATGGACCTTGCTCAGGTCGAGACTCGAAGCGATCATAGACAGGCAAAGCGACAGCCTGCGCTATTATTACCTTGGCGCCAACTGGCAGCGGCGTGTCGAACACGTCGGTGCGAGGCCGGCTGCTGATCTCAACGGCCCGCTGATTGTTTGAGAAGGTCCCGTGGTCCTATGCGAGCGGCGGCGACGCGACCGATAGCGTGCCTCGAACTCCAGTCTGGTTCGCGCTTGATATAAGTACTTGAAATACTGCCCTTTTCCTGCGCTATTCCGGTCAATGGCTCCATCTTCCGTTCGCCTTGCGCGAAGGTTCGCGCGAGCCTTGCTCTTTCCAAGATGAAGCAAGGAGTTAGAGAGAGGAGGTCGCCCCTCGCGCAGGGGCGTAGATCGAAACAGAGTCTACGACGGCGGGGCATAGCCGGACCGCGCGTCGCCCCTCGCGCAGGGGCGTGGATCGAAACGCCGTGCGATCACCAGCGACCGATACGAGTTTGGTGTCGCCCCCTCGGCTTGCCTATAAAGATGCCTATAAGGATGCATATATCGCCGGGCTTGGCGGCACGGATTTGTTTTGGATGGATACCAACCGACGTTTCGGGACGCTGTCGGACGTTGCGTCAGCTCAATCTCTAGATTTTTCAGTAGGTTTTGGATTATCTTGGACATTTCCGAACGTCAATTTGGTGCCCAGAAGAGGACTCGAACCTCCACGGCTTTCACCACTGGTACCTGAAACCAGCGCGTCTACCAATTCCGCCATCTGGGCATAGGGTTCTGATGCGGCCGGATGCTGCTTTTGTCAATACGAACCACGGATCGGCCATGCTTTCCGATTTCCTTACGCGCGAAACCGCTCTACAACGGGCGGCGGCTGGAGCATAATCGAGATTGTGTCCTCAGCCTTCTATTGGAGACGGGTGGCAATGGCGGATGATGCGATGGTAAGAGACCGGCTTGTGACGGTCTTTGGCGGTTCGGGCTTTATCGGCCGGCATGTGGTGCGCGCCCTGGCGCGGCGGGGCTGGCGAGTCCGGGTCGCGGTGCGCCGCCCCGATCTTGCCTTTCATTTGCAGCCGCTCGGCAAGGTCGGGCAAATTCACGCCGTCCAGGCCAATCTGCGCTTTCCTGACTCCGTCGCCCATGCGCTGCGGGATGCCGAGGCGGCCGTCAATCTCGTCGGCATATTGCAGGAATCCGGCGCCCAGAGTTTCGAGGCCATCCAACACCTTGGAGCACAAACCGTCGCCAAGGCCGCGAAAGAGGCGGGCATCCGGGTTCTCGTGCAGATGTCGGCAATCGGAGCCGATCCGGCGAGTTCCGCGCTTTATGCGCAAACGAAGGCGTTCGGCGAGTCGGCCGTGCACATTTTGCGCCCCGATGCGATCATTTTCCGCCCTTCTGTCGTCTTCGGCCCCGAGGACCAATTCTTCAATCGTTTCGCCGCCATGGCGCGCTTCATGCCAGCGCTTCCCTTGATGGGCGGTGGAAACACCAAGCTCCAGCCGGTCTTCGCTGGGGACGTCGGAACGGCGGTCGCGCTGGCGATCGAGGGAAAGGCGGCGCCAGGCACCATTTATGAATTGGGGGGACCGGAGGTCGCGACGCTTCGGCGGATTTACGAATTCGTCCTCAAGGTGACGCAGCGCCATCGCCCGCTTGTTCCCGTCTCGTTCCAAAGGGCGAAAGTCCTCGCCTCCATCACCGAGGCCGCCACCAAACTCTCGCTCGGTCTTTTTCCCGAAATTTTCAGGATCACCAAGGATCAGGTCGAGTTGTTGCGCACCGATAACATCGTCTCGCCGCAGGCGGCCGCCGAGGGGCGGACCTTGCGCGGCCTCGGGATCAGCCCGGAGCCCTTCGAGAGTTTTGTGCCATCCTATCTTTACCGTTACCGCAAGACCGGACAATTCGCCGGGACCCGGGCAATCTGAACGTTCAGCCTCGCCGCCATGATGGGCGCGGTGCCGCCGCATCCTCCTGCATGATCCTGCGCGCGATTCGCACCATGAAGGCGGTGCCGAACAAAGGCGTGAGCAGGTTTACAAGGGGCACGGTGAGCAGCGCCGCCACGACAAGGCCGGCGCCGAAAAGGCGAAGTTCATAGCTCCGTCGCAGCCGCTGGACCTCGGCGAATGGAAGATGCCGTGCCGCGGCAAGCTCGAAATAGCCGCGCCCCGAAAGATAGGCATTGGCGCCAAAAAACCCCGCGGCATTAAGGCCAGGAACCAGCAGGAGGAATAACGCCAGCGCATTGACCACGAGTGCCACAGCGGAAAATTTCATCGACAGCCAGAGAGAGTCGTGAATGGCAAGGGGACGGCCGGGAGCCTCGTCCGGAGCGAGCGTGAGCTCGACCCTTTCAGCAAGTTCGTCGAAGAAGAAGCCGGCAACGAGGAAGGACACGGGCGTCACCAGGAAAGCAAGGCCGATGACAAGCCCCAAGCCGCCGATCAGCGACAGGGCCGTCGCCACCCAAGAGTAGATCCAAGAGTGCGCCCAGGGCTGTGCCCAGGAATAGGGAAGAGCGACGCCGGCCGCGAGAAGCTTGTGGAGGGCAATCCACACGAGGCCGAGCAGAGCCATTGTCAGAGCGAGCGTCTTCCAAAGGACAGTCCGGAACGGCGGCGTGAAAATCTGGCTCGCGGCGGCGAGAGCGTCGTCGAACATGTTCATTTGGTGCTGAAGCTTTCTCTATTGAAGCGCTATCCGGCGCGTTCGGCGGCTCGCATGTCTTCGTCGGAAAGCCCGAAGTGATGGCCGATTTCATGGATGAGGACGTGGGTCACGATGGCCCCGAGCGTTTCCTCGTGCTCCGCCCAAAAGTCGAGGATCGGGCGCCGGTAAAGCCAGACCATGTTGGGAAACTGTCCGGTCATCGGGCTGGCCTCGGATTGGGCGCGGCCGCGGCCGCGAAACAGGCCCAAAAGGTCGAACTCAGTCTCGCAATCCATTTCCTCGAGCGTATCCTCGTCGGGAAAATCTTCGACCCTGATCACAAGGCCCTCACAAAGGCGCCGGAATTCGTCCGGGAGGGCGGTGAATGCCGCCTGTGCCATGAGATCGAATTCGCCGATCGTAGGCGCCAACAGGCCGGTCCAGTCGAGTTCGGCGCGGCTCACGAGGCGCCTTTCCGTTGCGAAGCGCGATCGCGCCGCCGCAGCCGGACATAGAATGCCCCGGCACCGCCATGCGGACGCTGAGCCTCCTCAAAGCCAAGGACGATCGCATGATAGAGGGGCTCCCGCAGCCAGTGGGGCACGCTCTGGCGCAAAATGCCGGGGGTCCCTTCTCCCGCCGAACCACGCTCGCCTTTGCCTGTGACAACCAAAACGAGCCGGGCACCCTCAATCTGCGCGCGCGCCAAAAACTCACGCAAGGCGATAAAAGCCTCCTGTCGGCGCATCCCATGAAGGTCGATCGCGGCGTCGGGCGCGGCACGGCCGCGTGCCAACTTTTGCCGCAACCGGCGTTCGAGCGGGGCGAGCGGGGCAGGGGCAGGCAGGCCAACTGCCTTGGCCTCGGCCGGCGGCGGCGGGCTGTTCAGTCCAGGTCTTCCCGCGGGAGGGGGCTTTGTCTGTGGTTGTGCGGAGGCTAATTCCGGCAAACGGCTCCCCGGCCGGCGTGCAATGCCCCGGGTCACGTTCATCCAGAGTTCAATCTCTTCCGCACTGAGCCGCCGGAGCCGGGGGCTACGGGACGAGGAAGCAATTTCATTCACGGGTTGGACCCTCTCAGGCGGGCAGAAAAGCAACGACGTCGCCCTCGTGCCGAATATCGCCTGCCCGCAGGCCCGCGTCATCCCCCGAGCCGAAGAAAATATCGACGCGGGCCGGACCAACAATAGCCGAGCCCGTGTCCTGCGCGACCATTAGGCGGCGAAAAGGCGAGCCTGACGAACTTCGCCAAGGAAGCTCCGCGGCGATCCAGAATGGCAATCCATAGGGCCAAAAGGTGCGGTCAACGGCAATCGATCGCAAGGCGGTCAGGCCGATCCCTTGTCCGCCAATGGGGCTGCGCGTCCCGTCGTCTTCTTCGAGAGCGAAAAAAACATAGGATTTATTGCGATGCATGAGCGCCAGGCCAGCGTCCCCCGGATTTTGGCCGTGCGCCCGAATCCATTCCTTTAGAGCGCCGAGCGACATCTCGCTTTCGGCGATTTCGCCGTTTTCGATCAGAATGCGGCCAATCGACGTATAGGGCTGGCCATTGCGCCCGGCATAAACGAGCTGGGCCGTCTTGCCATCCGTGAGACGAACCCGCGCCGAGCCTTGCACTTGGATCAAAAACACCTCGACGAGGTCGTGCAGCCAGACGACGGGCATCGCATGGCCTTGAACGGCTCCGCTTTCGATCGTCGCGCGGTCCGGGTAGGGGGCCAAGAATTCGAGATTGTCGGGGCGGCCGAGGATTGGCGCGGCGAATTCGCGGGAGGGCATCAGCGATCCCTCGACGACCGGCTCATAATAGCCCGTAAGGAATCCAGAGGAGGGGAGCACCAAGGCTTTTGCTGCGACCCGGAACGGCCGGAAATGGGCTTCGAAAAACTGCCGCGCTTGCCCGGCGGTGTGGATCTCCTGACGCAGCGCCGTATGAGCGACGGCTTCAAGCGCGGCGGGGGCGGCAATTCCTTGCCGCAGCGGCGGTGCCTTCGCTGCAAGAGCCACGCAGGAGTGTAGAAAAACACGGAATGCCGCGAGATGATCGTCCTCGGGGAAACCCGTGAGATCCTCAAAGGAGAGGGGCGTCAGATCGGCCCTGTCTTGCACTCCCGGCGGCAAGGTCGAAGAGTTCATGGAAAAAAACCCCACGCGCCGGTCGCCCGAGCGCGTGGTTTTGTGGCCACGGGAGGGCCTTCCTTCGTTCAATGCGCGGATTCGGTTGCCGCGAGCTTCCAGTTCGGATCGCGCGAATCGGTGTCCCGGATGAACGTCCAAATATCCTCGACTTGGACAACTTTATCGAGGCTTCCATCGACCACTTTGCCCGCCTGATCGCGCGTCGCGGTAATCATCTGGCTCGTGAAATGGGCCTTGATTTCGGCACTCTTGCCAGCCAGTGACGCTTCCTCGATCGCGACCTTGTCGATCGAAACGAACGTCGTCGTGACTTTTTCGCCGCGTTTTTCGCGCTCGGCGAGCGCCGCCGCGAAGCTCTCGAAAACGGCCGGGACGAGAAGATTGCGCAGCACCTCCCGCTTGTCCTCGGCGAAAGCGGTGATAATCATCTCATAGGCGGCCTTCGCACCTTCGATGAAGGGTTTGATCGCAAAAGCTGGATCGGCAGCCGCAATGGAGTCGAGCCCCGCCCAAGCTGGAGAACCGGCCTCAGCATAAGGCTTCCACCTTTCGCCCGCCTCGACCGCCGGGGCCCTTACGGGTTCAGCGGCTCCAGGGAGGGGGATAACTCGATTCGCCGCCTCGCCGCGGGAATCGCCAAGCTGTGTTCGCATGCTGCCCGGCGCCCTCGGCGCAAATGGATTGGTCGGCGGCTTTTCGGTGCCGCTGCGGGTGCCTAGCACCGAGCGCAGCTTCCACACCACAAAAGCAGCGAGAAGCGCGAAAACAATGGTCGTCATATCGAATGAATCCTGCATCGGGATACCTGATGCCTTACCTTGTGAAGATTATGCGGGGATTGTGTTTTATATCATACCTTGATTGTGCTCTTATCATGATATCTATTTGGGGGACAAAGAACGGAAGTCCAGTCTTGAAGGGAGCCTTAATGCTTCGCCTTCGATCGAATGGCACTTTTACGCGAACCCCCGTGGTCCGCCTCCCGATTCTGTTCGTGCTGTATCTCTCGCTTTGGCTCGGCGCCGAACTCGCGGCTTTCGCGGCAGTCGTTCATCTCGTCGGCTTTGCCGGCGCCATTCTCGCTTGCATTCTAACGAGCCTTGCGGGTCTTGCCACCTTGCGGCGCGTGGGACTTTCCGCCGCACTTCGGCTGCGCCAAGCCGTTTCGGTACGTGCCAAGGATCAGAGCGTGCTTTCGTGGGAAGCGGTGCTCGACGGCACTTTGGCGGGCCTTGGGGCGGTGTTGCTGATCCTGCCGGGGTTCGTTTCGGATTTGCTGGGGCTGGCGCTGGCGGCGCCTTCGTTCCGGTTTTGGGCAGCGGAACGGCTAAGGCCTGGCAGAGTTAGCCGGCGGGGGGATGGCCGTCGGCCCGGCCCTGCATTGATCGAACTCGCGCCGCGGGAATGGTCGCGGCGCGACGATTCGGGAGCCGCCCCTTAGCGGCCTTTGCCTCGCGCGAGGATCTCAAGAGACCATCCGCTCGTCGTGACTTTCAGGATGGCCGTGCCGGGGGTGGACGGTCGGCGGCGGAGATCTGCGTTCGAATAAGGATCGCGCCATCGAGAACAAGGGCGAGATGAGCCGGTTCAAATCCTCCGCCCGCGCAACGAAGGTGCTCCCCCTCGTCAATTCGCGATCGAGTGCGGCCATTGTCCGGGCGAGGCCCGGATCGTCATCCCGGAACCAGACCGGCAGAACCCTTGCCCAAGCGAGGGCGAGGCCTTGCAGTTTCAGCGCTCCGACCGCACCTTCCGACTCGATGCCTGCGGCTTCCAGCATGAATCGCATCGAATTGACGAGAACCCGATTGATCGCGGCCGCTGCCAGCGGGTCGCGGCGCGCCCAGTCGAAGATCGCTTCAAGACCAAGCTTGTAGGGCGCCAGTGCATCGAGACGGCGCATCAGAACATCGAACAAACGCTCCTT
>DATJBL010000024.1:0-43031 GCA_035515355.1 Methylocella sp.
CACTAAGGAACCTGAATGGCCCGATTGGCTCGCCTTGGCGCGCTTTTGGGAATCCGTGAAGGCGGCGTTTCGATCATTCGCGCTCCGCTTGCTCGCGACTTTGACCATCCTCGAAACCATCATGTTCTTCATCGACGGGGCGATGAGATGAACAAGATCGACCTGCAAATGCTTGCCAACGTCATGGGCCCATACCTCGTCCAGATCCTTGCATTGGTCATTTATGCCGGGCTGGCATGGGTCATCAAACGTCTCGCCGGGTGGCTGAAATTCAAGCTGACGGATGACAATTGGAAGGTGGTACATTCAACCGCCGAGGCGTGGGCGGGTCAAATATGGGCAGCGGCCGGTCCCGAGATAGCGACTCTTTCTATCACGCCGGCGAGCCCCTTCGTTACCGAGGCGGCGAATGCAGCGATCAAGGAAATCCCGAACATCGCAAAGGCACTCGGGATCACTCCGGAAGTCATGGCCGATACGCTTGCCAAGCTCATTGCGAGCCAGCTTGGTGCCATGCAGGCTCGCGGTGCCACTGCCGTCACGCCAGTCGTGATCGCTGCGCCCGTGCCCGTGAAGTAGTCCACCACCAATCCGAACCTCATCTTAAGGAGACTCAAATGAACCGTCCCTTCTTGCGGGCGCTGCTCGCGCTCGCTTGTTTTTTTGGCCCACTCGGCGGCGCGATCGCCACGCCTGCCGCGCAGCCGCATCATGCCAGCGCCAAGCATTATGCCGTCGCCAAGCATGCGCCGGCGAAGGCGACCTTCAATCTGTCTCTACTCACACCAGACCAACTGGCCGACAAAGTGGCCGCTTGGGCCGCGGGGCAGGCAATCCCTGATCTCCAACAGGCGATTGCGGTCGGCACAGCGGCCAAAGAAAACGTCGTAACGCCATGCTGGCAGGCGCTTTTGACATTTGCTCAAGCCGTCAATGCCACGGCGGCGGCAAATCAGGCCAACACGACTCTCAACATCCATCTCGCAACAGATATTGAGATCATTGCCATTCTCCAGGCGGACCTCCTGCCAAACGGTCCGCTCAAAATTGCTTGCGCACCGGCGGCGCAAGCCTTCGGCCTGCAAACGGCCAATCTCGTCGGGGCCATCGTGGCGGGGGGCGCCACTTCGATCAACACGATCGTGCCGGCGATCTTGCCGGGCTTGTAAGGGCTTCCGCAAAATTTCTGCATAAATTTCCTGGAGAAAAGACAGATGTTAGACTTCCGCAATCACAAACTCGGCGCGCTGCGCCCGCATCCGGCCGGGCGCTCCAAGCGTGTTGCTTTCGCCAAGCTCTTCGGCACGGACCTCCCAGCACCAGCACCAGCGATGGATTGGACCGAGGGCGTCACCCGGCGCCCGATGTTCGGCAATAACAAGGTTGGCGATTGCACATGCGCGGCCGTGGCCAACATCCTCGTCGGAGCACTCAAGGCTGCCTATGAAAAAGATTGGGCTCCATCAACAGATCAGGTCTTGGCTCTCTATTCTGCGATCACCGGCTACGATCCGAATGCGCCAAAGGACGCCAATGGTGAAAACCCGACTGATAAGGGCGCCATCATCGAGGATGTACTCGCCTATGTGATGAAGCATGGCGCTTTCGGACATCAGTTCGTTGGCACTGCGGCGATCGACGTCGGGGATTTCACAAATATCAAACGCGCGATCGACTGGTTCGGCGTTGTGGATCTGGGCGTCGGGCTGCCGCTGGCCTGGCAGGAGACAAACAAATGGACGCTCGACGGATACAATCCACAAGATCCCGAATGGAAGCCCTATAGCTGGGGCGGCCATTGTATCTGCTCCGAGAAATATGACGCGGACTACATCTATGTGTGGACGTGGGGCGAGCTCGTCCGGGTAAGCTGGGACGCTTTCCGGCTTTACTTCGACACGGCCGACGCCGTAATCGCCGCATCTTGGATCAAGGCAGGAATATCTCCGGCGCACATCAGCCTCGTGACGCTCGAATGGAGCATGGCTGCTCTCAAAAGCTGAGGCGATCGAATGCTGGAATGGGTCATATTCGTCGAGGTGACAGGGATCTTGGGTATCCTGATCTCGTGCGCTCTGCGGAGGTGGTGACATGACGAAAATGGATTTCGTTGCGCTCATCCTTGGCTTTACGATGGTCGCGCTTCCAATCATTTTCGTTGCGGCCAAGGTCTATTTCCATTGATAGACTATAGTGCGGGCGACTTCGTTGTCATAGCCATTTTGCTTTTCGCGACCGCCATTTTGGTCAAGAGCTACGACCAAGAGCCGTAAATTCGCCGCGCGGCATGCTCGGCGGTGGATTCGTCCTTATCGAGAGCTGTCTGCTTTGGGTAATTGATACAATCGGGTTCTTCCCATGACTCGACGGGCGTTTGGGATGGGACTTAGAACCTCTACGCCATTGCGGGCTGGCTTGTGAAGCAATCAAGAGCGTATGATTGATGGAGTTCGATATGGCTGGGCGAAGTCTGACCGCAGGGCATGAAGGAAACACCGGAAGGAACTTTATTTCAAACCCATTTGTGGAGAATGCCATGGCATCCGATGTGGGTGACAGTAATTATTGGGCTGCGTTGACCGGAATTGGTGGCCTTGTCATCGGTGCCGTTGGAACTGCGCTCGGCCATTTATTCAATAGTCGGGCTTCAATGGCAGCGCTGGTCGATGCCCGGATTCGAATTTTGATTGATGGCTACGAACGCCGGATCGCTGACCTTCAAGATGAAATCGGTCGGTTAGAGGGAAAAGTAGATGGCTTGACAACTACACTCGAGGAAGAACGAGCCCGGACTGGTCCTGCTCGTCAGAGTGAGCTGCGTTTAGGTTGAAGCGCACCGGCGTGCCGACGCACTATCTGCGCCTCTAGTAGCTTGCCTTGCTTGGACAGATAGAGTTTGGAGGTGGTCAGCGTCTATCTGACAGATATCGAGCATCGAGGGCTCGCTTTCGACTCAGATGACTTTCTGCTCCTGTCAGGGTGAGTGTTCTATCCAGCGTCCGCTCAATGGTGGCGCCCAGGCGCCAACAATGCACGATCCGCGAAAATACTCGCCAGGGTTCCCTTGGGCAGATTTTGGGAGGCCGCACTTATCCCCGTTTGAGCAAATCGGGCCTTCTCTCTTGCGTGATTCTTAAGGCCTCGGCCTTACGCCAGGATTTGATTTTGGCGTGATCACCGGACAGTAGCACTTCCGGTATCTCCCGGCCTTCCCAAGCACGGGGACGAGTAAAATGCGGATATTCAAGAAGTCCTGTTTCAAAACTCTCCTCTACAGCTGATGCTTGCCTGCCCATCACGCCGGGCAAAAGCCTCACGCAGGCGTCGAGAACCACCATCGCGGCGATCTCGCCGCCGGAGAGCACATAATCGCCAATCGAAAGCTCTTCGAGATTACGCGCGGCGACGATCCGTTCATCAACACCCTCAAAGCGCCCGCAGATCAGCACGACTCCCTGTCCTAACGCAAGTTCCCGCACCCGAGCCTGAGTGAGCGCTCTGCCGCGGGGCGTAAGTAGCAGGCGTGGCCGCTGGTCGTCTTCCTCAAGTCCTGCATCGAGGCTCGCAGCCAGTACATCAGCGCGGATCACCATGCCTGGACCCCCGCCCGCTGGTGTATCATCGACTGCGCGATGGCGGCCGAGGCCACTTGCCCGGATATCGCGCACGTTTAACGCCCAGATATCGCGCGACAACGCTTCTCCCGAGAGCGAAGCTCCAAGTGGACCGGGAAACATCTCCGGCAACAGTGTGAAGATCGTCGCCTGCCACATCTAGCATCAGTCCTGCCTGTCAGGAATCGCGGCTTCGATTTCGATATCGATGGGCGGGACGACGGTCAAGCAACCCGCGCCAAGATCGATGTGCGGAAAAACTTCTTTCTTGAAGGGCAAGAGGGTCGTCTCGTCACCAGTAGCGAGTGCGATCTCTAAAATATCGCCGCCACCAAAATTCAAGACATCGACTACGTGACCAAATACCTTGTCCGTTTCTGTGATAACGACTAGTCCGATTAGATCATTGAGGTAAAACTCTTCCTCTCCGGTACGAGGCAAAGCCTCTCGCGGTACATATAGCGTGGTATTGGTCAGTTCTTTGGCTTTCGCGCGATCAGTCACTCCTGCGATCGTAGCAATGAACACGTTAGCTTTGAAGGGGCGCAGGCGGATAACTGAAAACTGCCTTGTGCCGCATGTGTCTACTAGCGGGCTGTAAGTGGCGATCGCATGGGGAATGCCGGTAAAGGACTTGAGCTTTATTTCCCCACAGATACCATGCGGAGCGCCAAAGCAGCCGACAAGGACGTGATCCTTGGCCATGGGGTCGCGCTTGCCATTAGGTTGCTGGCGTCGCAGCTTTTTCCGCAGCGGCAGCGGCACGTTCCTGCGCTTTTTTCTTCGGCACTGCCTGTTTGGGGTTGTTGTGCGGCTCGCGCTTCAAAACACCGAGGTTGTCGAGCAGCCGAGCGACACGGTCTGTTGGCTGCGCGCCTTTGGCGATCCAGGCCTTCGCTTTTTCCTGATCAAGCACGATCCGGTCCTCTGCGTCCTTGGCTTTTAAAGGATCGAAGGTGCCGAGACGTTCAATGAACCTTCCGTCGCGCGGCATCCGGGAATCGGCGACAACGACCCGATAGAACGGCCGCTTTTTAGCACCTCCGCGGGAAAGACGAATCTTTAGTGGCATCAATTGTTTCCTTTCAATAGCCAATTATTTTCTCGCCTTCGAGGAGATCGAAGGCTTTTTCGATTTGAATCGAGACGATCGAGTTCCGATCACCACGCTGCAGAAGATGGTCGGTACGAACCTTCTAGCGCGGCGTTTCGCAGAAATTCTAGAAGAAAACTGACGTCCCCAGCCATTACTTCTTTTTCCCAAAAGGATTGAGCCCACTCAAAAGGCTGCCGCCGCCGACGCTCGGCAATTTGGCCCCTTCAAGATTGGATAACTTTGACGAGTCGGTGAAGCGGCCCACCGGCTTTTGGAGGACGTGCCCGTGTGGCCCAGATTGCGGCACCGGGGCAGTGTCCCTATGACCCATCTGCTTTTGCAAGGCGGCGAGCTGTTCTGGCGTTGGTTGTGGTATTCCGCTGGCTGGTAAGCCGAGCATCGAGGCCATTTTTCCCATCGCACCGCCGCGCTTGGCGCCACCCAGCGATTTCATCATGTCGGCCATCTGCCGGTGCTGTTTCAAAAGCTTGTTGACGTCCTCGACCCTGACGCCGGACCCCGCAGCGACACGCCTTTTGCGCGATGCCTTGAGCACGTCGGGATTGCGGCGCTCCTCGTGGGTCATCGACGAAATTATCGCGCGCTGGCGCTTAATGATGCGGTCGTCCATATTGGCTGAAGCAAGCTGTTCCTTCAGCTTAGCAACGCCCGGCAGCATCCCCATAATGCCTCCGAGGCCGCCGATCTTCTCAACCTGGGCGAGGTGCTCGGAGAGATCCTCAAGGTCGAACTTACCCTTACGCATTCTCTCAGTAGCGCGGCGCGCCCGTTCGGCATCGATCGATTCGGCGGCTTTTTCGACAAGTGAGACGATGTCGCCCATGCCAAGAATGCGATTGGCGATTCGCGAGGGATGGAAATCCTCCAAGGCATCCATTTTCTCGCCAACGCCGAGCAGCTTGATCGGCTTGCCGGTGACCGCGCGCATCGAGAGCGCGGCGCCGCCGCGCCCGTCACCGTCAATCCTTGTTAGCACGATGCCGGTTATGCCGACACGATCGTCGAAGCTCTTCGCAAGGTGGACGGCGTCCTGACCGGTGAGACTATCGGCGACGAGCAAAATCTCATGCGGATGGGACGCCGCCTTGATCTCGGCCATCTCCGCCATCAGCGCCTCGTCGATATGGGTGCGCCCTGCCGTATCGAGCATGACGACATCATAGCCTTGCAAGCGTGCCGTTTGTTCCGCGCGTTTGGCTATCTGGACCGGAGTTTGGCCGGCGACGATGGGTAAAGTGTCGATTTCGACCTGTCGGCCGAGTACGGCAAGTTGCTCTTGCGCGGCCGGCCGTTTCACGTCAAGTGAAGCCATCAGCACTTTGCGCTTCATCTTTTCGGAAAGGCGCTTGGCGATCTTCGCCGTCGTTGTTGTTTTACCTGCGCCTTGCAGGCCGACCATCATGATGGCGACGGGCGGGGTAGCGTCGAGGTTGATGGGATTAGCCTCGGTTCCGAGCGTCTCGATTAATACATCGTTGACGATCTTGACGACCATTTGACCGGGCGTCACCGATCTGATGACATTGGCGCCAATCGCGCGGGTGCGCACCTTATCCACAAAGGAGCGCACGACATCGAGCGCGACGTCGGCTTCGAGAAGGGCGCGGCGGACTTCGCGTAGCGCGAGATTCACGTCCTCTTCCGAGAGCGCGCCGCGGCGCGTCAGTTTATCCAAAATGCCAGAGAGCTTTTCCGAAAGCCCTTGGAACATGTGCTTAACCCTCAAGCTTCGTCGCCCGCCGCGGGCATTTTCTCAAACCCTGACCCTAACAGAACTCCCAATGGCGTCCTAACTAGAGCGTAACATCACAGGCCGAAGAGTCGCTCGAATCCGATGGAACAAAGCCGGCCCCTGACAATCCCACGATGTACAAGCTTCAACACCAAATGCGTCCGGGAGCGCGACGCGCCGCCGGACGTTCACCGCTTGCCTCGAGACAAGACGGCTCGTTTCAAGACCACCCTCCAAAGAAGTAACGAGCTTCCTAGCCGGTTATTGGCCAAAAAGTCAAGAAAGCCCATGGGCGTTAGCGTCCTTGTTCGCAGCAAAGCAGCCTTTTAGTTCCTTGCCGGCGAAAAGTTTGCCGGAGGACGTGTCGCGGCACGCTTGGCGCAAGCCCGCAAGCTTATCTTTGTGTCTGAAAACATTTTACGCCAGGACGGAAATGACAGCGATTGGAAGGCAGAGCGGGCTTGGACGTGGGGAGATTGCGCGCGAGCACCCGGCCCCGTCATGCGTAGACGCGGAACCCCTCACGAATGCGCTCGAATATTTTCGCGCCGGGCGCCACGCAGAGGCGGAGGCAGCATATGCTGAAATCCTCGCGCGCGAGCCGGATCATTTCGTCTGCCTTCACCATCTGGGGTTGATCGCACATCATCAGGGTAAGCACGCGGCTGCGGTGGGACTTGTCCAGAGGGCGCTTGCCGTCAAACCCGATTACGTTGAGGCCCTTTCCAACCTCGGTGCGATCAATCGCGCGCTCGGCAATACGGATGCCGCGCTCGCTGCGACACGGCAAGCGATTGCCCTCGCGCCAGAATTCGCACAAGCCCATTCCAATCTCGGCAATGCTCTCGAGGACCAGGGTCACCTCGACGAGGCACTTGCCGCCTACCGGCAGGCTGCTTCGCTTAATCCTAACTTCGTCGAAGCCCATACGAATTGCGCTGGCGTGCTTCGAAAACTCGGCCGGTACGAGGAAGCAGCTGCGGTTTGTGAACAAATCATCAAGCGCCGGCCCGATGCCGCAGAGTCCTATTTCACCCTTGGCAACATATTGAAGGAGCTCTGCCGTCCAGTTAAAGCTGTGCTGGCCTATCGAAGGGCGCTTGCCCTGCGACCAAATTTCGCCGAGGCCTTCACGAATCTCGGCAATGTCCTACAAGGACAGGAGGCTTACGAAGAGGCCCTCGAAGCCTATCGTCAAGCCCTTTCACTTCGGCCGCATCTGGCTGAAGCGCACGCGAATATGGGGGCTGCGCTCGAAAGTCTTGGCCGACTCAAAGAGGCAATCGACTCATACCGTGCTGCCGTCAACCTCGATCCGACGATGCTTGGTATTCGTGTATGGCTTTATCACAGACGGCGTTTCATCTGTGACTGGGACGGGATTGAAGCTGAGGAAAGTGAATTGCGGGCCCTATTGGCTTCGGCATGCGAGCCTGTGCATCCCTTTCCCCTCCTCAGTATGGCGCTAAATCCGGCCGAACAGTTGCGCCTCGCATCCTCCTTCGCGGCAAGTTTTACGACACCCGCTATTGAGCACCCGCGGCAGGATTACGCGGGGGTAAGAAAGCTCAGACTGGGCTACTTGTCGGCTGATTTTTGCCGCCACGCAACGGCTCTTCTCATGGCCGAATTGTTCGAACGCCATGACAAATCTTGCTTCGAGATCATTGCATATTCGCATGGGCCCGCGGATGGAAGCGAACTTAGCGTACGGCTACGTAGCGCCTTCGATAAATTCGTTGATTTGCGGACGATGACGGATGACGAGGCAGCTGATTGTATAAAAGCCGACAGAATCGATATTCTTGTTGAGCTGAAAGGCTATACGAAAGGTGCGCGCACAGGAATTTCGGCTCGTAGGCCCGCGCCTGTTCAGGTAAATTTCCTAGGTTTTCCTGGAACCCTGGGTGCTGATTTTATCGATTATGTCATTGCGGATCCGTTCGTGTTGCCTATGGATCAGCAATGCTTCTATCGCGAGAAAATCGTTCATCTTCCGGATTGCTATCAGCCAAACGACACCAAAAGGCTGATCTCGAATGTCACGCCGACGCGTGCCGAATGCGGTCTCCCAGAGCAAGGCTTCGTCTTTTGCTCATTCAACAATACTTACAAGATTACACCGGAATTTTTTGACGGGTGGATGCGGCTCTTGACGGCAATCCCAGGGAGCGTGCTTTGGCTGTTGGATGCGAATGAACTTGTCAAGGAGAATCTTCGCGGCGAGGCCGCTAAGCATGGGATCGACCCAGGCCGTCTCGTCTTCGCAGCAAGGCAGCCCTCTCCTGAACACCTCGCTCGCCATAGGCTGGCTGATCTTTTTCTCGACACATTGCCCTATAACGCACATACCACGGCAAGCGATGCCCTGTGGGCGGGGCTGCCGGTATTAACCTGCGTCGGAGAGACCTTTGCGGGGCGTGTCGCCGGAAGCCTATTGCAAGCCATTGGCCTGCCCGAGCTCGTAACCTTTTCGTTCCCTGCTTACGAAGCCATGGCTCTGCGGCTGGCCCGAGACCCCGCGCTTCTGCAAAACTTGCGGCACAAGCTCCTCGGCAATCGATTGAGTGCGCCTCTTTTCGATATTGGGCGCTACACACGCCACTATGAAACCGCGCTCACCCAAATGTGGGAGCATTGGGCGAATGGACATGAGCCTGCGAGCTTTGCGGTTTCGCCTTCTCAGCCCACCATCTTGCCGGCGATTTCCGCCTTGCCGATAAAGAGAATAGCCTATCTTGCCTGTCCCCTTTGTGGAAGCAGCGACATTCCAACGGTTCTTGGAGCCAACTGTTCAAAACATCCAATCTATCAGCCGGGACTTCCGCCAGTCATGAATTGGCATGAATGCGGCGCCTGTACACATGTCTTCACGGAAGGTTACTTTAACGCAAGAGCTGCGGCGCTCGTTTTTTCTCAAACACAGTCCAGTCAGATGGTCGGTTACGACATGGAACGCCAGCGTCCGGTTTCGGCTCGCATGGTCGAACGGGTTGCGCGGTACGTTCGTGAGGGAAACTGGCTCGATGTCGGCTTCGGCAATGGTTCATTGCTTTTCACAGCGGAAGAGTGGGGTTATGTCCCGGTCGGTCTTGATCTCCGCAAGGATAATGTCGACGCGTTGAAGCAACTTGGCTACGAGGCACATTGCTTGCCGATCGAAGAACTTGACGGCGGTGAACGCTTCAATGTTGTTAGCATGGCCGATGTACTCGAACATATGCCGTTTCCCAAAATAGGGCTCGTCGCTGCTCACAGGTTGTTGCGTCAAGGCGGCGTCATATTCCTCTCCATGCCGAACATGGAAAACATGGTTTGGCGGCTGCTGCATGTCAATAAAGTCAATCCTTATTGGAGCGAGATCGAGCATTACCATAATTTTTCCCGCAAACGGCTCTACGCACTTCTGCAAGAGCATGGCTTCGAACCGGTTGAATATCACGTCAGCGAACGCTACCGCGTATGCATGGAGGTTATCGCGACCAAACAGCGATAGTTGAATTGATATTGAGGAGTGATCTGTATTCGACTGGACGCACCGCCGATATGGGACCCGAAGCTGAAGTAGTCCAATTGAGAGCTTGTTGATCTAGGCTAGGCGACGCCCATCGAGGCGAAATCCTACAGCGGTTTTGCCAAAAGAGGTTCAGTCTTCGGTACGAACTCTATGAAGCTGGTAGTTACCTTTTCAGGAATAAAGCGCAATTTTTCGATAAAGGCTAAGAACCCGCCCCTAGAAATTAAGTTTCACGGCATTCAGATCTCGCCTTCTTATCGCGGGCCCCTTCGGCCGCGCAGGGCCCCATGGGGCGCCTTTCCCGGACAGATGACGGCCACCAAATCATTCCTGGGCATCACTGTCGAACGCTCAGGAGCGTCCGGTACTCCCAGGATCTGATTCGCGGAGTTTTCAAGAAGGAGCGTCCCGCGATGGGACTACGCCATTGTCCGCTCCCGTTCCTTCCGTTTCACTATACCAATCCGCCGAAAGCGTCATCCTCCGGCTTGCGCCGGGCCCATCGTTCGTTTATGCCGCTGCCTTCGCCGCATCGAAGCTTTGGGCCGCCAATTGTCGCTTGTAGAAAAGCCCGTCGCCATTATCATGGGCAGCGAGTCGGATTGGGAGACGATGCGTCATGCCGCCGCCCTTCTCGACGAACTGAAGATCGGGTTTGCCGCCCTGATCGTCTCGGCGCACCGGACTCCTGACCGGCTTATCGATTTCGCGAAAGGCGCAAAGGCAGAAGGCTTCAGAGTTATTATTGCGGGAGCGGGTGGTGCCGCGCATCTTCCTGGCATGACCGCTGCGATGACAACCCTTCCGGTGTTCGGGGTTCCAATCGAAACAACGGCGCTCGGTGGCCAGGACTCATTGTTCTCGATCGTGCAAATGCCTGCGGGCATTCCGGTCGGCACTCTGGCGATCGGCAAATCTGGTGCGATCAATGCGGCGCTTCTTGCTGCAGCGGTCCTTGCCTTAAGCGATCCGGCGCTTGAAGCAAGGCTTTTGGCTTGGCGCGCGGCGCAAACGGAAACGGTGGCTAAATGGCCATCACGGGAGGAGTGACTGGTGCCTTTCGACCTTGTCCCTGGTGCGACGATCGGAATTCTCGGCGGCGGCCAATTGGGGCGAATGCTTGCACTTGCAGCGGCCAAACTTGGGCTGAAAACTCACGTCTACGCGCCAGACCCCGAAAGCCCGGCCTTCGACGTAGCAAGCGCGCGAACGATTGCTCCTTATGAAGACGAAGTAGCATTGATGGAGTTCGCAAATAGAGTCGAGCTTGTTACCTATGAGTTTGAAAACATTCCCTCGCGTACGACGTCGTTACTTTCGGATGCTTGCCTTGTCCGGCCTAGTCCCGAGGCTTTGGCAATTTGTCAAGACCGTCTTACCGAGAAAGAGTTTTTGACGTCGGCTGGCATCAAGACGGCGCCGTATATGCGAGTGGACGACGCCGGCGCGCTTGCACGTGCGGTGGCGCAAATTGGCCGTCCTTCAATTCTGAAAACCCGCCGTTTCGGTTATGACGGAAAAGGTCAAGTCCTGCTCCGCGAGGGTGCTGATTTGGCGGTTACATTTCGCACCCTTGGGGGCGCGCCCGCCATTCTCGAAGCTATCGTACCCTTTGCTAAGGAAATTTCCGTGATTGCCGCGCGCGCCCCGGGCGGAGCATTCGTTGCTTATGACGTATGCGAGAACATCCATGAAAATCATATACTTAAGTCGACCAGCGTACCCGCGCGCGTGCCGCCTGGGATCGCTGCGGAGGCGGTGCGGATCACGCAGAAGATCGCGGGTGCCATCGAGTACGCCGGAGTACTTGCAGTAGAGATGTTCGTTGTCGGGGAGGTCGGTGGCTCAGGGGATACCGGCCTTGACCTTTGCGTTAATGAAATCGCGCCGCGGGTCCACAATTCCGGGCATTGGACCCTCGATGGCGCCGTCACTTCTCAGTTCGAGCAGCATATCCGGGCTATCGCCGGTTGGCCGCTCGGGGCGACCAGTTGCCCCTCGGGATGCGACCATATCGAAATGGAAAATCTGATCGGTGATGAGGTGCTTTCTTGGGCGAGAATTCTTGCTGAGCCGGGGGCGAGCTTGCACCTCTATGGAAAGGCTGAAGCGCGGCCAGGACGTAAGATGGGTCACGTCACGCGGGTTGTTCCAAGATCCGTTGTTTAGGGCGCCATTTGGCTTTACAGAAAACGCTGATTCTGCTATCCGCACTGCTCCGCCATTCGGGCGCTTCGCAGCGCCGGTTGGTTTATGCCCCTAGTTTAGTCAGTTTCATGCCATCTCACGGCGGCTGAAGCGCAATTCAAGGACTCCTGCGTGCAAGTTCTCGTTCGGGACAACAATGTGGACCAGGCGCTGAAGGCGCTTAAGAAAAAAATGCAGCGGGAGGGTATTTTCCGCGAGATGAAGCTTCGCGGGCATTACGAAAAGCCTTCGGAAAAGCGGGCCCGCGAAAAAGCTGAGGCCGTACGCCGGGCCCGCAAGCTCGCTCGCAAAAAATTGCAGCGTGAAGGCATCTTGCCGATGCGTCCCAAGCCCGTGGTCGGAGTTCGTTAAGCGCTTAGGCTGGCAACCCCGCGAGCATGGCCGAGGCCCAATACCAGCATTCGGGGACCCTGCTCCACCATTCTGCGGTCCGGCGAGTGGAACAAGGGGGGTGACCGCATGATAGTTTTTACGGCTTTTGCGAAATCTCAGACGCCCTCACGACGGAGTATTGGTGCGGGTATCTTACTGCTTGCCGTTTGCCTGGCCGTGACCGGCTGCGAAACGGCGACGAACATGATGGCTAGGCAAGGGACGGGCGTCGCGGAAGTTGCCAATCAATCGCCGCAAGAAGCCTCGGCGAATTTAGCATCTCTCACGGACGTCATTCAGCGGAACCCGTCAAGCGCCGAAGCTTACAATACGCGCGGCGTCGCTTACGCCAAGATTGGAAAGTTTCAGGAAGCAATTGCGGATTTCAGCCAGTCGATCAAGCTCAACCCCAACAACGCCGCCTCGCTTACCAACCGGGCGCTGGCCTACCGCCAGGCCAACCGGGACGACGCGGCGCTTGCCGACTTTAACCGTGCGATCGAAGTTGATCCTGGTCACGCCCCAGCCTACCTCGGCCGCGCCAATCTGTTGCGCGTTCAAGGCAAGCTCGACGAGGCTCGCGCCGATCTTGATCAAGCGATCAAACTCAATCCTGAAAATGCACAGGCATTCCACGCAAGAGGATTGATCTATCAGCGGGAAGGCTTGCATGAGCAGGCCATCACGGATTTCGACAATGCGATTGATCGCGACCCCTTCGCTGGAGCACCTTATCAGGCCCGGGGACAAAGCCTGATTGCGATCGGAAAGAGCGACAAGGCGATCGAGGATTTCAACGCTGCGCTTAACGTTGACAACAAGAACGCTGATGCCTGGGCCGGCCTCGGGCTCGCTTATGAGAAATCCGGCAATCGCGCCAAGGCAATCGAATCTTACCAGCGCGCGCTCGTCTTCGATCCGAACAGCCAAGTCGCCAAGGAAGGCGTCGCGCGCATGGGCCGCGCATAGAATATTCGCTCATCGAAGGTACTTGCAAGCGAGCGGCAAAGGCCGTTCATGGCTGTTTGCCGATACGTTCCGGGAATGCCCTGGCTAGCGCCTCACGGGTGGCCGCGATCACGCCGCGCTCCGTGATCAGACCGCTGATGAGGCGCGCGGGGGTCACGTCGAAGCCGTAGTTGAGTGCACTGCTCCCGGCCGGCGCCAAGCGAATAGTCTCGATGCGCCCGTCACCGGCAACGCCCGAAATATGGGTAATTTCTTGTGGCGAGCGAGTTTCAATCGGCACTTCGGTGATTCCATCCACGATTGAAAAATCTATAGAAGAGGAAGGCGCAGCAACATAGAATGGCACACCATTGTCGTGCGCCGCGAGCGCTTTCAGATAGGTGCCGATCTTGTTGCAAACGTCGCCCGAGGCGGTCGTTCGGTCGGTCCCAACGATCACAAGATCGACCTCACCATGTTGCATCAAATGGCCGCCGGCGTTGTCGACAATGATCGTGTATGGCACGCCATGTTGGCCAAGTTCCCAGGCTGTGAGCGAAGAACCTTGATTGCGAGGCCGCGTCTCGTCAACCCACACATGAAGGGCGATCCCCTCGTCATGCGCCATGTATATCGGCGCAGTAGCAGTTCCCCAATCGACCGTTGCTAGCCATCCTGCATTGCAATGGGTGAGGACATTGACTCTGCGGCCACGCCTGCGGGCGCCGGCACTGCGGATTAAGGCAAGCCCATGCTCGCCGATCGCTTGGCAGAGGCCGACATCTTGTTCTGCGAGGGCGCCGGCATGGGCGAAGCCAGCACTGCCACGCTCGGCCGAAGGTATAGCCAAAAGACGCTTGCGCATGGCCTCGATCGCCCATCGTAAATTGACCGCGGTCGGCCGAGTGGCGGCGAGAATGGCAGAAGCTTTGTCAAGATTGTCGTCAGATGGTTCGGCCCGCATAGCAAGCGCTAGGCCATACGCCGCCGTCACGCCAATCAGAGGCGCGCCACGCACTTGCATGCTCTTGATGGCGTGCGCGGCCTCCGACACATCGGTGACGGATAAGATTTCGAATTGATGAGGCAGCCGCGTTTGATCGATGATCTTGACGCTGGCGGCATCACTGTCCAGCCAGATGGTTCTAAGCGACTTTCCTCCGACGCGCACCAACTCCTCCCTACAAAAATAGAACCAGCATGCTTTGCATCATGCGGGGCGCGCGGAGAGCGCGATATTCTGAATCGTAAGAGTGACCAACCCAGAAGGCTAGACGCCAAAAAATCCAAACAACTGTCGCTCTACACCCCTCACATCGAGCGGCTATCAGAGCAATAGATACCAAGGCCCATTCGGCCGGGGACAAATAGCATATAGGGGGTCGATGGCCGGGAAACGCAAACGTTTATGCGCGACAGTTTCGATGCTTGTCAGAAGCAGAAGAGGATAGTGACAGAACTCGCCTTGAGAGCAAAAGCGAATCGCGAGAACGCGTCTGACATTCCGGTAGGCATCGACGGCACCAATCCCCCGGGGAGCGCAACATGATCTCTGAAATCAAGATTGATCACTCGACGCGAACGTCAGCACTATCTTTGCTCATGCCTCTTCTCGGTTGTATCGCCTCTTTTAGATCGCGAACCCAGGTTCATCATCCGCTTCAATTGCAGTTGCTGCAAATGCTTCGGTCAAGGTGGTTATCTTTTTGTTCAATAAGGCGGTCGAGTTCTGTGGTGGGGGCGCCCTGCGACTCACCAGGGTGGGGGACGGTCTCCCCTGTCGAAGTCAAGTGATTTTCATTAAGTAGCCGCGGGGTTTTGCGCTGCAGCGCGTCGTCCCCGGTCTCGCGACCATTCGTCTGAGCGTCGGCCATCAAAGTTCCGCCGAGGGTTACGAAAAGGAGAGCAAGACATGGTGGTTTAAGCATTGGTGCCTCCTCTCGATTCAAGCTAACGTGCTCGTGGCGCAGAGGGTTCTCATGCGGCGTTAAATAATCCCCATCGGATCCCCAAGATTAACGCAACTTTAAGAGGATGAGCGGAAGGCTCCTTGAAGAGCATTAACCATCCTTGGAGTATGGGCATGGAGAACTCTCAAGACAATGGGGTTCCTGAGGGGTCCAACGCCGAAGTGCATCTGCCCTCGGCGGACGCAAGAGGAAGGCGCCCCAATGGAAAGGCTGCCGCCCCTGCCACTCTGGTCAGCTTCGATCGGGCTGAGGCGGGCGCGGCGCGGCTCCTGCCCCCCGCGTTCGACCGGCTCCTCACCTATGCTTCGCATGCGGCCTTGGCGGCTTGCCTCTTTGGTTTCGCATGGGCGGCCGGCGTGTATTTTTCCGGCAGCCATTCTCTTCTCGACGTTTTGAAGCCGCGAACACAGACAATTGAAATGCAGGATGGTGCTGAACGCGCCGAAATGTTGCGCATGGCGCAAAAAATGACGGAGGATATCCGCATCCTCAGGACAAATGTTGAAGGCTTACGTGCCGCCCAGAGCCTAGGAGCAAAGAATGCGGCGGCGCTGGAAGGACTGAAAATTCGCCTCGAAGGAGTGAAAACCGAAACCGGAGCTTCGATCGCCGAGCTCGCGGGCAAGGTGGAGCGAATGCAGCATGAGCCGGAGGCGAAACTGTCCCAGATCATTGACCGGCTCGATCGGATGGAACACCAAATTGCTGCATCCCTTGCGACGGCGTCCGCCGGCACCGCCTCGACGGCCGCAACGACCTCTCCTGGAAAGCAGCTGCATATGGCGGAGGCAAAGCCGGCGCTGGACCCACCAAATGGACAGCGAAATCCACAGTTGATCAAGAACTGGGTTGTCCGCGACGTTTACGATGGTATTGCGCTAGTCGAAAGTCCGCGTGGTTCGATTGAGGTCTCGCCGGGAGAAACGATTCCAGGTGCCGGAACAGTGAAAGCCATCGAAAGGCGTGGTACTGGTTGGATTGTGATCACGAGCCAGGGCGTGGTCGATTCTGCCCGTGACGCCTTCTAGGCTTGAGACCCCCGCTAATGGTTTGGAGGGAGCCCGACAGGTTACGGCACGGTTGATGCTCGGCACGTCACGAGAAAACCTCGGCAGGCAGAGATTTGCGTTGAGGACGTGTTCGCGATGGCGAGCGGGTCAGGCCGCGTTTAGAATTTCTTAACCTTGCGGCGGTAGCCTGCGTTAAGGTGGCAACCGGTGGAGACATTTCGATGTCGGGCCGTTCGTGTGCGCCGAACTTCCACCTAAATCTTTGATTTTCTTGGTACCGCCACCCCGGCTCGAACGGGGGACCTCTAGATCCACAATCTAGCGCTCTAACCAACTGAGCTATGGCGGCGTGCTGGAGCGCGCTGGACCGTAAAAGGATCAATCCGCGATTGCAAGGCTTTGATGAGGTGTTTTGCAACGGTGAATTATGAGACAAATCCATTCCAGCAGCATAAATATAAAGCTTAAATATAATTTGTTGGCTGCCGGGGCAAATAAACTCCTCGCGGCGAGGCACCGTTAGGATTTCTGAAGGGGATCCAATGCTTGCGGGGGAAGCTCAACGTGGCGGTTCCCAATTTTGCTGCGCCCCAGGGCTGACCAAGCGCGATATCGCGACCATTTTGGGCGTCTTCCCGCGGGGGCTTGCTTCCCATGCTCCAGTTTTCGCTATGGGCGGCAGACGCGCGGCGACGCAGGAGACGGTGGTTCTTGCCAGCGAAAGCCTACTGCATTTATTCGGTGCGAGAAATCTCGATGGCCTCGCCCATTTTTTTTCCGGTGGGAAGAGCAGGCGCTCACAATCGCCGGCAGCTTTTGCAGCGACCCTCGCACTTAATGGCGCGCCCTGCACCGCGGCTCTGCCTTTCCGTATAGGCGACGCGGACAAGACCATCACATTTCTTTGCCGCCGCGTCACGATTGACGGCGCGCCGCCGCTGTCTATTGGGGCAGTGCTCGACATCGCCGATCAGAGCGAACGAGCATCTCCACTTGAGACAGGAGCTGCGCAGGCAGAGATAGGACCGCCGCAAGCAGCAGCAAGCCGCTGGAATGAAAAGATCGTCGCGCCTCTTTCAGTTGGCGGCGGAAGTGGCCGCACAAGCCTCGAAATGGAACTGCGCCGGCAAAAGAGCGAGTTTCGCGAGCTCAGCGCCATTTTAGACGTTGCAACGGACGGCGTCGCGGTCCTCGACTGGCAAGGCTTGATCCTCAGTTTGAACCACTCGGGGGAAGCTCTTTTTGGCTACGATCAAAATGAAGTGGTCGGCAAGCATATCGATAAATTGATCGCACCGGAAAGCAGAACACTTGCGACGGACTACTTCGAAGGGCTGAAAAAGGGTGGCGGCGACAGCCTGCTCAATCAGGGTCGCGAGGTTTTAGGTCTTGCGAGGCAAGGTGGGATTATTCCGATCTTTATGACGCTTGGTCGCATCCGTTTCTCGCAGGAGACAGGCAAATTGGCGGAGGACCGCTTTTGCGCAATTCTGCGAGATCTTACGCACTGGAAAAAAATCGAACAGGAGCTTGAAGGAGCACGCAAGGATGCCGAGCGAGCAAGTGCATTGAAATCGGATTTTCTTGCGAAGGTCAGCCATGAAATCCGCACGCCTCTCCACGCCATCCTTGGATTCGCCGAGGTCATGCTGGGGGAGCAGTTCGGTCCGGTCGGTAATGAGCGTTACAAGGAATATCTCAAGGACATTCATACCTCGGGTGCGCTCGTCATGAGTCTTGTCAATGATCTTCTCGATCTTTCAAAGATCGAGGCTGGCAAGATGGATTTCGCCTTTGCGCCCATCGATGCCAATCGCGTTGTCTCCGAATGTGTCTCCATCATGCAGGCGCAGGCGAATCAGGCGCGAGTCGTCCTAAAGCTCTCATTATCGCCGGCGTTGCCGAACATTCTCGCCGATGAACGCTCGCTTCGTCAGATTGTTTTGAATCTCCTGTCGAATGCGGTGAAATTCAATCAGGCGGACGGCCAGGTGACCGTCGCGACAACCCTCGCCGATGGTGGGAGCGTCGTTATTCGTATTCGCGACACCGGCACGGGTATGTCCGAGGCTGATATCGGCGCCGCTTTGGAGCCATTTCGGCGGCTTGCCACTGCAAGATCGTCGAGCGGCACCGGATTAGGCCTGCCGCTGACCAAAGCCTTGGTTGAGGCCAACCATGCTTCGCTGATTATCAAAAGCAAGGAAGATGTAGGCACATTGGTCGAGGTCTTCTTTCCGCCCGCTCGCATCCTCGCCGAATAAGCCGGCCTGAGAGAAAGAACGCAATCCCGCGCCACCGAGGGAACGGCAGACCTCCGCACTCGTTTGTTTGGGCCAATGGCCTCAAAGGAGGGTGCAACATGACCGCGAAGAAAAGCAAAGCTCCAAAGCATCGTCTGGCTCACGCCGGCGAGAACGCAAGGCAGGACGATCGGGCTCAGGTCGAGAAGGCACAGCTTGATCGCGAACTCGATCTGGAACTCGCGGACAGTTTTCCAGCAAGTGATCCACCCGCCGTGACGCAGCGCGCTTCCAAAGCCGAAACTTCCCCGCGCAAGCCATCCGAAAATTGAATCAAACGGGGCGTTTCTGCCGCGATCACATTCCAAATTTGGCGGGCGACGTCTCTGCAATACCATTGACGCCCAAATTTTCCCATGATATCCCAAATCATCCCGCTTCGGCGTAACTCAGAGATGAATCGCCGGTGCATCGGGCGATGGGTTGTATCCGGGCCCGAGGGAAACCCGCGCAGGTGGGGTTGGGAGTGGATGGCTTTGTCTCGCATTACACAAGCCGGCTCGACTCAAAGGGACGGGTCTCGATTCCGGCCCCTTTCCGGGCCGTGCTGGCGCGGGATGGCCACGAGGGCCTTTATGTCTACCCTGCGCTTGATCAGGATGCCTTGGATTGCGGCGGGCACGCGCTGCGACGTGAAATTCACGAACTTCTCGGCCGTTTTTCTCCCTACTCGGAGGAGCATAATTCCTTTTCGACGGTTCTCCTTGGCACCATTGAGAATTTGAAAATTGATACGGAGGGGCGGGTGATCCTGAGCGAAAGTGCCAAAGCCCACGCGAATATTGCTTCGGAGGTCACTTTCGTCGGCCATGGATATAAGTTTCAGATCTGGGAACCGGGACATTTTCTCGCGCATCTGGCAGAGGCCAGAAGCCGGTTGCGCGATCTCAGAAAACAGCTCAGTTCCAGACACGTGGCGCCGGACACGCCGCCGCCACGGCAACATGGAGCACGGGAATGACACCGGGCCGCGGCGATGAGACAGTCCTCGCCGCTGGCGGACCGGCCCGGCACGTTCCCGTGCTTCGTGATGAAGTCATGGCCGCGCTTGCACCCCGCGAAGGCGAGCTTTACCTCGACGCAACTTTTGGCGCTGGTGGTTACACGCGCGCGCTTCTTGCGGTGCCCAAACTCCGCGTGCTCGCGCTTGATCGTGATCCAATCGCGATCGCGAGCGGGTCTGAACTTGTCGACCAAGCAAAGGGACGGCTTTGCCTTGTCAGGGAGCGATTTGGAAAGCTCGACCAAGTGGCCCGGGAACACAGGCTTTCAGGATTCGACGGCGTCGTGTTTGATGTCGGCCTGTCGTCGATGCAAATCGACGATCCCGGGCGCGGTTTTTCCTTTCGCGGCGGTCCGCTCGATATGCGGATGGGTTGCGCCGGGACAAGTGCCGCCGACCTCGTCAACATGGCCGAGGAAACGACGCTTGCCAATATTTTTTACTATTTTGGCGAGGAACGGGCGTCCCGCCGGATCGCTCATGCCATTGTTGTGGACCGCGCGAAGACCCCTTTCACATCGACTGCCGCGCTGGCGTCGTTGATCGCCCGAGTTGCGCCCGGCAAACCTGGCGAGCTGCATCCAGCGACACGGGTCTTCCAAGCTCTCCGCATTGCGGTCAATAATGAACTCGACGAGCTGGTCCATGGCCTTGTGGCGGCTGAAGCTGTCCTAAAGCAGGGGGGCAGGCTCGTGGTCGTGACCTTTCACTCGCTCGAGGATCGAATCGTCAAACAATTTTTCGCCGAGCGCTCTGGGCGTGGCCAAACGTCGTCGCGGCGGCTCCCTCACGAAATCGAGCCGCCGGAGCCAACCTTTGAGGTGAGGGGCAAGCAGCCAATCGTGCCTTCGGCGCGCGCGATCGATGAAAATCCCCGCGCGCGATCCGCCAAGCTTCGTCATGGGGTACGCACGAAAGCCAAGCCTCGTGGCCCCGATGATCGCCTGATGGCGCTTGCCGAGCTTCCCAAAGGTCGACCGGGGGACGCGTAGATGATTCGGATTTTAAATATCGTGGCGATCGCGGCACTCATAGGTTCGGCGATCTATGCCTATACGATCAAATACGAAACGATTTTTCATGCAGAGACAATCGTGAAGCTTCAGCACGAGATTAAATCGGAACAGGATAAAATCGGCATGCTGCGGGCGGAATGGGCGCATCTAATACGTCCCGAACGTATTCAGGCGCTCGCCGACAAATTCCTTGATCTCCAATCCCTCGCATTGAATCAGATTGTCAAGGCGGATTCCCTGCCCGGCAAAGGGCCAAAGGTCGATGCGATTGGACGTAAACTCGAAGCGCTGGGGTTGGGGGAGCCAACAAATACTCCCAGCAATAGTGCTATCGTCGATCCCGCCGCGTCCTCTACACCCAGCAGATAACGGCACGAACAATGAGCGATGGCTCCGGGGCAGGACTCGACCCAAGGGCGAATGGCGGCGGGCCGAATCGGGCCGCGGATCGCCGCCCGCGCTTCAAGCTTCTCCTTACCGAACTCTTTTCAGCAAGGCCCGACAAGAGCGCGCGCCGCATCAAGCTCGCGGCTTGGGCTTTTCTCGTGATCTATGGCATCATTGCAGCCAAGCTCATCGATTTCGGGCTGAGGCCGGATCCTCCCCAGAGCATCAAACGTGCCGCTGCAGATGCGGTCGCCGCCGCGCGTCCCGACATTCTCGATCGCAATGGTGAGATCCTGGCGACAGATGTCAAGGTCATGTCTGTGTTTGCGGAGCCCAAGCGCATCATCGACAAGGATGAAGCGGTCGAACTCCTGACTGCTGTTCTTCCCGATGTCGACGCCGGCGAACTGCGGGAGCGGCTCGGTTCTCGGAAAGGCTTTGTCTGGGTCAAGCGCGCGATCACCCCAAAACAACAGCAGGAGGTCTACCGCCTCGGCCTGCCCGGCGTCGGCTTTCTCCCCGAGAACAAGCGCGTCTACCCGAATGGCCCCATTGCCGCGCATGTTTTAGGTTTTGCCAACCTTGACGGCGTCGGGATTTCGGGTCTTGAAAAATATATCGATGGCCAAGGACTGGCGGATTTGCATGGCGCCGGCTTTAGTCTGACCCCGGAGAATTTAAAGCCGATTTCGACCTCGCTCGATCTCAAAGTTACTTATGCGGTCCGCGAGGAGCTTGCCAAGGGCATCGCCAAGTTCAAGGCCAAAGCGGGTGCGGCGGCGATTCTTGACGTGAATACGGGCGAAGTTGTCGGCCTTGCGTCCTTGCCCGATTTCGATCCGAACATGCCGGCGGACGCGCTCGACCCCAATCATATCAACCGGCTTTCAGTCGGAGTCTATGAGATGGGTTCGACTTTTAAAGCGATCTCCATTGCGATGGCCCTCGACTTGGGAAAGGTCACGCTACGTTCCCGGATCGACGCGCGCGACAGTCTGCGCTATGGGCATTTCACCATTCATGACTTCCATGCGACGCACCGGGTCTTGAGCGTGCCGGAGGTTTTCACCTACTCATCCAACATCGGGGCCGCGCGCATGGCTCTGATGGCGGGGGTCGAGGCCCACAAGGCATTTTTGAAGAAAATGGGGCAGCTTAGCCGTCTTCGCACTGAGTTGCCGGAATCCGCCGAGCCCCTTGTTCCAAAAAATTGGGGCGAACTTAATACCATGACGATCGCCTTCGGGCAGGGCCTTAATGTTGCTGCCTTGCAGGCCATGATGGCGGTCGGTGCGCTCGCGAATGGTGGATTTCTCATCACTCCGACCTTCTTGAAGCGCAGTGAAGAGGATGCAAAAACAGATGCGCCACGCGTCATCAAGCCGGAAACATCCGAGGCGATGCGCTACCTGATGCGGCTCAACGCGGAGATTGGCACGGCCAAGATTGCTAACGTTCAGGGTTATTTCGTCGGAGGCAAGACCGGGACGGCAGACAAGATCGTTCACGGCCACTATTCGAAGGATAAGGTGTTGACAACCTTCATGGCGATTCTTCCAGCCGACAAGCCCAAATATCTCTATCTTGCCCTCTTGGACGAGCCGCAAGGTTTGCCCGAGACCGGCGGCTATCACACCGCGGCCTATAATGCGGGGGAGGTCGCGGGCAAGATCATCGAACGGACGGGACCGTTGCTCGGACTTCCTCCACGCCCCGATTTGCCGGTTCAACCCTTTCCGCTTCTCGCTAGGCTTGGCTACAACGAAGCTAATCTGCCCGCCAGGGGCGGAGGGGAGCATTGATGCGCCTTGCCGAATTGCTCCCACAGGCTGACATCCCCGACGGCTTAGCTGCGCGCGAAATCAAGGGCATCAGTTCGGACAGCCGCGGCGTCACGGCAGATATGGTTTTTTTTGCGGTGCCTGGAACGAAGACGGATGGCCTTGTCTTCGCGCCGCAAGCGGTTGCACGCGGCGCCATAGCAATCGTCGCGGAGCGCGATCCGGGGAAACAGATCGAGCCTGCTGCTTTCGTCAGAACCTTGGATGTCCGGCACGCCTTGGCGCAGGCCTCCGCCCGCCTATACCCGCAACAGCCGGAGACGATCGTTGCAGTCACCGGAACCAGCGGCAAGACGTCCGTCGCCGATTTTGTGCGCCAGATCTGGACTTTTCTCGGCGTCAAAGCCGCCTCGCTCGGGACGCTTGGCGTCGTCGCGCCTTCGGGGCCGGTCGCGGGATCTCTCACGACACCGGATCCGGTGAGCTTGCATAGGACTCTCGATGAGCTGGCGCGTGGCGGCGTCACCCATCTTGCCTTGGAGGCATCTTCGCATGGCATTGTTCAGCGCCGGCTCGACGGCGTTCGCCTGAGCGCTGCAGCCTTTACCAATCTTTCGCGCGATCACCTCGATTATCATGCGACTTTGGAAGAGTATCTTGATGCGAAGCTCCAGCTTTTCGAGCGGCTGCTCGAGCCGGGGCAGCCCGCGGTCGTCGACGCCGATAGCGATGTGGCCAAAAAGGTGATGGCGGCTTGCGAGAGGCGCGGCGTGCGTGTCCTCTCCACCGGCTTTGCAGGTACAAGCTTTCATCTCCTCGAAGCACAGGCGGAGAATTTCTCAACGCGGATGAAAATTGTTCATAAGGGCGAGACTATTTCGCTCCTTCTCCCCCTCGCCGGCGTTTTCCAAGCCTCAAATGCGCTTATTGCAGCCGCTCTTTGCATCGCGGTCGGAAGCCCGGCAAAAGCCGTCTTCCAGGCGCTTGAAAAGCTTGAAGGAGCGCCTGGACGTCTTCAACTCATTGGCCGCCGAAACGGTGCGCCGGTCTTCGTCGATTATGCTCATAAGCCAGACGCGCTCGAGAAGGCGCTCAAGGCCTTGCGGCCTTTTGTGCCCGGCAAGCTCATCGTGGTCTTTGGCTGTGGCGGAGACCGCGACGCGGGCAAGAGGCCCATCATGGGAGAGATAGCCGCCTGCCTGGCGGATCGTGTGATCGTTACGGATGACAACCCGCGCTCCGAGGACCCGGCCTCGATCCGCAAGGCCATCCTTCGTGGCGCGCGTGGCTCGGACGCGATCCAAGAGATTGGGGATAGGGCGCTCGCCATTAAGCACGCGATTTCGATGCTCTGCGAAGACGATGGTCTTCTCATTGCAGGCAAGGGCCATGAAACCGGCCAGATCATTGGCGAAAGGACGTTACCTTTTTCCGACGCAGCCTGTGTACGCACGATGTTGAATGAAGCTTTGCTATGAGCGCTGCTGCCGAAAGCGAGTTTTTGTGGACGAGCCTTGGACTCGTTGATCCGTTGCAGGCCAGGGTTTGTGGTCGACTGCCGCGGAGCGGCGTGACCGGGATTTCGATAGACACCCGTAGCTTGCAGGAGGGCGACCTTTTTTTCGCAATCAAGGGCGCAAATTCGGACGGCCATGCTTACGTCGGCGTTGCGCTCGAAAAGGGCGCCGCCGCCGCGGTCATCGATGAAGCCCATGCCGATGCGCTTCGTCAGCTCGGACCCCTCTATGTGGTAAACGACGTTCTTGCAGCGCTGGAAAGTCTCGGCACAGCGGCACGGGCAAGGTCGGGCGCCCGCATCGCGGCGGTAACGGGTTCGGTTGGCAAGACGTCCACGAAAGAAGCCTTGCGGCTGGTGCTCAGTCAAGCTGGGCTAACTCACGCTTCCGTTGCGTCCTACAACAATCATTGGGGCGTGCCGCTCTCCCTGGCCCGAATGCCGAAGAACGCGAAATTCGGAGTTTTCGAGATCGGCATGAATCACAAGGGCGAAATTACGCCACTTACCGTGATGGTTCGTCCGCATGTCGCGATCATCACCACCGTTGCGCCTGTGCATCTCGAATATTTTAAGAATCTCGATGAGATCGCCGACGCAAAGGCGGAGATTTTTTCGGGCCTCATGCCCGGCGGCGTTGCCATTCTCAATCACGACCTTCCCCAATATGAGCGCCTTCTCGTTCACGCAAAAGCTTCGCCTGCCGGCTATGTTGCGAGCTTTGGCGAACATGAAAAGGCCGACGCGAGACTGATAAGCGTGCAGGTCGGCACCGACCATTCCGTGGTCGAGTCGGAAATCTGCGGACAGCACCTCTCCTTCCGTCTCGGCATGCCTGGTCGTCACTTTGCGATGAATGCGCTCGCGGTGCTCCTTGCCGCGAAAGCCTTCGGTGTTGACATCGAGGCTGCTGCGGCCGCGCTGGCATTGTCTTCACCGCAGCCCGGGCGAGGCGAAAGGCTGGTTTTGGCCGCGGAGGGCGGCCCTTACACGCTTATTGACGAAAGCTACAACGCCAACCCGGCGTCGGTGCGCGCCGCGCTGGTCCTCGTCGGAACTCTTCCCTTGAAGGAGCCTGGACGCCGTATCGCGATTCTCGGCGACATGCTGGAACTTGGTCAGGAGGGGGCCGCGATGCACGCAGAGCTTGCCCGAGACGTTACCGCCAATCGCATCGATCTCGTCTTTGGGGCTGGCCCGTTGACGAAGCATCTCTTTGAAGCCTTGCCCGGCGAAGTGAGGGGCGCTTGGCGCGATCATGCAAGCGATCTTGTGCCGATTGTCGGGGCAGCGGTCCAACAAGGAGACGTGGTGATCGTTAAGGGATCGAATGCAATCCGGATGGGTGCGATCGTCGATGCTCTCAAGCAGCGCGCCGAAGAGAATGTGCTGGGGGCGGTGAAATGCTGACTTGGCTTTCTCAATATTCGGCGGTCTTCGAGCCATTCAACCTTTTCCGCTACATTACTTTCCGGACCGGCGGCGCCACGGCGACCGCGCTTTTCTTCGTGTTTTTCTTCGGGCCGACCATAATCGCCGCGCTGCGCTTGAAACAGGGCAAGGGCCAGCCCATTCGCGACGATGGTCCAAAATCGCATATTCTTCTAAAGACCGGTACGCCAACAATGGGCGGACTGATGATTTTATCCGGCCTCATTGTCTCGACCTTGCTGTGGGCGAATCTGCGCAATCATTTCGTTTGGATCGTCCTTTTGGTCATGGCCGGCTTTGGCGCGATCGGCTTCTATGATGATCTTCTGAAGGTAACCAAACAGACCCACAAAGGTTTTTCTGGACGGAGGCGGCTGGCCTTGGAAGTCAGCATCGCCGCTATCGCTTGCTATGCGATGATGAAACTCGGAACACCGCACACGACGGCACTGGCTCTACCGGCGATCAATGGCTTTGTTGCTGATCTCGGCATTTTCTTTCTTGCCTTCGGCGCTTTCGTGATCGTTTCCGCGGGCAATGCGGTCAATCTCACGGACGGCCTCGATGGCCTTGCGATCGTGCCCGTCATGATTGCGGCGGCGACTTTCGGGATCATTGCCTATCTGGCCGGGAACGCGATTTTTTCAACTTATCTCGGGATCAACTTCGTTCCTGGCGCGGGCGAACTCGCTGTTGTCTGTGGTGCGTTGATTGGCGCTGGCTTGGGCTTTCTTTGGTTCAATGCGCCGCCTGCACAAATCTTTATGGGTGACACGGGCTCGCTCGCTCTTGGCGGCGCCTTGGGTACCATTGCAGTCGCGGTCAAACATGAGATTGTTCTTGCCATCGTCGGGGGGCTTTTCGTCGTCGAGACCCTCTCGGTCATTGTCCAGGTCGCGTCCTTCAAGCTCACCGGCAAGCGGGTCTTCAAGATGGCGCCGATCCACCATCATTTCGAGCAGCTCGGTTGGTCGGAGCCGCAGGTCGTGGTCCGATTTTGGATCATTGCGTTCGTCCTTGCGTTGATTGGCCTCTCGACGTTGAAATTGAGGTGACGATGACGCCTGTCACTTGCTTTGAAGGCAAGCATGCCGCCGTATTCGGGCTCGGCGGCTCCGGCTTTGTCACCGCGCAGGCACTCGTCGCGGGGGGCGCCCGCGTGTCGGTCTGGGATGATAATGAGCATGCGCGCGAGAAGGCCCGCGCGGCAGGTCTCAGGATCGAAAATCTTGCAACTGCGGATTGGCGGAATTTTAACTCGCTCGTTTTGTCTCCCGGCGTTCCGCTGACACATCCCGCCCCTCATTGGACCGTGCTGAAGGCGCAGCAGGCCGGCGTCGAGGTCATCGGTGACATTGAACTGTTTTGCCGCGAGCGGCAGAAGACCGCGCCAAGCTCACCCTTCGTGGCGATTACCGGAACGAATGGAAAATCCACCACAACGGCGCTTGTCGCGCATCTTTTCCGGAACTTTGGTTTCGATGTCCAAGTTGGCGGCAATATTGGCACGCCGATCCTCGCACTCGCTCCACCGGCGCAAGAGCGCGTGCATGTTGTCGAATGCTCTTCCTTTCAAATCGATCTTACGCCTTCGCTCAATCCCTCCGCTGGCGTCCTTTTGAATGTCACGCCGGACCACCTCGACCGCCACGGGACGATGCAGAATTACGCTGCAATCAAAGCGAAGCTTGTAGAAAAGGCCGATCTCGCGGTTATCGGTGTCGACGATGACATTACATCCGCCATTGCTCTCAAATTAATCCAAGCGGACAAACCGACGGTCCAAGTCTCCGTGACGAAGTCCGTGGTCGAAGACGGTATTGTTCTCGACGGCACACAACTTGTGCGCTTTGCAAGGGGCCGTGCGAGCCCGGTTGCCGATCTTGCTGGGATTGCGTCCCTGCGCGGCAAACATAATGGCCAGAATGCCGCCGCCGCTGTGGCGGCACTTGGGCCGCTCGGACTTGATCTCGAACGTGTTGTCAAGGGCCTGCGGACGTTTCCGGGACTGCCGCATCGCCTTGAGGAGGTTGGACGAAAGGCGAACGTTCTCTTCATCAACGATTCCAAGGCGACCAACGCCGATGCTGCCGAAAAAGCGCTCCTCTCCTTCGACAAGGTTTTCTGGATTATTGGCGGCAGAGCCAAAGAGGGTGGTATCGAACTTCTGCGCCCTTTGTTCGGCAAAGTGGTCAAAGCCTATCTGATTGGCGAGGCAAGCGATCTATTCGCACGCACCATCGGCGCGGCCTTTCCCTATGAATGCTGCGGCTCCCTCGAAGTTGCGGTCCCGGCTGCCGCGCGCGACGCAGCTGCGAGTGAGCTCAAGGATCCTGTTGTGCTGCTTTCGCCGGCCTGCGCATCCTTTGATCAATTTCCCGACTTCGAAAAGCGGGGCGATCGCTTTCGTGAGCTCGTCAAGACTTTGCTCGCCGATACGGCTGGCTGAGGAGGCAACAATGGTGTCGCGCGCGGAACGCTCGGCCTTGGCGAATTGGTGGTGGACCATCGACCGCTGGACTCTCGCGGCCGTCGGCGCCTTGATGGTACTCGGCCTAGTGCTGGCAATGGCTGGGAGCCCGCCAGTCGCGGAGCGGCTCGGTCTTCCCGCCTTCCACTTCGTGCATCGTCAGGTCCTTTATTTAATTCCTTCGATCGCGGTCCTCGTTTCTGCGTCTTTTCTTTCCCCGCCGCATGTGCGCCGCGTTGCGCTCATTGTCTTCCTCATATCAACTGCTTTGATCATCGTGGCCCTCCTTTACGGGCAGGAGATCAAGGGGTCGCGGCGCTGGATCTTGGGCATTCAGCCTTCGGAATTTTTAAAGCCGGCTTTCGTTATCCTCGTGGCGTGGGCGTTTTCGGAGGCTGGCAAGCGGCGGGATGTCCCAGCCAATCTTTTCGCCATCCTCCTGTTGCTGGCCACCGTCGTGCCTTTGGTTCTGCAGCCCGATTTCGGTCAAACGCTGCTGGTCTCGCTGGTCTGGGTGGCGTTGTTCTTCATGGCTGGGCTGCATTGGTTCTGGCTCGCGGGCATAGGCGGAGCGGGATTCGGAGGCGCGTTTTTGGCCTATAAGCTCGTGCCGCATGTGCGCGCCCGGGTCCTCAAATTCATCGATCCCGGTGCGGGGGGCGGCATGGTCGACACTTTTCAGGTGGATACGGCGCTCGACAGCTTTCTATCCGGGGGCTGGTTCGGAAAGGGGCCGGGCGAAGGCACCATCAAGCGGATTCTTCCAGACGCGCACACGGATTTCATTTTCGCGGTGACCGGGGAGGAGTTCGGCGTTCTCGCCTGCGTTTTAATCGTTTCGATTTTCGCCTTCATCGTATTGCGCGGCTTGTTCATGGCGGTGCGCAACGAGGACCCTTTCTGTCGTCTCGCCGCGGCAGGGCTGGTGATGCTTTTTGGCATTCAGAGCGCCATCAACATGGCGGTTAATCTTCATCTCATGCCGGCAAAGGGAATGACCTTGCCCTTCATTTCCTATGGCGGATCCTCACTTCTTTCGCTGGCGCTCGCGATCGGCTTCTTAATTGCGGTGACGCGCAAGCGGCCCAGCGTGGCAATGCTTGCGGACGCGAGGGTGGAAGCTTTCACATGAGCGGCAAAGGCCCCGTCGTCGTTGCGGCGGGCGGCACCGGTGGACATCTATTTCCGGCTGCGGCCTTAAGTCATGTGCTTGCCGCGCGCGGATTTGCGGTGCATCTCGTCACGGACGAACGGGCGGTGAAATATGGTGGTGATTTTCCCGCGGATGCCGTTCACAAGGTGGCTGCTGCGACTCCGAGCGGTGGCTCTCTTTTCGCCCGCGCGCAAGCCGTCTTGACTTTGATCCGGGGGACTTTCTCCGCCCGGCGTCTCTTCAAGCAAATTTCCCCGCGTGCGGTGATCGGCTTTGGCGGCTATCCAACCGTTCCGCCGGTGCTCGCCGCCGCTCAGCTTGGCCTGCCAACTCTTCTGCATGAAGGCAATGCCGTCATTGGCCGCGCCAATCGCTTTCTCGCCGGCAGAGTCGATGCGATCGCGAAGGGCTTTGAGATGCTTGGCGGCATCCCTGAGAGGATGGCAGTAAAAACCCATCTTACTGGCAATCCCGTCCGCCCGATGGTGCTCGAGGCCGCGCGCATCCCTTTTCCGGACGCGGCCGATGGCCGGCTGCGGGTGCTTGTGACCGGCGGCTCGCAGGGCGCCAAAATTTTTTCGGACATCGTTCCCGCTGCCATCGAACTTCTGCCCGAGGCCACGCGGCAAAAGCTTGTTATTACCCAGCAGGCGCGGGACGAGGACGAGGAAAGGGTGCGCGAAGCCTACCGCCGCCTTGGAGTTGAAGCCGAGATTCGTCCATTTTTCCCGGATTTACCGGGTCGGATGGCGAACGCCCATCTTGTCATCGCCCGAGCCGGTGCCTCAACCGTCTCCGAACTCGCCGTCATCGGACGCCCGGCCATTCTCGTGCCGCTCCCGCACGCGCTTGACCAGGATCAAGCGGCCAATGCCAAGCAATTCGCGGCGACTGGCGCCGGAATTGTTGTCGTGCAGAGCGTATTTTCGCCGCAATGGCTGGCGACTGCTCTTGTCGAAGCGCAGGGCGATATCGAGGCTCTCGCGCGCCGCGCCACCGCGGCGAAACAGACCGGCATCGCGAATGCTGCCGAAAAGCTCGCCGATCTTGTAGACTGGCTCGCGACAGACAAGGACAAAACTCATGAGGCTGCCGGATAAACTCGGCCCCATCCATTTCATCGGAATTGGCGGCATCGGCATGTCCGGCATCGCCGAGGTGCTTCTCAATCTCGGTTATACCGTGCAAGGATCGGATGCTTCGGAAAGCGCCAATGTCTTGCGGTTGCGGAGCAAGGGTGCGCTTGTTCATATCGGCCATCGGGGGGATCAACTCGGGGCGGCGGAAGTCGTCGTGGTCTCGACCGCGATCAAGCGCGACAACCCGGAGCTCATCGCCGCCCGGCAAAAGCGGCTGCCCATCGTGCGCCGGGCCGAGATGCTCGCCGAGCTCATGCGGCTTAAACAATGCGTCGCCATCGCCGGGACGCATGGCAAGACGACCACGACCTCCCTCGTTGCGACCCTTCTCGAAGCTGGCAAATTTGATCCGACCGTCATCAACGGCGGCATCATCAATGCCTATGGCACCAACGCCCGGCTCGGCGCCGGTGATTGGATGGTGGTGGAAGCCGACGAAAGCGACGGCACCTTTCTCAAGCTTCCCGCCGAAATCGCTATCATCACTAATATCGATCCGGAACATCTCGACCATTTCGGAACCTTCGAGGCGATCAAGGCGGCATTCCGGGCTTTCGTCGAGAACATCCCGTTCTATGGCTTTGCGGTCATGTGCCTCGACCACCCGACGGTCCGCGAGCTTGCCGGGCAGATCGAGGACAGGCGGGTTATCACCTACGGAGAAGATCCGCAGGCCGACGTCCGGCTCATCGGCATCGACCTCAGCAATGGCATCTCGCGCTTCACTGTCATCATTCGCGATCGCGAAACGGGCGCGGAGACCGCACTCGAAGAAATTGTGATGCCCATGCCTGGTCTTCACAACGCCTTGAACGCGACGGCCGCGATCGCCGTCGCACAACGGCTCGGCATGAGCGCGCAGGTGATTCGGAAAGCGCTCGCTGGGTTCGGTGGGGTTAAGCGGCGATTCACCCGCACCGGTGAATGGAACGGGGCTGCGATTTTCGACGATTACGGCCATCATCCGGTTGAAATCGCAGCGGTTCTGCGCGCTGCCCGTGCCTCGGCGAAGGCCAATGTCATCGCCGTCGTGCAGCCGCACCGCTACACGCGCCTTCACTCGCTTTTCGCCGCCTTCACAGGCGCCTTCAAGGACGCGGACACGGTGATCGTCGCCGATGTTTATTCCGCCGGGGAAGCGCCGATCGCCGGCGCCGACCGTGACTCGCTCGTTGCCGCCTTGAGAGAGCGGGGCCATCCCCATGCGCTCGGCCTCAAACGGCCGGAAGATTTGGCCCCCCTCATCCGGCGTCTGGCCAAGCCCGGTGATTACGTCGTCTTTCTCGGCGCGGGTAATATCACGCAATGGGCGAATGCGCTGCCGGGCCAGCTCGCCGCTGAAGACGCACATGTACGCGCCGCCGGATAAGGGCTCTGCCGCGATCTTTCACGACATCGCGCCATATCTTCGGGGGAAGATGCCCGCTCTGCGCGGCTCTCTTACGGGCAACGCGCCGATGGCGGCTTTATCCTGGTTCAGGACGGGCGGCCCGGCGCAAGTGCTCTTCGAGCCTGCTGATGAAAGTGATCTGGCTTATTTCCTGTTCCGTCTCGATCCGGCAATTCCCGTATTGGTGCTTGGTGCGGGTTCCAACATTCTGCTGCGCGACGGCGGTATCGAAGGCGTCGTGGTCCATCTTGGCAAAGCGTTCCAGGGCCTTGAAATTGAAGGGCTGACCTTGCGCGCGGGCGCGGCCGTGCCGGATGTGAAACTTGCCTCGGCGGCTGCCCAGGCGGGCGTCGCGGGCCTTTCGTTTTTTCGCGGCATACCAGGCTCGGTCGGCGGCGCGCTCAGGATGAATGCAGGTGCCTATGGAGCTGAAACAAAAGATGTTCTCGTCTCCTGCCGGGGCGTGGACCGCAAGGGCGATATCGTTCAGCTCTCCAAGGCGGAGATGGGATTTACCTACCGCCATTGCTCTGTCCCGGAGGACGTAATCTTCACGCAGGCGGTCTTCGCGGGCAGGCTTGGCGATTCGCAAGCGATTTTGGCGGAGATGGCGGAGATTACGAAGGCGCGTTCGGAAACCCAGCCCGTCAACACCCGCACCGGCGGCTCCACGTTCAAGAACCCGCCCGGCCAAAAGGCGTGGGAACTCATCGATAAAGCGGGCTGCCGGGGGCTGGTCCTTGGTGATGCGCAGGTCTCGAAGCTTCACTGCAATTTTCTCATCAATCGCGGCAAGGCCAGCGCCGCCGATCTCGAAAATTTGGGTGAACTCGTCCGCGCCCGCGTCAAGGAGACCAGCGGGATTCTCCTTGAGTGGGAAATATTGCGGGTGGGGAAAGACCTTCCATCCTGAGGAGCCGCCGAAGGCGTCGTCTCGAAGGACAGGGGCGCTGAGCGGCGCGCCCAGCGCGGATAAACCCATTCATCGCACGGCGGCAAGAAAGCCTATCTGAACTTCGAACTCAAGGAGCATACCCGCCGGAGGCGGCGGCGCTTCGCGCCGTCCTTGATTTCGAAGTTCAGATAGGCACGGGTCGGCCGTCCGATGAATGGCATCTTGTGGCCAGCAGGCCCTTGTCGTCTCCAAGGTCCGCGCGATGCAGAAAACGCCGCCCCGCTACACGCTCTTTTATGGCGACAATCTCGCTATTCTGCGCGACCACATCGCGGACGAGAGCGTCGATCTCTTCTATTTCGATCCGCCGTTCAATTTCAACGCCAGCTACAATGTGCTGTTCAATGCGCCGGACGGACAACAGGCGATTTTTGACGGTCAAAAATCCGCCCGACCACACCCCTAAATCCTACCGCGATCTTGCGCTTGGGCCAAATCCCGGCTTTGTACTCCGCCGCGTCTCGCGCGCGTAGTTTTGCCCCGTACCGTCAATTGTACCAAAATGTTTCACGTGAAACATTTTTGTCCGATTGCGGCCGGAAACCTTACCAAATTGATGGGTGAGTTATCATGACCAAGCACGTCGCCGTCCTCATGGGCGGGCTCTCCGCGGAGCGCGAGGTTTCGCTGCACTCGGGCGAGGCCTGCGCGAACGCCCTCGAGGCGGAGGGTTTTGCGGTTACAAGGCTCGATGTCGATCGCAACATCGCCGAGGTGCTGGCGAAACTCAGGCCCGATGTCGCCTTCAACGCCTTGCATGGGCGGTTTGGCGAGGACGGTATCATGCAGGGCATTTTGGAAATGCTGCGCATTCCCTATACCCATTCGGGAGTGCTCGCCTCGGCCCTTGCGATGCGAAAGGACCGCGCCAAGGAGCTATTCCGCGCCGCTGGGATTCCCGTTGCGCAAGGGGTCACGGTCGATCGTTTCACGGCGGCGAAGAGTCATGTCCTGCCGCCCCCTTACGTCATCAAGCCCCTCGATGAAGGATCTTCCGTAGGTATCCTGATCGTTAAGGAAGGTGCGAACGCTCCTCCCCAAGAATTAACCAATGAGGATTGGCGATACGGCGGTGAGGTTCTTGTCGAGCGTTTTATCCCGGGACGCGAGCTCACCTGCGCTGTGATCGGGGAAAAGGCTTACGATGTCATAGAGATACGCGCGGCAGACGGCGGTTGGTACGACTATAATGCAAAATACGCCAAAGGCGGTTCCATCCACGTCCTTCCGGCAAATCTTAAAGAAAATATTTACCAAAATGTTCAACACTTGGCCCTAGTGGCGCATAAGACGCTCGGCTGTCGCGGCGTGAGCCGGACGGACTTCCGGTACGACGATACACCTGGCGGAAGCGGGGAACTCGTGATTCTGGAGGTCAATACCCAACCCGGGATGACCGAGACCTCTCTTGTGCCGGAACTTGCGGCCTTTGCGGGCCTTAAATTCGGTGAGCTTGTTCGATGGATGGTCGAGGACGCCTCCTGCGATCGTTGAGGCCAGCTGGGCTTGGATACGCCCCGGCGGCGATGGTCTATGGTGGGGCTTTATCAATTCCTGAAGTCGCATCCGCGCGCCCGACCCTCGTGCCGCCCCTACGCCATCCGCGCCGGGGCTTGCGGCATAAGATCTTGAACTGGCTCGCCGGGCCAGGCACAGGAGTTTGCTTTTCCTTGTCGCTGCTGGGGGCTGTCGCCGCCTATGGCATCGTGAAGGGTGGCCATTACGCCGATTTTGTCGCCGACCATGGGCAACCCTCCGAGCTTCTTGCCAAGGCCTTCGGTTTCTCCATCAAGGCCGTGACGATCTCGGGCGAGCGCGAACTCAAGGAGCAAGATCTCCTCGCCACCGCCGGGATCGGGCCGCGCAACTCGCTTCTATTCCTCGATGCTGCGAAAATCAGGGAAAGGCTTCAACAGCTTCCCCTCGTCAAGGAAGCGACTGTCACCAAGCTCTATCCTGACCGGCTTTTAATTGAAATCGAGGAACGCCAGCCATTTGCGCTTTGGCAATGCGACGGTGAGGTGCACATCGTTGCTGCCGACGGCGTGCCGGTTGCCGCGATGCACGACCAGAGATTCATTCATTTGCCGCTTGTCGTCGGCGCCGGGGCCAATGAGAAGCTCCAGCAATATCTGGCGCTCCTTGACGCGGCCGGAGATCTGAAAGAGCGGATCGTGGCGGGGGTGCTTGTTGCCAAGCGCCGCTGGACGTTGAAGACGACCAACGGGATCGACATTCTCTTGCCCGAAACGGAGCCCGACGCGGCGCTCGCGCGGCTTGCCGAGCTTCAGCGCACCGCGCATATTCTCGACAAAGATGTCATTTCGCTCGACTTGCGCGAGCCGGGCCGCCTTGTCGCGCGGCTGACCGAGGAAGCCGCGGCAGAACGCGCCGAGGCTCTCCCTCACAAGAGCAAGGCGAAAGGCGGCCATATATGAATTCGAGGGTCTTGCCGCCACGCCTGCCGCCTTTGCCAGCCAAAAAAAGTGCGGTCCTTTCCGTGCTCGACATCGGGACGTCGAAAATCGTCTGTCTCGTCGCGAGGCTTAATCCGAACGATCCTTCCGAGACGCTGCGCGGCCGCACCCATCGTTGCCGAATCCTTGGCATCGGGCATCAGCGCTCCCGGGGCCTCAAGGGCGGCGCCATCGTCGATATGGACGCAGCGGAAGCCGCGATCCGTTTCGCCGTCGATGCGGCCGAGCGGATGGCTGGCGTGCAGATCGAAAGCGTGATCGTGAATGCGACGGGAGGCCGGCTGGCCTCGCGGCTCTATGACGCCAAGGTCTCAATCGCTGGCCGGACCATTAGCCAGGCCGATGTTCATCGCGTGCTCGAGGCGTGCACGATGCGTGGCGAGCAGCAGGGCAGGGCGGTTCTGCACTCGCTTCCCATCGGTTTTGCGCTCGGCGAAACGCGTCACATCCGCGATCCAAGAGGGATGGTTGGCGATGAACTTGGTGCTGATATGCATGTGCTGAGTTGCGATGCCGCTGCCGCGCGCAATTTGATGCTCACGGTTGAACGTTGCCATCTCGCAGTCGATGCCATGGTTGCGACGCCCTACGCAGCGGGTCTTGCGGCCTTGGCTGATGACGAAGCCGAACTCGGCTCCGCCTTGATCGACATGGGGGCAGGAACGACCTCGGTCAGCGTCTTCTCGGGCGGCCATCTGACACATGTCGACGGCTTCGCAGTGGGCGGTAACCATGTCACGATGGATGTTGCGCGCGGCCTTGGTGTGACGCTCGCAGACGCCGAAAGGTTGAAGACGCTCTATGGCGCTTGCCTTACGTCCGTCACCGACGAAAGCGAGACGATCGCGGTGGTCCGGGCAGGAGAGGATGCCGAGCGTCCCACCCATTTGCCGAAGGCGCAGCTTATCTCGATCATCAAGCCGCGTGTCGAGGAGATCCTCGAGCTCGTCCGCGACCGGCTCAAGCAAGCAGGTTTCCCCGCCCATGCAGGCCGTCGGCTTGTTCTCACGGGCGGCGCCTGCCAGCTGACTGGCATGCAGGCGGCGGTGAAGCGCATTGTTTCCGGCCAGGTCCGAGTGGGCCGGCCGCTTGGCATCAAGGGATTGCCTGAGTCCGCGAAGAGTCCGGCGTTTGCGGCGGCGGTCGGACTTTTGATCTATCCACAAGTGAGCGGGATCGAGCATTACCGCCCCTCGCGGCGCGTGGTGCTTCCGGACTCGCACACGCAGGGATATTTCGGGCGGGTAGGGCAATGGCTCAAAAGTAGTTTTTAGGGCGTGCGTGCGGCGAGTAAATGCGGCGAGTAGGCAGAGTGCCGCGAACAACATGAACGAAAACCTGAGCGTCCTTGAACGGCGCTCCAACGTCGAGAGGCCAGACGATGACGATCAATCTTAAAGCGCCCGAACTCCGGGAACTCAAACCACACATCATGGTTGCCGGCATTGGCGGTGCCGGCGGCAATGCCGTCAACAATATGATTGTCTCTGGCTTGCTCGGAGTCGAGTTCATCGTCGCGAATACGGACGCGCAAGCGCTCACCTCGTCGAAGGCTGAGAGGATTATCCAGATGGGCCTTCAGGTCACCGAGGGCCTCGGGGCCGGATCGCAGCCGGAAGTTGGCAGGGCCGCGGCCGAGGAAGCGATCGAGGAGATCCGGGATCACCTGTCCGGGGCGCATATGGTGTTCGTCACTGCCGGCATGGGCGGTGGCACCGGCACGGGAGCTGCGCCCGTCATCGCGCGCGCCGCAAGGGATATGGGCATTCTGACCGTTGGAGTCGTGACCAAGCCTTTCCAATTTGAGGGCGCAAGGCGTATGCGTGTGGCGGAAGCGGGGATCGCCGAACTGCAGAAATCGGTCGATACGCTGATCATCATTCCCAATCAGAATCTGTTCCGCATCGCCAATGAGAAGACCACTTTCGCCGATGCTTTCGCGATGGCCGATCAGGTGCTCTATTCCGGCGTTGCCTGCATCACCGATCTCATGGTCAAGGAAGGCTTGATCAACCTCGATTTCGCCGATGTCCGAGCCATTATGCGCGAAATGGGCAAGGCCATGATGGGCACGGGCGAGGCCTCCGGCGAGAAGCGGGCGATCCTTGCCGCAGAGGCGGCGATTGCCAATCCGCTTCTCGACGAAGTCTCGATGAAGGGCGCGCGCGGCTTGCTCATCTCGATCACCGGCGGCAATGATCTCACCCTTTACGAGGTCGATGAGGCGGCGGGCCGGATCCGCCAAGAGGTTGATGAAGACGCCAACATCATTCTTGGTGCGACCTTCGATGAAAGCCTCGACGGCATTGTCCGGGTTTCCGTCGTGGCGACCGGGATCGATCAAGCCATCAGCAATTATGAACCGACCGCGGCAGAGACCCGGATTGCAGAGGTCACCAATCGCCTGAGGGCGCAGACGGCGGCGCGTCCCATTGAGACCGCCCAGCCGCGCCATCAAGCCGCGCCGCACGAGACTTATGCAGCAACGGAATATGACCCCCGCTATGACGAGCGCGTGTCGGCTGCCGGGCAGCATTTCGGGGCGCCGGGTGGGGGTGCCGAAAATCGGGTTCATATTCAGGAAGTGCCGCAGCAATCCCGGCACTATGCTGAACAAGCGCAGCAGCCGCGTTCCAACGATCATTTCGAGGCTGGGCCGTTCGTTCCTGCCGCGCCCGATTCTCCCGTTGTCCGGCCGCAGAGAATGCCGCAGATCGACGATTTGCCGCTTCCGGCGCAAAACCAAATCCGCGCCCAACGGGGAGAACTGGCCGAGCCGCATCCTGAATCAAAACGCCGTTCCTTGCTCGAAAGGCTTGCGTCCTTCGGCGTCAGCCGCCAGGAAGGAGCGGCGTCGGCGGCCCGAGAGAGGCAAGCGCCGACGTCGCGCCCGCAGCCCCCGCAAGGGCAGGTCTACCGTCAGCCACAGCCCAATCCCGTCCATGCCGAATATGCCAAACGCGCGCAGCATCCGCAGGCGCCGCAGAGAATTCCGCAACCGCCGGTCGATGCGCACGGCCGGGGCGCTTATCAAACCCGAGCGCTGGAAGAAGATCAGCTCGAGATCCCGGCCTTCCTGCGGCGGCAATCGAGCTAAGACGATTTAGCCAGAAGGATTCGACAAGACAAAATGCCGCCACCATGACGGCTTCGGCTGAGCAGCCATGGTGGCGTTGCCGTCCTTTTGCGTGATAGCCCCCGCTTTCCCCGCTCACTCACTGTTTCCTTTCGGAATCAGTCGGGCGGCGGTTACGAAATCGCTTTTCGCGTTGGCGCTAAACCCTGCGAATTTGGCTTGGCTGGTTCGGCCTTTGCTCGTGCGGCGCGGCGGCGCGCCCGCGCGAGGAGAAGAACGGCCTTGGCGTTGAGAAGGGGAACTTCCCCGCCAAAGCCAAACCACCGGCGTGGCTTCCCTCTTTCCGCCTCGATGAGTTGCTTGGCAAACGCGATCATTGTTTCCGGCTCCGCTGTGGTAAGGCCGGGCAGGCTGTTCTCCAAGGTGAGCGGGCGCCTCGCATAGGCGCGGGCCCGCAGTTTGACGAGAGAGATGGCTGTGCGTTTCGCCTGGGCGTGGAGTGCAGCCTCGGCATTGAGTTGAGCGGGCGTGGCATTCGGCATGGGCGGGCTCCAGGAAAAGACCCGCAACCTATAACAGGTAATTATACCTATATAAAGGTAATCATACCTTACACCGGCAGCTCATTTCCGGTGCCATTGACCGGATCTGACCACTCCTTTGATTTCGGCGGCCCATTCGATTCGCACCCCCCGAATGGGGGCGGCGTTATGACTCTCAAGGTCAAAGGTTCCGCTCTCGCTTCCCCGCTGAATGCGCTTCAGATAGCGCCTGCCATCCAAGGTCCTGACGGCCGCTTCCCAGCCGATCACCTCATCGACATTATTGCCTTGCCGCCAGCAGATGATCACGTCACCGGGATCGTAGCGGGGCCACATGCTGTCGCCTTCGACCTGGAAGGCGATGGCATCCGCCGGAACCGGAAATGGAACCTCGATTTCATACAAACCTTCAGGGGGGATTTGTTCGAATTCCGGAAGGATTTCGGCGCCAGCCCCGATGCGCCCAACCACCCGAACGACGTTCCCGGGCGTCGGCGATCCGACGCCCTCAAGCAGCCAGGCCGCGGTGGTCTTCAGGACGGGGGCGAGGGCGACCAAGGTTTCAGTCGTAATCCCACGCCGGTCGTTGTTTTTGACGGCGCGCTTCAGATTACGAATGGCATCCGGCCGCCGCGCGGCCAGCGAGGCGGCATGCGCCGAAAGGCCGACAGCCTTCAGACGGCTTTCAATCCTGGAGAGAACGTCTTCAAGTTCCATACCGGTAGAGTAACCGAACACGCCTCAGAATGCATCAGGTAAAAATACCTTGACTGACAGGTAATACTACCTTATACCGGAACCTTAACAGGCCGATTCGGTCGGCCCTAGGCGCGTAAGGAGGTGTTGCCATGACGGTTGCTATGGAGATCCACAAATCCCGCTGGACAGGCGAACGAATCGCCCGCCTCGGCTTTCTCCTCGGCCTTGGCTGGGATGCGAAGCGCATCGCCGAAGATCCAATTATCGCTTCGACCCCCAACAATGTTCATCGGCAGGCGCAAAGATTCGGCCTCGCCTTTCGGGCTGCCGCAGCCGCCATGTCGCTGCGCCTCCCGCCCGACGCCGCTAGGCATTTCGATGACGCCGCAGCCAAACGCAGTCTCACGCGCGAGGCGATGATCAAGCTGCTGCTCCTTGAAGTTGCGGGGGAACCGAACCTTCTCGACAATATCCTCGACGATGGGGTTTGAGCATGAGCGAGAATGCCATAAACGCCCCGCCAGATCCTGTCTCCTTCGGTGCAACTGGGGAGGCCTTGCCGCTTCACTGGGATGCGGAACTCGTCGGCAAGAGACTCGTGCAGGCCTTTGCCACCCTTGACAGGCTGCCGCATACGCGTGGCCCTCGCGAACCCGGCGGGCACTGGCCGCGCACCGTCACCGAATGGGCTGATCTGCTCGCTCAGGCGGAACTCGAGGAAGGCGAGCGGCGGGCCCGCCAGGCGGTGTCGAATCGAACCGTGATTCGCCCGACCGCCCTCGAAATCCGGCGGATGGATGCGGCGTTCGAGTGGCTGCGCGAATTGCGCGGCATTGACTCCGGGATGGCGCTCGTCACGTCGCTCTGGGCGCTGCGCTCGGCCCGCCATCGCTCGATCAAAAAGCTTTGTGCAGAGAAGCAATGGGCGCCCCATACATTTTTCCGCAAGCGCGCCAAGGCGTTGGAGATCCTGGCCCAGACGCTCAACGCGCGCGGTGCGCCTGTGTTTTAAAGACGAGCCTTTAAAGGCTCCGCGATCCAGGCATTGCACCAAATCATTCCATCGCTCTTGCTCGAGGCACGATCCTTGGAGGTGCCTCGAAGAGATCATGCAGATGCCCTGCTCGACATTTGGCTCAAGAACTCGGTGGGTCCTGTTTTGCGCTCCGCGCCCCTTCCGGGGCCGGGAGCCGCTCTTCGGAAGAAAGATCGCTCTTCAAGCAACGTTACTTATGTTGTTAAGTTAAATCTTGCAACATTTAGAATATAGCAACGAATTATCAAGGTTGTAAGCTTCATTTTGAATCGTAACACCTTTGCCTGTTGAGACTTTATTCAATCCTATTGTTTAAAACAGTCCCCGAAAGAGAGCGAGGTCGCTTGCAGAGTTTCTGGAGAGGGAAGCCATCTCTCTCCGGCCATTTAAGGACCACGCTCTTTCTAGGGATTCTCAGTGATGTGCTGGTCATTCCTTTGACAGGCACGCACAAGCCATTTCTCCGTGGGGAGCCATGACGCTGTCAAACGTTAGTATAAGCCGCAAGCTTGCCGCTGGCTTTGCTTGCATCCTCGTTGCGGTGGCCGTCATGAACGCCACGCTTTTCTTTCTTTTGAGGGCGGCGGATCATGCCGTCAGCCAGGAAACACAAGGCCATTTGATCGGCCTTGCCCATCTCGCGTCGATGGGTGGCGGCCTCACCACACTGGTTCTAGCAGTTGTTGTCGGCGTTTGGCTGACGCGCAGCATCGCTTTGCCAATGACAGAGATAACGGGGGTCATGAAGAAATTGGTGGACGGTGACGTAATAGTCACCGTGCCGGGAGTCGGCCGGAACGACGAACTTGGCCGAATGGCGGAGGCTGTCCAATTTTTCAAAGAGCAGTCCCTCAAAAAATTGCAAAAGCAGGCCCAGGAGGAAGAGGACATCAAGCGCTGGCAGCAAGAGGATGCGGAGCGCGTGGCGCGCGAGGCGGAGGCGGCGCGCCAGGATCAGATTGCAATCGACAATCTTGCGGCGGGTCTCGCAAAGCTCGCAGACGGCGATCTTGTCTACCGCATCGGCATTGTGTTCGCGCCGAAAACAGAAAAGCTGCGGAGCGATTTCAACAGTGCGCTCGAAAAGCTGCAGCAGACGATGCAAGGTCTCCGCGCCAATATCGACGCGATCCACGTGGGAAGCGGAGAAATTTCCTCGGCTGCGGACGACCTTTCACGCCGGACGGAGCAGCAGGCCGCAAGTCTCGAAGAGACCGCCGCGACACTCGATGAGATCACCACGACTGTAAAGAACACCGCGCAAGGCGCTATTCATGCCCGGGAAGTTGTCTCGGAAGCAAAAGCGAAAGCGGATGAAAGCGGCGAGGTGGTCCGTCAGGCGATCGGCGCGATGGGCGGTATCGAAACATCGTCGCGCCAGATCAGCCAGATCATTGGCGTCATTGATGAGATCGCGTTCCAAACCAATCTTCTCGCATTGAACGCGGGCGTCGAGGCAGCCCGTGCTGGCGATGCGGGGCGCGGCTTTGCCGTGGTTGCGTCCGAGGTGCGGGCGCTGGCGCAGCGCTCCGCCGAGGCCGCGAAGGAGATCAAAAGTCTCATTTCGGCATCCACCTCCCAGGTCACCCAAGGGGTCGATCTTGTCGGCGCGACTGGCAAGGCGCTCGGTCAAATCGTCGCGCAGGTCGCCGAAATCGATACCGTCGTCTCAGGAATTGCGGTGAGCGCGACGGTACATTTCAAAATAAAGGATTTTTCCAGTTTCGCAATGTTTCATATGATTTCTGTACCAGCTTGAAAATGCGATGATTTCGGCTTATTCCGTTTTATATCGTTTCCGTCGGTTTCCTGCTCTGCTTTCCATAGGGAAGCCAAAAAAATGCTTCCCCATGCCAAAACTGACTAAGCGGTTCGTTGATACGCTACAGCCGGACCCGGCGAAGGATCTCTTTTTTTGGGACAGCGAACTCGCCGGCTTCGGCATTCGGGTGAAGCCATCCGGTTCGGCCTCTTATCTGATTCAATATCGGACGCCGGAGCGCCAGACCCGGCGCTTTGCCTTTGCCAAGGTGCGCGCGATTACGCCAGATCAAGCCCGGCATGAAGGCCGCCGGCTGCTCGACGAAGCGCGGAGCGGTGGCGATCCTTCAAGGAGCCGGCATGGTGGTTTGACGGTTGCGGGGCTTTGCGCCGCCTATCTCAAGGCCG
>DATJBL010000025.1:0-3781 GCA_035515355.1 Methylocella sp.
TGCCGACGCAACGGGATTAGGGAGATTATCGCGGCTTCTCCGCGTTATCGTCGGCAGGCGCCAGTTCCGCTCGATAAATTTCAGGATGGAAGCGTGATCGGCGTAATCATGGACTACACGGCCGCCGAGTGAATAAGGCGACACGGCGATTAGTGGAATGCGGGTGCCATCTCCAAAGAAATCGAGTGGCTCGATATAGCCCGAATCGTAGTAGCCGCCACCCTCGTCGACCGTGATGAAGATCACGGTGTGGGCCCAAACTCCTGCTTTGGATTTCACCGCGTCGACGATCTTCTTAGTAAACGCCTCGAACAGGTCGAACTTCGAGGAGGCTGGATGACCGTCCAGGAATTCGCCCGGTTTGACGTAGGAAACCGCGGGTAGTTTGCCTTGGGCGAGGTCGCTGTAGAAATCCGCCAGGTCCTTGAGGTGCGCCGTGCGGGCGGCCGGATCGGTCATGATCGCGGTCTCGTAAAGGAACGGATTGCATATGTTACAATAAATGCTCGCGTTAGGATTCGCGACGAAGCTGTTCCAGCCTTCTCCATAATATTTCCAAGAAATCCCCCTCTTGAGCATAACATCCGCGATCGTTCGTTCTGGCGAGGGCGGAATGACAAATGCGCTGCCGGTCCTCAGAGTGCCGTTACCGTTGTAGCCGGGGTCGTAGTTGTTCAAGAGATAAAAGTGGCCAGTCTCGCAATTTGGCTTGATCTTACGGGGCAGGGAGGCGAGATAGGACACGATCGCAGCGACCCCGGGCTGGTTTAAATCCGAGCAATTGCTGTAGGAACCTCCTTGATATCCGTCTTGCGTATACCAATTGTCGGTCCCCTTTTGGGGGTCAGGATTTTCGATATTATTGCTTGGCGGAGCGCCAGCGCCGCCATGCCCGTCCGTGAAATAATACATATCCCCAGCGCCTAGCATAATGCTGTTAGCGCCGGTGCCCCCCATTACGGGCTGATGGTAATTGTCGCTGATCGCGTATTCTCGGGCGAGCTCCGCAAAATAGGGCATGTCGCCAGTCTGGACATTATAGAACCCCATCGCCGTGCCGCCTTCGCCGGTCGTCTTGTCGTTGAAACCGGGCGGCTGCGTTTCACCATTTTTGCCCGCCCCGACGCTCACCTCCACCCATGGGAATAGATCAGCGAGACAGCCGCTTGGATTCTCGGGCGTCGCTTGGTCGACGTTGCAGTCGAGTTCTTGCCACATCTGGTAGAAGCGGTGCGTTGGGCTGGCAGCATAATCGTCATAGGAGAGGCCCGGAGTCAGGGGAAACGGCCCGCTTCGGAGGTGGTCGACGTTGAGAATGCGTGAGTCGACAGCCCGTTTTGGCTCTCCGGTGGCGCCTCTGGTAAGCAGCGGCAGATCGCCTGCGGGCAATGATGTTCCCTCAGCCGCGGTCGCGGCGGCTAGGGTCTCGAAGGGCGGCGGCTTGGCGTCGCTTGTCGCGCTAGGCGCCTCGCCAGTCATAGGCGCGGGCAGAAATTCATAAGGAGTTTTCGAGGTCGGCGTCAGCAGGAATTTCGAAGGCGCTTTTAAAGTCCCCTTGAACTGACGCGCCAGATCGAACTTTTGGCCCGGCTTGCCGTCGGCGGTGATGATTTCCCTCGAAAGAAGGTTCCAAACGCTTTGGCCCGCCGGCGGCGCGTACGTGGCGAAGAGGTGGTCGAAAGTGCGGTTTTCACCAATGATGACAATCACGTGTTCGATTGGCGTCACAGGGGAGCGGACGCGGGCTTCCGCGGCGCTCGCCAAAGACGCCAATAGGAAAATCGCAACACCATAAATGCGGCGAGCTTCTTTTTGCGGGCAGCTTAACTCAATCATGGAAGTACCGTCGCCTTGATCGGCCCCCATCGACCGGTCAAAGCGTTATTTTAGTGCATGGGGGGCCGCGGAGCCAGCGCGGGCGGCGGAGCTGATTGAGGTTGCGCAGGCGGCCGCGGTCTCAACGATGATGTTGTGCCCATGCTCGCGCGGCCTGTGTCAGTGACTTCCGTGCGTCCCCCCATCTTCTCCTCCTGGCCGGGCTTTTTCGCAAGGGAGCGGATTCCGATGATTTCGCCGGGACCTACGGATATAATCTTGTGTGAATTTCGCGATGATTTCGCCCAAGCTGTGTGCGGCGACCGACGCGACTTTGTCGCATTGGCAACGGCTCCGTCAACCTTTCCAAGGTTCTCGGGGTTTCCTGTTTAAGCCTAATTTCGCCGATTGCCGGCGACCATCTCACAAAGACCGATGCGCTCGAACTCTTCGGCTATCTTACCTTGCCAAGTGCGGAGATAGCCACGCAGTATGAAAGAATGGTTGGCCGGTTTACCATCCGCAGCTTGGTTGGCAACGAAGGCCGAGAATGAAGCGCCTGCAGCATCGACGTGCTCGTACGTCATTTCATCGAGTTTCGGGATGGTGATTTCGCCATCCGTACTCACCGTTTCGACTGAACCATGCCGGAGGGCGTGGATTGGCGCATAGGCGAGTGTGAAACCAACTTCAGGATTTTGAGCGGAAATATTTGGCGAAAGCTCGGAGTCGAACTATCTGATAGTTACTTCGCCAATGGCGGGGGGCATTTTTACGAGGCAATCATGCATGTCACGATCGAAGCCGCCGAAGCCGCGATCCAAGCCGCACGCAAGCGCGCCGTCGAACTAGGGACCGAAATGTGCATCGCAATCGTCGACTCGGGCGCGAACCTTAAGGCGTTCTCTCGCATGGACGCTGCATGGGTCGGCAGCATCGACATCGCCATCAAGAAAGCAAAGACCGCGGTCTTTTTCGGGATGCCTACAGGCCAGATCGGCAAGCTGTCACAACCGGGGGGGCTCCCTGTTTGGGATCGAGCATTCCAATGACGGCCTGATCACTTTTCCTGGCGGCCTCCCAATTGTCGACAAGGAAGGCATTCTGATTGGAGCCATCGGCGTGAGCGGCAGCACGGTGGAAAACGATCACGCCGTCGCGCAGGCGGGCGTCAGCGTCGTTGGGGTCAGCGACCTGCCGGCGCACCCCTGGCGCACCTGACCGCTCTCGAAGCGGCGGCGAATCCGCAGTGGCCGGTTCAACGATCGAATAATCGCAGGCTTCGTTGCATGACGCCCAGCGTCCATAACGTAAACGCCAAATATGGCACGAGAAATCCGATCTTGATCACCTCAAAGGCATCCGGTTCGGCCGAGACGTTGATCGTCACCGAGCCGATGACCCTTCGCGCCTCATCGGACTTGATCGAAGACGCCAATGAGGTTTCGACGATTTCTTCGGGCTGATTAATCCATTGATCAACTGCTAAATCCGCCCGCGAGTGAACGATTGCGAGTCCGGGAGCAGCCGGCGAATTGGCGCTGTTGGGCGGATTTTGGAAGGAGATCGTCTTCTTGCTCATGCTGCATTCCTGTTGGGATCGGGAAATACCGACTCCGCGAGCCGCCGCAGTTCCTTCGCGGCATCGCTGCGAGGCGCGGCTTCAATCACCGAGAGGCCGCTCGTCGCGCTTTCCGCATAGACAACTCTTTGGATTAGCGCGGTCCCGAGCACTGGGGTCTCCGGGAATTGTTCAAGCGCCGTGAGCACATCCCGGCCAATGGCCGTATTCGAGATCATTCGGTTGATGACGAACGCCGCGCGCAAGCTTTCCTTATAGAGCCGCGCCTCGCGCACCAGATGGACGGTCTCGGCGGCGGCCCAGACGTCATAGGGCGAGGGCTGGACTGGGATTAAAACTAGGTCGCTCGCCATAATCGCCGCGCGGCCAAGTTCGTTGACGCGC
>DATJBL010000026.1:0-4140 GCA_035515355.1 Methylocella sp.
TGCTAAATCAAGTGCATTATAGTCTAATTGACCGCTGGCGCAGCCAGCAAGAATTGTTGAGGCAGCTGCTAAAGCCAGCGCCCCGCGCGGAATCTGCGACGTCATTTTATCCCCCGCTAAGCGATAGTCGTACCCTCCCCAACAACAAAACACATGGATCGTCATTTGGCTGTAACAGAAAAGCCACGGTTAGCTTTTCGTTAACAATGGCTTTCCCACAGCCTCAGTTCGAGCCGTGATTGGATGCACAGATGTTGTTGATCACTACGCCGCCGCAGTTGCCGCGCCGACGAGCTTGCGGGCTTCAATCGCGCTGATCGGATGGCCGAAGGCATAGCCCTGCGCATATTCGCAGCCGAGCTGATAAAGCTCGATCGCGTCGGATTCCGTCTCCGCGCCTTCCGCGACGACCTCCATGCCAAGATCATGGGCAAGCGTGACGATCGAGCGCAGGATCACCGGACGCGCGCCATTGCCGTTCTGATGCACGAAAGACTGGTCGATCTTGATCGTGTCGAACGGGAATCTTTGCAAATAGGCAAGCGACGAATAGCCGGTGCCGAAATCATCGAGTGAAAGGCCGGCGCCGAGCTCGCGGATGCGCATCAGCATTTGCGCGGCATATTCCGGGTTCTCCATCACGAGGCTTTCGGTCAGTTCGAGCTTCAAAGTGCCGGGGAGCACTTGGGTGTGGGCGAGCACCGCTTTCACGTCATGCAGGAGATCATGACGGAGCAATTGGCGCGAGGAGACATTGACGCTCGCGAAAAGCGGCGGTTCGACATCGAGGGCGCGCTGCCAGGCGGCGAGTTCGCGCGCCGTGCGCTCCAGCGCGAAAAGACCAAGATCGATAATTGTGCCGTTTTCTTCGGCAATCGGGATGAATTCGCCGGGGCTGAGCCGTCCATGGCGTGGATGATCCCATCGCAGAAGCGCTTCGAACCCCGCGACGGTGCGGTCCTCAAGCCGGACGATGGGCTGAAAGAGGACCTTGATTTCGCCGCGGTCGAGCGCCCGCCGCAGATCCGCGTCGAGGCCAAGCCGGTCCGATCGATAGATGCGCATCGTCGGCCGAAAAACCTCAATGCGGTTGCCGCCCATGCGCTTGCCGTGCCGCATCGCGATTTCGGCATCTTTCAGCATGTCCTCGCGGGTCGCGTGCAATTGCGGGTCGTAGAGGGCAAGGCCGATCGAGGCGGTGAGCGGGATTTCCCGATCGCTGAACATCACCGGCGTTGAGACGACGCGCCGCGCGAGATTGGCGAAAGCGCTGATTTGGCTCGTCTCGAATTCCGAAACGATGAGCACGGCGAATTCATCGCCGGACAGCCGGGCAAGCGTATCCTGCGGTTTCAGAATGCGGGAGAGCCGCCGGGCAACGGTGAGCAGAATGGCATCGGCGGAGGAGAGGCCCGAGGTCTCGTTGATTTGCTTGAACCTGTCGATGTCGATGCTGAGGATCGCAGGGCGTATTTTGCTGTCGGTTTGGGCAAGTGTCAGGGCTGCATCAACACGATCGAAGAAAAGTTCGCGATTCGGCAAGCCGGTCAGATTGTCGTGCACGGCGTCGTGGAGTAGCCGTTCCTCGGCGATCTTTGTCTCGGTAATGTCGCCGAGCGTTCCGACGATGCGGACCACATCGCCGTCCGCACTCACGACCGGCCGCGCCTTCAGGCGGAACCAATAGTAATCCGCGCCGGTGCCGCGCAGGCGGAATTCTTGATTGATCCGCCCGCGTCTTTGCTCGAGCATGGTGTCAAGACAGGCACGGAAGCGGTCGCGCTCGCTTGGATGCACGACATCGAGCCAGGCCGCGGCCGGACCTTCGAGCGCGCCGTGGGCAAGGCCCAATTGCGCCTCGATCTCGGGACTGACATGCACGAGGTCGGCCATCACATCCCAATCGAAAATCGTATCGCCGCTGCCAGTCAGGGCGAGCGCCTTGCGTTCGGCGTCGGCCACGCCGCCCCCAGGCGCGCTGCCCGCGAAGGCGTTTTGCATGATCGTGAAACCGATGAGCATGACGATGAGTACGAGGCCGCCGATCAATGCCGGAGAGACAATATCATTGGTCAATGTGCCGGTGACCGTGAAGGCCGCGCCAATGACCCAGACCAGCAGCAAGAACCAAGCTGGAATCAGCATGATGGCGCGATCATAGCCATGCGTGGCGAGATAGAGCACCAGGATGAAGCCGGCGCTCGCGATCGTCGCAAGCGAGATCCGCGCAACGCCCGCCGCAACTGGCGCGTCATAAAGGGCAAGCCCGGCGAGCGCGGCAAGAAAGATCAGCCAGGCCACCGCCACATGCGACGCCCGCACATGCCAGCGGTTGAGCTTGAGATAGGCAAAAAGAAAGACCAGCAGCGTTGCCGAAAGGGTGGTTTCGATACAGGCGCGCCAGACCCGGTCGGATTGGCCTTCCGTGCCAAAAATCCTGCCCCAAAAGCCAAAGTCGATGCAGACATAAGCAAGCACTGTCCAGGCGAGTGCGGCGGCGGCGGGAAAAATCACCGCGCCTTTGACGACGAAGACAATCGTGAGGAAAAGCGCGAGCAGTCCGGCAACACCGATGACGATGCCTTTGTAGAGGGAAAGGCTCGTCATCTTGTCCTTGTAGGCGTCCGGATCCCACAGATAGAGCTGCGGCAAATTCGGGGTGCGCAATTCCGCGACATAGGTGACCGTCGTGCCGGGATCGAGGGTGAGGCGGAAGACATCGGCATCGGGGCTTTCGTCGCGTTCGATCGGAAAGCCCTGGCTCGCAGTGATGGCGGAAATGCGCGAGGCGCCAAGATCAGGCCAGATCACGCCGGAGCCAACCAGCCGGAAATGCGGTGCGACCAGCAGTCTTTCGATCTGCTCACTGGTGTCATTGGTCAGAGCGAAAACAATCCAGTCTGGACGCGTTCCTTCGTCGCGCGCGCGCACTTCGATGCGCCGGACGATGCCGTCGGAGCCGGGCGCGGTCGAGACGAGAAGACGATCGTTGTCGGAATGATAGGTTTCGAAGGCTTTGGTGAGGTCGATCGCCTGCGACTCAAGCGGCACGCGCACCGACTCAATGGCCTTGGCGGGAGAAAGGCCGGCCACCAACGCCAAAAGGAGAAAAAGAAAACGCAGATACCGTACGAGACTCGGCAAGAAAATCTTTCCCGTTTGTGGGACTTCGTCCACGAACATAGGCGAATTGCCCCGTTTAGAGCATATCCTTGAAACTCATAAGCCTTTTCGTTTCCCGGGTGCGCCAGCCCATTGCAAATGCTGCAAAGCCGCTCTTGCGGCGTCTGCCCCGCCTGTCGTGACGCAAGATCTTGTCCAAAAAACAGACAGACCGGACGCCAGGCACCCGAACAGCAAAGATTGGTAAGGCTTATGGCGTCGCACGGCAAGGGGCGCCAGGTGCCGGCTCCGCACGGGGTGCCAAGGCCAAGGCGCGACCCTCACCCCTCCCGGCCGGGGTGCTTGTGGTCCCAGCGGGCATTGCCAGGAGACACAATCCCCTGGCGAACAAGGGTTGTCCAGGGCATCGAATTGTTTATTCAACTAATTGATCATTCAACATAAGTTTAAATTTTGAAAAATTTATACAAATATACTAACAGATTTTGTTGCCGCGACGTCCACGCAGGCGGTCCCGATTGAAAAGCCTCACGAGACCTTCAATCGGTCGCCGGCCTGCTTTTCGTTTGCCGTCGATGACCTTTTTCAGGTTAGACTTATTGATCGGTATCGCCGGGCGAATTCCGACAATTCGACTTTGAAACTTCGGCCTTTGGTAGCTTCATTTCTTCAGCGGCTTTGGAGTTCAACGTTGCTATCGGCGACCCAATTTTTTCGAGATATCCGCGGCGACAGCTTTTAGCCTGGCTCTGTTGCATTCATTGGCGGCAGGCGGTGAATCTGGCGTCCCTTTGCCGAGAAGGTGCCCATGTCTGATTTCAAAGGCCGCCGTTTCCCAACCGACATCATCCTGGTCTGTGTCCGCTGGTATTGCAAATACGGGATCAGCTACCGCGATCTCGAAGAGATGATGAGCGAGCGCGGTGTTAAGGTCGATCATACGACACTTTTCCGCTGGGTTCAGCACTACGCGCCGTTGATGGAAAAGCGCATCCGCTGGTATCAGCGCTACACGGA